>NZ_JBECOX010000004.1:0-426593 GCF_040104525.1 Pseudoalteromonas sp. XMcav11-Q
TGATGCTGGGGCGACGTTTTCTTGGTTCGTTCTTTTTCGTCGTTTAAAAAGAATGAACGAGGAGCGCATGGATGCGCTTTGATACGAGCCATGGAGGGTAAGGCTAATATGTCCTCCTGACAGGTTTGGACGCCCATCCATGGGCTACAACTTACTTTTCTTTGATGCCCAAAGAATCGTTGCGCAAAAGAAAAGGCACTTCTTCTTCACCTGAAAAGCATACTTCTCGGCGGGTGAACCGCCTCCCACAACGCTATATTATATATCGACTTGGATTTGAGGATTCGGTGTGATTTCGGGGAGGTGTTTTCAAAACCATCGTTATGCCAAAAGATAAGCATCCGAATGCTGAATAAAAAAATGAGTTAAAAATGCTTATCTTTTATGTAACAATAGCGCGCAAATAAGAACCAATCGCAGCACACTAGGAAGTAGTACCGCGTATTGGTGGAATGGCTTTAACCAACAACAGTGGACATAAAAAATGCAAACAAGGATTGTGGTGTATGGTACTAACCATCCTGTACATGTCGTCGATTTTGAACTCACGACCTGTATCAATAGCGGCTTTTTACTCAAAGCGAACCTAGAATCCCAATTTGACCTTGCTGATGAATTACTTGTCGGCAATATGCTCACGTTTGAAATTGAGTCACCAGATGCAATATCGACGTATTTCACTGGGACTTTGTTTGATATCCAATCTGGTTTTGTGTCTGAGCACACCTGTAGTGCAGAAGTGGTCTTAAAGCCTCGCCTTGAGTTACTTAAGCAAACAGAAAAAAGCCAAATCTTTGTACAAGCCAATGTTCAGTCTGTCCTCAATAAGCTGATACAAAAAGCCGGCTATTCACAAGACCGGATAAAATGGCGAGTCACTAAAGATTTACCCACGCTACCGCAGTGCGTACAAGCACTAGAAAACGACTACACCTTTTTCACCCGACTCTTAGCAAAGTACGGCTTAATTTATTGGTTTGAATGCCATGATTTTATTGAGTCGATAGTGATTGCCGAGGGGAATCTTGCAAGCCCCTATATTGAGCGAGGCTTGCTGTCGGTGACAGATAAAGATGGTCTGGTGCACGAGCATGAAACCAGCTTTGTTGGGTTTACGCAGTGCCAAAGCCGCCATCGCTTTAGAATGGGTGGCTCCCAAGTGCATGTGAATGCCCATCCACCAACCTCAGTCAGCTCGGCCCAGCGCAGTTATTTTGAGCCTGCTGCACAAAACCCTGCTGAGCAATTTGAGCGCACTGGCAATCTAGAGCTTGCCTATCAACAAGGTAAAAATGAAGTCACGCTGGTAGGGAACGTAGCCGAAGCCAATGCCGGTTATTCGTTTTCGTTAAATGGTAAATTGGGCACAGCAAAAGGTGGCGATTATACCTGTATTCGCAGTAAACAGGTGTATAAGCAAGGCAGTGCCAATGACCCTAAGCAAGTTGCGCATCATAGCGAGTCGGTGTGTGTACCACGGGGTGAGCCAATACGTATCGCGCCCCCAGAGCATAGCCCCAAGCCGATGGTGTTTACCGCCACAGTGCGCTCGCTGTCGGGGTCAAAGGCCAATCCTCACTTAGATGCACAAGGGCAATATGCCACGCAAGTACATTTTGATAGTCAGGTGACTGAATCGGTAAAGCGCCTCACACAATATGCCTGTCGTGGTCAAAAGCAACCGACAGGGTTACACTTTCCACTGCTGCCAGACAGTAATGTGCTCATCGGTTGTATGAACAACGACCCAGACCAAAGTTACCTGTTAGGGTTTGCCCTTAACGACACGCAACCATCTGTTGTTACTAGCGCCAATAACGCCCAAAACGTGCTCTGCTCTCGCGGCCAAAACCTGTTGATGTTTGATGACACCCCAAAAACCCCGCATATTGTGTTGCAAACCCTAGCGGGCAACCAGCACTTGGTGTTACATGGGGATAAAAAGCAGCCTTATATTCACTGGCTTGCGCAACTTGGCGCAATGAATATTTTTGCAGCCAAAGACATACAACTTGGCAGTGTTAAAAGCGCAATTCGACTACTCACCAATAAAACCTTTATTGCCAGCGCCAAACAACAATTGGCACTGGAGAGTAAAAAGTCGGTGATTGCCGATGCCGCAACCAACCTAGACGTCACCGCCAATCAAATTGACGCCAGCGCCAAACAAGATTTGACCCTTAAGGCGGGCCGCAGCCATCGCAGTGTTATCCAAAGTGATATCAACCTCAAGGCAGACAACAATCTCACCATCACCGCCCCGGCGGGAAGTCAAATCATTCAAAGCCAAGGCAATATCACGATTAAAGGCAGTGGCTCTGGCAACCTCACCCTTGCCAATGGTGGCAGTGAAATCAGCATTGACTCAAGTGGTAACGTCAACATCTTTGCAGACAAGTTACTGACCTTAAAAGGCAAAGCCATGACCGTGTTTGACGGCAGCATGGAGCAAGATATTGGTGGTAAACAAAGCGCCACTATGCCGAGTGTGCCGCAAATTCAAGCGCTCTCTGAGAATGCTCGACTCTCACTTGCCGCCG
Organism: Pseudoalteromonas sp. XMcav11-Q; assembly: GCF_040104525.1. NCBI lineage: Bacteria > Pseudomonadati > Pseudomonadota > Gammaproteobacteria > Alteromonadales > Pseudoalteromonadaceae > Pseudoalteromonas > Pseudoalteromonas sp. XMcav11-Q. The sequence continues at coordinate 2,541 of NZ_JBECOX010000004.1, forward strand.
ATGGCATTGCCACCATGATGAGCAGTACCATTGAGCTGTCTTACACCTATCAAGATGGCAGCCCAATTATGGGCGCACCTTATACCATTCGATTTGCAAACGGCACAGAGTTGACTGGTACCTTAGACGACAGCGGTAAAGCAAAAATTGAGAATGCCCCGCCAGGTCAATATACCGTGCAATATGGTGAGGATAAACGCGATTACCTGCCAGAAGATAATCGCCCTAAAAATCCACTGTATGGAAAAATCACCCCAGCGCGAGCGGCTGAAATGGTACGCAGCGGCAATACCGCACCACTGATAGAAGCCAATGGCATTGCAACCCAAGCAGGTGATTGGTTATGGGGCACACTACAAGGCGACTTTAATCAAAACCCCTCTACGTCACAAATCGTGGTAGGCACCTTGATTTCCATGATACCGATTATCGACCAAGTCATGGATTTACGAGATATCATTGCCAATGTCATGTTACTGACCGACGATGATGAAGCCAACGACACCGACGCTTGGCTTGCTTTTACCCTAACGGGTATTGGTTTAGTACCAGTTGTGGGCTCAGCAGTCAAAGGCGTGGGCAAGGTTATCTTAAAAAATACTGGAGAATCGCTCTCGGCTGCGCTTGCCGTACTACGCAAGCTCGGCAAAGGCGACCCAGTTAAATACCTAAGAAACATCAACTGGCAAGACCTAGGAAAACAATCCGCCACGGAAGTTAAAAACATCGTCAAAGGCCTGCGCGATTCACTCGATGACATGTCTACCAGTTGGCACTACGACCTACTACTTCCAGACGCCGCCATCGAAGGCATGCAAGCCACGGTTAAACGCCTAGACGAGGTCACCCCAAAAATCGACCAACATATGCAACAAGCCGCCCAAGAAATCGGACAGCGAGTTAATAAAGCACTGGATGAGTATCAAGGCCAACCACCAATTCGAGGCGTTACCGACAAACCAACCAAAGCCAAAGCCGATGAGTTGGAACCGCCAAAAGGGAATGAGTTGCCCGGGACAGTTAATAGTCAGTCGGTTTCTGAACAAATAAAGCGTCTTGATATGGAGGGACATGCACCTGCAAGGCATGGAGGGCCAAATAGAGTCACGAAAAAACAATTAGTAGACAGAGCTCTACGAGGGAAAGACCCTGCCTCTGGCACTATATATGATGCTTACCGAAAGAATCCAGATGGGTCTCCAGCACTGCACAGAGTAGGAAAAAATGCCTCTGCGTTTTCTTCAGACGAAGCACTCATTCGTGCCGATAATTATATTAAAAGTACTAAATCATTTAATTTATTGACAAAGAAAGCAAAAGTTAATAAAGAACCATTTGTTGAGATACAAATACCACTTGAAGATATTTTTGGCTCTAACTACAGAAATGCGGTACGCGGAATAACTAGACTAGGTTCCAAGAAAAACCCCACTGGATACGAGGTTACAGATTTTTCAAACGGAAACGCCAAAGCTATATATCTAATAGAAGATGGTAACATTAAATTGCACACATTATACCCTGAACTAAAGAAGTAAATATACGATGAATAAACTTGAAGATCCTTTAAGAACCATTTTAAAAACTTATTGTCATGTCGAAAGCTATGACCCCAGTATTTTGAGAAGAGCTGTCGGCATTGGAGAAGACTACCCTTATGACTTGATTAAAGTCAGAGCCCAACTTCGGGAGGTTATAGACTTAAATCTTATTTCACTAACAGAGTATGAAGAATTAACAGACGAAGATTTTGACTCGATAGAGGACCTTCATGAATGGCTAGAGGAGCTCTATTCAGAGTTATTATGAAAAGTTAGCGAGTGAAATTCTTATTAGCAGGCTTTACCGAACACGGTTTTTAAAGGCCTGTAGAGCTAATGTCTAGCTTTATAACCCTTCTCATTGCTGATAACACTAGACATAACTGAAGCGGTAAAGCTAAACCACTAACCAAATGATGTGGGGATCCGCGCTAATAGATCGGTTTCTCCCATATCAATACCAATCTGGCTGAGTAATGTCGTTATTTGCCCTCTATGGTGCGTCTGATGATTAAATAAATGATGCACTAAAAAACCAAACTTGCGAGAAAAGGTTTTACCTTGTGTGTTTTTGTAGTGTAAATCGGCTGCAAGCGCCTCCTCAGTGACTTCATTCGCAAACTCAATAATCACCTTATCCATTTCAGCCCTTGCCTGTCTCAACGCTGCAAAATCTTCATACAGCATCGCATCAAGCTTTGTCGGCAGCGGCATTGTTGCTACAGCATTCAGTGCTTCAGCATGATGGCTATGCTCTGTATAGCGCTTAAGCCAAATAATATCGGCAACAAGAATATGGTTTAACGATCCCATAATGGATCCAAAAAAAGCCCCTCGATCTTGGTGTAATTCCGTGGCGCTCAATCCCGAAACAGCTTCATATAATCTTTCGTTCATCCAGCAATTGTAATCCGCCATTAATTCAAAGTTTGCTTTCATCTAAATATTCCCTGTTCCCGTAAAAATTGACTAACCTCAACTTAGCAGCATTGGCTAGATTAAAAAATACAAATATTTGAAGTTGAAAACAATCAATTTTATTGAACACTTTAATCTTAACTATCAATTATACAAATCAAAATGCGCGCGGCATAATGGCTCCATCAACTTAAGAAGGAAAGCAAAATGTTAAAGAATATTGAAGGTCAACGCGTACCACAGGTTACATTCCCAATTAGAGAAAATGAAGAGTGGAAGCACGTCACCAGCGATGAAATTTTTAAAGGTAAAACTGTGGTTGTATTTTCTTTGCCTGGTGCCTTTACACCAACTTGTTCGTCAACGCACTTACCGCGCTATAACGAGCTTGCTAGCGTATTTAAACAAAATGGTGTCGACGAAATCGTGTGTTTATCCGTTAATGATACGTTTGTAATGAACGCATGGGCACAGTACCAAGAAGCGCAGAATATTACACTACTACCTGACGGTAACGGCGAATTCACTGACGGCATGGGCATGTTAGTTGATAAAAACGATTTAGGTTTTGGCAAACGCAGCTGGCGTTATTCAATGCTGGTAAAAGATGGTGTGATTGACAAAATGTTTATCGAACCAGAAAAGCCTGGCGACCCGTTTGAGGTATCAGACGCAGATACTATGCTGGAGTACATTAACCCGCGCCAAATCAAACCAGAGCCGGTTACCGTTATTAGCAAGATTGGCTGTCCATTCTGTGAAAAAGCCAAAGCTTTGCTAAAAGAAAAAGGACTGGCATATGAAGAGCTGGTACTTGGTCAACAAGCATCGCTAACCAGTCTTAAAGCGCTGTCTGGTCGCGAAACCGTGCCGCAAGTATTTATCGGTGGTAAACACATCGGTGGTTCAGACGATTTAGCTGAATATTTCGCTTAATCACTCATCCCCCACAACATGACTTGGTGAACTTGCTCACCAAGTCAAAATGTTCCCCCTCAACACAACAAAACACAATGACTAGTGACACTGTCATGGGGGGAGTATACCAATTTATCTTAATACTTGCTCAATTTGAAGGAGCAAATCTGACGCTAACTGCGTTAAAAATTTCTCATTTAGAACAACTAAATAGCAAAATTTTTGCCTGGTTATCGACAAGATTTTCTCGCCTCAAATAGACCTCTTAATTAAGTAAATTGGTATCACACTTTCTGATTTCGGAGCAAAAAATGAAAAAGATAAACACCGACGTAGTCGTGATTGGTGCGGGAACAGCGGGTCTCAGCGCCTATAGAAATGCCAAAAAATATACCTCAGAAGTACTGATGATTGAGTCTGGCGTATACGGCACAACGTGCGCACGGGTTGGTTGCATGCCGAGCAAGTTACTGATTGCCGCAGCTGAAGCTGCACATCAAATTGAGGTCGCGCCTAAATTTGGTATTAATGTAAAACCCGCTGAAATTGACGGTAAAGCGGTTATGGCGAGAGTAAAGCGTGAGCGAGATCGCTTCGTTGGCTTTGTCGTCGAAGCTGTCGACGAACTACCTGAGCAAGATAAACTACGCGGCAGTGCAAAATTTATCAACAGCCATACGGTACAGTTGGACGACCACACTCAGATCACAGCCAAACGTTTTGTTATCGCTACAGGTTCAAGACCTAGCTACCCCGGTGTGTTTAATAATTTTGGCGACCGCTTAGTCATTAACGATAACGTTTTTGACTGGGACAATTTACCCGACTCAGTGGCCGTATTTGGCCCCGGCGTGATTGGCTTAGAACTAGGTCAAGCGCTACACCGACTTGGCGTAAAGGTCAAAGTATTTGGTGTCGGCGGTGGCCTTGGACCACTAACCGATCCAATCGTCAAAGACTATGCCACCACTGTGTTCAGTGATGAGTTTTACCTCGACACAGATGCCAAAGTATCAGATATGAAACAGGTCGGTGACAAAGCCGAGCTTACCTACATTGACAAACAAGGGAAACCACAAACCGAGCAGTTTGACTATGTGTTGGCAGCCACAGGTCGTGTGCCCAATGTTAATAACTTAGGGCTAGAAAATACCACGCTTGAGCTTGATGACCGAGGCGTACCGCTAGCCGACCCACATACCATGCAATGTCTTGATGGCTCAGGTAACGCCCCGATTTTTATTGCAGGTGATGCCAGCAACCAGATCCCGCTTCTACATGAAGCCGCAGATCAAGGCACGATTGCAGGTGAAAATGCCGGTCGCTTCCCTGATGTGAGAGTGGGACTGCGCCGTGCAAAGCTTGCGGCGGTATTTAGCGACCCACAAATTGCGATGGTTGGAGCAAGTTATAAAGAGTTGGAAAAGCAATATGGCAATTGTGGCTGCTTTGCCATCGGAGAGGTAAGCTTTGAAAACCAAGGCCGCAGCCGCGTGATGTTAAAAAACAAAGGCCATATGCGAGTCTACGCTGAGCAAGGCACCGGATTATTCTTAGGTGCCGAATTTGTCGGCCCAGCTGCTGAGCATATGGCGCATTTACTTGCTTGGGCGCTACAAAACAAGATGACCGTGCCACAAATGCTCGAAATGCCTTTCTACCACCCAGTGATAGAAGAAGGCCTAAGAACGGCACTGCGAAATCTAAATGCAAACTTGAAGTTTGGCCCGGATATTATCAAGCACTGCTTGGAATGTGGTCCAGGCGCTTAACTTATCTCTGTTCAGGCCTCATTGTGAGGCCTGTTTTGTTGCAATTACTCGTATCTTAATGATTTTACAGGTCGCGCTTGTGCGGCAACTAGCGTCAACGAGCCGACCGTTAGCCAAGCAATTGCAAACGCTAAACTTGCTGCAATCAAAAATGGCACGATTGAAAGGTCAACACGATAGACAAAGTTGTTTAACCACTGCTGCATCACAAAGTACGCAAGCGGCCACGCTATCAGGTTTGCGATCAGCACTTGCTTTGAGAATTCCTTGTTGATCAATATCACGATATCCATCACCGAAGCACCAAGCACTTTACGCACCCCAATCTCTTTGGTGCGCCTTTTTGTAGTAAAAGAGGCAAGACCAAATAAACCTAAACAAGCAATGAAAATCGCCAGCATAGAGAACAAATTAAACACAATGATTTCTTTGTCTTCCTGGCGATACATCTGCTCAAATTTAGTTTGTAGATAAGTCAGTTCCATTTCTTGTTCTGGTACTAGCTTGCGCCAAGTGGCCTCTATAAAGTCGCGAGTTTGCGCTGTATCACCTTGAAATTTTATCGCCATCGAATTGCCTTCATTCTCTCTTAGCAAGTGATACGTTGGGCTTATCTCTGTTTTAAGCGAAGAAAAATAGTAGTTTTGCGTCACCCCGATGATAGTCGCCGTAGCGCTTGAATGCCGAGTTAATCGTACTTCAAATGTTTTACCAACTGCTTCATCAGCACTAAATCCTAAATTCTGCGCCGCCTTTTCATTAATCACAACCGAAAAACGCGGATTTGGCTCAGCTGCACTCGGCATCGCGAACTTATCGGCAGGAAAATCGCGACTAAACCCTCGGCCACTCAGTAACTTAATGTTGTAGCTGCTAAAATAATCTTCATCTACTGCCAATGTCGGCATGGTCTGCGACAATTGTGTTTTTGGATTAACCATCCCAAAAGCATCGACAATGGTCTCTGTTGGTACCGCTGAACTTGCTGTCACGCTGACAATACTTGGGTGAGAGAGCAGTTGTGTTTTTAATGCGCTACGCTGTTGACTGGCGATATCTGTATAAAGACGGCTCAGCACAAAAGTATTGTCTTTGTCATAACCGAGCTCTATGGCTCTTGCGTACTTTAGTTGCTGGTTAGATACCGTGGTGGCGATAATAAGCACCACGGCGACACTAAATTGAAATACCACCAGCCCTTTACGCAGCAGCGCACCAGATTTACCCTGTGTCACTTCTCCTTTAAGCACTTTAGCAGGTTTAAAGCGGCTTAGATAAAAGGCAGGGTATGCGCCTGAGATTAAGCCAACGAATAACCCTAAAAGCAACAGCGTAGTCAACACTAACGGCTCTGAATAGAAGTCAAAACTGAGCGGCTTGCCGATAAAACTCGCAAACAAAGGTAAACCAGCCTCAACCAGCGCTACAGCAATGATCAACGCGATATAACTCAACATCATCGCCTCAACCACAAACTGCATAACTAAATGCTGCTGTTTAGCGCCTAATGTCTTACGTACTCCCACTTCCTTTGCGCGCTTGGTTGCTGTGGCAGTCGACAAATTCATAAAATTAACACACGCAATAAAGAGAATAAGCGCTGAAATAACACTAAACGAATAAACGGTATTGATATCACCATTTTCTTTCATTTCACCATACTGATGTGAGTGAAGATAAATATCGGTGATAGGCATTAATTCAAAGCCAAGGGTGTCGCTAGTTCCCGGACCATAATGATTTTCTAAATAACTTGGGATTTTTGCTTCAACATCTTCACCGGTTACCCCATCCGCTAATTTAACGTAAGTGAAATAGTTAAAACTTGGGTCACGCTGCCAGCTGTTATCACCATAATAAGTGGTGGCCGTTGCCATACTGATCAGCGCAAAGACGTTTAAATGGGTGCGCAGTGGCAAGTCTTTTATCACAGCGCTCACCTTTAACGGTAGTTTTCCTGCACCAAGTAAAGATTCTCCAACAACATTCGTGCGACCAAAATAGAGCATTGCAGCTGCTTGGGTTAAAACAATGGTGTTGGGAGCCTCGAGTGCCGACTGACGCTCTCCGTCAATTAGATCTAAGGAGAAAAAATCAACAAAGTTGGGGTCAGCGAGGAATACACCATCATGAAGAAAACTTTCCTTGCCTTGCCCAAGCGCAACGCTCACTTCTCGAAAGCGAGTAGCATCAACCACTTCTTCAAAGTGTGCTTGATAGTTTTCTGCGTTAAATACTTGCCCTTGCGCATAGTATTGTTCAGGCGCACTTGGCGGCATCCATTTTACAGACGAGCGATAGATTTGCTCGTGACCCTCAATAAACTTGTCGTAACCCAGCTCAGATTCAACAAAGATGGCCATACTGATACAAATAGCTAAACCAATCGCCAAACCCAAAATATTGATTGTTGAGTAGAGCTTTTGTTGCAGTAAGCTGCGATACGCGATTAACAAGTAATTTTTAAGCACAACGAACCTCCAGCATTTGACTCGAAACAATATGGCCATCCAAAACATGGATCGTGCGATGCGCGTAATTTGCATGGTGATCTGAGTGCGTCACCATGACTATCGTTACCCCTTCTTGGTTAAGCTGTGCTAACAGCCCCATGACTTCTTCACCATTTTTTGAGTCAAGATTACCGGTTGGCTCATCCGCTAGAATCATTTTTGGCTTTGCGACAATGGCACGCCCAACTGCAACCCTTTGCTGTTGACCACCTGAAAGTTGCTGTGGGTAATGATCTTTGCGATGCGCAATGTTCACTTTTTCCAGCACGGCTGTCACACGCAGTGCTCGTTCGGCTTTAGAGATCCCCTGATAAATAAGCGGAAGCTCAACGTTCTCATATACAGTGAGCTCATCAATAAGGTTAAAACTTTGGAAGATAAAACCAATATTGTCTTTACGAATATCAGCAAGCTGACCTTCACTTAACTGGCTGATGTCCTTGCCATCAAAAACATACTCGCCGCCATCAATATGGTCTAGCATGCCGATGATATTGAGTAAGGTAGATTTACCTGAACCTGACTGCCCCATGATAGCAACAAACTCGCCACGCTCTACGGTCACCGTGACATCCTCAAGGGCGTAAGTCTCAACCAGCTCAGTACGAAAAACTTTATTTATTTTAGTTAGATGTAACATATTCTTTTGCCTTTTAATTCTATTAACGAGTCAAACTGACCGACTGCATGTCTTTAAAGCTGCTGTAACTTGAAGTGATCACTCGGTCGCCGACTGCCAGCCCATCAAGCACTTCAATATATTTGTTGTTACGCTCGCCAAACGTCACCGATTTCTTCACCGCCACTTGGCTGCCCTGCTTTAGTACAAATACCCACTTGCCGCCGGTATCTTGATAAAATCCACCATTTGGTATTAAAGTCGCAGCTTTCGCATCTGCTAATAACAACTCCAACTGCAAACTTTGACCTCTACGAATGTCGCTGGGCAGCACACCATTAAAAGTTAAATCCACTTCAAAGCGACCATTTGACACTTCGGCATAGACCTTTGCGAGCGTTAGCTCATACGGCCTCCCTTGCAGCGTTAACCTTGCGGTTTGTCCCGCATACACGCGGCCCAAGTAAAATTCATCAATTTGGGCCGACACTTTATATTCAGACACAATATCAACTTGCCCTAAACGTGAGCCTCTCGCCTTTGACGCGCCTAGTTCCGCGTCTAGCGCAGTCAATTGACCATCCATAGGCGCTTTGATAATTAGATTTTCAAGGTTTTTACGCGCAAAACCTAAGTTTTTATTAAGCTGCTCAACGCTATCTTCTAGCTGTGCAATTTGTGCCGTACGGATTTTTTCATCTTGTTGCTGCTGCTCAATAATTAACTTGCGGCGGTTTTTTAGATACTCAGTTTCATCTTCGGCCGCTTGTAGCTCATCTTTTGAAACTAAATTCCCGCTACCAAGGCGCTTGAACTGTGCAAGCTTTCGCTCACTTTGACTTACCTGATAATCTAGCTCTAATAGGTTTCGTTTTAAGTTTAAACGGTTTTGATCTATCGCTAAGCGGGTATTGTGTAGGTTATTTAGCTGCTCTGAGATCTGCGCCTCACGGGAGATCACATCCAGCTGCAAACTCGTGTTGCTCAGTGCGAGCAGTTTGTCACCCTTTTTAACCATCGCACCTTCTTCGACGAAACGCGCTTCAACTCGCCCACCTTCGATGGCATCTAGATACACAGACTTACTCGGCATGATGCTGCCTCTAAGCGGAATAAGATCATGAAACTCGCCCTTTGTCACTGCACTTATCTTGACTTTATCCATCGCCAGATTAACACGATCCCCGCTGCTACTCGCTGCACTATCAAATGCAAAATACGCTACCACGATGACAGGTAGCGCCAGCCACCACAGCTGAAATCTTTTGTTAGGTGTTATTTTTCTGTCCATTTTGTCACTCTCTTGAGTTCAGGTTAGCCTAATAACTCAAGTTGCATGCCAAACTAAAAAACAAATAAAAATCAAAAGCATAAAATTATTTTTTGGAATAATGGAACAAAAGAGTGTAAAAAAATTAAACACCTAGTGTACGATATCGTACAGTTTGATGAGAAAAGGAAATGTAATGACTATCAGCGATAAGGCAATTTTAGTTGTCGACGACAACAGCGAAATTCTCGTCGCCACGAGAATGTTGCTCAAACAATATTACAAAAAAATCGTGACGCTAGAGAACCCCCACGATATCGCTAAAACAATGTCGGAACAGGACTTTGCACTGATATTGCTCGACATGAACTTTACTCGAGAATCAACCTCCGGCGCCGAAGGATTCTACTGGCTAAAACAAATAAAAGCCTTGGATGAAGATGCAGTGGTTGTACTCTTCACTGCCTATGGCGACCTAACGATGGCAGTGGATGCCATCAAACTTGGTGCCAACGATTTTGTCCTCAAGCCTTGGCAAAATGAAAAGCTACTCGCAACGGTTGCCAATTGCATCGAGTTGAGCGCACAACGGCAAAAGTCCAAGAAGCTCACGCAAATCGCACAAATCTCAATGGCTGCGCAAAACAAACCATTCGAGCATTTAATTGCCTCGAGTCCAGCAATGGAGCAAGTTTTTCAAACCATAGAAAAGGCCGCCAAAACCGATGCCAATGTCTTAATCTTAGGCGAAAGCGGCACAGGTAAAGAAGTCGTTGCCAGAGAGCTACATAAACAGTCTTTACGAAAAGACAATACCTTCATGTCTGTCGATATGGGCACGATAGCCAGCTCTTTGTTCGAAAGTGAATTGTTCGGCCATATGAAAGGCGCATTTACAGATGCGAAAGCCAATAAGCCAGGTCGCTTTGAGCTTGCGGAATCCGGTACTTTATTTTTAGATGAAATAGCCAATATTCCGCTCGAGTTACAGGGAAAGTTACTTACTGCGATCCAAAATCGAGTGGTTACACCAGTGGGAGGCAGCAAACAAATAGAGGTTGATCTGCGCCTTATCACCGCAACCAATATGAATTTGTATGACATGGTGCGCGAAGGCAGTTTTCGTCAGGACTTGTTATACCGCATTAATACCGTAGAGATCACACTTCCAGCACTACGAGATAGACCCCAAGATATTCCACTACTTATTGAGTTTTATGCTGATCTATACAGCAAAAAGTACAAGCTACAGTGCAAAACGGTCAGCGACAAAATGATGGCTAATTTAGTCAAGTATCAATGGCCCGGTAACATCCGAGAATTACAACACTTGGTTGAACGCGCAGTTATTTTATCTGACTCAACCCAATTGCAGTTTCAGCTCGCCAGTCCAGGGGCAAGCTCTGAGGAGAGTGCGGGCTTTATTGACACCTATAACCTCGCAAAAATAGAGCAGCACACCATAGAGCGGGCGGTCCGAGACTTTAAGGGAAATATCAGCCATGCGGCTAAAGCGCTTGGGATCACTCGAGCGTCACTGTACCGTAAAATGGAGAAGTATGATGTGGAATAATAGCCTCGTTCGCATGGCCATTTTTCAACTCGCAGCCATTTTATTCGCCACACTTGGTGTGCTGGGCTTTATCCACAGCTACGTCTTTTTGTTTAGTGGTTTATCCATTGCGATTGCAGTCCTATTCACAGTGCTGTCTATTGCCACACTGAAAAGACAGAAACAACAATTCGAAGAGGTGTTTACTGCGCTCAAGTATCAAGATGGCAGCTTTAGAATTGATAATAAGCACCCAATAAGTAAGCAAGCACTTACAACCTGTAACGAGCTTATTCAGAAAGCTCAGCAAGATAAAACCAAACAGGCAGAGCTCGTCACTACTTACGAAACCATGCTACAACACATAGAAGCAGGTCTGATCCTTATCAAAAATGGCCACACCATTTTGATTTGTAATAACAGCGCAAAGCAATTGTTGGATATTCGCGGCGCAGAGTCTGGACACTCATTACTTGCAGCACACCCAGAGCTTGAACAAGCCAAAGTAGGTAGCCACATCGCCAAAGACTTACTATTTAAATATTTTACGTTTTCCAATCAAGGTAATCAGTACCAACTTTGGCTTTTCACCGCGATTTCAGAGCAGCTAGAGAGTACCCAAATCGAGTCTTGGCAAAAGCTGATCCGCGTGCTTATCCATGAAATAGGAAACTCCGTCGCACCGATTTATTCACTCTCAAATACGCTAGTTAATATCACCAATAATCAGTTAGCTGAAGCGGTGACAGACCAAGAACTCGTTGAAGACTACCTACAAAGCCTGCAAGCGATTGGTATTAGAAGCCAGTCTTTACTTGGCTTTATTGATAACTACAGAAAGCTCACGCATATTCCTGAACTTGACCTCCAACCGCTTGCGGTACAGACTTTACTTGACGACATTACGCCGCTGATAAAAAGCGACTTTAGTGACGCCCATATCACCCTACACTTTGATGTGACGCCCGCTGCGCTGAGCATTAATGTTGATAGAAAAATGATAGAGCAAGTGCTGCTCAATCTACTAAATAACGCCAAAGATGCCATGAAACATAACAACCATGAAAAAATAGTGACTGTATCAGCAACGATTAATCGCTACGGCAAATGTGAGATCAAAGTTGCTGATAACGGGGAAGGAATAGAACCCAGCGCACTTGATAAAATATTCGTACCATTTTTTACTACAAAACCTCATGGTTCAGGAATTGGGCTTGCACTCAGCCAACAAATTATCCATCGCCACAAAGGGCGGATCAGCGCGACTTCTGAAGCAGGAAAAGGGAGCTGCTTTAGTGTCTTGCTGTAAGATAAATAACTAAAAATGGAGCCAACTCATCCACCATATCGTGTAGAGCTAGCTATAAACTTAGATTTCTATTTAGAACAATTCTTGATATTATCGCAACTCGTTGGGGAGTAGCCTGCTTCCAATGCTCGGAAGAGTTCGTATCAACATAATTGGCCAAAATGCCATGGTGCGGACACCTCTCGGTTGGCGAGACCATCGATATATCCATGCCTGTGGTCGGGCGTGTGGATATGTCGTGGACTCAAATCGCCCGACCGGAGCAATGTAAATGAATTTCGTCACCCTGCTACTGTTAGCATACGCCATGTCTACCGATGCGTTTGCCGCGGCAATCGGTAAAGGCGCCAGCCTAAAATCACCTCGGCTTACCGAAGCCATAAAAATCGGCCTCATTTTTGGTGTTATTGAAGCCTGTACGCCGCTGATTGGCTGGTTAATAGGACAATCTGCAGCTGGCTATGTCGAGGCTTGGGATCACTGGATTGCCTTTATCTTACTGTTAGGACTTGGCGCTCATATGATTTATGAGAGCCTTAAGGGTAATGACGATGCGCCAGTACAGCACGCAAAGCAACCTTGGTTAAAAACCATTATCACAGCGTTTGGTACCAGTATTGATGCAATGGCTGTCGGTGTCAGTCTCGCATTTGTTGATGTGAATATATGGCTCGCCGCTTCGCTCATTGGCCTTGCCACCACCATGATGGTAACAATTGGTGTGATGATTGGGCATTCGGCTGGAAAGTTCCTTGGTAGTCGAGCTGAAACCTTTGGTGGGGTGATCTTAATCTGTGTGGGAACTTGGTTGCTATATAGCCATCTTTCGATTTAATCGCAAAAAGAGCGGTATATTTACCGCTCACTTGCTTATCCCTTTACGTTAGGGCTACTTGGCTTTTAAGCCTTTTTAATCGCTTTTTTCAGCTTTTTGATTTTTGCTTCATGCTTTTCAATCTTTGCTTTACGCGCTTTCAGCTCTTTTTTAAGCGCTTTGACATCGCTTTTCTTCGCCATAACTAATCTCCTTTGGTTGTTTTGCGAACACCTACTACCATAGCAAAGTGACTGACAATATCAAACTACACCTGCGCTACTGCGTTGCCTGCCATCTAATAGTGGTAATTTTGACCAAATACTATTTTGTACAACTAAATATTAGTAAATAAATAGAGTAAGTTGATATTAAAAAACACTAACCACTTGTTTTATAAATGATTTAATGTTGGCTTGGTTGTTGCTTCTATAAGCATAAATCAAGAGAACGGAACCAACCATATGTCTGTACCATTAAAAGATAGGCCTCTCGAATCCGTTAGGGAAGAGGTGATTGACCAGTTAATTCTAAATTACAGCCACGGTGAGCTTTCGGCTGATGCATTCGAGAGACGATTGGATAAAGCATACGACCTGAACGAACAAGAACAAATTGCAGCACTTAGTGCTGATTTACCGCTAAAGTCGGATGCAAGATATCACAGCGAAAAAGCCGCTCGTTTGGGTCCAAAATTTACCTCAAGCGTAGATGGTGCTGAGGCAATAAGCATTACCTCTATACTTAGTTCCAACCATCGCAGTGGCGAGTGGGTCGTACCTAAAGAGATCCACCTAAAAAACTACCTTGGCAGCTTGGAACTAGATTTTAGCAACGCAATTTTTAGTCACCCTGAAGTACATATTTATATAGATTGCATTTTAGGCAGTGACGAAATCTTTGTACCAGACACAGTCGATGTCGTCACCGATATTCGTAATATTATGGGTTCAGTAGAAAACACAAGAAATACGCTTGCATCTGCAGGGCAGGTGAAACAGCGTCCACAAATTTATATTCACGGCAGAATGATTTTGGGTAGCATTGAAATTAGCGTAAAGCGCTCGATGAAAGCGCAAATAAAGCAATTTGCCGACGGCCTTAAATCCCTATTTGGTGACGGCACGAAATCCAAAAGCTAAAGCTTTATAAAAAACCCCTTGGTTCAGGGGTTTTTTATTATCCGAATAGCAGAGTAAACTTTTTACTTCTCTACAGGAAAGCCTCTATCACGCATAAGCGCTTCAACTTCAGCGTCACGGCCTCTAAACTTGCGATACGCTTCTGCTGGATCCATTGAGTTGCGAACTGAGAATAGGTAATCCACTAAACGCTGTGCAACGTCTTTGTCGTAGAAGCCACCTGGCGCTTCTGCAAACGCTTCTGCTGCATCAGAAGTTAATACCTCAGCCCACAGGTAACCGTAGTAACCCGCTGAATAACCTTCACCTGAGAATACGTGACCAAAGTGAGTTGTACGATGACGCATCACGACCTCGTCCGGCATGCCTAGCGCACCTAACTGAGACTTTTCGAATGCAACAGGGTCGCCAATCTTGTCAGGATCTGTGGTATGGAAAAGCATATCCATAATAGCCGAACCAAGGTATTCAGTCGTCGCGAAACCTTGGTTAAAGGTTGCTGACTTCTTGATTTTCTCGATTAGCGCTTTAGGCATAGGTTTGCCTGTTTTATAGTGAACTAAGTAACGATTGATCACTTCGTCCGTTGCCAACCAACGCTCCAATAGCTGAGATTGGAACTCAGTGTAGTCGCGCACACCAGAGTTTGAACTTGGGTACTTCACGTTTGATGAAAGCGCATGCAGCGCGTGACCAAACTCGTGGAAATAGGTTTCTGCATCTGACCAAGAAATTAAGGTCGCTTCACCTTCTGGTGCTTTCACAAAGTTGGAGTTGTTTGAGCTAAGCACATTTGTTTTACCATCAAATGTTGTATGGCTACGATATGATATGGCCCACGCACCAGAGCGTTTACCTTTACGTGCGAACGGGTCTAAATACCAAAGGCCGATATTATCACCAGTGGTTTTGTCTGTTACTTCCCATACACGAACGTCAGGGTGGAATACAGGCACCGAGCCCTTTGGCACTTCAGTGAATTCAAAGTTAAACAGACGGCCTGCTACATAGAACATCGCTTCACGCAAATTATCTAGCTGTAAATAGGCTTTAACTTCGTTTGAATCCAATTGATACTTAGCTTGGCGAACCTTCTCAGCGTAGAAACGGTAATCCCATGGCATGATTTTTATATCATTGCCTTCAAGCTTAGCAATAGATGTCATGTCTGTTACTTCTTCTTTCACGCGCGCAATTGCAGCAGGCCATACTTTTTTCATCAGCGCCATCGCGTTTTCAGGCTTTTTCGCCATGCGGTCTTCAAGACGCCACTGCGCGTAATTATCGTAGCCGAGTAAGTTAACGCGTTCATGTCTAAGCTTTAGGATGTCAGAGATAATCGCTTTATTGTCGTACTCGCCACCGTTGTTGCCACGGTTATAGTAGTTGTTCCATACTTTCTCGCGTAACTCACGCTCTGTTGAGTAGGTTAAAAATGGATCCATTGATGAACGAGAGTTGGTGATCGCGTACATGTCCGCCTTACCGCGCGCTTTTGCAGCAGCCGCTGCCGACGCAACAAACGACTCAGGCAAACCTGACAACTGGTCTTTAGTGAGATAGACTACATAGTTTTCTTCATCTGCAAGGACGTTGTTTGCAAATTTAGTATGTAGCTTTGATAGCTCAAGATTAATGTCCGCGTAACGCTTAGCGTCTTCACCTTTTAGCGTCGCTCCATTGCGGGCAAAGCCGTTATAACGCATCCAAGTAATACGCTGCTCTTCTGCCGTTAGCTTTTTATATTCAGCGCCTTCGTATACCGCTTTTACCCGTTCAAAAAGCGCTTGGTTTTGGGTGATTTTAGAGCTGAACTCTGAAAACTTAGGCACAACTCGCGATTGGATTTCTCTAAACTCTGGGCTTGAAATATTTGCACTCCAAAGGCCGTAGTAGGTAAAAACACGATCTAAAGGAGCACCCGCTCTTTCTAGTGCAACAATGGTGTTCTCAAAAGTTGGCTTAGCTGGATTATTGGCTATTGCTTCAATTTCTTTCAAATTATCAGCCATACCAATTTCAAGCGCAGCTTCTAAATCTTCAAGCTTCATTTTGTCAAAATGAGGAACGCCTTGATAAGGACCTGAAAACTCCTGCAAAAGCACGTTATCATATTGCTTACTTTGCAGTGATTTTATTGGTTCTTGGCTTTGGTCTGCTGTGCCCGCACAACCCGCAAGGGCTAAACATACAGCTGCACTTAATAATGTGATGGAAGGTTTGAACATATTGTTTCATCGCTTGTTGTTATCGTGGGATAGATATTACGGATCGTCTCTAAAAGTGCAATCGCTTTGCGGGAGAAACAAGGTTCTCTGCGATAGGGCAAAAATGCTAGTACTCATAGTAGCTTAAAGACACTCAAACTATAGTGAGTGGAGTTTTTTCATGGGTTGTTACAATTTACCTTGAAAATTTAACTAAAATCAGCCAAGTTAGTAAAAAACTGATCTGTAGGGAAAAATAATGGAAGTTGGTATTTTCATCTATGACGGTGCGGAGTGTTTAGATTTTTGTGGCCCATTTGAGGTATTCAATACCGCAAAGCGATTTATCGAAACCCCAATTAACGTCAGCTTTGTCGCGCCAAGTCATGTTCCTGTTACCTCGCGTGGCGGCATGAGTGTAAACCCCCATTACAGTATCTACTCGCACCCAAAGTTTGATTTGCTCATCGTAGTCGGCGGACTGCATCACCAAATTTGCAGTGATCACAACGTACTTAATTGGCTTGCAGAAACAGCGAATCATACCTCTCAGTGCGCATCTGTTTGTACAGGTGTGTTTTTATATGCCGAAGCAGGCCTTATTGATGGCAAGCGAGTCACCACCCACTGGCAGGATATCGACGATTTGAGAGAACAATATCCCTCTTTAGAAGTCGTTGAGGACGTAAGGTTTGTAATGGATCAGAATTTTACTAGCTCAGCGGGTATTTCGGCAGGTATCGATATGAGTCTAGAACTGGTGAAAAAGCGCTTTGGGCAATCGGTAGCAAGAAAGACCGCAACCCAAATGGATTATGACTGGCCTAGAAGTTAATAATGATGAGTAAACCCACCATTATTAAACGAAGGCCTCGCTCACTCTAGCCATTGTTGATATCTGCGAACTCTAGCTCACTCACACGTTTTTTCGCAAATACGACGACTTTTTCGTATTCACTTTGCGCTTGTTCCAAGTGTGATTTACACTGCCCAGCTTGGTGTTCACGCGCATAAATCTCTATTTTATCTAGCAAGTCAAAGAGAGCTTCTGCGGCTAAATCACCAGCTTGACCTTTAAGTGCGTGACTGTATTTTGCCGATGCGTCGCAATTACTATTTTTGATACTCAATCTAAGCTGTTGCATTTGATTTTCAGAGTCGTTCAAGAATAAGGTGTACACCTTTTTAAGTAATTCTTCGTCCCCAGAGAGGCGTTCAAGCACGTCTGCTTCGTTTATCGGCAGGCCTGTTTGTTCTTCTGCTACACTTTCAACTGGGTGAATAAGTACAGAATCATCATCCTTAGCATGCACACCTAGCGCATCTAGCACGTCAAATAACTGTTCGACGACCACAGGTTTAGTCACAAACTCATTCATTCCTGCATTGAGACAACGTTCTTTTTCACCCGCAAGGGCGCTGGCAGTCATCGCAATAATGATCGCATCTTTATACTTATCACCACCTTGACCTTGACGGATCGCTCTTGTGGCCTGATACCCATCCATTCCTGGCATATTACAGTCCATAAAGATAGCATCAAAATCAACCTCTTGATGCTCAAATAACAGTAGTTTATTCACAGCATCTTGACCATCAACGGCAAAATTCACCTTAGCTCCTTGTCCTTCCAACATGCCTTTTGCCACAATCCGGTTGATTTGATTGTCGTCTACCACCAAAAAGTGACAGCCCGCGACCAAGTTACCACTTAATGCGACTGTCTCACCTGACTTCTTCAAGCTAGGCTGTAATCGAATTGCTTTATTTAAGTCAAATAGCGCGACAAATTCTCCAACCCGAAGAGGTGAAGAGATATGCACTATGTTATCAGCATCGTTAATATTCTGAAGCTCATCCCCCACTAAAATAAGTTTCTCAAAATAATTTTGAGCTGATTTCATTTGCATATAATCTTGCTCATTCGTAATGATGCATATATCACTCTGCGTCTCTTTCTCAACGCACTCACCACCGCATTTAGCGATAAGCTTAGCGATAGAGTCTGACTCCAATTTGGTTTTACTGAGCACAGAGACTGTTTTGCCGGCCAATACTTCAGGCACGTTGATGGGCTTAGTTTGCGCACTAGAAAACGGTAATTCAAACCAAAACTTGCTGCCTTTAAACTTTTCACTCTCAAAGTGAATATGACCGAGCATTTTTTCAACTAACTGCTTACAAATAGAGAGTCCAAGGCCTGTTCCACCAAACTCGTTCGAGGTATTAGCAGATTCTTGACTAAACGATTGAAATAGCTTGTTTTGATTAGCTTTTTCAATTCCAACCCCAGTGTCTTCAACTGTGACTTTCAGCCATACCGTGTCGTCTAACTGTTCGGTGGTAACGGTCAATTTCACATGACCTTTTTTAGTAAATTTAATTGCGTTACTAAGGAGGTTATAAATTATTTGTTTAACGCGCGCCGCATCCCCGCACAGTTCAATATGCGCTAAACCAGTTTGGTCCAAAATATAAGTGATACCCTGTTCTTTGGCTTTCGCCGACATAGACAGCGCGACATGTTCAATGACAGAGAGCGGGTTGAATGGTTCATTATCGATATCCAGCTTACCCGCTTCTATCTTCGACAAGTCCAGTACATCATTAATTAACGACAAAAGCGTAGTCGAGCTCGTTTCCATCATTTCTAGGTACTTATGTTGGTGCTTAGTAACGGGCTCTTTTCTCACCAAGTTTAGTGATCCTAAAATCCCATTGAGAGGCGTCCTCATTTCATGGCTGATAGTGGAAATAAATGCACTTTTCACTTCTGACGCTTTCGCTGCTTTATCCCGAGCGTCCACCAGCTCTTTGGTACGCTCCTTCACCTCTTGCTCCAGTCGTTCATTTGCACCAACTAACTGTGCTTCCGCTTCTTTTTTCACAGTGATGTCTTCAACAAATAGTGCAACCCCCTGAATGCGTCCATTTCCTGCGTAGATTGGAGACAAGCTAAGCGAAAGCCAGATGTTTTCATGGGCGTTCAAGTCTAGTTGTAATGACTTAGACTCCACCACTTCGCCCTGTAAAACCATATTGGCATAGTGAAATAAAAACTGATGCACAGCCTCTGGCAAAAACTGTGGGTTGTTACCTAAACGACTGTCATTCAGCTGCTTAAAGAAGCGCTGTGCTGACTCGTTAAAGCTGGTGAGCTTTAAGTTGCTATCAAAGCCAAGCACACCATCTGATGCACCATCTAAAATCGCCTTAAACTCTGCTCGCGTTGAATCAAGCGCACGTAAACTGCTCGTATATTGCCAAAATGCAAAAAAGACGAGAGCGAATACACCGCAGGCAATAGCGAGTAAAACATAGGTGGTTAATCGTTTTTCATTGAGGCTTTGCTGATAAACAGCAAAAGGGATAAGATTAACGAGCTTAACTTCTAGGTTATTAAAGTTAGCCCCTTCAACCTTGCTAATGAGCGCAAGAAACTGCTCTCCCGTTGATTTTTCTTCCACCAGTTGGATTTTATTGGACCATGGCGTCACGCGATATAATGTTTGAAAGTTGATTTCGGGGTTTATATCTTTGCTGTATCGTAGCGAAAATTCAGGATGATAAATAAACGAGTCATCTGCACCTAAGAGCATCACTTTTTGCATACTTGGCGCTTGAGAGACAATTCTATCTATCATCTTTTCAGCATTGGTATTAATTACCAATATACCAAATAAGTCGTTATCTATATCGTAAGTCGGTAAAGTAAAACGTTTGGTTGGTTGAAAAGGCGTGACGACTTGTCCGTGCTCGCGATTTAAGTTGATTGTTGTGGAATAGATAGTGCGTTCTGGCAGTTGCAGTGCTTGGATAAAGTAATCACTTTCGCTCTTATCCTGTAGTTTGCTATCCGGTACAGCAATTACCTGCCCTAGCAGCCGCTCAACCCTAACCATTTCCATCCCAGAATGGGCGTCAAGTAGGCGGATTTGGTTAAGGCCATCATACGAATATAACATTGACCTAAAAATCGTACTTAGTCGCGCTCGCCACACATCAATTGGAGTGTTTTCTTGAGGGTCGATACCATCGTTTTTTTCCGCTCTTGCAATACCCTGAATTGGCGGGGTGTCTAGCAGAAAATAAAGAAACCGGCGGTTATCGTCGATCTCTCCCAAGTAAATATTGTTTTGTGCCGAATGTACCTGCTCTAAGCGCTGATAAAAGCTTTCGTTAAGGTCGCGATGGATACTATTTTCAAAATATAAGATGGCACTCACCATCACGGCGAGCAGCAGTACAATAGCGCCCTTAGCAATATTGGAAGAAGACACATTTTCTCCTTGGACAGTGGCCTAACTGTTAGGCATAAAGACCTAAAATGCGTTTGCACTTAAGCACAAAAGGCAGCTACAAGCAAACGCATTATTAAATCTAGTCCAAATAGAAACAAAGACAAAGATTACTTACCCTGCACACGGAGGTTATTTACAACGTAATGCCTTTGCGATTATGAAAACAGTGATAATCAATGCTTGGTCCTTCAGGTACCACTTGGGTTGGATTGATCATCGTATGGCTAAAGTAGTAGTGCCTTTTAATGTGGTAAAAATCAACCGTATCTGCAATACCTTGATGTTGATATAAGTCACGCACATAAGCAGAAATATTGGGGTAATCTTCGATTTGCTTAATGTTGCATTTGAAGTGACCATGGTACACGCTGTCGAAACGGATGAGAGTCGTAAATAGTCTCCAGTCGGCTTCCGTTAATTGTCCTTTCACAAGATAACGTTGCGCAGCGAGTCTTGCTTCGAGCTTATCTAGCGCGTTAAATAACGCACTTACCGCACTGTGATAAGCATCTTGGGTTGTCGCAAACCCTGCTTTATATACACCATTGTTGATATTGTGATAAACAAAATCGTTTATTTCATCGATTTCATGCTGTAGCGCCTCAGGGTAATAATCGGTGTCGTTTCCCGTTATCTGGTTAAAGGCACGATTAAACATACGAATGATTTCACTCGATTCGTTGCTCACGATTTGCTCCGTTTGTTTATCCCAAAGGACAGGCACCGTGACTCGGCCCGAATAATTTTGGTCGTTTTTCGTATACAGCTGATGCATAAAACTGAGCTGATACAGGCTATCACCGACTTCTGGACGCTGACTGGTAAAACACCAACCTTGATCTAACATATCAGGGTCTACAATCGAGACATCAGTATGCGCCTCTAATTGTTTAAGCTGTCTGAAAATAAGCGTTCTATGAGCCCAAGGACACGCAAGGGAAACATACAAATGGTAACGTCCGGACTCGGCTTTAAAGCCCGCTTTACCCGTTGGCCCCGCACTGCCGTCTGCTGTTACCCAATTTCTTAGTTTTGCAGACTCACGCTCAAACTTGCCTTGGCTACTTTTTGTGTCATACCACTTATCGTGCCATTGACCGTCAATTAATAATCCCATGTAAACCCCCTATACAATATCGCCGAAGCGTCCTTGTTGATAATCTTTTACCGCTTGATGAAGCTCCTCTTGGGTATTCATCACAAATGGTCCCATATGCGCTATTTTTTCATTAATCGGCTGCCCTGCAAGGATCAAAAAGCCAACATCATCCGTCGCGAGGAGAGCGAGGTTTTGACTTGGGTCAAGCTCAAGCAACGTTTGCTCCCCATAGTTTTCAAATCCAGCGATGCGGTTAATATTTACGCCAGCACCATCTTGTGTTGCCTGTGCTTTGTTCGTTCGGATAATGTTCATAATAGCTCTCGGGTTAACCTGAACTTGGAATAATCAGTTCAGCGCAATTATTTAATAGTTAGCCTACCAAACCTGCGCGAGAATAAAATTAGTCAAATTTGGCTATTTCGTTCTATTGCGTCGAATGATTGTTCCAATCTATTACAACGCGTAGTCACACTGGTCAGAACAGTCTTTAACATTGCTCTCACCTAACAATTTTTAACAGTATTTACACAATTATCTGACAAGCTTGTGGAGCTACAATTTAACCCTTAATAGGAGCAAAGGATGAGGTCCCTAAGTTTATTGTTTGCGCTGGCACTACTTGCGGCGTGTAGTTCAACAAGTCCGGTAAGCGTAAATACGGTTGCAGGTCCCCCAACGAATCTTACGGTTGAGATCACTGATGTGACCAATACCGATGGTCAAATGCTAGTACTGTTATTTGACAATAGCGCTGACTACCACAGCGATAAAAATGTGAATGATCCAGACGCTCACTTTTTTCGCAAGCTGATTGTCACACCACAAACTCCTACCACGACGGTCACTTTTGAAGGCGTGCCTGCAGGCCAGTATGCGATCCACGTGATCCATGACGAAGATGGTGATGGCGGCATGGATCGGATGATCTTCCCATTTACCGGCATGCCAAGTGAGCCTTATGCACTGTCGAATAACATTCACGATAGCTTTTCAAAAGGCGATTTTGAAGAGGCTTTGTTTACTGTAAAGGCCCCTGACACTAAGATCCAACTTGCCCTCTCTACGCATTTATCAAAAATGACGGGGCTGTAATACTTGAATACTCACAGGTGCTGCAATGCCTGTGAGTTACCTTTTAAGTTCTGACATTTGTCATTTTATTTTCTGACAACCCTCACTCACGCTTCATCTTATAGCAGCGCATACTGCAAATCGTACAGTTCAGTAGGAGCGAAGACGATGCGCAACGCCATTGAGTTATCAAATATCAGTTTTGCATACAACAATACTAAGCCAATATTATCAGACCTAAACCTTACGCTTGAACAGGGTAAGGTTTATTCCATTCTTGGTCCAAATGGCGCAGGAAAAACCACCCTGATCAATATAATGCTTGGCAGACTAAGACCCACATCAGGACGAGTTTCAGTTTTTGGCCATCAGCCTGAGTCTGATTTTTGTCGCCAGCGCGTGGGTGCCATGATGCAGTTAGGCGGGCTACCTCTGCAAACCAAGGTGAGGGAGTTTCTGGCGTTATTTGCAAGTTACCATCAAACCCCAATTCCATTGGAGCGATTAATTTCACTCTGCCAATTAGCACCATTTTTAGAACAAACTTTCGACACGTTATCTGGAGGTCAAAAGCAACGGCTGTTTATGGCCATTGCGCTAGCAGGCAATCCCGACATTGTTTTTTTGGATGAACCTAGTGTTGGTATGGATGTAGAGTCAAGACAGCAACTGTGGCAGGCCGTACGGACGTTAAAACAACAAAATAAAACGGTACTCCTTACCACACACTATCTTCACGAGGCAGAAGCATTAGCGGATGAATTATTAGTTTTAAAAGAAGGAAAATGTACCAAAATTAACGACATACCTGAGCTTGCCAACACCTATCGTCGCTCACAAATCAAGTTCACCAGCGACCTGCCCGCTGCTGCACTGGTTAACGCATTTCCTATGATAGATCTGCATGTTAAAGGCAATCAGTTCACTATATTGACGGATGAGCCAAACCATATTGTGCAGCAGGTATTAGAAAAATTTTCTATCCGCAATTTGTATGTAGCCCCAATGAGCCTCGAAGAAGCTTATTTATCCCT
Organism: Pseudoalteromonas sp. XMcav11-Q; assembly: GCF_040104525.1. NCBI lineage: Bacteria > Pseudomonadati > Pseudomonadota > Gammaproteobacteria > Alteromonadales > Pseudoalteromonadaceae > Pseudoalteromonas > Pseudoalteromonas sp. XMcav11-Q. Next base: position 26,624 of record NZ_JBECOX010000004.1, read on the forward strand.
AATGAATGCTAGGAGCGCTTAACCATGATAAACACAGCATCCTTTATACTTGAAAGCAAAACTGAACTTTTGAGCACATTTAGAAGTAAGGGTTTTGTGATCCCTGCCACACTATTTCCTTGCTTGTTTTATCTTTTCTTCGGCGTGGTGTTCAGTCATCATGACTCCCATAACTATATGTATATCAATTATCTGATATTTGGCATGATAGGACCTGCGCTATTTTCCTTTGGCGTTAACGTCGCCCTTGAAAAGCAAAATGGTTGGCTGATACTCAAGCAGCTCTCTCCCGTTTCTCCCTATCAGTATCTGCTCGCAAAATGTGTGAGTGCGACGGCTTTTTCATTGCTCGTAGCCTGCTTAATGAGCTTGCTGGCATTATTTTCCGGCGTGTCCTTAAGCTTAGCTCAATGGTTACTCGTGATTGCCATTGCCCTGCTCGGCACCTTGCCTTTGTGTATGTTAGGGCTGTTAGTTGGGCTGTCAGTGTCAGCAAAAGCGGCACCTGCGGTGGTTAACTTAATTTACCTACCACTCTCGTTGCTTTCTGGCCTGTGGCTGCCTATCATGTTATTCCCTGAAGCGATGCAATGGTTTGCTTGGCTGTTGCCCACTTTCCATATTTCCCAATTGGCGCTTTCGACCATTGATGCCACCTTGGGTTTTCCAGTTTATCTCCATGTGGCCGTCCTAATTACACAAACGCTTGCATTATTCTTTGTCGCGCAAATTAAATTTAAGCAGGCTTAACAGGACAACTAAAAGCGCACGGTCCCAACCTTGTGCGCTTTTATTTTGTAATTACTTACTCTCTACTAGCTTACTATCAATGCTGAATTTACCAGCACCTGACGCGGCGAGTGCGAGAAAGCCACCAGCCACTGCAATATTAAAAAAAAAAAGAATTGTATTTGGTCGGCCAGATCAAAATGAAATAGCAACGCACTAACAATACTAAATCCTGCAAATGCAATTGCTGTCAGCTGAGTAAATGCCCCCGCAAGAATGAAAAGCCCTCCTATCAATTCAAAGGCTATAACCAATGGCAGCAGCTCGCTTAGTAATCCGCTTGAAGCCATGTATGCAGCATTACCTTCGAAGTATTAGATTTTATTAATCACAGCCAGTATAAAAATGGCTGGTAGCCCTACTCGGCCAAATAAAGATAATACTGATGCCATTGTACTGTTCGGTTTAATGATGTTAATTAGCCTGAGGTTTGGATAAGGGATGTTCTAACTGGCTATTTTTAAACTCAAATTAAATTATTTCCTTATCTAGCCAGAGAGTTTTGGGGATAACTAGGCGAATTTACGCACCAATAGCTGGCTATTGGAAGTGAATTCAACACAGTTAGCACAAAAACTGGCTGCTAGAAAGGCATAAATTATCCGAAGCTCAGGTTAATTAGGTTCATGATACTTTCCTCGATAAATATAGACGGTATTGGATTGGCTCTCGGTGATGAGCCGTTGGAAGAAAGTATATGTTCGCTTTAAAACAATTAAATTAGTAAAAATATCATACATCATTCTATTGAAAAGAATTAAAGCTATCCAAACAGATTCGCTTCCAATAGGTAGTCAATCACCGCCCGTGTTCTAGGCGGAATTTGTTTACGTGATGGATAAACGAGAGAAAACACCAGTTGCTCGCTACTTAGCTCTGGACAGATCATTTGTAACTCCCCGCGTTCAACTTCTTGCTTCACAGTAGAAGGCAATAATTGCGCAACTCCTAACCCTGATACTGTCATTTGTTGTAACAGCATAGGGGAATTGCACCAATGCACTTGAGTTGGTGTAAAATTTACGGCTTCACCGCCACGATAAAACTGCGTCATCCCCGTTGATTTAGCCTGCTCTAACAGTAACCAAGGTAGCTGGTTTAGCTGTGTGTCTTTGCTTGGTAAACCATGCAATGCTATCAGTTTAGGGCTTGCATAGAGCTTAAAACATTCTTGATGTAATTGCCTTGCAACCAGTGCGCTGTCTTTAGGAAAGCCAACCCTGATGGCGAGATCTATTTGGTCGTTAATAATATCGCGCTTGTCATCATCAACGATGATATTTAATTGGATCTTCGGATATCGCGCCGTGAGCTCAGAAAGTTTTGGTAACAGAAACTTATGTGCAGTGTCGTGTGTCATGGTTATTGAGACCATACCATGAGGCTCTTTGTTATCGAGCAGCACCTCAACATCATCCAAAATAGCGTGCAATGAATGCGCTTGAGCCAAAATGTCACGTCCCTCCCGCGTTAGCGTAAGTTGCCTCGTGCTACGCTGCAGTAGTCGAACGCCTAGCATAGTCTCTAACTGGGACACTTGTTCACTCACTCTAGAACGGCTAGTAGCCAACTTTCGCGCAGCTTGAGCAAAGCTTCCCATATCCACAACCGTTGCAAATATTGCTAAGAGTTTTAATGCATTTAAGTCTATTGTACTCAATTTCAGAACTCACCATATCAAATTAACCCACTTATGATAACAAAAATTACCACCCATAATAGCCACATCCAATACATTCTCGTTTTAAAAAGAGGTATACATCATGATCGCAATCACAGGCGCAACAGGCAAATTAGGTCAATTAGTTATCGAGTTTTTGGCACAGAAGATCCCAGCCAAGCACATCGTGGCTCTAGTTAGAGATCTCGATAAAGGAAGGGCACTCACCAATTTAGGGGTCACCGTAAGGCAAGCTGATTACGACAAACCGCATACACTTGATGCAGCACTTGCAGGTGTTGAAAAGCTGCTGCTGATCTCAGGCAATCAGATCGGAAGCCGCACACCTCAACACAAAGCAGTTATTGACGCCGCAGTGAAAAACCAAGTGCGTTTAATTGCCTATACCAGTATTTTGAATGTGGACAACTCACCACTGGAGCTGGCTAAAGAGCACAAAGAAACAGAGGCGTATTTGAGAGCAAGCGGCGTGGCTTATAGCATGCTGAGAAATGGATGGTATAACGAGAACTACACTGATTTAGTACCTGTATTTACAGCAAATAATGCCATTACCTCAATCGCGCCGCAGGCTCAGATCAATAGCGCGGCTCGTGCAGACTACGCACTGGCTGCTGCTACCGTATTAAGTAGCGCTGGCCACGACAATTCGGTTTATGAATTGGCTGGCGACAATGCATTTACAATAGAAGGTTTGGCACAAGCCGTGTCAAAACATACTCAAATTGAAGTAAAAGCAAAGTTTGTATCTGACGAAGAGTATCTGGCCTACTTGGTTGCTCTCGGTGTGCCTGCAGGTTTTGCCGCACTATTGGTTGACGCTGAGACCCAAGCACAAAAAGGATATTTGGCAACCCAAAGTAATGCGCTCAGTCAGTTGATTGGTCGCCCGACTACAACGGTAACCCAGTCGCTCGCAAAAAATTAAGCATACTTTACCGCTAATCCAGTGCACAGGCTCTTGCGTGTGCACCTATTTTACTCGGCCTCAGGTTTGCCTTCTAGCGTCGATACAAAGAGGTCTCGGCTCACTAAAAAGCCGCAAATACTTACCACGACTAAAAAGATGCCATACATAGATCCCATGTAAACCCAGTCACTTTGTCCAAACCACAGACTTGCACGTGTACCGTCATTAAATAATAAGATATTGATAAGCGACAATGAGATCACACTGCGAAAATAAATCGGTTTATCCATGTGACTCGCAAATGCTGCGATAATGAGGGAAAACAGGCACAGATAAAAGCCCATTACTGAAAACGCACCAGGTTGCATACTAGGATAAAATGCGACGAGCGAGAGCAAGACAGCAGCCCAACCGGTAGTTTTGTATATCATTATCAAGTCCTTTGAAAATGTTAATAAATGTTCGTTATGTAAACAGGCTGGAGTATGAGGTAATACTCGTAATTACGCAACTAAATGATGATAAATATTAACTGATATGACCTTTATTCCTTAGTTTTAAACCTATCTAATTGCCTCAAGCTCAGAACCTAACACTAAAGTATTATGCAAATATTTAATTAACACATTATCAAGATGATAGCGCTGCTGAAACTCTTGTTTTTAACTGCGGTACACTGTCTTTTTCGAACCAATTGTGCTTTTTTAACCAGATCTGATTGCGGGGACTAGGATGAGGTAATGGCAAATGACTTTGGTTAGAAAAGTCAGCATTTTTAACCATCTCAGTTACTGATGAATATTGCGTTAAGTAGCATTTTTGCGCATATTGCCCAATAAGTAGTGTCAGCGACACCTGATTGAGCGTAGCTAATACCTGATGGTGCCAAGTTGGCGCGCAAATTTTCGGGGGTGGTAAATCTCCAGACTTCCCTTTACCCGGGTAGCAAAACGCCATTGGCATTATGGCAAATAAATCTGGGTTATAAAACTGTGCTCGACTAACACCGAGCCAATCGCGCAATCTATCTCCACTTGGGTCATTAAACGGCTGGCTGGTTTGATGTGCTTTTAATCCCGGCGCTTGACCAATAATCAACACCTTAGCCTTGCAACTGCCTTGGATAATAGGTTTTGCCCCCATAGGAAGCGCTTTATCACACAGCTTGCATTGCCTAACCCGTTCAAAAACTTCCATCTTCTCTTATTTAATTTCGCCCATATCAACGAGGGCCATTATGGCATAGCCATATTCAAATCCCTACTCAACCGGCCGAACTTAAGTACTTAGTCGTTAAAACGCCTCCACTCAACTTAAAACAAGTGCGAATCACTATCATTTAGATGCAAATTATTGGATAATATTCTATTACGTTTGCTGTCTTTTAAAGGGGTGCTATGCCTAGTCGGGATAACACAAATCATAAGGCTATTTTATATAGAGCTGAAGTACTAGCACGCTTTTTTATCGCTATTTTCGGCGGCTATTACGTGACCGTTTTAGCTTCATCTTTATTGGCTTTAACTTTACCTACTCCGCGCCTAGATGCGCTTTTATATGCATTAACAACCGGCATCGTCTTTTACGCCATTGTCTTTATTTGGGTGTTTGGATGCCGCACTTTTAAAAAGGTATTTCTTGGCATGATCGGACTACTTTGTATTCTCTACGGCACTTTGACGCATTTTGGAGGCTCCCTGTGAGAGAGTCATTTTTCCGCAGCATGACTTGGCTACACACTTGGGTTGGTTTACTCGTATGTTGGTTGCTGTTTTTAATCTTTTTTGCCGGTACCGCGAGCTTTTTCAGACATGAAATCAGTCTGTGGGCGCAACCTGCAACACACCATCTACCTCATTATGATAGTGCCCAACAAAATGAAACGGTCAAAAAGAGTATCGAACGGTTTCAAGAGATAGCGCCAAACGCCGAGTCTTGGCGTATTGAAATGCCAACAGAGCGTCGCCCGAGCTTGCTATTGATGTACTCCGAAAAGCCAGCCGAAGGAGAAAGGCGCGGAAAACGTCACTCTGAGTATCTTGACCCAGTAACGCTGGAGGCGCTTCCTGAGTTTAGGGAGACTAGAGGCGGTAACTTTTTTTACCGTCTGCATTTTGACTTGCATTACATGAACGCGATCACCGCGCGTTGGATAGTCTGTTTTGCAACTCTGTTTATGTTGATTGCGCTTATTTCTGGCGTGGTGATCCATAAACGCATTTTCAAAGACCTATTCCAATTTAGAAATGGGAAAGGGCTGAGAAGTTGGCTTGACGCTCATAATGTTTCTTCCGTGGTGGCATTACCGTTTCATATTATGATCACTTACACCGGCCTAGTGACGCTCATTTTTATGTTACTGCCACAGCCCGCCGAGCAGCGCTTTGAAGATACAAAAACGCTTAGAGCCGAACGCTACCCATTTCTGGCCCCTACCCAAGAGGCGGGACAACCACTGAAGGGGCTCGCATTAAATACAGCGTTAGATCATTATTTTACTAACTCTGGTGACGCACCGCTTCGCCGCATTGTGATCTCATCGCCAGGGGATGCAAGTGCAACGATTAAGCTTTATGCCAATGCTCAACGCGCAGTGCAGGATGATCCGCCCAGTTGGATGTATAGCGCAGCATCTGGTGAGTTGTTAAAAACACACAATGTGACGCTGTCTGGCGCTGAAAATCTCTACGGCGGAATGATAGCACTGCACACCGGGCGTTTAGCGGAGCCACTGTTACGTTGGCTATACTTTGTTGCCGGATTAGCAGGTTGTGCCATGATTGCAACGGGTGCTGTTATGTGGGCAAAAAGACTACGCCAAAAGCTCAAGGGTGATGACAGGCCGGGTGTAGGCCTTAGGCTTGTGGAGTCGCTCAATTTAGGCACCATCATGGGGCTGCCAGCCGCAACAGCAATGTTCTTTTATGCAAACCGTTTGCTTCCAATAGAATTAACTGGGCGTGCAGACAAAGAAGTTCTGGCGTTCTTTGTTACGTGGGGAATATTCACTCTGGCCGCTATATTTAAGTCGGATAGGCTCGCGTGGATGCTATCTGCGAAAGTAAATGCAATCATATGGGGCTTACTGCCTGTCGTAAACATGCTAACGACTGATGGCAGCCTCGTGAGCTATTTCATTAATGGTCAGTGGGTATTATTTGGTTTTGATGTGATGGCTCTTGGTATCGCATTCGGTTTCTTGGTTCAAGCCAAAAAGCTCGGCAGTACCAAAGCAGCACCAGCGACACCGCGTCGCCAAGCAAAACGCGAGGTAAATGCCTAATGGAATGGCTAACGTTTTTACTTTGCCTGCTAGCATTTATGGGTTTTGCAGTAGCAAAGCCCAATCACTATAAAGAAGTATTTGGTACACGTCCAAAAGGTAACGTAACAAGTCAATTAACCATTGCCGGCTGGCTCTGCCTCGGCGGCAGCTTAGCACTTGCTCTTAAAACTCAGGGGACCTACGGTAGCTTAGAGTTTATTGGTTATATGACCTTAGCAGTATTACTACTTATCGCTATCTTTGCGACCAAACCTAGTTACTTCAGATCACTATTTTACCTAGTCATTATCACTATGCTGCTCAGTACGCTGTATTGGATCATATTTTAACTAAGGCGCCACTAATGGCGCCTTTTTTAGATCACAATTTTACTAACATTCCTTTGTTAACTCTTTGAAACCACATCATTTAGCATAAAATATCAGCAATAATGACGCTATACACCGCAAATTTACTAACTCAAACTAAGTTAGGTTAGTAAAATCATGATCTCATGAGCTCAATTAGCTTAATCTGTTGGTAAAAATATGATCTGGTAGTCTTGTTCTCGGACTAACTTAGTAAAATTCTGATCTAAGTGCCAAAGGAAATCTGTTGGTTAGTTAAATTCTGATCCAGAAAACGAGAAGAGTAATTCTGCTCAGATCCGAGCTTAAGCTTTATCTTACCTTCAAGGTCTATGTGATAAGAAGATTAGCGTGCAATTTCAATTTGAAACTACCTCTTAGGATGATGGCAGTTTATCAGTGCCAGTCCCTTTATCTTTGAGCCTTTATCAACTCAGGGTAGGAAGCGCCCCTACCCTGAACACGATTTACTCGGCTTTATTCCAATCCAGCTGCATATCCCACACATATCGGTGCTCTGGCTTTAGAGGCTGTTGAGAATCATCGACTTGTTCAAGCACATTACGCGCTTTTACTATGGTGGCGTCACGACCGAACAGGTAGCTTTGCTCTTTGACAATGGTTAAGTAGGCTTTATTCAGCGCCAGCGCACGTGGTTTTGATGGTGTGATCAATTCATAAAGGTTCTTCGCAGACTGCACTTTTTTGCTGTTTACCGTGCCATCTTCGTTAAACCAGCGCATTAGCATCTCTTGGTTTTGCCTAAACTCATCACCGCCGCCAACACGCATCATATAGGTCAAGAATTCGCCCTGCTCTTCGCCTTTGTTAGGTACGTCTTGCATCTCTTTTAAATTGATATAACCCCAACCCAGTTTGCCTTCAACTTTACGCGCAAACGAGAAGGTTTGGTCATAGGTTGAGCCAATGGTTTTGTGACAGCCATTACAAAATGCAAGCTCTTGCTCATGTTGCGGACGAAGTGCGCCATTTTTATCCTCTATATAACCGTTAATCGTCCAACCAAAGTTGTTATTGATCCCTTGGTCGCCCAAATAAAGCGTTTGTGGGTAATTTTCGAATGACTTTTCTTTCGCTTCTCTGTAGTAAGCAGCACCGAGTGACTGCTTGGATTTAAAGTTGTGCTTCTTCATGTAGCGCACTTCTTTCATTCTTGGCGCATTAAATACTTGGCCATTATCATCCACCCCAATATACCGAACGGTATGTAAAAACTCGGTGTCTTGTGGGTATAACTGATGAGCAAGCTCGATAGTATTGGCATCACCAAGGTAACGTTCACTGCGCAGCATGCTAGTGATCTTCGTGAGTTTGCCATCACCATTTAAATCTACGCCAACTCGCGATTCAGAAATCACTGGCGTTGATATTTCGTCAAGTCCCTTTACAGCCATTTCAACTAGGCTTAAGTTGGCAAGGTAAACGTCCTGATTATACGTTTCGCCTTTTTCTCTGAAGGCGTCAGCAAGGCGGATCATGACATCCCCCGTCGAGCCATTGGTTGGCCAAAAAGTACTAGGAAAAGGTTTATAATTGAATGCCACCCAGCCACTGCCGTCCTTTGCTATACCAAGCTCATCGAACGCTTTTTCTGGATATGCCAAGTTGTTAAGTGGAGTGATCTCACCTTTCCAGTCAGGGTTATTTTTTAGTTTTTCGATAAAAGGGGTGTAATTATCTTGGTTGACCCAGTTAGTAATATCTTGATCTGATATATCCTTGATAAGCTCAGAACGATCTTTAAACAAATTTTTCCAATGGTTTTTAAACCCAAGATCGGAAAACTCATAAGCGCCTTGTAAATTGGCATCGCGCATCATGTTTGGTCGGTTTTTTTCATCATATGATTGATGGCAGGCATAACAAGGGTTATTCACGCCATCCGTTTTGGTGTAACACTGAGGAGGGATCACTGATTCGGGGTTATAGACTTCATTGTGCTGCATAAATGCGGCCGCAGGAATATCATCACCCTGTTTATAAGGTGCTGTAGTTTGCGCCGACATAAGTGCGGTATTGGTTAGCCCTTGAGTCTGTTCATCATTACAACCAAACAAGGCTACGCTCGTCAATGCCACTAGAGTTAGGCTAACGTATTTCATTTTTATGACTCCAAAATTTTGCTAAAAAAAAGCAGCGCACCATTCAGTGCACTGCTACTTGTTTAATTATTTTGCTTTAGGGTCATAAAGCCAAAGCGTGTTGTTTTCTTGGAAGCCATCTTCACCAATGATGATGCGACCATCTTCCATAACGATTACGTTATCAGGCTGCGAAAGCTGATTGACGTCACAACGCTCAGCGCCAGTTAGTGACGAGCGGTAAGTTGCGCCCATGACAACCGGCTCAATGCGAGTTAGGTTATAGTTGTTATCGATATGAGCACGGTATACACCGCCACAATCTTTAACACGCGCAGAAAGCTGCATGTCACCTTCGCCATCAATCATGGTGTTGTCGATATCAGAGATACCGATATACATATAGGCTTTATCTACCACTTCACCGGCAACAACATCTTGACCAGTTACCGCCTCAAGTACGCGGTTATGGTTGATGCTTAAGCCTTCAAGTTTACGCCATTCAGCCGTAGCGCCTTTTTGGCGTGCAGCCTGACGAGACTCTAGGAAGATAGCGCGGTTGTCCATCGCTTTACCTGCCGTTACTTTACCGCCACCGTTTGCAACTGTTGGATAAGTAGCGGCGCCTTCCGCCCACGCTTTTACATCAGCAACAGACAAATAGCTTGTTTGACCTTCAACATAGTCAGTCTCATTGATGCCGTCGTACTCAGCCACCCAAGTTTCAATCTGTGCATTACTGCCGCTACCCAGCTCAACCCAGCTAATGTCAAAGCCAGTTACAGCCGGATCGGTAAGGCCCGCATCTTGAGTTAGCTTTGCTGCGTATAGGGTACCTGCACTTAAGTCTTCTGGTTGATCTGCAACAAATTTAAATAGTACGCCACCGGTATCATCTTGTGATGAATAAACAGTACGACGGTCAGGCATTACAACTGAGTTTTCATGCTCATAACGACCGATTGTGAAGTGTTTTACAACATCAGGCGTTTCGGTTGTAGGATTTTTGATTTCCGCAATGTAACCGTAGCGATAAGGGTTAGGGAAATCAGGTGCCATTAACGCTTCCATTGTGTCATTGCCTGTTTCAGCAGGATTATTCCACTGTGGATCTTGTGTTGAATCAACTTCAGACCAGACAATCCATTCTTCCGAAGTCAGCGGTGTGCCCCAAGGTGATACTGAACCAAAGCAGTTAGCAGCAGTGCCTTTAACACCGTCGAAGTCTACCATCATGGCTTCTTCGATTGACCATTTACCCGTTGTCGCTTTACTCATTTTCAAACGACTGACACCACCTGGGTACGCTTCCCAGTTTGTGAATAGATAACCTGTGTTTGCATCGACTGGAATATAACCATTGAAATCAGGGTTATCATTTTTAATGATTTCTTCACCAGTTGAGATGCTGTAATGTACACCCAAACCACCCGCTACCCCTTTAGTGCCAAGGTTTGCGAATGTGTCACCTGTTTGGCCTAGAATTTGATATTGACCAATTGCAGAAATCACGGTTTGTTGTTCCATGGTCGAAGCTGGAACTGGCGCGCTTGGGATATTTGCAGGTAGATTATTAAAGTTCACACCGGTTAGTACACCGACAGTACCTGTATTGAATGGCTTGCTATTGAACTTATCAGTAGCTGTGTTGGTGTCATTTGGGTGCTGAACGTTGAAGAACAAGTCACCCCCTTCAGAAAGAAATAGGCCAGTTACTTCAGCACCAGCAGGGACGGTTGCGATGCGAACAAGGCCTGGTACGCTGTAACTACCATCACGACCATTTTGGCCGTCTTGTCCATTTTGACCATCCTGTCCGTCAGTACCATTTTGTCCATTTGTGCCGTTTGAGCCATTAGTACCATTCGATCCATTAGTGCCGTTTGCACCGTCTTGGCCAGCAGTGCCCTGCTCACCTTGAGGACCCGCAGGACCTTGTGCTCCATCGTCACCATCACAGGCTGTAAGTGCCATTGCAACTGCTGCTGCAATAAGAGAATATGCTACACGCTTCATGAGTTACTCCAGTTCCTAAGTATTATTTTTTGTAAAGCGTGCAACAGTGTGAAGTGTTCCTGTTACAGTTGACTGAATGATTTATTAACCATTTCCTACAGGAATAAGACACTTATACTCAACTCACATACAGCCTCCCTTCTGTTAGCAAGTTAAAATACCCATAAAAGGAACTTTAGTGTAAAGGGGGTTTACACTATTCTTTTCGAACGGTTTCGTGTCTCATATAGATAAGTTCATTGGTGTTAAAACCATATTGTTCTGACATGGTTTTAAACTTGTTCATTACAGTATCCGACACTTTAGGTGCTCTAGAAAGCAACCAAAGGTAATCACGATTGTAGCTGGTAACAAATGCATACTGGTAGTCTTCATCTAACTCGAATACCACATAACTGCCATAAAACGGACCAAAAAATGACACTTTCAGATGCGCTATTTCATCATTTGCAACAAACTTAGCTTTGCCAACCGCTTCTTTCCACTCTCCTTCCTCTGTTACATATCCCTTATTTACGACTTTAATTGAACCGTCGGGATTTTGGCTATAAGTTGCCGTGACGTTCTGCATTCCTCTTTCAAATGAATGGTCTAATCGCGCGATTTCATACCAAGTGCCTGTATATCGCTCAACATTAAAGTCTTTAACTGGTTTGATGCCCTCAGGCAGCCCTGTGCATGCTGAAACTGCAAGCACTAAAATCGCTGTGAAAAATAGCTGTCGTACTTTCATATAAGTTCTCCATATTCCATCTTGATGTCATACGTAGTAACCAAGCACTAAGATTAGTGACAGGTTTAATTTTTACCTAGTAAAAGCAAAATTTAATTCAGAACCTTGCCATGCCAATTTCACCTTATTTATTTTAAACTTACGTGCAAATGAATAGATCGCAGCAAAGTATGATGAATACAGCACAGAGCAAAAAAATACTAACTCATGGTTTGGGTGTAGCAACGGGTAAAGTTGCGTTTTATATTGAACATCCACCACGCATAGAACCTTATAATAATTTGATGCAAGTCAGTGCGTTAGCCAATAGGGAGATCGAACATATTAATGCGCATTGCGGCAATGGTTGGAGGAAAATCTTCAATGTTTTTGCCAAGTTTTTATTTGCTGCAAAGCTGCCAGATCACGATATTACTAACTATTCAACTTGGCAGTCATATCGTGATAGCGCATTACTTCAAGCTTCAAGTCAAGAAGCCCTGCTCTTCTCAACGCCTGATTTTTCAGCAAAAACATACGATTGGCATATTATTGCAGGACGCACCTACGCGAAATCATTACTCAGAGATCAGGTTTTTACTAACAATCTAATTTGGCTGGATGATGAGTTCGCCGTTGACTATAACTTGCGTCTTATTATTTCGCCATTTTTGGATTATCACCAACTTAGTAATATAAAAATCAATAAGTTAGTGAAAATAATAAGACAAGGTTAGATATTAGGCGGCAACTAAACTGCATGCCAAGTTGTGAAGAGATCAAATTTTTACTAAGTAAAATACTGATCTACATTTCCGTATCATGTCATTGAGATCAGAGTTTTACTAACTTTTTAGAAGTAAATGACATGAGGTTTAGATGAAGCGCGGTGACGTCAGTGGCGGGGCAGCAATTGGTTTGGATAGATCATTATTTTACTAACTTAATACAAGCTACTTTGAAAGAGTAAGAAAGGAAAAGCCACACCCGAATATGGTCTGGCTTATTTATCCGAAGCTCAGGTTATTTAGATAAAAACTACTGTTTATCTACCACAAAGCCTGCAAACCCAAGGGCTTTGAAGAAAGGTTTAGCAATGCCAAAACCTGCGGTGTCTAGCAGTTCAGCAAGGCGCATTTTATCCACGGGGTAAAACTCATGCTCTAAATTCACCCTCATACGTTGCTCGCCAACATCAGTCAGCCCAAGTTGTTTGCACACGATTAATTGCGCTTCACGTTCAAAGCTTGTCGCAGGTTTTTCTAAGTCGGCAATAAAAAGATGCCCATCCGACTTTAGCTGCTCACTCATTTGTTTAAACAAGCTTGCTTTATCGCCGTTATCTTTTACAAAGTGCATTACCAGCAAGCATAGTACTGCATCCGCTTGGTAGGCCTGTGGTGAAATCGCGCCATGATGGATCTGCACACGCTCCTGTAGGCCTAACTTAGTAAAATGCTGATCTGCAATTGCCAACATATCAGCAGATACATCTTGCGCTATAAACCGCCAACTCGGGTTTAGCTGAGCAAGTTCTACAATTTCTTTGCCTGTCCCTGCACCCACAACCAAAATGGTTGCGCTATCTGGGTAAAGTGCTAACAGTTGCGCCCCGGTAAGTTGGTGAATTAACGCATAACCTGGCACCAGTTTTGTGATCCTAGAGTCGTAGTTTTGGGCTTCTTCGCCCGTAAAAGTCGGCATCCAAATTTCCTTATGTTTGTGGTACTAAATTTAAAGATGAGTAGCCTCCCGGCTGTTTATTCACATGGATACGGGTGGCGATCCGCTCGCTCATCTGAGCAACATGCGAGATCACTCCAACCTTGCGGCCTTGTGATTGCAACGCGTCTAGTGCATCAATTGCGACACCTAGCGTCTCGGGGTCTAACGTACCAAACCCTTCATCAATGAATAATGAATGTATTTGCACTTTATTTGATGAAAGCGCGGCAAGTCCAAGTGCTAAAGATAAAGATACCAAGAAGGACTCTCCTCCAGATAAGGTGTTGACGCTACGTTGTTCGTCAGCCATATCTTTATCTATAACCGCAATTTCCAAAGATTGCTCGATATTGGTAAGCAGATAACGTCTAGAAAGCGTATGCAATTGCTGGTTAGCATACTGCAATAAGATTTTTAACGTTTGTGTTTGCGCCCAATTACGCAACTTTTTGCCTGTTGCGTCGCCTAATAACTTGTCTAGCAAATGCCATTGTTCGTAGTCTTGTTGCAACTGAGCGAGATTTGCCGCTTGCAAAGAGAATTGTTGTTTATTCTGAGCATCAACCTCTAATGCACTTTGCACTTGTAGTAACTGATTTTGAGTTTGTTCAAGTGCTTGCGTCGTCTCGGCATGACTTTGCTTAACTTGTTCACTATCAACCCCATCAGGGTACTTACTTTCAAGTTGGCTGAGTTCTTCACGCTGATGACTAAGCTGCAGCTTAGTGTTTTGAAAGGCTTGTTGAACTTGCGCACACTTTTCTAAATTCGCTCGAGCTTCATCCAAAGAAACCTCAAGTAACGCTAATACTTTTACTTTGTCTAGCTGCCCTTGCTGGTCGAGCAACCATTGTTCAAAACGCGCATTAAGTTGCTGCAACCGCGATGTTTGCTCGGCAATTTGCTTTTCTAGCTGCGTCAGGCTGTGCTGAGTCTTTTCACGTTGTGCTTCGGTTTGGCTCAGCGCCAACTGGGTTTGTGTGATCTGCTCTCGGCTTTGCTGTTCTTGCAGCTTAAGCTCTGCAATCCAATCATCCAATCTGGTGTGCTGCTGTGGTAAGTATTCAGCACGTTCGCGATTGAGGCGTTCAATATTCTGCTGATGTTGTAAAAGCGTATGTTCTAATTCTTCAAGCCGCTGCGCCTCGTCTTGTTTTTGTTGACTGACAAGATGTAATTGATGCTCAAGCTGAACTTTATTCGCCGTTAATGCATCTGTACGCTCGGTGGTTTTTAGCCAAGTTTGCACTCCTGTTTTAAGTTGGCTAATGGCAGTTTGAGGAGATGAATCAAAGTCTTGCCACCACGACTTATCGGAAATTAACGCTTTAAGCCGATTGCGTAAGGCAGCCACTGTTTGTGATAGCTGATCATATTCGGTTCGCAAAAAGGCAATATGATTGCCTAAATCATGGTGCTGCTGCTGAAGTGCCTGCCCTTTATGTTTAGCCTGCTCGAGGTGTTGTTGTGCCTGCTGAACCAATTGCCACTGGCGGTCGATATTATTGCGTAACTTGGATAGTTCATTTAGCCGTGACTGAATACTCACAAGTTGCAATTCAGCTTGCTCAGCGCTGCCAACTTTATACTCATCACTCAACGCATCTAGTCGAGCGCGATTCTCATTTATTTGCTTAGTGCAGTGAGCAATTTCCTGAGTGACTGACTGCCATAGCGCATTTTCACGCTCTTTTTCACCGACTTGTTGATTATAACGCTGCAACACTTGCTCACGAGCTTGCTCAGCAGCTTGATACTGAGACCGAAAATCCGATAGTAACTGCTCCCAATGGGCATCGATGTGCTCTACACCATAAGGATGTTCTTTTGAGCCACATACCATGCATTCTTGCCCTGCTCGCAATTGAGCGCGTAAATCGCTGATCCGCTCACTTGCGCGTAACTGCACTTGCTCCAAGTTATCACGAGTTAGGGCTAGGCGCTGCTTAGACAACTCATCTTGCTGCTTGGTATCTCGGATCAGTATCTCAAGCCTTTCCAAGCCAATATGATGTTGAGTTTGTTGCGATCGTAGCTGATGCAGCAAGGCATCTCCTTCTTCGATACTACGATAAGCCTGCACGCATAGAGACCAATTCTGCAATGCCAAATTTAGGTCTTGTTGAGTCAAAGGTGCGAGTGCTTCTTTTAATGCGGAGAGCGCGCTGGCTTCGGTGTCGTAAACCTTTTGTAGGTGCTGTACCTCAGCCTCATGTTTGCTCAATTGTGTACCTAGCGCTTGCTGTTCGTTCGGTAATTTTTGCAACTGGACTTCATAATCATTGCGTTGTTGTTGGTACTTTTGCAGATCATCGAATTGAGGTTGAACCACGTTCCATTGCCCGGCAATATTGCTAACTGAGTGCAAATTCGCTTGCTCATGCTCTAACTGCTGTAATTCAGTATCGATTTCGCCTTGTTGCACTTGATACTTCTGTATTGCAGCCTCATGTTGCGCAATAAGATTGGCGTGTTTATCTAGATAGGGCTTAGTTTCTAGTTCTTGCGCTTTATGTAGGCTCAGCTTTTCATCCAATATACGAATGCTGTTAAAGCTTGGTTCTAACTTTACAAAATTGGCTTGCTGCGTAATAAGCTGCTGTTCCAGTTGCTGCTGTTTTGCTTTGAGCGTTGTAATGGCGGATGCAAAATCTTGTTGCTGCAGTGCTAGCCGCTCTTGAGATAGCTGCGCAACGCGTTTATCCGCCAGCTCATGCTGCTCACGGTTATCACGCATCTCATTGGCTTTTAAGACTTGCTGCGCATATTCCTGCTGTGGCTTTCCCTCTTCTATTTGCTGCTCAAGCGTTTGTAGCGAGTGTTCCACCTCAGCTATTTTTTGCTTTCTTAGTTCGACATCCGCGAGCCATTGCAGCTGAGCTTGCAGCTTTGTACTTGTTTCTTGTTGTCGATTTCTTGTATCAAGCAATCCCAACTTCTGTGCTTCAAGTTCGGCTTGCTGCTCTGGTGACAAGAGCACAATTTGACCTAGCCTATCTTGCTGAGATTGCAGCTCAGTTTTCTTTTGCTTGTGCGCTTCAAAAACCGCTTTACCGATATTGCTGAACTTTTCGGTGCCCGTAAGACATTCTAGTAACTGAGCCCGTTCATCTCCCCCTGCCTTCAAAAACGCGGAGAATTCATGCTGAGCAAGCAACACAGCTCGAGTAAACTGTTCAAAGTTAAGCCCGACTAGCTGTTCGATTTTTTGTTCTGTTTCTTTTTTCTTCTCACAGACTAGGGTCATATCTGGTAGGCTAAACAACTCAATAGTGGCAGTTTTTAAATTACCTTTAGGGCTTTTTCTAGCGCGCTCTACCGACCAACTAGCTTGATAACGTTTGCTATCTTGAGCAATAAAAACCACGCTAGCAGATGCTGCAACACAGCCCCGACGCAATAGGTTTCGCGGGTCGTTTAACTTAATGTTATCGCCATTAAAGGCAACTCTCTCTTTGTCGTCCGATTTTAACCGTGCGGTTTTGCCATAAAACGCGAGACAAACCGCATCCAGTAAAGTGCTTTTTCCCGCCCCTGTATCACCAGTAATGGCATAAAGACCGGTGTCTTTGAGTGGTGCCGCAGTAAAGTCGACTTCTGCACTTTCTATAGAGGCAAGGTTGGTGATTAATATTTTTTCAAGTTTCATCGTCCTACTCCTCCATGCTCGCGATCACTTCTGCTAACTTTTCATGTAATGTCGCGGGTGCTTTTTCCTGCTCAGGTTCAATTTCGCGATAGGCAATATCCAACAAGGTATTGGGCGATAACGATTCAACTTTGCCCAAATCTTCAAACAACCACTCACTGGCAGCTGCGCCTTTAGACACCCGCTCAATACCACAAAACTTAATATCCTTTCCTTTTAGCGCTTCATCAATCTCGGCTCGAAAGCGGCTATTGGTTTCAGCTGCAGATAATTTTAAGCGAACATAGGGAGCGCTATCGAACTTGCTAAAATCCTGCGCCGCGATAGCTTCGCATAATTCAGCCAAGCGCTTTGCACCATCTTCAGGGATATATAACACATCTTTAAAACGGGGAACGTAAAGGGGGTTTACATCGACCAGACCTTGCTCATTAAATTCAGCGAGCAATACTTGATGCTTATAATTGCGTTCGGAAAATGACATTGGCAAAGGTGTGCCGCAGTATCTGATAGCACTTTGCTTAGCGACGGTTTGCGCTTTATGTAAATGGCCTAGTGCAACATAGTCAAACTGCTCGCCAAACACGCCGGCAGACACCGCATCAAAGCCGCCAATGTTGAGGTTACGCTCAGAATCTTCAGAAATCGTTCCACCCTTGGCGTGCAGATGCCCCATTAGCACAATAGGACCTTTCACTTCTTCTATCGTGCTTAGCGCATGCTGATAAGCTAATTGTACCCCGGTTTGATAGTCAAACTCGTCATCTAGCGGTTTTGGTAAATCAGCACTGCGCAAAAATGGCATTGCCACAACATGCATATGCTGCGCGGCGATGGGTAAATCGATAACAACTTGTTCAGGCGCTTGCTTGTTAAAGCGTCCAATAACATGGGTGTTGAATAAGGTTAAGAGTGGTTTTGCGGTTTCAATGCGATTAGCGGAATCGTGGTTGCCTGCAATCAGAATAATGTGCAGCTGAGGACACAGTTGAGATGCTTTTTGGATAAAGGTATACAGTTGCTTTTCAGCACTCGCGGGCGGTGTTGCGGTATGAAAAATATCACCGCTGATCAACAGTACATCAATTTGCTGTTCAACCAGCGCATCGCATAGCCAGTCTAAAAACAGCTGATGCTCTTCACTGCGATCATGCTCGTAAAACGATTGCCCTAAGTGCCAGTCAGACGTGTGTAAAACCTTCATTTAGCGTTCCTTTTCCTATAGAAACGCTAATATAGCATCGTCGAGCAATATTCGTCTTGTGAATATTGACGCTTTAACAGCTTAGTGAGTCAACTGCCACCAAGCAAAAATGATTATAGGTAATGCCAGTAAAAAGAATTTAGCAGGTAACTTGAAAACACGACTATGCTTATCTTGCACGCGTTTAATCGCCGATTTCTCGTTACAGGCAGCTACTTTATCAACATAAAAATAGCCGTCATCTAAATAATCTTTACAGTTTTGTTCGTCTGCAGGAATTGCAACAAACTTCTCTTGTTTTTTTAGTATGTAGAAATCCATACTGCCCACCACATTTGATTCGCTAAACGGGTATTTAGTACAGAGCAAAACTAACGCCAGTTTTACCCATAGATTGTAAAGTGCGCGATTTTAAAGACAAACTTGGGTCAATATCAACAACTAATTTTGTTTTCTTTATTTATTTATAAAATGTAGACAATAACCCAGCAAAATACCTTTTTGGCATACAAATTAATTTTTTGAGCATTGTATTTTTTCTATCAAAAACAACAGATTAAAAAACACTCAAAACAGCGTAATTTCAGTCGTGCCTAAATCTTGTTACTTTATCTCAAAACTTTGATTTATGTGTTTTTATTTGTCAGTTTATTGACACGTAGAAGGTTTTATTTGTCTTCCTTTGTCACCATGCAAATCCCCTCTACTCACTCCGAGCAAAAACTGAAATAAAAATGTTTATTGGTCAATGCTTTGGCACGATAAAATGGGAAATAACAATGAAAAAATCAACACCAGCCATGCCTTTATTGGTTGCACTAGCGCTATCCGGTGTCGCACACGCCAGCGCCATTTCGCAAACCAAAGGGCATTTTGAAGATAAGTTTCGCCAATTAGATGAGACTTTACCGACCCCTAATATCTACCGCAGCGCAGCCGGTGAGCCCGGAGAGCGTTATTGGCAACAAAAGGTGGATTATGATATTGATGTAAACTTGGACGAGAAAGCCAAAAGGTTAACCGCTACGCAGACCATACATTACAAAAATAACTCTCCTCACACCCTCAAATATTTATGGCTACAATTAGACCAAAATATCTTCAAAAATGATTCAATTGCTGAACGCACTGCAACTTTTGGGAACGAATTACAGAGTAATCCGGTTACAAAACATGCAAAAATTTCACTAAATCAACTCAGACGCCAGCAGTTTATGGATGACACTGAGCTTGGTTTTATCATCAATAATGTCAAGGACGGTCGCGGTAAACCGCTCAAGGTCACGATTGTTGATACCATGATGCGTGTTGACCTAAACGAACCACTCAAATCAGGTAAAGATCTACAATTTAGTATGGACTTCGCCTTTAATATTGTTGAAGAAGATGCCGTTGGCGCACGTTCGGGTTATGAGCACTTTGAAAAAGACGGTAATGACATCTTTTTGCTCGCGCAATGGTTCCCTCGCCTAACGGCGTATACAGATTATGAAGCTTGGACCAACAAGGCGTTTCTTGGCAGTGGTGAATTCACGCTCGAGTTTGGTGACTACGACGTTGAAATCACGGTGCCGGCCGATCATATCGTTTCTGCAACCGGTGAGTTAGATAACCCAAAGCAAGTTCTGAGCAAAACCCAGCGTGACAGACTAGCGCAAGCAAAAACAGCAAAACGCCCGGTATTCGTCGTTACTGAAGAAGAAGCACTAGAGAACGAAAAAGCGGGTACAGACGACACCAAAACGTGGCGCTTTAAGGCCAAGAATGTGCGAGATTTTGCTTGGGCTTCATCACGTAAATTTATGTGGGATGCTAAAGGCTATCAGCAAGGTGGTGACGAGCAGCCTCTCGTGATAGCCATGTCATTTTTCCCCAAAGAGGGGGGTGACTTGTGGAAAAAGTACTCCACCGAAGCCGTTATTCATACAATGGAAGTCTATTCACGCTTCTCGTTTGATTACCCCTATCCAACCGCGCAATCAGTAAATGGTCCTGTCGGTGGGATGGAATATCCGATGATCACTTTCAATGGTCCGCGTACGAAATTGCAAGATGATGGCTCTCGCACCTATTCACTGGCCGAGAAACGTTTTTTAATCGGCGTTGTCATTCACGAAGTAGGGCACATCTACTTCCCTATGATAGTCAACTCAGACGAGCGCCAGTGGACATGGATGGATGAGGGCCTCAATAGCTTTTTAGATGGCGTTGCTGGCCGCGAATGGGATCCCACCATTCCTTGGGGCGTTGAGCCAAGAGATGTTGCTGCCTACATGAAATCTGAAGATCAGTCTCCAATCATGACGCAATCAGACAGCGTATTGCACTTAGGCCCAAATGCCTACACGAAACCTGCTGCAGCGCTTAATATTCTGCGCGAGGTGATTTTAGGCCGTGAGCTATTCGATTTTGCATTTAAAGAATATGCCCTACGCTGGAAATATAAACGCCCAACGCCAGCTGATTTCTTTAGAACGATGGAGGAAGCTTCTGGGGTCGATTTAGATTGGTTCTGGCGTGGCTGGTTTTACAGCACTGATCATGTCGATATCTCACTAGATAAAATCTATCAATTGCGGTTGGACACCAAAAACCCAGACATCGACTTTGGTCGCCTACGTGAGTTTGAAAAGAACAAACCAATGTCGTTATTCGTCAAACGCAATCAAGAACAAGGGCGCGCACTTTGGATTGATAAAAACCAAGACATAACAGACTTTTACGATAATAATGACCAGTTTACGGTAACCAATGAAGAACGAAATGAGTATCGTGAGTTTTTATCTGAGCTTAAACCTTGGGAAAAACGTACTCTTGAGCGCGCGGTAAAAGAAGACAAAAACTATTACGTACTTAAGTTTAGTAATGTCGGTGGACTCGTGATGCCAATCTTACTTGAGCTCACGTACCAAGATGGTAGCAAAGAAGAGCGGACTATCCCTGCCGAGATTTGGCGTCGTAATGCCCGTAACGTCAGCAAGCTAATTATTACAGATAAAGATAAACCGCTTGCGTCCGTGACCGTTGACCCGCGGTGGGAAACTGCTGACGTTGATATTGAGAATAACCATTACCCAAGACGCATTATAGAATCTCGCCTAGAGCTCTATAAAAAGAAAGAACGTGAAGGTAAAGTGTATCGCGATATCATGCAAGACGTTAAAGCCGAGCTAAAACCACTTGAAGAGAAAAAGGATAACTAATGAAAACCTGGCGCTTAGCCTGTTTATTTGTGCTGATTTCACCGCTTTGTCAAGCGCACCAATTAAAAGCAGCGGTCACCACGGTGTTATTTAACGAACGCAGTGGTAATATCGAAATCATGCACAGATTCTATCTCCATGATACTGAGCATGCGGTAGAGAGCCTATTTAGTCACAATGCCGATATATTTAACAATGTTGCTGATAGAGTAAGCTTTGCGAATTATGTCAGTAAGCGCGTTGAATTAAAAACAGGCGCAGGTAAAGTGCTGCCCTTAAATTTGGTTGGTGCGGAAATTGATGGCCAATTTTTTTGGGTATATCAAGAAACGCCACTGTTCTCACCAATAAATGAACTTAAAATGCGCCATAATGCACTCAGAGATGTGTGGTCAGAACAAGTCAATTTAGTAAACTTTGAAGGCAAAGGAAAAGTCAGGTCGTTGCACTTTGATGGTAATGATGATTGGCTAAGCGTCACGTTTTAGGTTATCTAACTCGCTAAAGTTAAAAGGCACTCCGGTGCCTTTTTTACTTTATCAACTCAAGTTCTGCGCTAAAGTTAAAGAATACTTTTTAATGCACGATGAGGAAAAGGAATGATAGCCTCAATAAAGCTGGTGTTGACCTGCATATTACTGACGTCATTTAGCGTCTGTGCAAACGATTTAGTGCGCTATAACATCTCTAAAGAATTTGCAGATCCAAAACAAGACTACTACATCGCGTTATTAAGGCTGGCTCTAAATAAGAGCCGCGATAAATATGGCGCTTACCAACTCAGTGAAAACTCTTTCGATCATACCCCTCAAGGGCGCACCTTAGAAATTTTGGAGCAAGGGAAGCTTTTAGATGTTCACTGGAGTATGACATCCATCAAAAGAGAAAAGAGTTTAGCGACGGTATATGTGCCGCTACTAAAAGGAATGATGGGCGCGCGTTTATTTCTCATCCACAAAGATACCGAAGAAAGACTCTCTTTGCTTCACTCTCCCGCCCAATTAATGAGTTTCACGCTTGGTAGTGGTATCGACTGGCCCGATACTTCAATCTACGAAAAAAATGGCTTTGTTGTAGTCACTAGCATGGCTTCTTTGCTACCAAAGATGTTAGAAGAAAAACGCTTTGAGCTCTTCCCTCGCGCACTTCACGAACCATGGACAGAGTTACAAAGCATGGATAGCACAGTAGTAGAGTCTAGGTTCGCGTTTTGTTATCCCACTGCTATGTACTTTTTCGTCAATAAAAATAATAGTCGACTCAAAGAACGCCTTAGCTATGGCCTCAACAAAGCAATAGAAGACGGCTCGTTTGATAGACTATTTTTCAATCATCCAATTACTCGTGAAGCCATTGCAAAAGCCAAATTTGAGGATAGGAAAGCTTTAAAACTTCAAAACCCAAACTTGAGTGGTCACACAAGGGATACCCTGTTTAACGCCAAATATACTTGGCAACCTATCCACCAGTGCATATCGCCCAACTAGGCCCAGTCCAGCGTGATAAGCTACTGACACTTGAATTATCGGCTTTGGTTAATTAATTTGGGATTGGTATGTGTAAGTAAGGGATATCTAGTTTTTTGTAGATTTATCAGCCTAATCAGTAATTCGTTTTATACGATAACATCGCACACCAGCGCTTAGTGCCTAAGCCCTGTTTATCTTTCAAGTTTGTTTTTGCAGCAACGGTCAACAGGCCCTAGAACTTTCAGCTAGAATGAATTCACCACCAACAAATAACACAAATAAAGAAGGCCATTACCTTGATCAATATTCCACCCAATATCCCACGCTCAAACAGCCCGATTGGTCGAAAGCTTGGTAGCTTGATGCTTAAGATGATGGGATGGAAGATAGCTGGCACCTTCCCAAGTGAAGAAAAGTTTGTAGCAGCCGTCGCGCCGCATACGTCAAACTGGGACTTTTTTATTGGCATTGCTGTCAAGCTTGCACTTGATGTTGAAATTCGTTTTTTAGGCAAGCACACCATTTTTACCCCACCATTTGGCTGGTTATTACGCAAATGGGGTGGAATTCCGGTTAGGCGAGATACACCGCATGGTATGGTCACGCAGGTTCGCGATATTTTTAATGCCAGCGACAAATTGATTTTGGGCTTAGCTCCAGAAGGAACTCGTAAATACACTCCAGAATGGAAAAAAGGCTTCATCTACATTGCGCAATCCGCCGAAGTCCCCATTGTGCCTATGGCAATAGACTACCGCAGTAAAACTTTTGTTATTATGCCTGCGATCGACAATACAACAGAGCTCACGCCAGATCAGTTACTTAATCAAGTCAAACTACAATTTTCAAAACAAATGGCAAAATACCCTGCACACGCATCAGGACTATGAATAAAAATATCGATGAAGATCAAAAAGATTAAATTGAAATACCATTATTTCAGACAAAAAATAATAAAACTATCAGCTATTTCAAAAAATAAAGCTAATCCAATCAAACACTTTGAAACAGCACACTTTGATTACATTAGCTTGACAATTACAAGCCATAACACACTTAACACGCTCACATTGTAAAGATTTGTTAATGACATTTATACATATATATCATGAAGATATTTAATTTTAACCATCATCAATGAAAACATTCAGTAAATTAAAAGTTGATAAGAAGACCGCATCATGAATAGTATTTCACTACTTATTAACGTCATCGTGGTGAATTATGCGAGTGCTCATTGTTGCATTACTTATGGGTTTTATTGGAATTGCCTTTTGGAAAATGATGCCAGAAGCTCAACCTTCACAGGTAAATTTAATTCAAGCTTCACACAACTTAGAAACTGATAACCAGGCAACTCCAAAGCATGAGACGCTTGAATCGAGCCCTGAGCAGGTCACCCCTACAGCGACGCCAATACAAAAGGGCAATGACTTTTACGCTGTGAATAAGGTATCAAATAAAGCAAAAGCAGTGCTTTCAGCCGCAAAGGTTTTACCACAAGATTTAAGCAACGAAGCGTATATTGAGTTTGACTTACCTACACTAAGAGAATTAGAAGGCGGTGATAACTTTGAATTGTTAATTCCGCAAACACAAGAGTCATTTGTAGCAGAAGTGACAGGCATATCTTTAGCGGAAAACGGCGATAAAAGTGTTTTTGGTAAGGTAACCGGTGCTGATGGTCGTTTCCATACCACCGTTTTAACCGTAGGCAAAGACGCCGTATATGGTCAACTTACCGCCCCAAGTGGCAACTATGTATTTGAATCAAAAGATCAATTTGGCTGGATTGCTGCCAAGCGAGACTTATACCGCTCCCACAAAGAAGAAGAACTACATCCGCATGATAGCCATGACGAAACAGACCATAACTCAGTTTCTGTGAAGAAAGATATTTTTCAACCCAAAAGTAACGTTAACTAAAAAGAAAGGAAAAACAATGAAAACAACAGTAAAGGCAGCATCGCTGGCAACGGCACTCGCTCTATCTGCAAGCGCATCAGCAGTAACCGTCGATATCGGCATTCTTTATACCGATCAATCTGCGGCTGCTACATCAAACATTAATACTAAAATCAATCAGCTGATTGCGTTTACAAACCAAGTTTACAGCCAAAATGGCATCGATCTGCAACTACGTCTTGCAGGTACACAAAACTTAGGTAACTACAACATCACACCAACGAGTGCTTGGTTAGATTCTGTGACTAACAGTAGCTATGTAGCTAATCTTCGTAATACTTGGCGTGCAGATATGGTTGCGGTACTTGGTACAGGTGAGCGCAATGGTAACTACATCACATGTGGTCTAGCTTGGGTAGGTCAAGGTAGCAATGGCAACCTATATTCAAGCATGAGCAACCGTATGTTCAGCATTACAGGTATCGATTGTGGTGCAACAACCTTTGTACATGAGCTTGGTCACAACCAAGGTCTAGCGCATTCACGCAAACAAGGTGACACCAGCGGTGGTGTATACGTTGATGGCATGGGCCACGGTGTACAAGACAACTTCGCTAGTATCATGGCTTATCCACATGTATTTGGTAATGCAACACAATACGACTACTTTGCAAACCCGAACTGGTCTCTTGGCGGCGTGCCTTATGGTGTAGTTGGTCAATCATATGCTTGGAAAACGGTAGATGCGACTAAAACGAGTATCGCAAACTTCAAGTAATCGCAATGTAGTTAATTAAGCACTACTGCAATAAGTTAAAGTTTCAAACTAAAACACACCCAAACCCGCGCTCTTAGCGGGTTTTTTTGTGTTTTGTATGCTTATTTTTCCAGCCATTGATTGATTTCTTGATACATAAAGTCGCGGATTAGAGGTTGCGCTTCTTTGTTGGGGTGTAAGTTATCGCTTTGCATTAATTCCGGTTTGGCCGCCACTTCTAGCATAAAGTAGGGCATTAGGTAGCTACCGGTTTGCTCTGTCACTTGTTGGTAGCTCTCGGTAAACATACTGGTATAGCGAGGACCTAAATTAGGGGGGATTTGGATTTCCATTACGGCAACGTTGGCGCCTGCTTGTTGGCTAGATTGCACCAGCAGTGTGAGATTTGCCTTTAACCTTTTTACAGGAAATCCGCGTAGGCCATCATTACCACCCAATTCGATTAATACATGAGTAGGCGAAATCGTTTTCAATTGCTGATTTATTTTTGCCACAGCATTACCTGTTGTTTGACCGCTAACGCTAACATTGATAATTTCGATCGGATTTTGTTCTGTTTCGTATTTATTTTGTAACAATTTAACCCAACCATCATCTTGTTTCAGGCCATAAGCGGCGCTTAAGCTATCACCAACTATCATGAGTTTTTGCTTGGCATTTGCGCTTAACGGCGTCATTACAATAACAAGTATGAACAACAACTTTAGGAAATAGTACTTCATGTCAGTGCTTTCTCAGTTAAATATGATCCAAGTAAAAGGCCTTACTAAACAGGTCTCTACCGTTGAAGGTAATCTCACTATCCTTAGTGATATCGATTTCACTGTCAAGTCAGGTGAGTCCGTGGCTATCGTTGGCGCTTCAGGCTCAGGTAAGTCAACCTTACTTAGTTTGCTTGCCGGATTAGATATCGCATCCAAAGGAGAAGTTCATTTAGATGGCGAATCATTACAAAAAATGGATGAAGAAGCTCGAGCTCAACTGCGAGCAGAAAAAGTCGGCTTCGTATTTCAGTCATTTATGTTAGTGCAAAGCTTAACAGCACTTGAAAATGTGATGCTTCCTGCTGAATTAGCTGGGGACAAAGGTGCAAAAAATCAAGCGACAGAGTTATTAGAAAAAGTTGGCTTGTCTCATCGTCTAACGCACTATCCTTCACAACTTTCGGGTGGCGAACAGCAACGAGTGGCTATAGCCAGAGCCTTTGTTGGCAAACCCAAAATCCTATTCGCCGACGAACCATCGGCTAATTTAGACAGCAAGAACGGCCATCTTATCGAGCGTTTGCTGTTTGACCTAAACAAAGAGAATGGCACCACTTTGGTGCTTGTTACCCATGATGAGCAACTCGCTCAACAGTGTGATCGCATCATTCATATTGAAGCTGGAAAACTAGAAGTAATAAAACAAGGAGCGGCTGTCAATGTGGTTTAAGTTAGCACTTACTTTATTCTCTAGGGAATTTAGACGAGGCGAGCTCACCATCATCCTAGCTGCAATTGCGCTTGCAGTATTGACTGTGTTTAGCTTGTCTTCCATTACCGAGCGGATCCGTTTGAATCTAGAACAAAAATCCGCAGACTTTATCGCTGCTGACAGGCGGCTTTCGAGCAACCATGATTTCGACGACCGAGTACTGACCACAGCACGAGAGTTTGGCTTAAATACCGCCAAGCAAGTGTATTTTGACTCGATGTTATTTGCCAACGATGAGTTAATACTTGGCGCGCTAAAAGCGGTGACAGATACATATCCACTTAGAGGTAAACTTACTTTAAGAGATAGCCTTAATGGCGAGAATTACCAAGTTCAAGCCGCTCCGAAAAAGGGCAATGTATGGCTCAGCGAAGGCTTGTTTTATTCCCTTGGCCTTAAAATTGGCGATGTGGTAGAAATAGGGGCAGGGCAGTTTACAGTGAGTAAGGTGCTTATTAGCGAGCCTGATGCCCCTTTCTTCTCGCTGGCGGGGAACAAACGCGTCCTTATTAATCATGATGATATTGCGGTGACTAAAGCCATTCAACCCGGGAGCCGAGTATTCTACCGACTATTATTTTCGGGCTCAGAGCAGCAGCTGAGAGAGTACTACACTTGGCTCAAGCCACAACTCAAAAGTAATCAATCTTGGCAGGGAATAAAAGACAGGCAATCACCTTTGGGTGAAAACTTAGCTCGCTCGGAGAGCTTTTTGCTCCTTGCTGGACTATTTGGGATCATGCTCGCTGCCGTAGCGATGGCGGTTTCTGCAAAGCGCTACTGTGAGCGCCAATATGATCCCGTCGCCATGATGAAAACTCTCGGTGGTAGTCGCAAAACCATCCGCCGTATTTATCTTTTACACCTTTCTTTAGTGACCTTTTTTTCCGTTGTAGTCGGTCTTGCTATCGGTTACGGGCTGCAAAGTGTTGGGGCCGCTTACCTGATTAACTTTATGGATACGGCCCTGCCTGAAGCAGGGTTTAGGCCTTGGCTGTTGAGCATTGCCGTGGGTGTGGTATGCGCAATGATGTTTTCATTAAAACCACTATTAGATTTATTTGACATCCCGCCGCTGCGCGTCCTAAGACGCAACCTTGGAGACACCATCGCGATTAGTCGAATTCATATGGCGCTTTCAGTATTAACAATTTTCGGGTTAATGTGGCTATTTAGTCGCGATATTAAGATCACCGCGATTTTATTCGGCGCAACCTTGCTACTCATGGCCGTGCTATACGTGATCTCACGACTATTATTTTCAGCGGGCAGAAAACTAGGGTTGAGTCCGGGCTCAAGTTGGTCTCTTGCCATTGCCACACTGCAAAAACGTGCCAATGCAAATGCGGTACAGCTTATTAGCTTTGCTCTGGCTATCAAATTAATGTTGTTTTTAGTGGTGCTGAAAAATGACATGATCTCAGATTGGCAGATGCAAGTGCCTGAAGACGCACCCAATGCGTTTTTTATCAATATCATGGAACAAGAAATTCAGCCAATGCAAAGCAAACTCGATGAAAGTGGCATCAAACATGAACATTTTTATCCCGTCTTTTTGGGTCGTGTAAATGCGCTAAATGGCGAAGAGTTTGCACGCAGGGTCTCACTGCAAGAGGGTGAAGAAAAAGACGAAGATGCACGTGATGGGGTAGGGCGCGAGCTCAATTTTACTTGGTTAGATGAATTGCCAGCGGGTAATGAAGTAGTCGATGGCGAGTGGTTTGATGACTCTGATGCGCTTCAAGTTTCCGTCGCTCAAGGGCTTGCCGAGCGGGTAGGGATAAAAGTGGGGGGCACGCTTAGCTTCCTAATCAATAGTCAAACAATTGAAGCCAAAGTGACGAGTTTACGTAGTGTCAATTGGGGCTCACTGAAACCTAACTTTGTGATGATATTCAACGATAAAATCGCCGGCCAATTCCCTGTGACTTACTTTACTGCCGCCAAGCTTGAAATAGCAGACACTAAGGTTATTAGTCAGTTTTTGAAAGCGTATCCAACAATTAGTATGATCGACATTCAGAGCCAGCTCAAACAGGCACAATCGATGATTTCTCAAGTCTCACTGGCGATTAGCTTTGTACTTAGTATCGTGCTTATCAGCGGTTCTTTGGTGCTCATTTCTCAGGTTCAGGCAAGCCTTGCCGAACGTATGCAGGAAATCGTTATCTTGCGCACACTCGGTGCCAAAGGTCGTTTGATAAAACTCGCCACGCTTTATGAATTTTTATTACTTGGCGGATTAGCAGGACTGGTAGCTGCCGTGGTCAGTGACATTGCACTGTTGGTGATCCAAGTTCAAACATTCGATGTGGATGGCCGTTTGCACCCCTATATTTGGCTATTAGGGCCTGCAACTGGCGCAACATTCGTCGCTGTGATTGGTTACTTTATGGTGGCGAACACCATGAAACAAAACACGCAAGGGCTACTACGCAAACTCGCATAAAACTTCGAAAAGACTAAAAAGTGGCTCACCGTTACCATCAGTGAGCCACTCATCTCGCAAAAGCAAAACTCCATCGTCTTGATCTTTACAAACTTCAATTACGTACCTACCTTTAAGTAGGGCTACGCAGTACACATGCGAAACCAAAGGATATTAAAAATGGATAGGATACCGGTTAAAGGCATTATTTTTGACCTAGATGGCACACTAGTGACATCTGAACTCGACTTCTCACTTATTCGGGCGCAAATTGGCTGTCCGGTAGGGCAAGACTTACTCAGTTTTATCAGTACATTGCCTTCACCTTACATGCGTGAAGAGGCTATGAACATCGTCCACCAACATGAATTATGTGACGCACAGCACTGTGAAGTTATTCCTGGGGTTAAGGAGTCTGTTGCGCACCTTTCGAGAATGGGGGTCCCGCTTGCCGTTGTGACCAGAAACTTTGCAAAAGCGGCGCGATTGAAGCTTAAAACAGCGGGATTGCCAATTCCATTGATTTTAACAAGAGACGATGCGCCAGCCAAACCAGACCCAGCCGCGCTGCTGCAAGTTGCTCAGACCTGGCAAGTGCCACCTTATCAATGTGTTTATGTTGGCGATTACCTCTACGATATAGAGGCGGCACATAACGCCAACATGCCGTCATGCTTGTTTGCCCCTAATGACAAACCTCACTACGCAGAGCAAGCAGATGTTGTCATTAGTCACTTTGCGGAGTTAGTGGATGCGCTGTACACGCTAGACATAAGAAGACACCGCTACTTAGCCTAGCGCAATAACATTGAAGCTATCAGTTATGTGTTATTTGGTAGTTTGCCTTTTTTCCCTCAGTCGACTCAAACGACCCTTTATCACCCACAGCAATAGCATCAACATCGCTTTGTACCACTGTAAAATTACTATGTGCTTTACCGTGCTTAAAACGACCATCGTGCATCAATACAACCTTGCCTTGTTGCCCAGAAAAGTACCCGATTACTGCTTCAAAGCCATTAAACTCAACATCTCCTTCTTCGGCATAGTGAAGCTGATAATAAACTTCGCTACTGCCTTCAATTTCGCCTTCGTAACTGAGGCTCACCACGGCTTTGGAGAGTTTGGCACCATCATCAAATTGTTTTTCTGTGGTTTCTTGCCAATTGATAATTTCGTACACACCTGTTAGTTGCATCGCATTTCCCTTAATTTTATAGTAAAAGAGTTTGATCTTGCTCTGCAGTTTCATGCAGCTTGTTTTAAATCTAGCACGCAATTTAAAATTGGTATTGTAAAAACGCGACAACAAACAATGAGTTCTATCCATAACAAGGCAACGATGAAATCTAACCTTAGTCCAGTCACCGGTGTACTCCACCAACAACAAAGCGCTCCAAACTACCAGCTTAGACGGTATTTCCCATGCACAGAGTTAAAAGGTCTTGTCGAGCAATTTTGGTTTGTCGACTGGTGTTTGCCGGATAATAAAACCCATACACAACGAAACTTACCAGATCCCAACTTTCATTTACTGCTAAGTACCGATGAGATAAAAATTATTGGCCCTGTAAGCAAAGTATACGATTACACAATGCATGGAAAAGGGCAGCTCTTGGGGGTTAAATTTAGGGTCGGTGCCCTAGTAGGACAATTTGATATCACTCCTTTGGCATGTGTCGATAAAACCTTTTCTTTGCAGCATCTTTGCGATATACTATCGAGTTCGCTTGTTTCTTCATTAACCATGGCAAGTGATGATGCAGAGCGGGTAAAAGTGCTATCACAATTTTTAATGTCGTTTACACTCCCTCAAAGCACAGGTGCTGCTATGGCCGAAGGTATTCTCAACACCTTGCAAGATCACAGCGATATTTTTACGGTTGAGCAACTTGCCAAACAATGCGACATGCCAATACGACAAATACAAAGGCTTTGCCAACACTACATCGGTTTTAGTCCTAAATGGCTAATTCGAAAGTACCGCTTGCACCAAGCACTTGCACTGCTTGAATCCAATGCGACTACAATGGCAGACATTGTTGCTCAGTTGAACTATACCGATCAGTCACATCTTATTAGAGATTTTAAAGAAATAATCGGCACCACTCCCAATCGTTATCTCAAGCGTCCCTAACAGGTACTTCGCCTCTATGTGTTGTAATGCCCCTTTACAACGCCACAACGCAATGACATTAAGCCTCAATCGCTTTACAAATTAGTGCAATTGTACCGTTTGTCATCGAGACATTTAACGCTTCTCTATCTGGGTGACACTCCATAGCAAGTGCAAAACCATGTAAATAATCAACCAGTAAGCAAATCGCATCTTGTTGTGCCTGCCCCTGTAATTCAAGCGTTTGAGTGATCACCTCAAATCGGGTTTGAAACACTTCAGCTGGACCTACTGAGTCCATTGATAGCAGCACAGTTAACAGCCCTGGATAGTCGTCGAGTAGCTGTAAATAACTTACACTGAGCTTTTGTAGCTCTGTTTGCCACTGTTCATCGCAGCTAGGTTCATATATTTCATCGACTAAAGAGCAGGTCAAAGCTTCGAGCAAAGCCTGTTTGTTTTTAAAGTAGTGATAAATTGCCATCGCATCGACATTTAGGCTGCTCGCCAACGCTCGAATACTAGGCACTTTTCTACTTTCCTTCATCTGCAATTTGGCTGCTTGTATGATCAGCTCCTGACTTAGTGCTTTACCTTCCGCTAACGGTCGGCCACGCTTCTTATCCTTGACACTCATTGTTTACTCTCGCTAAGATAAAATAAATTCTACAGTGTAGAATTTATTTTATCTTGAAATAGTTTAGGGTTCAATTGGAGTATAAAATGGCAAACATCGTCTATATTGGGGCAAGCCTAGACGGCTTTATCGCGGATAAAAACAACCACTTAGATTGGCTACATGATTTACCCAACCCTGAAGGTTCAGACTTGGGGTTCGCCGATTTTATGGCCCGCATAGATGCCATCATCATGGGACGTA
The DNA here is from genome assembly GCF_040104525.1 of Pseudoalteromonas sp. XMcav11-Q. Taxonomy (NCBI): domain Bacteria; kingdom Pseudomonadati; phylum Pseudomonadota; class Gammaproteobacteria; order Alteromonadales; family Pseudoalteromonadaceae; genus Pseudoalteromonas; species Pseudoalteromonas sp. XMcav11-Q. The sequence continues at coordinate 59,300 of NZ_JBECOX010000004.1, forward strand.
ATACCTTTGAGACAATCCAAGGATTTGATTGCGACTGGCCATACAATAAACCTGTTTTTGTATTAAGTAATACGCTTAAAGAAGTGCCAAAAGTTTTTTCAGATAAGGTATCGCTTGTACGGGGTGAACTGACAGATATCGCCGAACAACTGGCTCAGCAGGGCTTTAAAAATCTTTACATTGATGGCGGAAAAACCATACAAAGCTTTCTTCAACAAGATCTCATTGATGAGCTAATTATCACGACCATTCCAACTATTTTAGGTGGCGGAATACCTTTATTCGGAGAATTAAACGAACCGCTTAAATTTAGACATGTGAATGCTGTGAGATATTTAGATTGCGTGGTAAAAAATTACTACGTACGCCAAAGATAACCCTAAGAAGGCGCTTAAAATAAGCGCCTGCAGTATACAACTAAGCGCACTGCTTATCACCTGACGTAGCTTCCATATCTGCATGCTTTAACTGATATAAATCACGCCAAAGCAGAGGGATGATAATAACGGTTAACGTGATGTTTGAGATAGGCACCGCAAGCCACACCCCATCAACACCGAACCAGAAAGGCAATAAATATAAAAACGGCAATTGCACCAACATGTTTCCAAGTGAAATAACCAACGCTTTACCGCCTTTACCTACCGCAACAAAGTACATCGAGGTAAGAAATATAAAACCATCCAAGAATAACGTGGATAGATGCAGCTGCAAACCACGCTCGGCCGCGTTGAGCAAAGCAAAATCCTCACTGAAGAGCCCAAGTACATCCTTCGGAAACAGATAAAACATAGTTACCATCATCACACCAAAACCCAAGCTCACTTTGAGCGCCAGCTTAAACATAGTGTGAATGCGCTGGTAAAGGCCTGCTCCATAATAATAACTGATAGGCGGCTGGACACCATTCGCTACGCCTTCTGCGATAAAATAGTAAATAACGCCAAGGTAACCAACCACAGCGAAGGCCGCCACCTCAACTTCACTGGCAAATATCAGCAACTGCTTGTTATGTAACGCAACGATAAAGCCAAAATACAAAAACATCACCAATCCTGCTGCGCCTTGCTTTAGTATTTCTAGGGCTAGGGGCTGATTAAACGCACCTTTGGGTTTATTTTCTTCACCAGAAGTGAGTAAAAAGTAGAGCGCTGCAAGTGCGACTATCCCTTGTGAAATCAGCGTAGCAAGTGCAGCACCAGGAAGTTGCCATTGCATTTCCACAATCATAAAATAATCGAGCACTATGTTGCCGAGCGCCCCTACAATCAGCAAAGCCGTTGCCATTTCTGGTTTACCATTGTTTCTTAGTAGTAACGGCAACGCACCTGCCGCAATGGTAACCCCAGCTCCCCAGTTCAATACCTGTAAATAGGCCAAACTGGAATGTAAAAGCTCACCCGATGCACCTTGAAGCTCAAGCAAAGTAGGTCCGAATAATACAAGGACAGTCATTGCAACCACAGTCAAGATAGCGATGAGCCAAAAGCTAGTGCCCATCAGCTGCTGCACATCGGTATTGTCGCCAGCGCCACGATAAATCGACAGCAAACTGCCAGATCCCATCCCGATTAAAACGCCAAAACCAATAATGATCCCTATAATGGGCCAAGCAAGGTTTACAGCAGCCAACCCCTGAGCACCAAGGTAGTGACCAATAAAAATACCATCGACGATTTGGTACAATCCATTGACCATCATTGCGACAACGGCAGGGATGGTATAACGCCAAAAAGTGCGGGTAACGTTGGTGTCTTTTGTGGGGGTTTTGCTCGCTGAATCTAACAGCATGATGAAATCCTTAAGCAATAAAAACCGTTATTATCCTTGTAATTGAGATTGGTCAAAGTTAGTATCCATCCGAAATTCGGATAGGTTAATCATTATGCATTGGACACTCGATCAACTTGAAGCCTTTGTTACCGCCGTCAGGTTGGGGTCATTTTCAGCTGCAGCAAGACACTTGGGGAAGGCACAATCTCGGGTCAGCACCGCAATTGCCAATTTGGAAGCCGATCTAGGTTTTGCACTTTTTGACCGCTCCGCCAGACTGCCAATGTTAAATCAAGCTGGCCTCGATCTGTTTAAAGAAGCTGAAGCGGTGCTCATGCAGTGTCAGCGCCTGCAATCAAGAGCCAATTCTCTTAATAGTGGCGAAGAGGTGTCTCTCACTGTTGCCATGGATGAAGCAGTGCCCATCATCGCATTTGAATCATTGTTTGAACGATTAGCTCAGCAATTTCCGCTATTGAAATTAGCCATTATTAATGGTTCCCAAGACGACATTGCACAATGGGTGAGCGCAAAAAGGGCTGAAATAGGCATTTTATTTCACCAAAAACCATTGCCAGAATCGCTGGATTTCACCTCAATTAGCAGCTTTAAACAAATCTTGATCTGCTCCCCTCACCACCCGCTTGCACAACATTCTGCTCCAAGCATTGAGGAGCTAAACCAACATCGGCAGCTCGTTATACGTGACCGCATTGGTAATACTCAGTCACAAGCCATATCTACAAGCCACTGGCATATTGACAGTTACTATTACATCATGGGTTTAGTCATTAGAGGGGTTGGTTGGGCATTAGTACCTGAACATGTTGTCAACACGCCATGGTACATGAACGAACTGGTCGAGCTATCAACCGAACATATTCCTAACCCGCTGGTCGTCGAAATGGGTATCGTGCAACGCAGAGATCAAAGCAAAGGCCCTATCGTGCGATGGCTATACAACGAAACAGCAAGCTTATTTTGACTAAACGTACACTGTCAATTTAAAGCCATATTGGCTCGGCAGAGACTGGCATTTTTTCTACACTGGTGGTTAAATTAACCTGTTTTGGATAAATTACCTTTTAGCAAACGCCAGTAACAAAAGTTCACATTTACATAGTAGAGTGGAATTAATACTGAGAACAAATATAGGAGCACGTAGTCTTAGCATTTAAGACCGCAGTTAGGATACATTATGTTTGATAAAAATACGCTTATTGAAGCTTACGAAAACGTTTTAATTACACTTATTAAAAGGCGCATCAACGAACTAAAATTTTATGTAAATCAAAGCGCTTATTCTCATATGTCGTTATCTGTTGAGTTTTGGCATTACGATGTAAATTGGAATATCTATAGCCTGCCAGAAAGCCGTTTTGAACAACATAAAAACGTTGCCTCAGACGAGTTTATCATCTTATCTGACTTTGAAGATGACTGCGCAGAAGTCAGTAAACTGAGAGACATTTTCGAGAGCTGGGAAGATATAGAACTCGTTGAAGACGAGGACGAGAATATGGACCTGTTGTTCAAGCTTTCTCATGAAGCACTCGCCAAGGCGCTATGCGGAAACGCAGTAAAACCACTATTGTTAGACATCTTTGCTGAAAATAAGGCATTAAAAAACAAACCGCTTAACGAGCTTATCAAAGTAGAAGATCCGGACGGACGTTTCGACCTCAACTTTGTAGAAGCTGTTGCTTAGTAAGCCTAGATAATATGTTTTCCAGACTACTTTGAATAAGCCCCGTAAAGGGGCTTTACACGCTAGTTCATCTTACGTGCTTTCGTGATTGCAGCTTGAATGGCAGCTTTTGCCTGCGGGCTGTTTTTCCAACAAGTTGTTTGCAACATAGAAGCGACCCGCTCAGCTATTTCTTCAACTTCATAAGTCGCAAGTTCACTCAAACTGCAAATACCGATTTCTTCAAAACGCTTTATTACCGTAGGGCCGACTCCTTTGAGGGCGAGTAAGGTGTTCTTTTCACTTTCAGAGAAAACCATAGATCAGCTATCCTTTTCTTTATCAAAACAGTCAACATTAGCGCGATAATATTGAAATCCTATCACTATCTTGGCTTGAGAAGTCTGGATCAACGTAAATATGCATTCTTGTGATCAAGTTATCAGAGAATTCGAACACACTACAAAAACGGCCAGATGAAATTTGATTATCAGGCCAGTGCGTCCCATCACGCATCACACCGCCTTCGCGCCCTTCAACAACAACTGTTTTTCCAGACACAATGAAATTAAAATGCGCAATATCGTGCCAAATGCTGTTGAGTGAGCTGCCAATTTTATCGCCAAACTCAAGTAATGCTTGCTTACCAACAGCGTCACCAAACTTTGGAAAAAAGAAAGTCACTTCATCATGAAATAGGTCTAAATAGCTTGAATCTCCAACATCAATCTTTTTAAAGTACTCAGTCACCAATTCAATTAAGGTATTTTTATCCATCGTTTTTTCTTCCTAATCCTTTGCAATTAATTTGTAATCTCACTCTCTTTATTAGGGCAAACAAAATAAAAACAATATAGGTAACCTGAACTTAGATATTTTAGTAACTTAACTAACCTGAGGTTTGGATAAGGAATGTTCCAACTCATTGTTGCTAAAGCACAACTTAGTTTTCTCCTTATCTAGCCAGAGAGTTTTAGGGAAAACAAGGCGAATTTACGCACCAATAGCTGGCTATTGGAAGTGAATTCAACGCAGTTAGCGCTAAAACTGGCTGCTAGAAAGGCATTAATTATCCGCAGCTCAGGTTAACTAACTTCTTATCCCGAGTTCAGGTTAGGTAATCTCAGTTGAAGAATTTGCGGTGCAAGGCTTGAAGTTAGTATTGTGCATTCCTCGTCTATAAAATAATTAACGTTATTTAATGCAATCAAAATACGCAAAATAACATCAAATGGCGACAACCAGCCCCAGCTTGCTTTTCTCTACACAAAGCACGCATTGTATACCTCGAAAGGGAATGGTAACTTATTGATGAATTTACGTTTAAATCTATTGAAAGGGAGTCCGATGTTCAAGCTAAGACCGTTCCAAGCCAATGATGTTGACAATATGGTCGTGATTTTGAACGATTCCGATGTCGTTCGGTATTTATCAACAAAAATTCCGCAACCTTACACCGAGCAGGATGCCATGTGGTGGGTAAATGAAGGCAGTAAACACGGCTATGTCCGAGCGATTTGCGATGGTCAGCAGCTTATCGGCTGTATAGGTGTTACCCCTGGCGAATTTGAATATGAGCGCTCTGGCGAAATAGGCTATTGGCTTGCAAAAAGCCATTGGCGCAAGGGAATTACTCATAAAGCCATTTTGCACATTACCTCAGAGGTATTTAGCGAGACCAATATTGAACGGATCTTTGCCGCCGTATTTGACGACAATCATGCATCAATGAAGCTACTAGAGAAGTCAGGTTTTGAGCAAGAAGCGGTGTTAAAACGCGCTATATTTAAAAATGAGCGTTTCTACAACAATCACATTTTTGCCTTATTAAAGCCTTAAAGGGGCGGTTGCTTAGTTCAACCGTAAGTAGGCTACTCAAGCAACCCAGTAGCTCCGTATTAACCTAGACCAAAGTAAGCGCTATCTCTAGCGACTCAATCTGCTTTTTTAAGCTTGGATTGATTTCTTCATCGGTAATAATTGTGTCAATTTCGTTAGCTGTAACAATCTGATAAGTAGCGACTTTATCTAGTTTATGACTCGGTCCCATAATCACAGTGTGATCGCTCTGACGAATAGTAGCAGAAAGGATCTCCGCTTCTTCTATATAGCTCGCGCTAAAACCGTGGTGAATATGGAACGAGCAAATCCCCATAAAAACAATATCAAAACGGATCCGTTTCACCATTTCGATCGCCGTCATGCCTACCACCCGCATCGCAGGTTTAAACATAGGACCGCCTAACACAATCACATCCACCAATGAATGGTAGGCCAGCTCTTTGGCGATTAGCGGACAACCCGTAACCACAGTCAACGGCATATTTTTAGGTAAGTGTTGTGCTAAATAACGGCACGTCTCGCCAGAATCAATTACTATCGTTTGTCCAGGCACGAGCATCGCTAAGGCAGGTTCAATATAACGAATTTTACTGGTATCGGGCTTATCTAAACGCTCGATATAGTCAGGAGTATTATCCTGCAGCGCTAAAGCGCCACCATGAACACGCCGCAGGAGCTTAAGCTCAGCCAGTTTGTTTAAATCCCGACGGATTGTGTCTTCGCTCACATCAAGTGTTTGCGCCAAGGACACTGAGGTGATCCGCCCTTGTAAATTAAGCTGATCGAGAATGAATTGATGACGTTCTGCCAATAGCATTGCATGTTCCTGCATGTTTTTGCGTAATTTTACTTGAAAAAGATCGAGATACAAGCGTATTATTTGCACACACATGCACGATAAAGCCGATTTAATATCAACAAACGCCTGTTTATGCATGAAATATTATCATAAGGAGTAAAAATGGCACTTAATTCACTCAACCTGAACCATTATCAGGGATTGATATTCGATATGGATGGCACACTTGTTGATTCTGAAGTTGCAGTACGACAGGCCGTCGCGCCTTGGTGTGAGAAACATCATGTCGATTTAGAAATGGTATTAACTACGGGCAGAGGTGCACGTTTCAAAGACTTTATAGAACAATTTACTCCGCATTTAGATAGCCTGCATGAAGTTGAGCTGTTGGAACAAGCAGAAGCCGACCTTGCCCATACCGTCACAGCCATTCCTGGAGCTAAATCGTTTTTAAGCGAAATAAAAGCACAGCAACGCAAGTGGGCCGTTGCAACTTCTGCAAATCGTCACAATGCAGTTGCACGACTCACCACAGCAGGTTTACCTATTCCTGAAATATTAATTACCGCAGATGATGTTGGGCAAGGTAAGCCTCACCCTGAGCCATTTTTATTGGCGGCCAAACGACTGGGAGTGGCAACCTCTAAATGTCTTGCATTTGAAGACTCAGATCAAGGGGTGAGATCCGCACTTAGCGCTGGCTGTGAGGTAGTCGTAGTTAACCGTTTTTGCACCATTCAACATGACCATATTGTTGCCCGTATCAATCACTATCAGGATATCTACTTATCAGAGGAAGTAAGCGAATGAAAACATGGCTGACAGGCTTTTATCAAACGAAAGATACCTACTGGGATTTCGCCGGTGTGTTCTTCGGCGGTATCGGTTTTATCGCATTATTCGGCCAGCTACTTAGCGAACTTGAGCGCCAAGGCCCAACCAACTTGTCCTTTACGTTTTTAATCGGGTATGTATTGGTGTTTAGTTTTTGGCTGATGTATGGGCTGAGATTTCAGCGAATGGCAATCATTGTTACTAATGTACTTTGCCTACTTTTACAGATCTTAATTTTACTAACTGCGATTTTGCGTTGAGTAGTTGGCAAAGCTAAACAGCTTTGCCAACCCATTTAGAACGGATTGCCATTTGATTGGGAACCCATTCACGGGCCCAGAAATCAGCTCTAATTGGATCACAACACCCCATACTGCAATTTAACAGCCACACACTTCAATCCAACCACAGTTTGGGAGGTATTCGCTCCGATGCAATGGCAAATTGCTCAACCCAGTCGATTAATCCTTCAATCGCCATTGGTTTGGCATAAAAGTATCCTTGTACATACTGACAACCAAGGTCTTTTAAGCAATCTAGTTGTCCTTGTTGTTCTACGCCTTCGGCTATCACTTTGAGCGATAAACTCTCCGCCATAGACAAAATCGCGTTGACCAAAACGGCAGCATCTTGGTTTTGATCTATATCTTGAATAAAACCTCGGTCGATCTTTAATATATTGATGGGGAAGCGTTTAAGATAGCTAAGAGAAGAATAGCCAGTGCCAAAATCGTCAATTGCTAAGTTGACCCCCGTTGCCCGCAGGCTTTGCAGCCAAGCAGTTACGGCTTTATCATCTTCAAGTAAGATGCTTTCTGTGATTTCAAGCGTTAGATTTTCTGGAAGAAAGCCTGATTGCTGTATGATTTGTTTAATGGTAGTGGCGTTAAAGCCAAGTCGATATTGCTGACTCGAGACATTTACCGTCAAATAACAATTCATGCCAAGTGCTTTATTTAATCTGCGAATATCATTACATGCCTTAGCAAGTAACCACTCACCAAGAGGAGCAATAAGACCGCTTTCTTCAGCGACAGGAATAAATTCAGCAGGAGAAATATACTGGCCGAAATCAGTTGGCCAGCGCATGAGCGCCTCGACACCATATAATTTACCCGACACCGTATCGACAATAGGTTGGTAATGTACGGTTAAGCGCTGATGTTCAAGCGCAGCTCGGAGCAGCTGCTCCAGCTCAACTCGACGATTCACCTGTTGCTGCATTTCTTGCGCAAAAAAGTGATACTGATTGCGCCCCGCCTCTTTTGCTTTATACATGGCTAAATCGGCAAGTCGTAATAACTCTTTTTGATCTTTTGCATCACTTGGTAAAATCGCGATCCCGATGCTTGCCCCGGTAAATACCTCAAAGCCGTTGATCACAAATGGTTCGCTCAGTGCTTTGACAATTTTATCGGCTACTTGAGCAGCATGATCCGGATGCGCAATTTGGCTCAATAACAATACAAATTCATCTCCCCCAAAGCGGCTCAAGGTATCGCTTTTACGCAGCAGGCCGTTTAAGCGCTTAGCTACGGAGATAAGTAAGGCATCTCCGGCCTCGTGACCCATGGTGTCATTGACACGCTTAAACCTATCTAAATCAATAAATAACACTGCACTTTGATGATGAGTACGGCTCATGCGTTTAATATCTTGCTCAATGCGCTCAAGTAATAGCGTTCTATTCGGCAGTCCGGTCAACACATCGTAATAGGCTTGATATTCAATCTGCTCTTCTTGCGCTTTGCGCTCGGTCATATCAGACAATATAGCAACGTATTGCTGCACCAGCCCTTTGTCATCATGCACGACACTGATTGCTAGCCACTCTGGATATAAAGTACCGTCTTTACGCTTGTTCCAGATCTCACTTGCCCACTGTCCGTGCGAGTTGAGGGTGCTCCACATCTGCTCATAAAAATGTTTGTCATGCTTACCTGAACTTAAAATATTAGGTCGTTGACCGAGCACTTCATGTTCTTCGTATCCAGTAATTTTGGTGAAAGCTGGATTGACCGCGGTGATCTCAAGTTTTGCGTTGGTGGTCATGATCCCTTCTTGCGTTGCATTAAATACCGCCGCTGCGGTTTTAAGCTGTGCACTTGCGCTTTTTTGTGCAGTGATATCTTCTTTGATCGCAATAAAGTTAATGATTTCCCCTTGCTGGTTTTTAATCGGGGAAATAGACGCGTACTCCCAATAGTAATCTCCAGACTTACGGCGATTGTAAAACTCACCACGCCAGACTTTGCCTTGTTTGATGGTTTGCCACAGCGTTTTGTAGTCGGTAAATCCTTGTTTGGAGCCTAGTACTTTGGGTGTTTGTCCTTTCACATCCTCAAGTGAATACCCAGTAACTTGTTCAAACTTAGGGTTAACGTATTCAATGCGAGCACGAGGATCGGTGATCACAATAGAAGAGGGGCTTTGCTCAATGGCATGGCCCCACTTGCGAAGCTCTTCTTCCGCTTGTTTAAAAAGGGAAACATTAACACTCACAAACACTTGGCCATTGTTGTGTGTATTCGTTTGTTTTACCTGTAACCAAGCGCCAGATTCGGTTTGATGCAAATTGGCGTCGGAGTTAAAAATTTCTCCAAACTGCTGCTGCCACTCTTCTAACTTGCGTGGCATTTTTTCGCTATCGGCAATTGCAAAATGATTACGCCAAGCACTGTTACAGAGCAGCAAATTGCCACTGCGACTAAAAAGAGCAAAGCCTTCGGTTAAACGCGCAACGGCATCAGACAAAGTTTGGCTGGTGCTCAGAATTTTATTTTTGGCCACATAAAGTCGGTTTGCAAACACAATCAAGAGCAAAAATAGCACAATGGTCAGCAGTAAGAGTAATTCACTTTGATGCTTGGTTTTTTCTATGGTTTCACTGTGGTGCTGGCTATATGCCGCGTAAAGTGCTGAAAAAGCTTGGTCACTCGGCAAAGACAAAAAGCGTTGTTTTGCCTTTTTTAATTCTGCACTGTTAGCAAGGGCAACATTAAAATGCTGATAGATAAGCTGCTCTAAGCTACTTTCAGAGTTGATGGTCATTAAAGGCTCTGCGACAAATTCGTAGAGCTGACCCAACATTAAATTAGCAAGCATTCTATTGGCGTGGGTTGCCAGTTCGGGCTCACTCTGCTCCAGCTCGATTAGCAACTCGGGAAGATAAAGCAGGCTATTTTTAATATTTGCCGCCGCAGTTTTAATGGACTCGACTTGCAATACTTTATTACTGAGTAGCCGACGATAAGCATCAAATTGCTGTCGAATGTCAGGCGTGGCTTCTGCAAATAATGCATCTCGCTGTGGTGTATTCAAAGCATCAATTGCATGCGCTAATTGCGCTAACTCATCATATTGATTGAGCTGTGCACTAAGCATTTGTAACACCGCGGCATCCAGTTTGGCATCAATACTTTTGGCTTCAAAGAGCAGGGTAACTCGTGCTTGGTGTGTTTGACTGCTGAGCTCTTGCTGCGAGTAAAAATACGCAAAAAGCGCAATTGGCGCGCACAGCAGTAACGCTTGCACACCAATGAAGGCCTTATTCTTCATTCGTGGTTTTCCAAATCCATTTCGTGGTGATGTCCTGCTAGACTGTCAATAAAGGCAACTAGCTGGTTTATATCGGAGTCTGAGATATTGCGACCAAGTTGGTATTTGGCCATGGTCGCAACGGCGGATTCTAGGCTGCTATGACTAGCATCGTGAAAAAAGTATGCTTGTTTGCTAGCAAGTCGCAAGCTCGGTACTTTGAACACAAAGCGATCTTGCTCGTTGCCGGTAACGTTAAAACGGCCATAATCCGCTTTTTGAATTGGTGTATTTCTATCGCCAAAATAATCACCAAAGGTGCCCATTTTGGCAAACATATTGCCACCAACATTGCGTCCTTGATGACAACTAATGCAACCATACCGTTTAAATAACTCATAACCGGCAATAGCCGACTTAGGCAGTTTTACGCTTTTATCTTTAAGCCATAAATCGAACGGCGCATTAAGCGTGATTAACGACCCTTCAAAAGTCGCTATTGCGTCTTTTACCGTGTGTTTCGTTGCTCCCTGCGAGTACACTCTAGTAAATTGCGCGACCAGCGTTTTATCTTGATTTAACTTGGCAACGACTTCTGGCCACGTCATATCATGCTCTTTTGGGTTTAAGATGGGTGAGTCGATTTGATCATAAAGCGCTTGCGCACGGCCATCCCACGCTTGACGAATATTTAAAGCCGCATTGTAAACAGTTGGAGTTTTTAGCTCACCGAGTGCGCCATTAACACCACTGGAAAGGGGCTTTACATCCGCGCCATGAGTGAGTAATTGATGACATGACGCACAGCTGACTTGGTTTCCTCGGGAAAGCCGCCTATCAAAAAAAAGTGATCTGCCCAAGCTAACTTTATCGGCATCAAGCCCTATTGCAGGCTCAAGTGGCAGAATTGGCTCATTTGCAGCTCCCAATAATGGAAACGCAAAAAGTAATAAACTCCAAATTCGCATACACTCCGCCCAAGTTGCCATCTTGGTGTAAAAGATAGCAACATTCGGCATTGCAAATTTTGATTTAAAATAAGCTTAGCAATAGAAGTTATGTGTTTTTATTCACTCACCCCGCACGGCTAGACTTGTCACTTCACTCAGCCAGTTATCAATTACCTCAGGAGTTGCTAAGTGCGCAGGGCCAAATAGCGTATGTTGAGTTGGCTCTATACCACAAAATCCTAGTGTCCCATGTTCTAGTTGAGCCATAAGCCCAGCAGCAACTTCTTCCAAATAAGTTTGCGGCGTGTCTGAGGTGAGAATGACTCTTGCGGTTTTATGCGGTAGAAGCTTTTCAATTTCAGTGCCGGCCTCACTGTATTTAAAAGCAAAGCCTGGAAGTAATGCTCTATCTATTAGCCCTTTGAGCTTGGCTGGTAACGCCAACCACCAAATTGGGCTTACTATCACAATGTGCTGCGCCCACAGTAAGTTCTCTTGGAATTGCTTAAGGCATGGCTCTAATGGTTGGCTCGCTTCATAACCATACATCAAATTGATTTCAAAGTGCATCTCACTAAGATCCATTCTGCGTACTTGATGTTGGGTGTTTGCAGCTTGCTCATAACTTGTGGTGATAGCGTGGCACAGGCCTTTGGTTTTGGGGTTACCGTTTAGTAGCAGTATTTTTTTCATCGTCGTTTCCTTATCACATGACTGAGAAACGAGTGTACTGTCTCCCCTTAACGGGAGAGTCAAGTTACTCTACCTGAGACTAGGATAACCTGAGCTGCGGATAATTAATGCCTTTCTAGCAGCCAGTTTTAGCGCTAACTGCGTTAAATTCACTTCCAATAGCCAGCTATTGGTGCGTAAATTCGCCTTGTTTTCCCTAAATCTTGCTGGCTAGACAAGGAAAAAACTAAGTTGTGCTTTAGCAACAATGAGTTGGAACATTCCTTATCCAAACCTCAGGTTAGGATAGTTTTATCTGTGGACATTCATCAAGTGATGCGATGCAATGTTCAATACGTTGTATTTTTTGCTGAAGCTGCGCAACTTGCTCTATGCAGGATGCTTTGAGTTCGACTAAAAATGTGTTGATTTCGACCCAGTTGACTTGCCGCCCTTTAATTTCAATCACTTGCTGTAATTGCTTAATCGACACACCGAGCGATTTTGCTTCTTTTATTAATAACAGCAGATCGACATCTACTTGAGAATAGACGCGATATTTACCAACACGCTCCGGGGTAGGAATAAGCCCTTTCTCTTCATAAAAGCGAATGGCCTTGACTGACAGCCCAGTTTGCTTCGACAGCTTGCCAATATACATTTTTGATTCTCCCAGCTAAAAGCAAAATAACGGTTTACAGCCTCCATAAAAGTTGCAACCATCTAATACCAATTGCACGCTAACAAAAAGTATCGTCAAGGAATAGCAAAAGATGTATCAGTTGTTTTACTACCCTCGTAATGCCAGTTGGGCACCACATCTCGTACTTGAGCACCTACAACTAGAAAAAGAACTGCTCTTGATCGATAGAAAAACGCAACAACAAAAGTCTGCGACCTATTTAGAACTCAATCCAACAGGGCGGATCCCGACATTGGTCGACGGTGACCAAATCATCTTCGAGAGTGCAGCAATTTGTTTGCATTTATGCGAAAAGCACCCTGAAGGAAAACTTATCCCAGCACCAGCAACCCCACAGAGAGCCACGTTTTATCAGTGGCTTTTTTATTTAACCACGACGGTTCAGCCAGAACTCATGTTGTATTTCTATCCTGAAAAATATCAGCTGTCACCAGAGAGCAGCAAGACCATGTTTCAAGCCGCTGAGCAACGAGTCAGCGACATGTTTGCACTTATCGACAAGCAGTTAGCAACAAACACCTACTTAGTTGGTGAACATCTCACGCTTTGTGATTATTATTTATTTATGCTGGCCCATTGGGCAAGTGGGTTTAATACTGCGCCAAAAGACTATGCACATTTGGGCCGATTTATGCGAATGATGGCACAGCAAAAAGTGGTAAAAAGAGTGTGCGAAATTGAACAAACCGATCTAAATTTTTATTAGCATCCATTACACCAAGGAGGAAAAAATGGAAACCTTAGTGAAAAACTATATCTCTGCCTACAATCATTTTGATATTCCGGGAATGCTAGCTCAGCTCACGGATGATGTCGTGTTTGAGAATCTTGCCAATGGTGAAATTACAACGCGTACAACCAGTAAAATGGAATTTGCAGAATTAGCAAATCAGTCTGCTAAGTTATTTTCAGAACGCAATCAATCTTTAACCGCTGCCACGCAAGACAATGATCTGTTTATTGTTCATGTGACCTACAAAGCTAAATTAGCCCAAGACTTAGCCAATGGCATGAAAGCAGGACAAAGCATCTCCTTGCAGGGCCGCTCAGAGTTTGCATTTCGCGATGGAAAAATTTGTTTGATAAGAGATATAAGCTAACTCCTTACTCCAAACTCAGGTTATTTATTTGGCAAAATCAGCGCGCTTTTCTATGCTGGTTTTGCACTTTCATCATTAATTCATTTCGACCTAAGCACTATCTTGAGATCAGCCTAAGACGAATTGAAATAAAACGGAGAACAACAATGGGACTATTAAGTGGTCTGCTCGGTAATGCAAGCGAAGTAGACAGTAGCGAAGTAGATAAGTTATTAGCAGATACATTAATTGCTGGAGAAGAAGTTGCACAAGCTTACAAGGTGATCCGCGACTTGTTTATTTTTACCAACAAGCGTCTAATTTTAATCGACAAGCAAGGCATGACGGGCAGCAAAGTAGAAATGCTCAGCATTCCGTATAGCAAAATCACAAAATACAGCAAAGAATCTGCGGGTCACTTCGACCTTGATGCGGAATTAAAAATCTGGATTGGCTCAGACCCAACACCAATTAGTAAAGAATTTAAAGCGGGCGACAATATCAACCAAGTATATCAGATCATTTCACAATATTGTTTATAGCCGCGCTTGCTGTAAAAAGGCACATGCGTGTTGTGCCTTTCTTTTCAGTAAGTAAATTAAGTTGGTTTTCGTTCTGCACGCAGGCAAAAAACCACAGAAAAGAGCAAGGAAACAAATACTTGATTCCAAAAGTTAGAGACAAAGGGATCAGCTACAAACTGAGATGCAATATGCCAAATACTGAGGTTTAGCAGAAAACCAAGTACAAACCCATAGCCTTTGTATTGTGCGAGCAATAGCCCTAGCTCTTGCCTAAAACGCTGATATTGAGCTAATTTGCTCATTTTGATACTCCAGTTATTGATTCGCAACCGTAAGCTCTACCACTTCTTTCTTGGCCGATATTCGATTTATCAAAAGCACATCGTTGTCGTTAATGTCGGTGAGATAGTCGACACTGGTAGGCACTTCGCCGAGTATGGTAAACGACGTTTTGTCTAAATCATAGGACCAAAGTTGATTGTCTTCATTGACGCCATATATCCCATTGCCGCGCATTACAAAAGATTTTCCTCTGCCGCCTTGATTGTTTAGTGCACTGATCCGCTGAGGTTCAACAGCGCCTATTTGCCAAAACTGATCAAGTCTATCCTTATACACAACTTTACCGTGTTCACTTTCAAGTGCCCACAGCACAGGTTGCTGCGTCAATATTTGAAACGATTGTTGAGCAAAATCATAAGCAGCTAACTTCATTTCTCCCTTTACCCTAATCTGTGTTAGTGCACGTTGTGTTGCACTTTTCCATTGATATAAGCGTAAAACAGGGTAGGCGTGCGGGTAAGATGTCAAGCTACCATCTAAAGCAATTTGTGTCAGTACACCACTGGCACTGACCAATATGCTTTGGCCATCCTCAGCCCAGTGGATCCCGCGAATAAAAGTATCTAACGGGAAGTTAGTCAGTTGTCGCGTGTTATTGCCATCGCTTAGCCACACCTGTTCAGTACCTGAACGCTCCGACCAAAATGCCACTAAGTCTCCATCAGGCTGAAAAACAGCCTGATCTTCACCAAGGTTGGTTCGTGCAAAGCTGGTGTATGTTTGAGCGCCTTGTGCTAACTGTGTCAGTGGTAATTTTACGATATCACCGTCGTAAGGTCCTTTGATCATCAGTATACTTTTGCCATCAGGGCGAAATTCAGGCTGCCTCATTCGATCCGAAAACGGCAATTGAATTTTACTCACAAGCCCTTCATACGTCAGACTAAATAGCTGACGTCCGGTACTAAAAATCAATTGCTGATTGAGTGGGTCAAAACTTGGGTAGATATCGTGAAATTTAGTAATTTCCGGCGGCCGCTGGATCTGATGACTAGAGAGCAACTCACCGTCAGGTTTTAGCATATCGATATAATGTAGGCCATCGGCATGAATACTACTGACCGCGATTAAATCATCTTGAGGAGAATAGGCGTAATCAATCAACGTCCCCTCTTCTACGATATAAAGATCGACACCGCTGTCGTCGTCAATGGAGTAATTGATCAGCTTCCAGCGCTCGCCTTGTTTTTGCTTCAATACCACATTGCCATCGTTCAGCCAGATAGGCTTATCAACCACCGAGTTTTTACACTGGAGAATAACTTTTGGCTGCTGAGGGCTTTCCAATGCCTTAGTAAAATCGAGAGTTACAAGGTCGTAGCAGCGCTTTTGTGTAACTGGTTCGCCACTACAAGCGTCGGTGGCCAAAAACAGCAACTGCTCACCATCTTTTGAGAAACTATGCCTGCCGTATGCTCCAAAGCGCTCTGTGAGCAGGATCTCTTGTTGGGTATCCGCCTTTTTTGCCCATATCTTATTATCGCAAAACTTATTTAAATAGCGGTGAAAAACAATGTACTGACCATCTGGGGAATAGCTTGCATCAAATTCTTTGTCGTCTGTTGCGGTCAATGAGCGCAAAGTATCAAAGAACAGTGGTGAAGGTTTTTTGGTGGAAAAATATTGATAGCCAATAGCCCCAAGCAAAATAGTGAAGGCGAGTAAAACAAACACATAAAGGTGTTTATTCCGACTTTGAGTGAGGTGTTTATCTTGTTGCATTTCAGGTTCAGGGGCTGGCATCACCTCAAGTTGCGGCTCAGTATTCGTCAACTCGTTCGTTTGCCCCTCCCAACGTACTTCACACTCTAAGCTATACCCCTTTTTAGCGTGCGTTTGGATATAACCTTGCACCTTACCATCGTCCCCAAGCGCCTTTCTCAATTGCGCAATACTACGCTGCAAAGTATTAGGAGAGACCACCGTATCTGGCCATACTGTATCGAGCAAGGTATCGAGGCTCATCACTTTGCCTTGATTCTGAGCCAAGCAAGTGAGCACCGCCAGAGCCTTTGGTGCAAGCGTTTGACATTCACCTTGGTGTGAAATCTGGTTACGTGATAAATCGACAAAAAAATCACCAACCCAATATTGTTCTACCATAAATCCCCAGTATGCCTAGCGCACGCGCTAACAATGCCAATTATTATAATTATCAGTATAAGGACAAACAGGGTAAAAATAAACAAAATCAAAAACTTAAGATTTAGCGACCTGTAAGCTTAAGGACAGTTAATAAACGTCTATTTCTCACATATGCGGGAGCTTTGTCTACCTCCATACCTGCGTTCGCTTTGGTAAAATACTACCAAAGCGAACAAACCTTAGCGACTGCTTGCTTTTTATCCAGCTTCATACCAAAATCAATGTAACCAATATTAGTTACTTACTTAAATGTAACCAAATTAAGTTACCTTTATGATATCAATACCTCAAGGTGCGGTGATCACAGCAGACATTGTCGGCTCACAGTCGCTGTCACAACTACAACTTACAAGGCTGCAAAGCGAGTTAAAGGATTACTTAGCTGAAATAGCGACTGCGGAGCAGGGCTATTATAGTTTTTACCGCGGCGACGGCTTTCAGCTTGTGTTGCCAGATGCTACGAAACTGTTCAATGTGGCATTACAGCTACGGTTGTTTTTAATTAGCCGACATAGCGATGCCAGACTCAGCCTTGCGGTCGGTGAAGTTAATATCACAGCAGCAGATTTATCAACCGCGACAGGTGCTGCGCTGGTACTTGCGGGCCGAGGATTGGACGCAATTGGACAAGCAAGACTCAGGTATAACAATGACAGTAATGCCCACTTTGCACTAAATCTGGCATTTGTGGATTTATTACTTTCGAACTTAACCCAAAAACAAGCAGAGGCCGCTTTTATTCATATTTCACACCCTAAGTTGAGCCATGCCGATATTGCAAAACAACTCAACACCAGTCGGGTGAACGTAACTAAATTACTCAATAGCGCACACTACGCTTTATTAGATCAATTTTTAGCAATTGCACGCTCACACCAATAGTCGAATGCTCAACACTTAAATATCACGAGGTGGACTTAATGAACGAATGGCAAGTATTGTTATTGTGGTTAGTAATAGGTCACACAATCACTGACTTTTACCTCCAACCTATGAGCTGGGTGCATGACAGAAATACCCGTCACTATAAGTCCATCAAGTTGTTGTGGCATAGTGTCGCGCATGGCGGGGCTGCACTTGCAATCATCCTACTTTGGCAGTCGACTTTGTTTTGGGGAGCACAGTGGAATGCGCTGCTCTTTGCGCTAGCGGTAGGTATTAGCCACTATTGTATCGACTTAGCTAAATCCTATTCTAGCAAAGGCGTTATTCCTTTTGTGCTAGACCAATGTGCACATATTGCCATATTAGTGGCCGTCACTTGGCACATTGCTGAGCCTGAAATTGCGCTCAGTGCCTTTGCAAAGCCTTTTGCTAATGTCCAGCTGCTAATATTGGTTGTGGGCTATTTAATGGTATTGCATCCTGCATCGATATTCACCAGCATGCTGCTTGAGCGTTGGCAACTCAATAATTCAGCTCTTGATAGCCTGCCGCAAGCAGGAAGTTTAATTGGTCAACTTGAACGTGTATTACTACTGAGCTGCATGTTACTGGATAGCTGGGCTGCTATCGGCTTTATTCTCGCCGCTAAATCGGTATTTCGCTTTGGCGATCTAACCCAAAGCCAAGACAGAAAGCTCACCGAATACGTGATGTTGGGCACGCTTGTCAGTGTGTTGCTGGCCCTTGTGGTCGGCGTTTTAATCAAACCATTTATGCCTATTCAATTGTGATTTAATCAATTACGTGCCTTGACATTTAATCTAGGGCCTGTGTATCTTTCAAGTTTGTTTTTGCAGCAGTTTGATTGGTATTTATACAAGTCAGAGCCTGCGTAGCATAGTTATTCTATGTGAGTCAGGCGATAAAGACTTTGTGCTCCTGCAAAGTCACCTTACCCCACATCCTTGTGGGGCAACACAGTAGAAATGCTAATCAAGCGCTGCCCTTTGGGTTCACCTGAGTGCGCTTTGTTCATTGTTGCTCAACTTTTGCCTAGATTACTAGGCGGCAAGTCGAGCGTCGCGACCAAAACACACTCAGGAGAACAAAAGTCAAACAGCAAAGATCAACAGGCCCTTGTGCCTGCAAAATAAACGTAGGCACGATTTATCGCTAATTATTTGCCTCTATTCGTTTTATTACCTCATTAGGAGTTGCCATCACAATGAATAACTAAGCCCTTTGTAACTGACGAACTTATTATTAATTTCCAGTGCAAGGCTTATGGTTATCTTTGAGGCTTCTCAGACCAATCTATAGACTCTCATTTTCTATTTTACTTTTTACCGCTTTTACGAGTCTTTGTGCCTTTAGCCTTTTGCACTGCTGCAACTAGGAGCAGTAATGATGCCTTGGATACAAGTAAAGCAAGCAAACTTGACGCTTGCAAATGGTCAATGTTTATTTAGCGATGTCGACTTAACAATAGAGCGGCAATTTATTGCGATAACGGGCCCAAATGGGGCGGGCAAATCACACTTACTCAAAGTCTTATCCGGTGAACAGCCTCTAACCTCGGGCGAGCGACAAAGCCATGGAAAATGCTTCTATCTCCCACAAGATGAGACTAACCGCTTTACAACCGTTTCTGAACTACTCGGGCTTAAAGAGAAGCTAGTAGCACTGCATCGAGCCCATCAGGGGTTAGCCTCTGAGCACGATTTTGACTTAATCTCAGATGATTGGCAGTTAGAATCAAGTTGGCAAGCAACACTTGCACCGCTAGAACTCACTTTGGAAACCCCCTTTACAAGGCTTAGTCCAGGAGAGCGAATGCGTGTTTATATTGAGATACTACAATCTCAGCCTGCAATCCTATTACTGGATGAGCCGAGTAACCACATGGACAGCGTCAATAAGCACTGGCTAGCTGAGCAGCTAAAGCACCACAAACATTGTGTGGTTGCCGTCACACACGATCCTATTTTATTGGATGCAGCCGACCATATACTGCACATAAAACAGGGGGAGCTAACTCATCACTCGCTTGGATTTGACGCCTTCAGAGAGACACTCCTTCAAACTCAAGCTCGACAAAAACAACAACATTTGGCAAATCGCGCAGCACAAAAAGCACTTAAACAAGCCATGATTGCAGCGGATCTGCAACATCAACGGCAGGCCAGTAAAGGAAAAGCACAAGTGCGCGCTGGTAGCCAAAGTAAACTGGTTACTGACTTTAAGTCAGACAGAGGAAGTAAGCGTCATGCCGGACAAACCCATAAAATTCAGCAAGCTCAAGATAGGGTTAAGAAAAATGCAGTTTACTATCGAGAAGACAAACAGCAGTTTCATTTTAATTCAGC
The DNA here is from genome assembly GCF_040104525.1 of Pseudoalteromonas sp. XMcav11-Q. NCBI lineage: Bacteria > Pseudomonadati > Pseudomonadota > Gammaproteobacteria > Alteromonadales > Pseudoalteromonadaceae > Pseudoalteromonas > Pseudoalteromonas sp. XMcav11-Q. The sequence goes on from NZ_JBECOX010000004.1 coordinate 79,438, forward strand.
TCTGCGAGCGAAAGAAAAGATCCGCTTATGCGAAGCCGAATTGTGCTTTGGACCAGAAAAGACAGTGAACCTTTTTGCGGATACAACACAAAAGCTCAGGATAATTGGAGAAAATGGCATCGGAAAATCGACCTTGCTTAAAACCCTTGCAGGTAAGCTAGAGTTAAAGCGCGGAGAAATCCAGCGCCCTACAACATCTGTTTACTTAGACCAGCACTGCGCTTGGCTTGAACAGGGCCCTTGCGTTTTAGACATTGCCGAGCGCTTACTTGACACGCCACATCAAAATATAATCACCAGTTTTGCAAGCGTTGGTCTGAGTCTAGATAAGATTTCAGGACCTATCACGAGTCTCAGTGGTGGTGAGAGAATGAAAGCGGCCATCGTGCTGGCCGTGCAAACGCAAGGCTTTTTACTGCTTGACGAACCAGATAACCATCTCGACCTTGAAGCACAAGAAGAGCTTGCTGCCATGCTCAATCAGCTTCCTTGTGGATTTATACTGGTCTCTCACAATGAGTATTTTTGCAGTCAGCTTACCAACATAAAAGTTCTACCGCTGCGTGATCAATAGTCATAGAAGGAAGAAAAGGGGGAGGAAGGAACGCCTCCCCCTTTGGGCACTTAGTGGCGTCTCTGTTATGACCACTAAATTAAATGGGCTGAGACGACTGCACGTCTCAAACCACATGGGGACGATGGGTTAAAGCGGTAATACCTCAAGGGTAGTGACATAGCTGCCGGCACGCTTTGTGGCGGGTGCTTGTGCTTTGTCGTCTTCATATTCCACTTCAAACCAATACATGCCTGGCTCAGATAGTGTTAGCGTCACTTCACCTTTGGCATTCGTTGTATATTTGCTTGGTTGACTGTTATCACGGTACTTTTCATCCTGACGTACCACTATCACTTCTGCACCCTTGGCAGGTTCACCATCCATCGTATACTGCAAGGTAATTGGTTCACCGGTGTACAAATCATTAGGGTGAGTAACCGGGTTTAGTTCTAGCCCTTTGCCGGTTGGCTTAAGCGCGGTATTATTTGGTGCGCCCAAAGTTACAAATACTTCTAATCGTCTTGCAACGTCGGTCACACTTAAATCTTTTGCCGTTTTTGGTACTTCTTTGTTAAAGGCTTCTACTGAGCCAACTTTGCCGCGTCCTGGCCAGTAATGCTTTTCACCGTTTTCATCAGTCCAGCGCGCCACCAGCGAGCGACTTTGATTAAACACTTTGTAAGTGCCTTGCTGATTGAGCTCAATGTCAAACACACTGCGATACTTAAGTTTTGCGGCGTTCTTAAGCTCAACCTTGCTACCAGAAGGAGACAGTGCAGATAGGCGCTCTAGTGGATAAGCATAATGATCTGGGTTAAAGATCCCGTTGGCGATGGCAGCATCAAACGTGATCCATTCGCTGTCACCAGATACCACGGTGGTACTTGGCTTTATCCATACTCGGTGTGCTTCACTTAACGGGCTATATGCGGCTAAGGCAACTAAGACACCAGAAACTAACGTTGAAATTTTCACGATTAAGGCTCCATTGTTAAAATTGTTGTAGCGAGTTCCGATTTACCTTCTGCAATCACAGTGACAGGTGCAGTGATAGGTAAGGTCACTGGCAGTTTCAATACTTCACGACCTCCAAGCTCACGAGCAGCCTCTACAAACAGCGTGTACTCACCCGCAGGTAAGGCTTTAAACTCATCGCGCCAAGGGGTTAAATCAATCTTTGCCGTACCAGGACGCCTTGTAGCACCAGTCACGCCATCCACAGGCATGGATAGGCTACGACCGCTTCTACGCCACCAAAGGCGTAAGTCTTTTAACCACTTTTCACCCTCTTTATCGGCCATGTTAACGTCATACCAAACGGCAATATCGGCAACTCGCTGTTGTTTGCTGTCTGCCAGCCATACTGCTACATAAGGTGGGTGATATTCCGCAACGTTTAAGCGCGGGATAGTGATTTCAACTTCATCAGCTTTAGCGTGCGCGGGTACCATCAGCACTAAAACAGGTAATACAAAGCCTGCTGCTACGAGCGGCCAAGTCGACTTTCTTCCTCGAGAATGCTTGTATAAAAGCCATAACCCTGTGAGTGAAAACACTACACAAGCTACTGAAAACACATCAATAAACATACGCCATGCAAATCCTGTATTACGTCCTTTGTGAAGATCGTTAAGGTATGATACCCAACCACGATCCGTGATCTCTTGATAAAACTCACCGCTATCAAGGGCGATGCTAAACCAGCCATCGCCACCAGCTCTTGGCAGCGCAACATACAATTCGTACTCACTCCACTGCACTTGCTGTAGTGCAGGTAACGCCGAGCCTGTGTGTGACTGATACCAAGATTGAAAGCTGTGTGGCAGCGCTGTTTGCTCTGCCGCCGCGTTAAGCTGGGTCAACAGAGCGCTTGGCAGCACCGCTTCTTTAGCATATGTAGTAGGTGCAGCTTCTATCTGGCTTGCGTGATTTAAGGTGATCCCAGTCACGGCAAACAGCAGCATTCCCACCAAACACACGGCAGAGCTCATCCAATGCCAAGTGCGCCAATCAAACAGCTTTTTAAGTCGCCGATTCGACGACTTAGCCGCTGAGCGAGCTCGTGTCATTAAAAGCTCCACGCCAATGAAGCCCAATAGCGACGACCATCTTCAAAGTAGCCGTATTCTGCTTCAGTAATTTCTTCATCGAAGAGGTTGTAAATCCCAAATCCAAGCTTAGTTGCTTCGTTCAGTTGATAATTTGCACCTAAATCAGTTAGGTTATACGAAGGTGCGACCAAGCTACTTTGCGAAGGCCCTGTTACAGGCTGGCTTTCTTCACCACGATAATGGAAGCGTAACCACGTGCTCAGCTCATCAGAATACTGATAATTAAGCGAAGTTTGGAACAGATGTTTAGGTAACTGGTTTAACGGGCTACCAGCATACACTCCGGTTTTTTGCTCCGAATCTGTGTAGGTATAGTTTGCGTTAAGCTTTAGTTTTTCCGTCAATTGACCCGAGAAGCTAATTTCACCACCTTGGGTTACGGCTTCATCAACGTTGACATAGGTTGTCGGTAACGAGCCAAACTCGTTAGGGCCGTCCGTGCATTGAGTTAGTGGGCACGAAACCCGTGAAATTTTATCGTCAAACTCGTTATAGAATACCGTTGCTGAGGTGCTGATCCCTTTAGCAAGCTCAACGTATACACCTACCTCGTAATTAATTGAGGTTTCAGGGCTTAACTCTGGATTACCATAAATATTGCCACCACGACTCACTTGGCCCCACGCCGCAGTACTTTGACGCAAGTTCGGCGCTCTAAAGCCGGTTGAGATCCCACCTTTAACCGTCACCGCCTCTGATGCAGTATAAACACCGTATAAGCGCGGGCTAACGTGGCCGCCAAAGTTACCGTCTTTGTCGTAGCGTAGGCCCATAGTCAGGGCAAATGGCTCAACGATGCGCCACTCATCCTCAGCAAATACCGACCACTGATCGTTGTCGACTTGCTGCAAATCACTAATACGGTTACTGGTTTTGTCGGTCAAATCTTCATTAAGATAGGCAACACCGATTGAGCTAGTATGAGACTCGCCAAGCGGTAACGTCCAAAGAGACTGGAAGTCTACGTTTTTGACCGTCATCTCGCGGGATTTATTATCAAACTCTTCATGTTTTAGGTAACTACGAGAGCTACCAAATGACCAATAACCGTTATGCGTCAAAGAGATTGACTCACTATCGTATTCGGTTGTAGTGGACTCAGGACAACCACGGCGGCCACACGGCTCACCTGGCGCAAGCGGTGCTACCGTTTTACCTAGCGTTGCATCAAGCGTTTGTGAAGCAATACCATAATCCAATAACCATTCGTGTTCATCTGATGGTGTATAGGCCAGTTTTACCTTCAGCGTATCTGCATCGCGATCTCTAAAGCCAGACACGATTTCGTCTTCATCTCTGTGCGTAGTTTGACCGTAAATTTGTACCCCTAAGGTATCTTTGATTAGCGAGCCTGCTGCAAAGAAATTAGCCTGATAAATATCACCTGAGCGACTGTTTTCTTGGCTGGTGGCGTCAACTCTGACTTCTCCATGCCACTCGTCAGGCGTTTTTTTAGTGATAATGTTAATTACGCCGCCAATTGCATCAGAGCCATACAGCGAAGACATAGGCCCGCGTACAACTTCGATACGTTCGATGGCAGCAACAGGAGGCGTCCATGCACCTTCAACACCTGGACCGTCACTATTTGGCCGAGTCTCACGCGAACTTTGTCTTTGCCCGTCGACTAAGATAAGCGTGTACTGACTGCCCATGCCGCGAAGGCTAATATCTTCCCTGTCTCCGCCTCCAGTTACTACAACTCCGGGAACATCTGTCATGGCATCGGTAAGGTCTCGATAAAAGCGCTGCTGTAGCTCCTCTTGGTTGATAACGCTAACAGACGCCGGCGCATTTTTTAGCAGTTGCTCAAATCCAGAAGCGGATACGACGATCACTTCCATCTCTTCTTTTATTTCTGATTTTGCATCACTTTGTGCAAGTGAGGAAAAAGGCAGGGCAGCTGCAACAGCTAAAGAGAGTGGCGCCAAACTACGACAGGCCATCAACATCGAGAAACCTCCATGATAGAATACAAGATAAATAACAATTATTTTCATTTGTAATGTTATGATGATTGCGTATTTTGGAGCAATGCGATTTTTCTTAAAGGTATTTTAAGCAAGGCTTAACAATGAATCAAAAATTGACTCGCGGACTTAAAGTGTTCGCCAAAACAGTAGAAGCGGGCAGTATGAGCAAAGCCGCTGACTTATTGCACATGACCACCTCAGCCGTTAGCCAGCAGATCAGTAAATTAGAGCAAGACATAGGCCTAAGTTTATTTAATCGTAATACTCGCAGCCTAACACTCACTGAAGCTGGTACTATCTATTACAAGTCCGCGATACAAATACTGCAAACCGCAGAACAGGCAGAGCATGAACTTGAGTTATTACAACATACGCCATCTGGCATATTGAAGATTTCTGCCCCCATCGGGTTTGGAGGAGGGCTACTCAGTATGCCACTGCGCTATTTGAGTGAACAGTTTCCACAAATAAAAGTCGATTTGATCCTGACTGACGAGCCCATTGACATCATTACTGAAGGTGTCGACTTGGCTATCTGTATAGGCCCTTTACAGGACTCAAACCTCATTGCTCGTCATCTTGCTGACTGGCAACTTATCCCCTGCGTTAGTTGCCACCATCCATTGGCACAACTCAATATATCGCACCCAGAAAGCTTAGCGCCTCACGCTTTGATTGGTCATTCGAGTAGCAAACAAAACCCCTATCATTTGAGCCATCAACAAACTCATCAGCAAGTGGCGCTGCCAACAGCACGTTTTATGGTGAATAATATGCAGGCTTGCATTCAGCTCACGCTAGATGGCATCGGCTATGGTGTTTTACCTGAACCAGAAATTAGGCACCACCTTTCATCAGGTAGACTAAAAAGATTGTGTACTGAGTGGTCATTAAGAGAATATAGTGTTTATGCCGTGACGCCACACCGCAATACTGTTGCAGCAAAAACAACCGCTGCAATTGAAAGCCTAAAAGAGTGGTTTACCCAAGTTTCCAACGACAGCCAAGTCTTTGTTGGCGACTTTAGTTTTATTTAACCTAAGTTTTGATTAGTAAAAAATAGCAAGCCAAATAGTTGGCTCTAAAGTGTCTGTGTAGCTTACTTTGTGCTTTTGGTGTGCGGGAATGTTAAGGCTATCACCCGCTTTTAAGGTTATCGTTTTACCGTCACCAAAGATTAGTTCAGCGCAGCCCTGCAACACCAGCACCCACTCGTTTTCATCTTGGTCATAATATCCAGAGCTAGGAGAGGTATGGCCGTTTGATACTATCCGTTCAATACGAATATTTGAATGAGAAAGTACCGTCTCAAAAACTTCTTCAGTTAAATCAGCAGGAATATCTTTTAGAAAGTTCATAAGCTTGAAACTAGGGCCTAGCAATTAGTCAAGGATAGAGAAATAATTTGCCGCAACAAGCACATCCATTTATCTAGTAGCGGCAAATTGGGAGAATGGTACAACTTGATCGATAGAAATGTTCAATACATCGCTCTCAATCTTTCAAAACAATCCATCAGGCGATTAGTGATACCAATTGAATTAATTCTCTAATCAATTTGAAGGGTGAAATAGCATATTAGCTTCGTTAAAAATTTCTCATTTAGAACAACTAAATAGAAAAATTTTTGCCTTGCTACTAAAGCTATTTCCCCGCTTCAAGATAGATCATTTACTTAATACAACTGGTATGAAAACCACCCAACTTTAGCGACTCCACTCGGACCTCTTGCCTAGCTGTACAGTCGCCATTAAAGTTACATAATTTAACAATATTTGTAAAATATAATTTAACATTAAATGAATGAGTTTGGAGTTTTCTAAAATCCCTTGAGTTCCACACGCCAAGGAGGGTCTAATCGATTTTCACCAGCCCAGTACAATTTTATCTTATTTCCTGCAGGATCAAACAGTATCGCTTCTCGCCACAGGTAGCGCTGTTCAGTCGGGAGCTGCTCAAATAAAATACCTCGAGTCTCTAGCTCTGAGACCCACTCATCTAACTGTTCATGTTCAAAGTAAATAACTGCACCATTGCTGATAGGGGGCACTTCTAGCGACAAGGAGAAGGTTGCATTACCTTCAGGACATTCAAATCGAGCATAATGCGGCGTATCAACAATTTGAGTAAAGCCGAGCGTTCGATAGAATTGACAAGCTGCAGTCATATCATCGACAGGCAGCGTAACTTGATTGAGGTTCATGATTGTTTTTCTTACTACAGTGCACTTTTTAAACATTTTGCCTTAAACGTAAAAAAATACCAGCCTAGATTAGGCTGGTATTACAATCATCACATCTTAATGCAAGTTACAAAGCAAATGTTCTCGACACAGAAAGTACAATACGTTCATCTGCCGTATCCCAATCTAAGCTCGTATTTTCAGCCGCCACTTCAATATCAAACCCTTTAAATGCAGTTTGATAAGCAAGGCGATAGTGATTGTAAGATTTATCGTTACCATCCCACGTATATTTATCGCCATCCAATGAATTGGAGATATCAAAGCTTGCTCTTAGTGCATGACCTTCTGCAATTTCAAAAGTATGTGCTACCATCGCAATAGTGTGACCCGCTTCGGTACCAAAATAATCCCAGCTGTACCAGAAATTAAATTCGGTTTGGCCAAATTCACTGGCGTAACCAAACTTAGTATAGATCTCTGGATAGTTACCGTCGCTTGAGTTGTCACCACCATGATAAGAATAGTAAGCAATACCATAGTCAACGCTCCAGCTTTGGTTCAGCTCGACGAAGCGACCAACGTAAAAGTCCCACTCTAGATCTGTGTCACCACCAAAATCGACGTTAGACGCCCAGCTTCCAACATATACACCGTTTGAAAAGGCTTTATCTATACTGCCTTGTAGGGCTGGGTCATTTTGCGTTTGACTCACACCGTTAAAGGTATAATCAGATACACCCGTTAGGGTTGCAGACCAGTCTGCCGCCGCATAGTTAGACGCGAGTAAAAGTGGTAGTGCACAAAGTGTTTTCTTTAAGGTTGTCATGTAGTTGTATCCCTAGTTTACTGATTCAATTTTTCTAAAGTCGATAAGGTTGTCTTTTGGCGAGCTATCAATCTTGCTCACAGTTTTGTATTTGCTATAAGCAATGTAACCAAAACATGAGAAGAACAAGCCTATAACTAACGCACCAACCCATTGGATCTGTAAAAAGTTTAGTTTAAATAACAGCGTAAGCAGTGATAACGCCACGATATTAAATAAAATATAGTTTCTTTTTCCTAAACGGCTAACTGTAAGGTTTAGGTTGTCTGTATATAGGCGGATCAAAGAGTCGAGTGAGTTAATTACAAACACCACGCCAACGAAGACCATTGCAAAGTTTTTAATACCCGCAGTAGGGATCCCAGCCTCATGGTAGTGATAAAGCACACTAAACCATGCAGCGATTGGAATAGACGGGAAAATCAACATCGCCGCTAGCACTTGATAGGTTTTCAAGCCCCCGACAAAACGCGATGTGAATTGCCCTATCATGATGCTCCACGCAAACCACCAAAACAGATAAAACTCGTGATAGTCATTCAGTGGCAACACAAACTGATCTAAATTGGTAAAGTAACCGCCGATCAGTGCCAAGTTGTTGGTATAGCTCGACATTGCACTGTCACCAAAGACAAACGCTGACGCCCACATAAAGGCGATTAAACCGATAAAGACCCATGTTGTCGTGATGCTTAAAAAACGCACGTACTTAAGGCTAGTGCTTGAGTAAACCGCAAAAGCAATCGCCGCAAACACAATCAGATAGAAACTAGGAATAATCGACTCACCGTCGCCTAAACTGGGTAAATACCAAGGTAGATTAGACAACAATAAGAATGCAGTAAACGCACAAGTACCGATAATAACTAGGTTATTAATGAATTTAACCCAAGGAATTTCAAAGAATTTTACCTTGGGCTCTATTACGCAGAAATAAAAGCACGTAAGAAAGTAGAACCCCCAGATTAAAAATCCCCAAAAACCAAACTCTATGGCCAGCGGATTAGTAAATGCATACTCTGGGCTTGCTTTTATGTCTGCGTAACCCGCAAACTCCGTAAGCGGAAACATGATGAGGCCAACATCTAGGCCAGAAGTAAATAAGATTGCAATAAAAGTGAACGTTCTAACCGGTGTAACACCAACGCACTGTAAATTCCCCCACTTCAATAAGATAAAGGCAATTGCCAATAGGGTGAAAATGATGCCTGCACTAAGCCATACTGTCATTGTCACCCTCCCAAAATTGATAGAAGTAACTCATTTTTTCTCCGTTGTTTTTATTTACATTATTCCCGCATTAACGCAGTGCAAACGATTTGCACTGCGTGCCACTGCAGGTCTCATATGGGGCACGAACTTTCCCATACGAGTGGCGAAACTAGATCTCCGAACTACGTTGAACCTGTTGCCAGTTTTGTGTCATAGCAACGTTTGCTCCCTCAGCGGCAAGTGGTGAATTGCCTAAAATCATATCCGCTGCTTTTTCCGCGACCATAATAGTCGGCGCGTTGAGGTTGCCATTTGGAATGGTTGGGAAGATAGATGAATCCACAACGCGTAGCCCCTTTACACCGTGCACACGGGTTTGTGAATCTACAACCGCCATTTCATCCTCACCCATTTTGCATGAACAAGAAGGGTGATAAGCACTTTCTACCGCTTGACGCACGAAAGCATCAATTTCTTCATCGGTTTGGATATGCTCACCAGGTTGGATCTCGCTCTGTCTAAAGTCATCAAACGCACTTTGCTCGATGATTTCACGAGTCAACCTGACACATGCTCTAAACCCTTCGATGTCTTCTTGTTCTGCCAGATAATTAAACTGTATTTTAGGCGCCACCGTTGGATCTGCTGATTTAATCGTTACTTCACCACGGCTCTTTGGTTTATTGTGGCCGACATGAACTTGGAACCCATGACCATCAAAGGCACTTTTACCATCATAGCGAATGGCTGCAGGTAAAAAGTGGTACTGAAGATCTGGCCACTCAACGCCCGCTTTCGAACGAATAAAAGCACAAGACTCAAAGTGGTTGGTCGCGCCAAGACCTGACTTATCAAGTAACCATCTTGCACCGATCAAGCCTTTAGAAATTAACCCCAACTTGCCATTCAAGGTGATGGGCTGCTTACACTTGTATTGGAAATAAAACTCCAAGTGATCTTGAAGGTTTTTGCCCACTCCGGGTAAATGGTGTTTTACTTCAACGCCTGCGGCAGTCAACGCTTCTTTATCGCCAATGCCAGATAATTGTAATAAGTGCGGTGAACCGATTGAACCTGCACTTAGGATCACTTCCTTCGCTGCATTCGCTTTTTTCAGGTTTCCTTTCACACTGTATTCAACGCCTGTAGCGGTTTTGCCATCTAACAGTATTTTTTGTACCAAGGCACCCGTGACTATGGTGAGGTTACTGCGATGTTTAATTGGATCTAAATAGGCGCGACTTGATGAACAACGCTTACCACCTTTTACGGTCATATGCATTGGCCCAAAGCCTTCTTGCTGCTCACCGTTATAGTCTTTAGTAAACGCATAACCCGCTTGCTCACCGGCGCTAATAAAGGCGCGATAGAGCGGGTTTGCCATTTCATTACCATTATTGGTGCCAAGCGGACCTTGCTCACCACGGTACTCGTCGCCACCTAAATACCAAGATTCAGCGCGCTTGAAGTAAGGTAAACAAGACTGATAATCCCAACCTTGTGCACCACTGTCTTGCCACTCGTCAAAGTCTTTAGCATGACCTCGAACGTACACCATGCCATTGATTGACGATGAACCACCAAGCACCTTGCCGCGAGGACAATGCATAACGCGATTGTCTAAGTGCGGCTCTGGCTCAGTATGGAACTGCCAAGCATATTTATCGGTATTCATTGGAATAGATAGCGCAGTTGGCATCTGAATAAAAATACTCTTATCACTACCGCCAGTTTCGAGTAGTAGCACTTTGTGCGCTGGATTTTCCGATAGGCGGTTTGCAAGCACACAGCCTGCAGAGCCTGCACCTACGATAATATAATCAAAATCAGTCATCATACTCCTCGATTAAAATGGACTTTCAATATCGCTCATACCAATATACACAGACTTAGTCTGGGTATATTGATCTAGCGTCTCGATGCCATTTTCGCGGCCAATGCCCGACTGCTTATAGCCTCCAACGGGCATTTCAGCGGGTGAGTTGCCATAACTATTGATCCAACAAATGCCAGCTTCTAGCTGGTGGATGACACGGTGTGCACGTTGAATATCTCTACTAAATACACCCGCGGCCAAACCTAAGTGGGTGTTGTTTGCACGTTGAATGACTTCTTCCTCGTCATCGAATACCAATACCGACATCACTGGGCCAAAGATCTCTTCTTTCACTATGGTCATGTCATCATGACAGTCGATAAATACGGTCGGTGCGACAAAGTAGCCGTTTGGCGCGGTTTCAGGACTAAGTGCCTCACCACCGGTCAGTACGGTTGCACCTTCAGCTTTGCCTTTTTCAATGTAATCCATCACCAGTGTGTGATGCTGCTTTGAGATTAGGGCACCAAGATTTACGTTTGGATCGAGCGGATCGCCCGCGATGATATTTTGTTCGGTACGCTGCTTTAACTCAGCTAAAAAGGCGTCGTAAACCTTACGCTGCACAAATACGCGTGTGCAGTTGGTACACACTTCACCTTGGGTGTAGAAGTTGCCCAACATCGCGGCACTTATCGCTTGAGAGATATCAGCATCTTCAAAAACGATAAGCGGTGATTTGCCGCCTAGCTCCATCGTCACTTCTTTTAAATTGCTTGCCGCACTTTGCATTACTTTTTTGCCAGTACCCACTTCACCGGTGAACGATACTTTTTCAATATCAGGGCTGGTAGTTAGCCATTGGCCCACCTCAGCGGCACCTTGTACCACATTGAATACGCCCGCAGGGATACCGGCTTCAATAAATATTTCGGCCAGCTTAATCGCGCCTAGTGGTGTTTCTTCCGATGGCTTGAAAATGAGTGCGTTACCAGCGGCAAGTGCAGGGCCTGATTTCCAACACGCAATTTGCAGTGGATAATTCCACGCGCCAATGCCTGCACAAATCCCTAGAGGCTCTTTGCGAGTATAGAAAAAGTCCCCTCCCACAGGCTGCTGAGTGCCAACTTGAGCGGGAGCCACCCCTGCAAAATATTCAATTACATCAGCGCCTGTTTGAATGTCTACACATTCCGCCTCTTGCCAAGGTTTACCTGTATCTAACACTTCAATCTTGGCAAGCTCATCATTGCGCTCGCGCAGCAGAGATACCGCTTTATGTAAAACACGACTACGCTCAATTGGCGCCATCGCTGACCATAATGCAAAGCCCGCTTTGGCACTTTCAATCGCAGCTTGCTGAACATGACTATCGGCAACCTCTACCTCGTAGATCACTTCATCCGTTGCTGGATTTTTTACTGCAAACTTTTCGCCTGAGTGGTTTGCCAAGAACTGGCCATGAATAAAATTTTGATATACAGGGACTGTCACATTATCCTCCAAACTGCTTAATAAGTGATTGAATGTAGCGTTTTGCGAGCGTTTCACTGTGATGAAACGCATGATGGTCAGCTTTGCTTAGCACCGCTCTTAACCAAAGTCCGTCAATCATACCGGCGGCAAGCTCAGCCGCTTCTTTTGCCTGTGCTCGCGGCATAAAAGCAGCAAACGAAGTCGCTAGGTTACTCTGCAGACGGCGACTGTTAACGCGCTGTAGTCGGTGAAGTTCATCATCGTGCATAGATTGCGCCCAAAAACTCAACCAGGTACGCGTCGTATTTGACTGCTGCTGTACCATGGCAAAGTTAGCTTCTACGATATACATGAGTCGCTGCTCGGCACTACAACCACCGCAGGTTTTGTCCAACAAACTGTATTTCAAGTTGTTTAATAGATAGCGCACGGTTGCTTCGATCAAGCCTTGTTTACCACCAAAATAGTGGCTGATGATCCCCGATGAGAGACCCGCTCTTTTACTGATACTATTAATAGTGGTTGCTTGTAATCCTAACTCGGCAACTGACTCTAAAGTGGCGTCAATTAGCTGCTGACGACGAACAGGTTCCATTCCGACTTTTGGCATAGCTTTTTATTAATTGACCGTTCAATTAAAATAAAGCTTAGGGTGATAAAGATGAGACTTCAAGGTTGACTTTTTGTAAAAAGCCAAATTTTTGACGTTTGTACCTAGGTTAATCCCATGATAGCTAAGGGGTTTTAAAGGATTACAAAAAATCTTAAAAAATTTTAAAAAATCTGAGATTTTGCAGGTATTTGCGATAATTTACCGTTTTGATGTGACAATTTGATTAAGTTTGGTTTGGCTATAAAACAACCAAAACCGAACCAAATGATGGAACTGAGTACGACTAAACATCCTTGCTAGTCAAGATTTGAAAGCAGTAACGGTTGGTAACTAGGAAACCTATTTGAGACAGTGGAAACCCCAAAAGACGCGTTTGACTGATAACTCGCTACTAACAATTCAATCTTAGGTTTAAGCGCTAAGATCGCCTCATCAATTTTACTTTTCAGCCTCGCACTAAAAACATTTTTACGCAGCAAAAAGTGTACTTGGTTATCATGTACCACGTAAGACCAAGCCTGCGCAGCGTCAAGCCCTCGCTCTTTGATAAAATAGTTCCCCGTGATCACATCATCCACAATAAAATCAACGCGCGCTTTCATTAGCATTTCAACCCGCCGTTGCGCACTGGCAATACTCACAAATTGATCTTTATAGCGGGGATCTTGTTTAAGCTTATCAAGTTCCTCTCCATAGTAAGATCCGATGCTCAACCCTATGGTTTTCGATTGCTTTAGTAATGAAGCTAAATCGGCAAGCGCTGTGGGAGGTGATAACGAAAATAATCGCATACGTTCAAAACGGTAGGGCAGAGAGAAATCTCCGTATGCTTCTCTATCTTTAGTGTAGCTAACCATTACTGCGACATCTATCACTCCTTTTGACATTTCTTCAAAAGTGCGAGCGCTGGAAGGGAGGCGAATATAGGTGGTACACACGGCAACATGCTGGAACACCATTTCGGCAATGTCTACGTCTAGGCCCCAAGGTCCAAGCTCATCAAACACAGTTAATGGCGGCCAATCGGCAACAACGCCAATATTCACCGTTTTACTGCATTCGCTCGCACTGACAGGGGGAAATACCAAACCCCACACTAATATAGCCATGCCAATCAAGTTATTCACTGATATGTACTGCTTAACCATGACACCTCGTGAGCAAGTCTATGACAATCGGCCTTATAACATGACGACTCAGTTCATTGCATAGGCACTATCTTTAGTAGTAACAATATATTTACCTAAAGCCTAGATTACAATGCCTAATTATTAAACTATTTAAGTCAAAAAACGTATCGGTGCTCACAGAAACAAAAAAGCGTGACGTAAAGCCCCTTTACATCACGCTTGTTTTGGCATTTTATGGCTGATATTCGAATACTTCTTCAATAGAGACATTAAATACATGAGCGATTTTAAAGGCGACTTCGAGCGAAGGGGAGTATTTTGCAGCCTCGATCGCCATAATCGTTTGTCTCGTAACACTCACTCGCTCAGCAAGCTCTTTTTGCGTCATTTCACCGCTCATAAAGCGTAGCATTCTGATTTTGTTTTTTATTGGTAAATCAGCCATACACAGCTCCCAAACGAGCTTTGACAAGCTGGGTTCCATAACCGACCAATTCAGCCAGCAAAAATGCAATCACTAAAATATGAAGTGGTGCAAATGGTAGTTCAAAAGGAAGCGCTTGCGGCCAATTTTGCGCTTCGGCAGAATACTGGAAAATAGAGATACACACACCAACCTGAAGCACCCAGTAGGCAGGTTTGCACCCAGATAGCGCAATCAACTTTTCACGCTCATCTAACGGCTTATCCATATCTTTATCGCTAACAAAGCTCAGTAGCAACTGACCTGCTATAGATGTCACGATAGAAATAACAATCACCTTAAGCAACAATCCTGATACCCAACTAGGATCTTGACGTAACTGCTCTGTAGCCGCTGTTATTTCGCCTAAATAAAAATACAAGATATAACCTGTTACCAAAAACTCTATCGCAATCGTTAAGTCACGGAAACTCAACGAGTCTAAAAACGCTTTAATCTTATTGTTGCTTTCCATGTTATCCTCACTTTACTCAAGGTTAAGTATTTTTTACATTGAAAGCGTAAACTTTGCTCAACAACAAGTCAAATATTTTTTTACTTTAAGTAAAGTTTAAATAACCAACCTGAACTCGGGGTAAGAAGTTAGTTATTAAACTAAAATCCCTAAGCTCAAAAGTGTAATATCACTCTAGCCAGAAGTTATTTCTTAATACAAGGCAAATTTGTGCGTCAATAGCTGGCCTATTGCAAGCAAATTTAACGCAGTAGTAAGGGGTAACAGCTGCTAGAGAACAAGTTGTTATCCCGGGTTCAGGTTAACTAGAAACGCTTTCGAAATTCGCTTGGTGTTAAGCCCATACATTTATTAAACACCTTACGGCAGGCTGTCGTATCCTCGTATCCTACCTGGTGCGCAATCCAATCAAATGGCTTGCTCGTGCTTTCTAATAAATCACACATTTTCTGCACCCGAAACCGTTGCAGATATTGATTTGGATTGAGTCCGAGCACCTTAGCAAAACGTCGCTGTAAGGTTCTTTGCGTAAGTAGAGCGATATCAGCTAGTTCTGTAATTGAAATATTGTGACCATAACGGGTGTTAATATATTGCTGAGCGCGCAGCACAGCATCGTCACCATGTTGAAAGTTTGGCTGAAATTGATGATAGTAGCTCTGCTCCCGCTGAGCCGTATCTACGACAAGCGTTTTGCCTAACTTGCGCATGACTAAGTGACTGCTATATTTTTTGACTAGCTCTAATCCAAGATCAAGCCATGACATCATGCCGCCAGCCGACATAATATCATTGTGATCGATTAAAATTTTTCGTGTATCAATAGGCTGGTTAGGAAAGTGCCGTTTAAATGCCTCAGTTAACCCCCAATGCGTGGTAAGTAAGCGCTGATGACTTAGCCCCGAGGCCGCAAGTATAAAAGCCCCCGCACAGGCAGAGGCGATAACTGCACCTTGTTGGTGCTGCTCGGTTAACCAAGCAAGTAATTGAGGTTCAGGTTTGAGGTAATAATCAGAACTAACACTCGGCGGCAATAACACAATATTGTAATCCCCCTTTACAGCACTACTAAAGGTGACAACATGTGTTGTAAAGCGGGTATCCTGTGACTCTTCGATACAAATTCTATCTGCTAGAAAAAACAGCTCTTCTAGACCATACACAGCCGACTTCATCGCATGAGGATAGTGACAAATCGCCACTTTGATTGGTTTCATCTACATTGTCGAATTTGAACTCAAAAATGTCATTTTAGACACTCCAGTCAAAGTTACAACTCCAGCACAATACCTCTGCAAATTAACCAACGAGGTAAAAGAAATGAACAACAGCGCACTATTGGTGATCGACATTCAAAATGACTACTTTCTTGGAGGGCTTTTCCCGCTATGGAATAGCGAAAATACACTAGCAAACATCAATACAGCTATCAAAAAAGCAGCAGAGCAAAACATGGAAGTCATTTATGTCCAGCACATAGCTAATCCAGAGCAAGGAAAAGCACCATTTTTCAATGCCGACACAAGCGGTGTCGAGCTTCATAATGGCCTACGCCAAGCGCAAGAAAACGGCCACCATATCGTAAAGTCCTATGCCGACAGCTTTGAGCAAACCTCCTTAAACGATTTGCTCCAATCTAAAGGTATCGACACTTTATATATCTGCGGCATGATGACACAAAACTGTGTAACCCATACCGCGCTATCGAAATCGGCGGAGCAGTACAATGTCTACATTCTCAGTGATTGCTGTACTACCATAGATGAAATGATCCACAAAATTGCGCTCAACGGTGTTTCAACACGAATTCCGTTAATCACCGCATCGCAAATATAGCCTATGCTCGTCGTGATAAATCACGACCTACAAACCCAACGTAGGTCGAGGTTTACCTCGACACAAGCATAAAAACCAAAAAGGCTGGATTGACCAGCCTTGATTTGAGTGACATCGAAATGAAAAGAGACTAATTAGCCTGCTGCTTATAGGCTTGTCGATAGGCGTGAAGTAGCGGCTCGGTGTAACCATTGGGTTGTACTCGGCCTTCAAATACCAAAGACAACGCCGCTTTATAGGCAAGGTTTTCACTAAGCGGTTTATGGTCATTGAGCATTGGTTGGTAGAGGCTGTCACCTTCGTTTTGACCATCTACTACAGCCGCCATGCGTCTAAAAGTTTTTTCTACTTGTTCTTCGCTACAAATACCATGATATAACCAGTTAGCGATATGCTGGCTTGAGATCCTAAGCGTTGCTCTGTCTTCCATTAATCCAACGTGATTGATATCAGGCACTTTTGAGCAACCTACACCTTGATCTATCCAGCGCACCACGTAGCCCAAAATGCCCTGCGCATTATTGTCTAATTCGGCTTGAATATCCTCCGCAGACAAATCGTTTTCTAACATCAACGGGGGCATAAGTAAGTTATCGAGCGATGCTTGCTGACGTGTTTTTATCTCAAGTTGGCGTGCAAACACATCCACATAGTGATAGTGCATCGCATGGAGCGTTGCTGCGGTAGGAGAGGGCACCCATGCAGTATTAGCACCAGACTCAGGATGGCCTTGCTTTTGCTCCATCATCAGCGCCATTTTATCTGGCATTGGCCACATCCCTTTGCCTATTTGTGCCTTTTTCCTAAAACCGGTTTTAAGGCCAATATCCACATTTTGATCTTCATAGGCCGCTATCCAAGACTGCCCTTTAATTGCCACTTTGGGCAATACAGGGCCCGCCAGCATTGAGGTATGAATTTCATCGCCTGTTCTATCCAAAAAGCCAGTATTGATAAATACTACACGCTGCTTAGCGGCAGCAATACACGCTTTTAAGTTTACCGAAGTACGGCGCTCTTCATCCATAATCCCCATTTTAATGGTATTTTTGGGTAGCGAGAGCAGCGCTTCAACTCGGCTAAATAGGGTATCAGTAAAAGCGACTTCTTCAGGCCCGTGCATCTTCGGTTTCACGATATTGATACTTGCTGCCGTCGAGTTTTTGAACGGACTATTGCCTTGTAAATCATGCAGCGCAGCCGTGCTTGTCATGATAGCATCTAAGATCCCTTCGAACTGCTCATTTCCTTCTGCATCCAGTACCGCTGGCGTTGTCATTAGGTGGCCAACATTGCGCACAAACATCATAGAGCGACCTTTTAGTGTCATACGCTGGCCTTGTGTATCTACGTAACTTCGGTCGGAATTTAGCGTCCGAGTCAGCGATTGACCTGACTTTTCGAAGGTTTCGCTCAAGCTCCCTTTCATCAAGCCTAACCAATTTTGATATACCAATACTTTGTCTTGTGCATCCACCGCCGCAACTGAGTCTTCACAATCCATGATTGTCGTAAGTGCAGCCTCAAGGACGACATCTTTGATCCCGGCTTTGTCTGCCTGTCCGATCGGATGGTGTGGATCAATTTGGATCTCAATATGCAGATCATGGTGGCGCAGCAATACCGCGCTTGGATTTTGTGCCTCCCCCTGATAACCCACCAGCTGATCAGGCTTTTGCAGTGCAACTTGGGTACTATCGTTGAGTGTAATCACCAAATTGCCGTCTAGAATCGCGTAGTTCGTACTTTCTATGTGAGAGCCTTCTGCCAACGGCAGTGCTTTATCGAGGAATTGCCTAGCATAAGCCATGACTTTAAACCCACGGTTCGGATTATAGGCTTGAGTACGCTCAGCACCATCCTCTTCGCCAAGAACATCCGTTCCATAGAGCGCATCATACAAAGAGCCCCAACGCGCATTCGCCGCATTGAGCGCAAACCTTGCGTTACTGACAGGCACCACTAACTGAGGACCGGCTGCGCTCGCAATTTCAGGCTCCACATGCTCGGTTTCGATGGCAAAATCTTCAGGCTCAGGCTGCAAATAGCCGATAGATTCAAGAAATGTCCGATATTCTGCCGATTGCCAATCAGGATGAGAGAGATGGTAATCGTCAATTTGCTGTTGCAGGGTATCGCGTTTGTTGAGTAACGCTTGGTTTTGCTTCCCAAGTTCCGAAAAAATATCCACTACGCCTTGCCAAAATTGATTGACCGCGATCCCCGTACCGGGAAGTAGAGATTGCTCAACAAAGTGCGCCAGTGGAGTCGAAATTTGGAAGCCTGAATGAGTGACATACTTGCTCATGGAGAGTCCTTGATTAACATTTTTTGAACGGGATAGGTCAAACATAAAACAATTTTTGGAAAAACGAACCCCTTTTCCCATTCACAAAAAATATACTCGTAATAATAACTATAAATTTAAAAAATCTAATTTATCGGCCTAGTGTTTAATTAAGCCCGCAGCCAACCACTCTCACACCGGTTGGTTTCGTGTAACAAACAACCAGAATTTAATTTGATTTATAGTACCCGTTCAAAGGAAGCTAATTATGTCTCAGTATCAAACTCAGTTAGATCATTTCTCTAGTCTATGCCAAAGCCAAGGAAAAACTTGGCAGTCTATCAGTCCTGAGTATGCCAGCCGTATGCACCTACAAAACCGTTTTAAAACCGGTTTGGACATTGCAAAATACACGGCAAAAGTGATGCGTGAAGACATGGCAGCGTACGACGCAGATAGCAGCCAATACACGCAATCGCTTGGTTGTTGGCACGGTTTTACCGCGCAACAAATGATGATGGCAGTGAAGCGTCACAATAAAACCACAAAACGCTCTTACGTCTACCTAAGTGGCTGGATGGTTGCTGCGCTGCGCTCAGAGTTTGGCCCACTACCAGACCAAAGTATGCATGAAAAAACAGCGGTTCCAGCTTTGATTGAAGAGATCTACACTTTCCTCAAGCAAGCCGATGCGCGAGAGCTAGATCATCTCTACAAAGATCTTGATGCAGCGAGAGCAAAAGGCCAAGACACAACTGAAATCCTTAACAAAATCGATAACTTCGAAACCCATGTAGTGCCTATCATTGCTGATATTGATGCCGGTTTTGGTAACGAAGAGGCGACCTACCTTTTAGCTAAACAAATGATTGAAGCGGGCGCTTGTGCAATTCAAATCGAAAACCAAGTATCGGACGCAAAACAGTGTGGCCACCAAGCAGGTAAAGTAACGGTTCCTCATGAAGACTTTTTAGCCAAGATTAACGCTGTACGATATGCTTTCCTTGAGCTTGGTGTTGAAGATGGCGTTATCGTCGCTCGCACTGACTCATTGGGTGCAAGTTTGACGCAAAAAGTGCCAGTATCAAAAGCGCCAGGCGACCTTGCGAGCCAATACACTAGCTATTTAGACACTACGCCAGTTACCTCGGCCGCTGACTTACAAGAAGGTGAGATGGCAATTAAATTGAGTGGCGAACTGCAAAAGCCAGTTCGCTTAGACAACGGTCTATACCAGTTCAGAGCAGGCACAGAAAAAGATCGTGTGGTACTAGACTGTGTAACCAGTCTTCAATCAGGCGCAGATCTATTGTGGATTGAAACCGAAAAGCCAAATATCGAGCAAATTGCCGAGCTAGTTAACCGAGTTCGCGAACAAGTGCCTAACGCTAAGCTTGTATACAACAACTCGCCATCGTTCAACTGGACATTAAAATTCCGTGAACAGGTATACCAACAATGGCAGGAGCAAGGTAAAGACTTATCGGCATACCCAAATCCAAGCGCGGATGCAAAAGTATTGATGGCGCCAGAGTTAGACGCAACCGAGTTGGCAACCGAAGCCGATTTACTGGTGCAAAACTTCCAGCGTGACTCGGCAAGAGAAGCGGGAATTTTCCATCACCTTATTACACTGCCAACTTACCATACAGCAGCGCTCAGCACTGATATTCTGGCTGAAGGCTATTTTGGTGACGCGGGTATGCTTGCCTATGTGCGCGATGTGCAACGACAAGAAATCCGTCGCGAACAAGCATCAGTTAAACACCAAGACTTGGCGGGCTCTAATATCGGTGACACGCACAAAGAGTATTTCTCTGGTGAGAACGCACTCAAAGCAGGCGGTGAAGCCAACACCATGAACCAGTTCTAAACACTGGATTTAGATAACGACTTATATAGTTCCTTAATCAGCAAGGGCCGTCAGGCCCTTTTATCTATTGTGGATCAGATTTTTACTAGCCACTGGTAACTGAGATCACGTATTTACCAACGCCAGTTATTCAGATCATATTTTTACTAACCTAGACCTATTTGAGATCAGAATTTTATTAACTCAATACCTAACGATCCCGATCTTTACAGTAAAGATCTAAGATCCAGACAAAAAAGAGCGCATTTGTGACTTTTTTCACTTTCACAAACCAAAATTTTACTAACTAAACCAGCGACAGGTCACATTTTTACTAACTTACTTAGTAAAATTTTGTTCTGAGTTTATTTTGACTAAAAATAAAAATATGACTAACCTCAGATTTATAAGCACTTCATTCTGCTGTAAACCCCCTTTACACTTTCCATATTTACCCCACTTTTCCATGTAAAACTATAAAACTGATTACAGTACATTGAAGTTGATACATGACCCCCATTAAGAACTTAATAAAAGCAGTAGCACTGCTTACAGCGATGCATTGCCAGGCCGGGAATACAGTTATCAAGGAAATAGAAGATTTAGAAAAGGCAGGAAAATACACCGAAGCCTTAGTTAAAATTGAAACGGCCAGCGTCAGTGAAGAAGAAGAAACGCGATATCAAGCGATTTATTTGCAGGCCATGATTTATCGAAAGCAAGACTTATATGAGAAATCAATATCTACTCTTAGCTATATCGAAAAGCAGTTTTTCCTTACCGAAGCGCGCAAGTATGATTTATACAGAGAGATAGGCATTAACTATCGTAACTTAAGCCAGCTTGAGCAGGCCGAGTCTTTTTACTTAAAAGCGCTCGCTTCAGCCGAGGCAATGGATAAATCAAATTTAGTGGCGCAAACCTATAATAATCTAGGTGTTGTTGCCGACCATAGAAATCTGCTTGCGCAATCTATGCAATATCACTTAAAAGCCTATGAATTACTAAAAGGAACTGATCAGTACGAAAAGCAAGGGGCTAACTTTTATAATCTCGGTGATATTTCTGTGCGTATGGGGGATGAGGAAAATGCAGAGTATTTCTTTCAACAAGCTCTCGTTGCAGATAAAGCTTCAAAAGAATTACGCAACGTCGCAGGCACGGCCCTTCGCTTGGGAGAGCTGAAGTTTAAGAACGGTAAAACGGACGAAGCATTAGCGCAAACAAAAGAGGCCATTGAATTTCTAAAAGAACTCAATGCTAGGGTTTCACTCGCTAGGGCATATCGAAACTCCGCATTGATCCATATAGCCAAGGCAGACTTAGACAATGCCCTGTCGGATGCACTTGCAGGCATTGAATATGCCACTCAAACTAGTTCAACACTGCAACAATTTTACGCCTACCTGACGGAGTTAGAAGTTAGGCTAAAACGTAAAGAATTAGCCAAAGCAAAAACACTACTCACCAAGCTGGACGCCCTAACCGAAATAGAAACGGCAGAGGTGCTGCTCGAAAAATATCATCGCCTTAAAGCGATAACGCTTGCTGCACATCATGAATACGCCCAAGCTTTTCAATTTATGAAGTCGACTTCAAAGCTACAGACTCAACTTCATGAAACATTACTAGAAAAACAAGTAAGTACCTATAAAGCCAGTATTGACGCGCTTATTCAATCTCAACAACTGGAGCAAGCACGCTCTGCACAAGCCATAACCGAGGTTAACTTACAAAACGCCAAGCTATCCACACAAATGTGGGTGATCACTGCAATCTCGACCTTTTTAGCTGGATTATTTCTAGTCGGATTTTTTGTCGTCAAGCATAGAAATGCGGCGCTAAAAGCAAAAATGTATCAATTGAATATTGAGCATAAAGATAAAATGCTGGCCGATATTTCCCACGAGTTACGCACGCCACTCAGTGTCTTAAAACTCCATATAGAAGCGATGGAACACAATCTTATTGATGACAGCACACTTGCGTATGCCAAGATCAACAACAAGATAAATCAGCTAAATGAATTGATCTCGAACGTATATCAATTGTCTCAAGCAGATCATGACGCGCTAGTGATCCATCCCCAGCAGCATGGCGCGAAAACGGTTATCCAAAGCTATGTGTACGATATTGAAAGATTAGTAACAAGTAATCAGCTGCAATTTATCGCCGACATTCACGTCGATGATATGAGTATTTACATTGATAAACCAAAGCTAGATAGGGTTATCGATAATCTTGCTAAGAATGCATGTTTATACACAGATAAACCCGGCAAGGTAAGGTTTAAAGCTGTGGTCAATAAACAAGAACTATTCCTACAAGTAGATGATAGCTCACCAGGCGTATCTGAGGCCGAGCAGAACAAACTGTTTGAACGCTTGTACCGTGTCGAGGCATCGAGAAGTCGTGCAACAGGAGGCTCAGGTCTTGGCTTATCTATTTGTAAGAGCTTAATTGAAGCGATGAATGGAAAAATCACAGTGAAGTCAGGGAAGTATGGCGGTTTGTGTATTCAGATAAACTTACCTCACGCGGTAGATGTGCCAGCATAAAGTACAAAAGGCCAAGCAGATGCTTGGCCTTTTGTCTTTCTGAGCTTGCTTAGAAACGGTAGCTGATATTGCCATACACAAAACGACCATCGGTGTTATATGCCGAGAACGCAGAGTAAGGGAAGATCTGGTTAAACGTTGTATAACCAATATTACTAACAGTATCTTGAGGATATTGATCAAATAAATTGTTAGCGCCTACAGCAAACTTCCAGTTGTCACCTAGGTTATAAGCCACTTCTAAATCAGTGATCCATTTAGCGTCTAATACTTCATCGCCTTCTACTGCGCTAGAAGAGTCCACCGTTTCACCATAGCGTGTGGCACGTAATGTCGTCTGCCAATCGCCAAATTGCCAAATTGCAGCTAAGTTCCACTTATCTTTTGGTGTTCCATCTTCAAATCGTGCAATTTCACGACGAGCAAAGTACTCATAGCTGTCACCAAGGGCTTCAAGCTCAGCAGGATTTGCTTTTACATGCGTCACTTCAGTGTCATTGATGTTTACCGCGGCACTTAAACGCAGATTACCGTAGTCGGCAAGATCAAAACTGTACGTTGCTACGATATCCACACCTTGAGTGCGCGAGTCGATAGCATTAGTGAAGTACCTTACACTTTGCGTATTAAGCTCACCCGCTTGCTGCAAAATATTAATGACCTCAGGACCGCCCAAGTTCTCAGAAAGGACGATGCGATCGTCGATGTCAATTCGATAGGCATCCACAGTAAATGAGAACGCGTCTAGTGTGTAGACAAAGCCCGCCGTCATATTGACCGACTCTTCCGGTTCAAGCTCTCGAGCACCCAGCGCTTTTGCAGCTGGCGTATCAACAGGGAAGTGGCCAACTTCACTCGGTACGCCATTTTCAAATACCGTAGCAATTGATTTATAGGACGTTTGAGCCAATGAAGGCGCTCTAAAACCTGTGCTTACTGCACCACGTAGTGAAAAGTTATCCGACACCACATAGCGCGATGCCAGTTTACTGGTGAAAGTGCTGCCAAAATCACTGTAATCTTCAAAACGACCCGCCAAGACGACATTCCAGTCCTGCGTTAAGTAGGTATCAAACTCTGCGAATAAAGCGATGTTATGACGAGATTCATCGACAGCACTTGCTGGTGAGAAACCAGCGAGCACCTGCGCACCACCAGCTGCAACGGGATTGCCTTCTGCATCAAGCACGGTGAGGTAAGACGCTTCTTCACCGACTTCAATTTCATAGGTTTCGCGGCGATATTCTGCACCAATCGTGAAAAATACGTCATCCGGTAAGCCCAAATCCAATGCCGTTTTAGCATCAGCATTCACAAGCCACTGTGAATAGACTAAAGCGCCGTTATTAAACTCAGTCGGACTTGTTACCCCCATCGAAGTATTCAAACTATTTACGACACCCAAAGCGAAGTCATTCACACCATAGTTTGTACTGATATCGTAATCCCACTCACCTTGAGTGCCTTTTACACCAACCGCAAAAGAGTAATCATCTACATCGCTGACGATTTGAGGCAAGAAACCATCTGGGTATACCGCAGTTAAGTTGCGGCTGTCATTTGCGCGACGATAGAAACCACCGGAGTTACCTTCACGTGTTGAGTAGCTACCAAATGAATAAAGTTCGGTTTCCGCATCTAGGTTGTAACCCGCATTATAAAATAGTGCAAAGTCTTCCACTTCAGCTTTACCAAAACGGTGGTTGTAGCGATCGAATGAAAACTCTCTTGAGTCAAGTTGACCATTTTCATCACGAGTATATTGCTCTCTTGGATCAAAGCCTGAACGATTAGTCGGTTTTTTATCTCTATATTCGGCAGACAGATTAATAAAACCTTCATTACCTAAAGCAAAACCAACGTTGGCACCAATTGTTGTAGTACCGCCATCATTGCGCTTGCGGTCATCTCCAAGCACAAAATCTAAATCGCCCGCAGCGTTTGCACGGGTTTGTAATAAGTCAGGGACACCTGCCATCTGTGTATCGTGCTCACCATAGGTCACACTAATACTGCCGCCTTCTTCGGCATCTTTAAGCACAATATTAATAACGCCAGCAATGGCATCTGAGCCGTATTGAGCAGCAGCGCCATCACGCAGTACTTCTATACGCTTAATCGCGGCAGCTGGGATAGTATTTAAATCAACCGCCGTTGAACCACGACCAACGGTACCATTTAAATTCAATAATGCGCCAGCATGACGACGCTTACCATTAACCAGCACTAAGGTGTGATCCGGTGCTAAACCTCTAAGCACTGCCGGACGGGCGTGATCCGTACTATCCGCCAGCGTTGAATTTGGGAAGTTAAAACTTGGCACGAGCGTAGTGAGTACTTGGCTCAGCTCCAGCTGACCGGTACTTTGCATATCTTCTAAAGAAATCACATCTACCGGCACCGTGCTCTCGGCAATACTACGAAGACTTCTTCGCGTACCAGTGATTTCGATGACTTCAACACTTTCTTTGGCTTCAGTGTTGTTACTTTCTGCTTGCGCATGAATTGAAATAGTTGAAAGAAGCGCAGCACCGACAGCCAACGAGATTGGCTTGCGAACAGCGTTTTCCAGCTTGTTATTAATAAATTGCATAGTTTGTCCCGTGAATATGTTGAACGCAGAGTCTGTAAAAGACCGATTATTACTTAATTTAGTCGATATGAAGATAAATCAAGACTGAATAGGTACCCAAGTAAATAACACAAATTCGGTACGACACCCATTAGACTTAAGACTAAAATGTTGGTACTTACTAATTCAATACCACCCTAAGATTAAGCAACTCTCATCAGAAAAGATGCGAATTTTAGAATTATTCTTTCATCGACAATAAAGAATTTTTAGATCTAACTTATACCTCATAAGGGCACTGGTCTGATGTTTACTCACTCCATCTTTACTCCACATTGAAGCGCTTAAATACCAATATGCAGAAACGGAGAGTACCAATGACACAACGGACGCTAAAACATGCTGAATGGTTGAAAATTGTTGAATCTAGAGCGAACCAGCAGCAACTTCAAATAAAGCCAAAAAATAAACTATCACCAGCTGTGATTTGGACTTTTGTACTAGCCACTATTATTTCACTGATAAGTGCATGGGCATTTGTTACCGAAACGCCTGAGGCACCCACTCAGCAGCTTAGTAAAGAATCCCAAATGCGTATCAACCGCTACTTTACCAAACAGTATATGGTTGGAAGCTGGCAGTTCTCACATTTAAAAACCAGTAAAGATGACATCAATGTGTTTATCCGTATCCCGACTAAATTAACATTAACGGGACAGGCACTGAAGGGTTATATCGAGCAGTCACTATGCCCACCGGCCAATAGCAATGTTTGGCGTGATGTCAGCCAGTTTGCGCTTTATATGCACTTGTATTCGGATACGCCACGCCACAGTGACTATGCCAAGTGCAAGACACCTTAATCATTTCAGGTTAAATTCTTTTATCTTTCGTTCAAAGGCCCAATGGGCCTTTTTTGTTTTTTTGGATTTCAAGCGTTATTTCGAGCTATCGTGGTTGCCAAGCTGACTTACCGGCTCGAGCTCAAGTTTAGCTTTTTCTTCGAGTTCTTCGGGTAGCTCCTTGACTACGGCAACGCCTAGTTCTTTAAATTCAGAAGCTTGCTTAATTAAGTTGCCTTTACCCATATATAACTGAGAAAACGCTCGCTCGTAGCTCTCTTTTGCTTTATCAAGCTGTTTACCCACCCCTTCCATACTATGTAGGAAGCTATTGAGCTTGTTATAAAACTTCTCAGCTCGAAGCGCCAGCTCTCTGGTATGCTTGCTTTGCTCTTCAAAACGCCATAACTGTTTAACGATATTAAGACTGGTTAAAAGCGTTGTTGGCGTTGCCACCAATACATTGTTTTGTAAAGCGTCCTGATAAAGCGTTGGCTTATGCTTAACCGCCTCAACAAATGCAGATTCCACAGGGATAAACATGATGACCACCTCTGGGGAGTTAAGACCTGGTAAGCGCTCATAAGATTTACTACCCAACTCTTTGATCCGTGCAGTGATGGCTTCGGTGTGTGCCACAATGGCTTGATTCGCTTCACTATCGGTTGTGGCATTAATATACCTTGTATAGGCATTCAATGAGGTTTTAGCGTCAATTACCAGGTGACGAGATTGCGGTAAGTAAACCACGACGTCAGGGCGAAACTTGCCTTCGTCGGTATTAAAGTTGACTTCTCGCTGATAGTCGTAACCCGGACGTAGCCCAGCGCTATCTAGCACATTTTCGAGCATGAGTTCGCCCCAGTTGCCTTGTGCTTTCTTTTGCCCTTGTAACGCCGTGGTCAAACGATCTGCTTGCTCGGTCATGGCTTTATTGTTGGCTTGTAAGTGCAGCAATTCGGTTTTTAATGACGCCCGTTGCTTCAGCTCTTCACTATGAATGGCTTCCATTTTATCTCTAAAGCCCTTTAATTCACCTTGTACTGGCTGCAGCAACTGCTGGATTTTTTCTTTGCTTTGATGACTAAAGCGCTCGCTTTTCTCATCAAATATTTGATTCGCGAGATTGTGAAACTCTTCTTTCAGCTGGACCTTCGCTTGCTCAAGCTGCGCGAGCTGCTGCTCAAAGCTCAGTTGCTTTTGCTCCAGCAAGGTTTGCAGATTGGCCATTTCAACTTCTAGCTCATGAGCATGCACTTGAATTTCTTCCTTGGCATCGAGCTCTCGCTGCCACAGCTGCTGATATTCAGCGGCTTGCCGTTGACGCTCAGCTAATCTCGCTTGCAATTGCTGCTGTTGGCCATGACTTTGTAGTTGCTGTGCTCTTAATTGCTCAGTGAGTTGCTCAGCTTGGCTTAGTTGCGACCTAAGTGCTTGCTCGGAGGCGAGTTGATTATTGAGTTGATTCTTGAAAGTGCTGCGCATAACCCAAACGACGGGGAGTAGGGTAGCCGCACCGCCTGCAAATAGCGCAAGACTATACCATGCAGGCGTATTGGAGAGCATTGACCAAAGCATATTGAGATCTCATCGGTTCTTCTGCTTTGATAATACCTTAGATATAAATTTCAATCACTTAGTCATTCAGTGATCTGTTGACCATTGTAGCGATATCCGGCGCCATATACCGACTCTACAATTTTCGGAGATAAATCTAATCCTTTGATTTTCTTTCTGATATTTTTAATGTGGCTGTCGATTACGCGATCCGAAATATCAAAGTTATCCGGCTGAATATAATCAAGAATTTGCTGTCTTGAAAAGACACGGTTTGGTGCGTCATATAAAAGCGCAAAGACGTCAAACTCAACTTTGGTTAAGCCTAATGTACTGCCATTCAGTTTAACCGTTAATTCTTCCCGATTTACTTCGATAGGCTTTTGATACGCATTGGTATTCACACAACGACGTAAGATCGCTTTCATGCGCATCACTAATTCAGCGGCGCTAAAAGGTTTACATACATAATCATCTGCGCCGACTTCTAAGCCCTTTAAACGGTCTGCTTCTGCCACTTTGGCAGTCAGCATCACAATTGGTACTTCAGAAAATGCTCGAATTTGACGCATACACTCTACGCCATCTTGGTTCGGCAACATGATATCCATCAAGATTGCATCTGGTTGATTTAACTTTACCCAAGGTACAACTTCGGCACCGTCTGCAATATGAAACATTTCAAAACCGGATGCTCTAAAAAACAACAGCACCTGCTCTGCAATATCTTGGTCGTCTTCGACAAGCAAAATTCTTGATGAGGTAGACATAGGATTTATTTACTCTTTGCTTTTAACTTCTTCAATTGTTGTCTAACTTGGCGCTTTAACTTATCTGAAAGCGTGTCATCGAACAGTAACATGGTAAGTATACTAGACAAGTCTTCTGAACTCGCAACTTCATTAAGTAGATCATAGTCAGATTCTGATTGCGTCTCAATAAAGTTTAAGTGTGAAATTGTCGCGTCGTAGCAAAGCATAACGTTATCCTAATTGGTCTATGGCGTTTCTCCGTTGTAGTTATTAAAGCGCGAGATTATGGAATAAAAATGGAGTGAAAGATGTTTTAGGGCCTGTTGACCTTTGCTGTTTGATTTTTGTTCTTCTGAGTGTGTTTTGATCGCGACGCTCGACTTGCCGCCTAGTAATCTAGGCAAAAGTTGAGCAACAATGAACAAAGCGCACTCAGGTGAACCCAAAGGGCAGCGCTTGATTGGCATTTCTACTATGTTATCGCCAGACTTACATAGAATGACTATGCTACGCAGGCTCTGCCTTGTATAAACACCAGTCAAACTGCTGCAAAAACAAACTTGAAAGATAAACAGGCCCTAGAGCCAGAAAAAAGAAAAGCCAACTTAATTAAGCTGGCTTATTACAATCAGTAACAAAGGGGGAAAATCAACATATGCCTACTGTTTCAACAATGTCACAACAAGCACTATCATAGACCTTCACCTTTGTTGATTAGTTCCAAATTATTTTTAATTTTTTATCAGCGCTAGCATTTGCGACTCATCAAACTGACCAAGATTGACTCCAGAGTCTGCAAATAGGGCGTCAACAAGGGCTTGCTTATCGCGCTGCATCTTAAACACTTTCTCTTCGATAGAATTCGCCATAATCAACTTGTACACGAACACCGGCTTATCTTGTCCGATACGATAGGCGCGATCTGTTGCTTGATTTTCTACCGCAGGATTCCACCAAGGGTCGAAATGGATAACCGTATCTGCTTGAGTCAAATTCAAACCAGTTCCCCCTGCTTTTAGGCTTATCAAAAAGACATTGCACTTGCCTTGAGTAAACGCCTCAATGGCTTTATCCCGTTGTCTGGTCTGCCCTGTCAGCATAGTGTATTTCAACTGTTGCTGTTGACACTGCTCAGCAATGAGATCTAACACGCTGGTAAACTGGCTGAAGATAATTATCTTACGGCCCTCACTGAGTAGCACAGGCAGGTGTTGTGCAAGCCACTCAAATTTAGCGCCATGTTGGTCGGTCAGTGATTTATCAACCAATTGTGGGTGACAGCAGATCTGACGTAACTTTAACAAGGCATCGAGAAATGCCAGCTTGCTTCTTTCAACGCCTTGCTCCTGAAATAGATTGAGCAATTTGCTTTCTACTTGGTGCTGAACACCTTGATATAGCTTATGTTGTTCATCAGAGAACTCTAATTCTTTGATGAGTTCTGTCTTATTGGGTAGCTCTTTCACTACCTCAGCTTTGGTACGACGAAGAATAAAAGGTGCGATCAGCGATCTGAGTTCTCGAGCTCTAGGGCGATCTTGTTCTTTTTCGATTGGGATCTGGAAGTGTTGCTTAAACTGCTGCTTAGTACCCAGCACATCAGGCATGACAAAATCGAGCAGCGATTTAAGCTCGAGTAAATTGTTCTCTACCGGTGTGCCACTTAAACAAAGTTTAAAACGCGCGGATAGGCTCTTTACGCATTTAGATATTTGTGCGCTTTCGTTTTTAATATATTGCGCCTCATCCAACACAATAGAATCAAAATCTAGCCCTTTATAATACGCCACATCGCGCTTAAGTAGCGGATACGTCGTTAGAATAAATCGTGCACCTGACAAGTTAGTGAGTGCTTCCTCTCTATTGGAACCATGAATAATAGTGAGAGGTAGATGCGGTGCGAAACGTTTAAATTCGTCACGCCAGTTCCCCACTAAACTCGTCGGACAGACAATTAAACTTGGTTGTGTCACTAGCGTATTATGCTGAGAAATAAAGTAAGCAATAACCTGAAGCGTTTTTCCAAGGCCCATATCATCGGCCAGAATGCCACCTAACTGGTGACGATTAAGGAACTTAAGCCAGTTAACACCTTGCACTTGATAATCTCGTAGGGTGAAGCTCTGTCCTTCGCTGGCAGGGATCACGTCAAGATTTTCTATCGGTTTATCTAGCTCAGCGAGATACTCAAGTAGCTTTTGATCGTCTGAGTCAGCATGAATATGCGTCAGTTCAAACAGCTTTTTGGCATACGACAACGGAAATTTAAATTGTGAGCTCGAAAGGTAATAACTAAAACGAGATTTCAGCTCCAGCAATTCATCAAATATGGATTTGCTAATGGCATAGAACTGCTCGCCAATTTCGACGTAGCGATATTCATGGGCGAGGTTGTTAAGCTCATGAACCGGATGCTTATCCCAGTTGAGCGTAACGGGCTTGTCATCTAACATCACCTTTCCAAGCACATGATGTTGCTTATCTCTCTTAAGGCTTAACAGCACTTTTGGTGTAACAACGAGGCCATTGCTTGGCAGCTCGTCAACAATCCAACGTTTACCCTGCAAAAGCGGCCTGATCTCCCTGTTAAACCAATGGACTTCAACGCCATCCTCAGTTGGTAATAAAAATTCGTCGCCCTCATGGATAAAGCCGAGACCAGTGAGTACCTGCTCCAGCCTTGCTAATTGCTTTTTCGTCGCGCCTTTTCCAAGCGGCTCAATTGCAAAGCGAATTTTATTTGGCCTATCTAGTTTTATAAGCTTAGCAACATTAGATTGCTTACTCGCTAACTGCGAAAACCCAGCAGGAGGCGCAATGACATCATCCGTAAAGATATCTTGGAAACGCGCCATCACCTGCTCTAGCTTTTCAGCCGTGATGGTAGGCATAGTATGAAGATGGGCGATTTCCTGCGCGGTAAGCTCTGACTCAATTCTGCCAACGACCAAGTTTTCAGTATCTAGATACACCGGAGGTTCGGTTTTAATCAAGCGCCAGTGTTCAACATTCGCTAGACGGCTTTTAAGTTGGTATTCATTGCCTTCTTGATGCCAGTAAAAATCAAGCGTTTGCTTATGCCCTAGCTCCAAAGGTTGGCGCTGGTTACGATAAAAACAGCGATGGGTATGCACAAGTTGTGTGAGTGCATTAAAGCCCCAGACGCCAAATAACTCAAAATGACCCGGTGTATTTTGCGAGCGGATCCAGCTAAATAAGCGAAAATCGTTTTCTAATAGACCAGCTGGAGCGACCTGGCTATTGAGCTGTTGCTCGGTTAACACTCGGCCTAAGGGGTAAACACCGTCGGGCCGATTTGGCGATACCTTTGGACTTACAAGGATTTCGTTTGCTCGAGGCTCTAACACGAAGAGTAAGACGTTTTCTGCATCTGCTTTATCAATTTGCTGCAACTGCCCTAGTTCGTTAAACCAGTCATTAACTAAATAAGCCTCACCAAAGCCGCCAGAATGTTCAATTTTAAGTTTGAGTAATACCGCAGCAATGTGCCGACATTTAGGATTATTTGAACACGAGCAGTTTGCTTCGACCGAAACGCTACTTTGCGTTTGGTTTATTTTGATGTGCTGGGTGAAGGTATTGCCGTAATTTCCCAATACCTGTGCATCAATTTGCGCGAAGTTTTCGCTGTGTTGAAGGTAACAGACTTGCTCGTCTTTCAAATACTCCTTAGCTTTCGCAAGTAAAGCTGAATTGAAGTATTGACGAAGAAAACGTTCAGACAAAGGAAATTGATTAGCCTGCTCCTGTTTGATCTCTTCAAATAAGGCGAAAAGTTGCTCTTTAGATAACTGCGAAGACATTAAGTGCACGTCAAAATTAAAATAAAAAGCCAGTATATGAAATTAGTGATTTGAGCTAAAGAGAGAAATGTAAGAAATTCGCTAAAAAAGGACTGGTTGGAGGTCAACTGACTAGAAAAAGCGCCGAGTTGCTTGATAATTCAACCAACGCGGCAATTTTTGAACGAACCTTAATTATAACTGCTTAGCAGCTTTTGCAATTGTTCCAGACGCTTATCAGTCAATACTCGATTATCTATTTTCACGGTAACATCACCACTCTTTAGATTTCTCTGTACTCGAATGTAGTCGTTCTCTAGCATGGATTCGACACGTGAATCGCTACTTCCGAATGTGGTCAAGAATTTAGTGATCTGAACAGCACGTTTCTCGTCCGACATCTCTTCTGTCATAAAGTCTTGCGCTTTTAGTGCAGCAATTTGCTCTGAAAACTGCTCAGGCTGTTCTTGTTTTGCTGTGATGAGCTTTTTAGCTGCTTCACGGCCTAAATGATTTGCCGTTGGATACAACTGCAATACTTCGACCGGAATACTTTCATAAGCTTTCAACGCGTCTGCGATAGCTGTGTGAGAAACACCTTCCACGGCAGCGATTTCTCGATACGATCCTTTTTGGCCCTGTTTGATCAAGTTATGCTTAGTATCAAAATAGGCTTTACCCAATTCCCAAAGGCTCGGGGCGATGTATTGATCGGAAGATACCGCTAATGTTTTTGCATCTTCATCACTAAAGTCTTTCGAGCTCAACACCACATAATCCGCTTCGGCCAGCATACAGGCTTTACGGCGTCTAGAACCCGATAAAACGTGAAGTTTGCCATTGTGCTGCCAACATAGGGCAGGGTGGAGATTACGTTTATCTTTTTTAATGGCAGGTAATATATCTGCGACCGCTTTTTCGCTTAATAGGGATTGCTCACGACGATTCTGCCCATAAACTGTGGTTTTACTCTCAATTTCGCTAAACGGTACCACTTCACAGGTCAGTACTATGGTTTTTGTCGGATCGCTTGGCGCAGGCATAGTAACCACATCACCTACTTTCGCCTGATCTAAAAGATCGTCGAGGCTACTGCCTTCAACCGCAGTAGCAAAAGGATCTATTCGAGTGTCATTTTTACGTTTTCTAGCCATTATTAATACCCTTTTATTCTGCTAGCGAAGACTGTGTTGAAGGCCAATTTGAACGGATCAGCATTTCTAATTCATCAACCACGTCTTTGATATTTTCTTGCGCTTTTAGCAATGCTTCGCGACTTGCTAAGCTATCAGAAGTCTTTTGATCAAAAATAGTGTTAAACGATGAAGAGCTCGCCGTAATTGCAGAGCTGTGATTAATTGGATAACTCATTACTTGACGGCCAAAAGCACTACGTACATCTTTAACGATATCGCGCTGAGAATGATTGCCTTTAACATAGTTAGTGACTAAAAATTGCATAAAGTCCCAGCCTTCGTGACCAAGAGCTGCAACGGTATGGTATATCTCACCAAGACGTTTCAGATATTTATTATTAGCGTCGAAGTCTACGGCCTCTGGATGTACAGGTATTAACATAGCCGTAGACGCCATCAATGCGTTATAGAACATAAAATTAAGTGAAGGCGCGGTATCTACTAGGATAATATCAAACTCGTCTTGTACGGGCTCTATAACCTTCTCTTTAAGCTTATGGTAATGACGTGTCTTTTCGTAGCTTGAACTTTCTTTTAACTCTGTTGCTGTTTCGTGTTCAAAGTAAAAGTCATCCATACCAGAAGGTAATACGCGAATATTTGGAATGTGGGTTTCTTGGAATGAATTAGAGACAAGATCTTTCCATGTTTCACCTTCATCTAATTCGATGCAATCTCTCATCAGATCACCAACTGTGATCGGTTCATGATCATTAGATGGAAAAAAGCTTGATGATGATCCTTGCGGATCAAGATCAATGATCCCGATGCGATAGCGCTTAATATTCGTTGTAGCTAGAGCTGCTGCAATATTCACCAAACTTGTTGTTTTACCACAACCGCCTTTCAAACTATTAATCACAATGACTTGTAATTTATCGCTAGGCTTTCGTTGATCAGCATTTACACCCAGAACATCTGCCATCGCAAAGATATTTGCTAATGTGTATGCATAATGACCGTTTGCGCCTTTCTTTATATTGATGGTATCAAAGTCACCTTGGTCATGACGTCTTTTGAGTGTTCTATTATTCACACCAAGTAGATCTGCAGCAGCTTTTTGCGTGTAAGTTCTAAGCTCTTTTTCTTCAGTTTTAAGATGAGCTCTATAATGTTGAATACGACCAGCAAGTGATTGTTCTGCTACTTCTGCTGTAGCTTTCAACAGCCGGTACGTTGATAGCGCATTGTTATTTATAGACATACACATTATCCTTTATTTGATAACGATTATTATAATGTCCATATATTTTGCTGTAAACACAAAAAAACAAAGACATTTGTAATTTTGATTTACATCTAAGTATAAATAAGAAAGTTTAGATATGGTTAGATATATAGGTATTAAAGGCTAAGGCCAAGAAATTATATTATATCCTACTGTTTTACATAACTTTTTTTAATTTTCATAGATCTACTTTTTACTAGGTTAAGATCTGATCTCTTATAACTCCCAGATCGAAATTTTACTAACTACTATTTCAAAAAGTTATATATAAACAGCTTATACACAGAATTACTCACAGGTATGGTGGTTGGGATCGATTTTTTACCAAGTAAGATCAAACAGTTATGCACAGGTGATATAAGATCAAGTGCTTTAAGGTATGTATAGATCTGATCTCTACCTAGCATAGATCAGATCTTTACTAATTAAGGACCTAGTTTTCCACAAGGGCGTCGGATTTGCCGTTGTAAATCCGCTAAATATGCCTTAAACAAAGGTTTTTCAGCGATCATTTTACCTTTGTTAGTAAAAACTTGATCTGAAAATGAGCCTTACTTAGTAAAACAATGATCCCAACAAAAAAAGTTACTTCGGATCACTTTTTTACTAACTTTAATCATTAACTTTTTCTGTCGAATATGTTGTTATTAGACGTCATGAAAATTTGGAAGTAAAACAATGAGCCGGAAGGTGAACATCTCTGTTGACAATTTGCCCGATTCACTTCGTGGACAGATCCATGGTGTAGAAAGTGCAATCGATAACGAAAGTTTGGCGTTGTTTACGGACAATAAAGATGTTCGAGTATCTTTAGAAAATGCAGCCCATGGGTTAAGAGCTTATTCTAACACCTTTAATCATTACGATTTATGGGGACGCTTTGTTCGTTCTGGACATAAAAAATTACCATTAGAAGAAGCGCCCAAAAAAACAATCGTAACGAGAAAAATATCAGAAAAAGTAGATGGTATTCTATACGAAGGTGAGATAAAAATTACCCCTGCTGTTGTTAGTACTAAAAGAGATGGTGATGACGAAGAGTTTTTAGTTTGGCCATCTGACCGAGAAGAAAAAGTTGAGCGCGCACTGATCCGCCTAGCTTCTAAAGGTAAGATTGTTAAAATAAATTTTAAGTCCGGTATTCAATACGCGGTTATTTTTTCGATGAACGAGCTTGCTCAAGAATTAAAAGCTGTTGGTCAATCAATGCCTTATCCGCAAATTAAGGAATCTTTGGAAGCTCTTCAAGGTTCTAAACTTTCGTTCAAATATACGGCTACAGATACTAAAAACCCAAGTATTGATGATTCATTTTACGAATCAAACATGAACTTTCTGTCGTCGCTACACTTTAGTGGTAAAAAAGGGCAGGGTGGGAACATCAAATGTGTTGCATGTTTAAATGCATTTGTTCATAACATGATCGATAACTTGGAGTATAAAGGCTATTATTTCAACAGTGCTCAAGAGTTAAAACGCGGTTTGTCTCGTTGGATGATGCTACGTTTGTATCATCTATGGCGTTACGCAGCTCCAGGTAAAACTTATCATTTTCGCCTAATTTCAATTATGGAAAAGTACGGTTCAATTTATTCTGATGATGAAATAACAGAGAATAAATTGAAGGCACTTCGTCGTGATATGACCACAACAATGAAAGATTTGATCGAGAAAGGGGCGATATCCGAATACAATATTTCAAATGTTAAGGATGAAAAGTCCGGGAAAATCGTTGATTATGTGTACGAAATGCACCCATCAGCTCAGTTCTGTGATGAAATATTGGCTCTCAATAAACACCATAAACGTATCGAAATTCAAGGCGGAAAACGGATCGTTGAAAATGTTGAAGTAATTGATGAAGATACATTAGAAGAAATCGTTAAAAAATAAAATTTCTTATTTTGGCTAGAATGGTATTTCTAGCCAAAACAAAAAACTTTTATATCAAAGCTAATTTCTATTTCAACTTAAGATACTTTCTGAGCGAAATTTATCACAACCCAATTCTTCAAAATGATGAAGTCTATAAAGCTAAAAATTTTCTGTGGTGGAAAATACTGACATAAATAAATCTTGAAACTACATCAGCAGATCAAGTTAATTCTCTAATCCTTGGAAGAGGGAAGAAGTATATCAATAATTGAAATTTTCCTATTTAAAACAATTAAATAGAAAAGCATGTTAGCCAACAGAAGTTGATTTTTTGTAATTTATAGATGCGACTCCGTGGTCGATAAGCTATTTCAGAGCTTAACACGTAATGATAAATCAAAATTTAACCTGAAAAAATTTAGTACTTAATCTGTGAAGATAACGATTTCATCATAGTCTTATAATACCAATTAGCCTTGATACTTGTTCAATTTGAAGGAGCAAATCTGATGCTAACTGCGTTAAAAATTTCTTATTTAGAACAACTAAATAGCAAAAATTTTCGCCTGCCTATATGGATGTAACTTGGCGGTAGCTGGATGCGGTAATGGTGTTATCGACAAGATTTTCTTCGCCTCAGAAGAGATCACTTAATTAAGCTAATTGGTATAAGTTTTAAAATGGGTAGAACACATCATACTATAATGAGGACAAGTCAGTTAGCACTTGCATGGACTATACTAATTCAACAAGATTATGTTAAATTGCGTGCTATCGTTAGATTCCGTATGAATTACCTTACTATTACTCAAATCTTTCTAAATAAATTCTATCGACTAGAAAGTTGTACTCTCGCTTTCTTGGATGATCGTCTTTTTGTGTAAAATGACTTAACTCTCCAAGTTTAGTGTCTGGATGCGGGTTAAAGAGTATAAATGGAAGTGCGGCACTTACATGATAGCGATTTTGAGCTGTATATCTCACATTCACCTCAGGTGTTACTCTGGTTGGCCTTCTAATTCTGAGCTTTGCATTTTCTGATAGACTAGAAACTCTATATTTTTCTTGTTCTACTAGCTGTTGCCACTTTTCCTGATCTATCATCCTCGGATTTGAATATAGTGAAGAGCGATTCAACATCTCCATAGCAAGTTCTTTACTCAAAACTCTGGTTGCATGTTTTTTCATCCAGGTAAATCGAACGGAATAGGGAGCTTCGGATTCGCTATGTATTTTTCGATAGGCAGCCAAAGTCATTAAGTTAGGAACTGCACTATGAACAGCTTCGAATCTGGCATCATTGTTAGAAATTTCCAGAATAGCATTTTTAAAATTTTCTTTGGCAAGATTCACTGCATTCACCCTAGAGTTGATAACTTCTTTAGGGTCATTAACTAACAAAAGACCAGGAAACCTTTGCAACAACTTTCCGCTTTCTCGGTCGTTTAAGTAGAGGTCGCGATAAGCATCTAAACATTTAGAGAGTGCTTTTTCACCTTCTATTTTTTTAACTGTTATATTTGTTGGAGCGGTTTCTTCATCTTGTTTTTTGATATCAGGCAGTTCATAAAATGTTGCCTTTTTTATATCGGCTTCTGTCAGTTCATGGCATAGCTGGTTAATTTGTTCATTAAGAATATCGAAAGTTGAACGTATATTAAATTTATTCATTGTATGATGTGTTCTTGTTATCTCTCTCGCATTATATCAAAAATAATGAAATCTCGCTAAGCGATTTTATTATGAGTATCTAATGGAACAAACTAACTATATCACTTGCCGTTTGCTAAATTAAGCTAAGTATCGTTTTAGTCGATCGTTGTTGAGAACTTAGTTATTTGATCAATTAGCTGTGGGTATTTTGTGATGATGCATACTTTTATTGATCTTGCAAGTATGATGTGTTCCCTGAGATATATGTAAATTATATCAGAAATATTCTGTTAGCTCATATTTATCTTCACTTATTAAGCTTTTATTTGGAGCGTCTAGGTTTTAGAGAAATAAAATATCTGCTAGTGAATTTTAAAATAGGAAAGTGATTCTATGTCGTCTTGATGAAATTGCTAATTAGTTTTGTAGAGTTGAAATTGTTTTACCTCACTTTGTATGATGTGTTCCTTTCAGATAGACTAAATTATATCAAATTTTTTTGGATTTCTCCTATAAAATTAGCTTTTTGTCACTTTTGAAGGGAGTTTCTAATGGGCAATACTATCAGGCTAAAAAGCAGTGGCTAGTAACCACTCAGAACAACAACGCTACTTGTCAGTTTTTTGATTAATTTTTAAATTCAACACTGATTTTATATTTATGAAAAAAATGTATGATGTGTTCCTTTATCCTCGCGATAATACTCTTTTTTATAAATTAAAGTCAACTTTTGATACTGACAGAGTCTTCTTCTGGTTCAAGATTTTAGTGTTGAAAAACAATAGTAAGTGTTCACTTATTTTGTTTCGACCGAGCACTTTTCCATAGGCATGAAGGTTTAATAAATTCTAGTTAGGCCGAAAAGGGAAGGTGATAGATGGTTAGTAAGTGTGTACTCACTTTGCAATAAGCATCATTTGGGATCCTTTAAAGGGATTGGCTAAATTGTAGAGTAGAACACTGAGTTTAATTTTGCACTTTCAAAGAGAACAATCGTACCACTTCTTTTTCTTGGCTATGAATCTTCGAGTAACATCCGCACTTTTGTAGTCGTACCTGACTAAAACACGAAGACGGTTATAGCACAAGTTTCTTTTGCTACATGCACATGTACAGTTCGAAGTTGCAATGCTAGTACTTCTTTATAATAACTACACCAGCTACTTCAGTGATTGCTTACTGTTATTCACGCTTCGCCGGAATAAATACTAATGTCAGTGTCTTACTCGATTTGTAGCGAAGTTAAAATAACGGAAAAAACGAGTAGATAGAAGACACGTCTCCTGTGCTTTTATTATTTAAATATCATATAGTTTTTACACCTGAATTCATGGTCTGATCGTCAAAGAGCAAAGTAGACAGAGATCTTTTCAAGCGTCTGAACAGCTTGTTTGCGAACGAGTCAAGCTAGATTAGCTAACTGTTCATGGAAAAATATCTCTGAAACTAACTGGCCAGAAACTAGCGAGAGTTTTGGAATTGAAAATAGCTATTAAGCGAGTAACCTTATGCCCAATTATATTATGATACTGTAAGAATAAAAGTCGTTGTGTTAGATATCAAGAAAAGAATGAGGGGCAAGAGTAAACTCAGTAGTACTACGTAATCAATATCACCTTTTTGACAGTAGAGTTTTATTTTTATCTAGTGATAGATTGTTCGGCGTTCTCGCCGTTTCAATAAGATAGCTTAATCAGGAAAATTTATTTTAATAACCCAGATCACTGAAGAGAAATCTCCCCAATTTTTCAGCATTGAGTTCTCATTGGAGGAGTTAGCTGTTGGAAGTACCTATACGTGTTAATACTTCCAAATACTATATAGCACATGTGATTAGTACTCATAGCAATCACTATAGACTCATTTTTTCTTGCTTCCTTCCTACTCATAAAATACGACGAGTCACTACAGCAATTACTAGTCTGAACTTAAATAAACATCAATTTAACATAATAATAGGCTAAAGTCAGTGTGTCGTCTTTGTATATAAATGCTCTGTAAGATGATTTTCTGAAGAGGTAGGGTGGGGTCCCGCTAGCTCACAAATTCCTGAATTGACTTCCATTCGTCAGCGCAACTAATTAAGACACTCAAAGTGAAAAAAAAGACGTCGACAAGATTATATTTGATATCGATTCCAGGGTCTTCAATTCACTCTAAATGCGTGATGATACTCATTATAGCGATTTAAAGATCAGATGATAAAAGTCTGATAGTCGCCTACTTTAAGCTCGCTTGTTTTTTGTTCGTTGGAAAAATGTATAAAAAACCTTCATATCTTAAGAAAGACGTTACTTCGATTAATTTCTTAAAAAATTTTAGCAAATGTTTCATGTTCTAAACAGTAATTTGTATGATGTGTTCTTTACTAAAAACAAACTAAAGTTTTTCCTTGATGAATAAGGGGGCTTGGGGTACTGTTCAATGGTGGTAACACATATTGGAATGAGGAAAATACAATGGCTAATTGGAGCCCAAATAGCTGGAGAGATAAACCTATCTTGCAGCAACCTGAATACCCAAATTCAGAGAAGTTAAAATCAGTTGAAAAAGAACTAAATTCAGCACCACCACTCGTCTTTGCAGAAGAGACGCGGAGCTTGTATAAAAGCCTAGCTGATGTTTGCGAAGGTAAAGCTTTTATATTGCAAGGTGGTGATTGCGCAGAATCGTTTTCAGATTTTAGTGCCGCTAATATTCGTGATACGTTCAAGACACTTTTGCAAATGGCTGTCGTATTGACATATGGCGGTAAATGCCCGGTAGTTAAAATTGCTCGAATGGCAGGGCAGTATGCTAAGCCACGTTCTTCAGATTTTGAGACTATTGATGGTGTTTCTTTACCTTCATACCGTGGTGATATCGTTAATAGTTTTGAGTTTACGGAAGAAGCGCGTATCCCAGATCCTGATAGATTGATGAAAGCATATCATCAGTCAGCAGCAACACTTAACCTACTTCGCGCGTTTGCGCAGGGAGGTCTTGCTGATCTGCATCAGGTAAATCGCTGGAATATGAGTTTCGTAGCTGCAAATCCGTTAAAAGACAAGTTTCAACAGCTCGCAGAGCGTATTCAAGAAGCGCTTGAGTTTATGGAAGTTTGTGGCATCGATTCAACAGTAGCACCAAGCCTGAAGGAAACTCCGCTTTATACCTCACACGAAGCACTATTGTTAGGTTATGAAGAAGCGTTAACTAGACGAGACCACTTATCAGGGGACTGGTACGATTGTTCGGCTCACTTTGTTTGGATTGGTGAACGTACACGTCAATTAGATCACGCGCATATCGAATTTTTCCGTGGTATTAAAAACCCAATTGGCGTAAAAGTTGGCCCAGGGATGCAAGAAGATGAGTTAATTAAGCTTGTCGATGCGCTTAACCCAGATAACATTCCTGGTCGTCTAACACTTATCACTCGCATGGGTGCAGATGTGTTGCCGGAAAAACTCCCTAAATTAGTTCGCAGAATTCAAGAAGAAGGCCGCAAAGTTATTTGGACTTCGGATCCGATGCACGGAAACACTGAAAAAGCGACGACTGGATATAAGACACGTAGCTTTAACAATATCCTAAGAGAAATCAGTCAGTTCTTCGCAGTGCATAAAGCGGAGGGTAGCTATCCTGGCGGTGTGCACTTAGAAATGACAGGGCAACACGTCACTGAGTGTGTTGGTGGTGCCTATGGTCTATCAGACGAAGACTTATCTCAGCGTTACCGCACCCAGTGTGATCCGCGTCTAAACGCAGACCAAGTTTTAGAGCTAGGATTTTTAGTTGCTGATCTACTAAAAGACGCTCGTAAAACAGTATAAACAACAAACAAAGGGCCGCATTGCGGCCTTTTTAGTATTTATGGCGCTTTAACCCAGTTTCAGAAATAATCTTTGCTGATATTTCCTCAACGGAATAACGTGTACTGTTCAAGTAAGGCGTTCTATTCTTTTTAAATAGCATCTCGACTTCTTTGACTTCAATACGGCATTGTCTGATTGATGCGTACTTGGAGTTTGCCATTCTCTCTTGCCTTATTGCGGCTAGTCTTTCGGGATCTATGGTTAAGCCAAAGAGCTTACCTTTGTATTTATCTAGACATTTGGGTAGTTTTCCACTTTCTAAATCATCCTCTGTCATCGGGTAATTCGCGGCTTTTATCCCATATTGCAATGCTAAATATAAGCTTGTCGGCGTTTTACCGCTGCGGCTGACACCAACCAATATGATGTCTGCCTCGTCATAATCTTTAATATTTGCGCCGTCATCATTTGCAAGTGCGTAGTTAACGGCATCTATTCTAAAATCATAAGAAGATTCGTGAATGCTATGCGTGCGGTGCATTTTTGGCACCGGCTGAACTTTTAGCTCTCTTTTTACTATTTCGCTGGCATAAGATAAAAAGTCGTAACAAACCCCTTGCGACGATAAAATAATATCGGACAATTCTGGATTAACGAATGTAAAAAACACCAATGGTTTTTCACCTGATGTCTCAGCAACCGAGTCTATTAATTTTTTGATTTCATTTGCTTTTTTTACTGTTTCTACAAATGGTATCGTTTGGTGATTAAATTCTACAGGGAACATTGAAAGCGTTGCGTGACCAAACACTTCAGAGGTGATAGCGGTACCATCGGAAATATAAAATGCTGTTCTCATTTTGCTATTATTCATTCAGAAATTGTTGAAAATAAGCCATCGCGGTTTACGAAGACTGCCTTACCGTTGTAGAATGCCCTTGACCAAGTGGAAAGGTCAATTAATCTCTCACATTTAATACAATTTGTTTTGGAGACAGTTCCGTGCAAGACTACGTTCTCTGGTATCAAGAGTTGGGTATGCAAGATGTACCTCGAGTTGGTGGTAAAAACGCTTCTCTAGGTGAAATGATATCTAACCTTGCTAACGCTGGTGTACAAGTACCTGGTGGATTCGCAACAACTGCTGATGCGTTTAATGAATTTCTTGAGCAATCAGGCCTCAATGAAAAAATCCACTCAATCCTAGATACTCTCGATGTTGACGACGTCAACGAATTAGCCAAAGTCGGCACCCAGATTAGACAATGGGTTATCGATACACCATTCCAACCAGAATTAGATAAAGCAATCCGTGAGGCGTATAGCCAGTTACACGGTGACGCAAGCCAAGATGTCTCCTTTGCTGTTCGTTCATCAGCAACAGCAGAAGATATGCCAGACGCCTCCTTCGCTGGCCAACAAGAAACTTTCCTAAATGTTCGTGGCATTGATGCCGTAATGGTCGCTATCAAGCATGTTTTTGCTTCGCTATTCAATGACCGTGCAATTTCTTATCGTGTACACCAAGGCTATGATCACAGAGGCGTGGCGCTT
Organism: Pseudoalteromonas sp. XMcav11-Q; assembly: GCF_040104525.1. Classification (NCBI taxonomy): domain Bacteria; kingdom Pseudomonadati; phylum Pseudomonadota; class Gammaproteobacteria; order Alteromonadales; family Pseudoalteromonadaceae; genus Pseudoalteromonas; species Pseudoalteromonas sp. XMcav11-Q. The sequence continues at coordinate 123,636 of NZ_JBECOX010000004.1, forward strand.
TCTGCTGGTATTCAGCGTATGGTGCGTTCAGACAAAGCGTCGTCTGGTGTTATGTTCTCAATCGATACCGAATCAGGCTTCGAAGACGTTGTCTTCGTTACTTCTAGCTATGGTTTGGGCGAGATGGTAGTTCAGGGCGCAGTAAACCCAGATGAATTTTATGTTCATAAGCAAACGCTTGCAAAAGCAAAGCCTGCTGTACTTAAGAGAAATATTGGCTCAAAAGCAATCCAAATGATCTACTCAAGTGATGAGTCTCACGGAAAGCAAGTTGAGATTGTTGATGTAGACTCAGCACTATCTAACCAATTCTCGATTACAGACGCAGAAGTAGAAGAATTAGCAAAGCAAGCTGTTATTATCGAAAAGCATTACGGTCGTCCAATGGATATCGAATGGGCAAAAGATGGTAACGACGGTAAGCTTTATATCGTTCAAGCCCGTCCAGAAACTGTCCGTTCAAACGAAGATGCGAACGTAATGGAACGCTTCCAGCTAAAATCAAAGTCTGAAGTTATTGTTGAAGGTCGTGCAATCGGTCATAAGATTGGCTCAGGCGTAGTTAAAGTCCTGTCTTCAATTGATCAAATGGACTCGGTAAAGCAAGGCGATGTACTTGTTACTGACATGACGGATCCTGATTGGGAACCTATCATGAAGCGTGCCTCTGCTATCGTAACGAATCGTGGTGGACGTACTTGTCACGCTGCAATCATTGCACGTGAGCTGGGGATCCCAGCGGTGGTTGGATGTGGTAATGCAACCGATTTGATCACCAATGGCGACACGGTAACAGTTTCATGTGCTGAAGGCGACACAGGTTATATCTACAAAGGTGAACTTGAATTCGATGTTATTTCTTCTCGCATCGATGCAATGCCAGCTATTCCGATGAAGATAATGATGAACGTAGGTAACCCAGATCGCGCGTTTGATTTTGCTAAGTTACCACATGCAGGTATCGGTCTTGCGCGTCTTGAATTTATCATCAACCGTATGATTGGTATCCACCCTAAAGCACTACTTCATTTTGATAAGCAAGATGCAGAGCTACAGGCTGAAATTAAAGAGCTAATCGCAGGATATGAGTCACCAGTAGAGTTCTATATCAGTAAGCTAGTTGAAGGTATTTCTACGCTAGGTGCGGCATTTGCTCCAGAGCGTGTAATCGTTCGTATGTCTGACTTTAAGTCAAACGAGTATGCAAACTTGGTTGGCGGCCAGCAGTATGAGCCGGAAGAAGAAAACCCAATGATTGGTTTCCGCGGCGCATCTCGTTACATTTCTGAAGACTTTAGAGAGTGTTTTGCATTAGAGTGTGAAGCCATTAAACGTGTTCGCAACGAGATGGATCTAACCAACGTTGAAATCATGATCCCATTCGTTCGTACCCTAGAAGAAGCGGCTCAAGTTATTGAAATCCTTGAAGCTCATGGTCTAAAACGTGGCGAGAATGGTCTAAAAGTCATTATGATGTGTGAACTTCCATCAAACTGCCTACTTGCTGATGAGTTCTTAGAATATTTCGATGGCTTCTCGATAGGCTCAAATGACCTTACCCAGTTAACACTTGGTCTGGACCGCGATTCTGGTCTTATTGCGCATCTGTTTGATGAGCGAAACCCAGCTATCAAGAAACTACTTTCAATGGCAATTCAAACTGCTAAAGCGAAAGGCAAATATGTAGGTATTTGTGGTCAAGGTCCATCGGATCATGAAGATTTTGCTGCTTGGTTAGTTGAAGAGGGGATTGACTCTGTTTCACTTAACCCAGATACAGTACTTGAAACTTGGCTTTATCTAGCTGAAAAGTTTACTAAATAATTTAATGGCCCCAATGCAACACATTGGGGCCATTTCATTTCTGAAATGTCCTATCTAACTTTTCGCAGCCAAGCTTAAACAGACGCTGCACATTTTTTAGGTGCTTCTTTGCGCCTTCATGATTCATCGAGAAACACACCAAGGCCGCAAGTAAAAAGATAACCGATGGACCGGGCACAACAAAGAAGATCAATGCTAGAATACAAAACACAATACCAGCAAGGTCGTAAATAATTTTCATGTTATTTCCTCCTATACAATATGAGTATAAGGTATGTGGTGAAATAAACTATTTCCAATTGTAACAAACCATAAAATTCTCAAGTTGATCATTAATCCTTCGTGATACAATTAATTCAAAGCAAGTAAAATATACCGTCATGATCGCAAATATTAGTCAGCAGGATTCTGCAAACGAACTTATCAACCTCTATCAAAGTAAACTAACTGATGCAGGTTTTAGTGGGGACATTGATACGAGTTATGCAACTCGTCTTGTTACGTCAACCGACAATAGTATCTATCAGGAAATCCCTCAAGCAGTATTATTTCCTAGAACAAATCGAGACGTACAACTTGCACTCGAAATCGCCCAACAAGATCCATTTTTGTCTCTCACCTTTGGTCCTAGAGGCGGAGGAACCGGTACGAATGGTCAATCACTTACGCCGGGTATCGTGATTGACCTCTCGAGACACATGAGAGAAATTCTTGAGATCAATGAACAAGAAGGGTGGGTTCGAGTTCAGGCGGGTGTGATCAAAGATCAGCTTAATGACTTTCTAAGACCTTACGGCTATTTCTTTTCGCCAGATCTCTCCACCAGTAACCGAGCAACAATAGGTGGTATGGTAAATACTGATGCGTCGGGCCAAGGTTCACTCGTTTATGGCAAAACAAGCGATCATATTCTTGGGCTAAAAACTTTTTTAGTGGATGGAACAGAACTAAATACCTCGAAGTTAGCAATCGATAAAGCCGAGCTACTAGCTGAGCAAAACTCAAAGACTTCTCACATTTATGCGAATGTCATCGAGATCTGTCGAAGCAATCGAGCACTTATACTAGAAAAATTTCCAAGACTAAACCGTTTTTTAACCGGTTATGACCTCGAAAATGTATTCGACGATTCACTAACTACTTTTGATTTGTCTCGAATTATTACAGGCTCTGAAGGTTCGCTTGGTGTTGTAACCGAAGCAAAGCTTAATTTAACGCCAATTCAGCCATATAAAACCCTAATCAATATCAAATATGACTCATTTGAATCAGCGCTTAGAAACAGCCCTTTCTTGGTTTCCGCTAATGCTACATCGGTCGAAACTGTAGATAGTAAAGTTCTAGGTCTTGCCAAAGAAGACATCATTTGGCATTCAGTATCGGACTTAATTCAAGATGTCCCAGGTGTTGAGATGCAAGGTCTTAACATGGTTGAGTTTAATGGTGAATCCGAAGATGAAATTTCGTCTAAAGTCGATAGTTTATGTCAACGATTAGATCAGCTTATTGCGAACAAAGAAGCGGGGGTTATTGGTTATCAACTTACTAATGATAAAGCGGATATCCTTAAGATCTATGCGATGCGTAAAAAATCAGTTGGCTTGTTGGGTAACGCAAAGGGTAATAAAAAGCCACTTGCTTTTGCTGAAGATACAGCCGTTCCACCTGAAAACCTTGCTGATTTTATCATTGAATTTAGAGAGTTGCTTGATAGTTACCAATTAGATTATGGCATGTTTGGTCATGTTGACGCCGGTGTTTTACACGTGCGCCCTGCGCTTGATATGTGCGACCCCAAACAGGAAAGACTACTACGTGTGATCTCAGATAAAGTAGTAGCGTTAACTGCAAAATACCGAGGACTAATGTGGGGTGAGCATGGAAAAGGTTACCGAAGTGAATATGGACCAGAGTTTTTCGGTGAGCAACTATTTAATGAACTTCGTAAAATTAAAAGTTTGTTTGATAAAAACAATCGCCTAAATCCTGGAAAAATTTGTACACCACTGGATTCAAGCGATCAATTAGTGTCAGTCGATGCACAGAAAAGAGCTTGGTTTGACCGTACAATACCAACTGAAGTAAAAGTAAACTACGAAGCGCCAATCAATTGTAATGGTAACGGACTTTGCTTCAACTATGATGACAACTCACCAATGTGTCCATCGTACAAGGTAACCAAAGATCGTAGAAACTCTCCAAAAGGACGCGCTGGGTTATTTAAAGAGTGGTTAAGACTCCAAAACAATAAAGGGGTAGATTTGATTGCTGCAGAAAAGCAATTAATCAATCATGAAAATGATACTACTTGGTGGGAGCGCTTTCTCAATACCCGAAAGAAAAACGAATATGACTTTTCCCATGAAGTTAAAGCATCAATGGATGAATGTTTAGCCTGTAAAGCATGCACAACGGCTTGCCCAATAAAAGTGGATGTTCCTACGTTTCGAGCTAAGTTTTTAAACTTTTACTACAGCCGTTACAATCGTCCATTTAAAGACTACTTAGTTGCGAATATTGAGCGAGCACTGCCTACCATGGCTAAGTTTCCAAATTTAGTTAACGCTCTACAAAGTAATCGCATATCCAACTTTTTTGTTGAACGGCTGATTGGGTATATTGACTCCCCATCGCTAAGTAAGGTGCAACTTAGCAAATTAGTTTCAAGCAAACACTTTTATTCAGAACACAGTTTTGAAATGTTAAGCGATGAAGAACAACAAAGCGTGGTATTTGTTGTTCAAGACCCGTTTACTAGTTTCTATGAAGCAGAACTAGTATCGGACTTTGTGCAAGTTATATCAAAGCTTGGGTTTTATCCGCTCGTGTTACCATTCAAACCGAACGGTAAGCCACAACACGTTAAAGGCTTTTTAAAGGAATTTAAATCGACCGCGAAGACTGCCGCAGAGTTTTTAAATACTGTCAGTGAGTATAACAGACCTTTAGTTGGGCTCGATGCCTCTTTGGTGATGTGCTATCGCGATGAATATAATGATATCCTCAAAGAGAGCAGGGGAGACTTTAAGGTACAATTAGCACATGAATGGCTTGCAACAGTCGATATCCCAACGGCTGCGACAATCAGTCCATCAAAATTTACATTGATAAGTCACTGTACAGAAACAACAGCGATGCCTGAATCTAAAAATGTTTGGCAAGGTATTTTTAATAAGTTGAACTCTAATTTAGAAGCGGTTAATACAGGATGTTGTGGCATGGCGGGAACTTATGGCCACGAAGCGCAAAATCAAGAAAACTCAAAAGCGCTCTACGAATCCTCATGGCAGCATCATATTGATAACGCAGCTCAAGATGAAATATTAGTGACTGGCTTCTCTTGTCGGTGTCAGGTTAAACGCTTTAGTGGAGAAAAACCAAAACACCCGCTTCAAGCACTTAATAAACTACTAGATTAGTTTAGTAGTTAGTTGAACGAGCCCAGTTTACTGGGCTTTTTTTATTAATAGTTTTAGTAGAAAGTAAGCTGAGCGAGTTTACAAATTTGTATGATGTGTTCTTATAGGCGTACTGCTCTAATACAAGTCCGTTATTCTCGAGCCAGTATAATTTGACGGCTCAATAACATTGACCCAATTAACGGTTCAAAAGCTATATTTACCATTATCTACACAACACCAGCAAACGAGTATTCGATAGTGCAGTCGCCGATAAGTCGATAAGTCGATAAGTCGATAAGTCGATAAGTCGATAAGTCGATAAGTCGATAAGTCGATAAGTCGATAAGTCGATAAGTCGATAAGTCGATAAGTCGATAAGTCGATAAGTCGATAAGTTATTATTATCGCTTGACCATAATTCGAAAGGGGATTGGGCGTTGTGTTTCCAGCTGCTTAAGTTTATCTATCGACTTATCAGTAAAGATATGGCCTTTTGGTAGCAATAAAATTCCTTGATTACTGTGAAGCGCTAAACCTAATATCATGCCAGGCTTGAGTTTTTCAGTTGTCAATATATCAACCGAACCGACTTGCTCTTGGCCTAGCTCGTTGTTACTCACTGCTGTCTCTAAAATATCAACGACTTCTGGGGAGTAGAAATTTCCTCTATAGGTTCGGATAAGATCTAGCGCTAAATCGGCTTTCTCTTTATCAGAACCGTTAGCGCTGTATAAGTTGTCATAATAATCTCGGGCGACCGCAAGTATCTGTGAGCCCAAAGGAATTTCTTTGCCTTTAAGACCTTTAGGGATCCCTTGACCATTAAATTTTTCAAACTGATGATAAATCGCCTCGGATACGTCAGATAGGTGCTGCGCTGGCATCAACATAAGCTGTGCAATGGAAGGATGCGTATAATAAATTTTCTTTTGGGCTTCGCTTAGTTTTCTGGGTGGCGATTTATAAATTTCTGGGTCCATAGCAAGTAAACCTACTTCTGCTAAATACCCTGACATCATAGCCGTTTCAGCTAATTCACTAGAGAGTTCTAGCTTCTTAGCTATAATTTTACATAATTTGGCTATGCTCTTCGCTTTTTTACCATCGATAAATGGATTTGCATTCAGAAAATTATAAAGTAACTCGACGGTAGCCCGATGTTCTTTACGTTCTTTTTGATTAGCTTGCTCTAGTTGACTTAACACTTTGCGGATCTGCACAGTGCGTTTTTGTACAAGTCCTTCAAGGTTTTCATTTAACTCTGTAAGTTGCGCATTTTTTTGTACTATCTCTTCATTTAGTCTCTTATTGACGCTTTTTAACCTGTATTTCTCTGAACATTCTCTCACAGTATGTACGAGTATATCGTTATCCCAAGGCTTTTGAATATATGCATGGATCCCACTTTCATTAATGGCTTTAATTGTTGAAGCAAGATCAGAGTATCCTGTGAGTAATATCCGTTGTGTATCTGGGCAAATACGCTTTACTTCATGCAAAAATGTGGCGCCATCCATTTCAGGCATCCGCATATCACTAATAACAACTTCAAAGGAGGAGTCTCGGACAAGCGCCAAGGCCGTCTGTGGATCACTACAGAGCTCGGCGTGTATTCCATTTTGACGAAATAAGCGATTTAATGACCGTATCACATTCGTCTCATCATCGAGACAAAGCACTCGTATCGCTTCATTTGAAGTCGTTGATAGCTCAGCAAATTCCAAAGTTCAATCTCCTAAATGAATTAATTTAAACTTAGTTCAAAAAGGAAGCCACGACAAGAAACCGTTAAAATACGCCTTAAGTCTAATATTACCCTTAAACCTGATTAATAACTTTTTAATATATGCATAAGAAACAAACTGGTAACTGTAATAAATTTAGAGATGTGGCTAGCAACTATCGCTTAATATTAAATAATTACAGTTTCATTTCCATGTGTCAGCGAACCAAAACTAAGCATATGAATCAACCATTTAGTGTTACATTTTGATGAAAAACACGGTTCAATTTACGCTTACGTTAACGTTATCGGCTGGAGAAAAATGTTGTTGCCATATTGATTTTATGTGTTAGGTTTATGTTGTTATTGTTAACCAAATACAATAAATGGTTGGAGAACCAAACTATGAAACAACATGTAAAGACCCTTAAATTATCGCAAATGGCTTCGATCCTCGGAGCCATTTTCTGCGCTAACTCATATGCTTATAATTGTGATGGCTTACCTGAATGGTCACAAAATTCGGCATACAATGGTGGTGCTCAAGTACAAAAATCGCAACAAGCTTTTGAAGCGAAATGGTGGACTCAGGCTGATCCAGTTACCCATTCGGGTCAGTGGGATGATTGGAAAAAATTGGGGGGCTGTGACAGCGTTGTCACAAACACACCACCCACAGTACAGAGCTTACTGCCAGCTGATGGCAGCGCTTTTAACGAAAATGACAGCGTTGCCATTTCTGTGAATGCAACAGATAGTGATGGCCAAGTAGCACAGGTAGAGTTTTTTGTAGATGGCACGTCAGTTGGTATTGATACCACAGCGACAGGTGATAATTTTTCATTTAACTGGTCAGCTACCGCTGGAACACACGCAATTTCAGTAGTTGCAACAGATGACAAGCAAGCTGTGTCCAACACATTAATAACCAATGTCATCGTTAATACGGCAGGAAATCAGTTACCTACAGCAAACCTTTCATTAGGCGGAGGTAATAATCTGGTTATTAATCAGCCTGTAGACATCGTTCTTGATGGTTCAGATCCCGACGGCTCAATAGCAAAACTAACACTGCTTATTAACGACCAAGTCGCATTTGAAAGTGCAACAGCACCAGCTCAGCATACTTGGACACCAACGCAACTGGGCGCCGTAACTTTAAAACTTATTGTTGAAGACAATACCGGTGCCACAGCAGAGAGCGTACTCAGTGCGAATGTCGTTGAAACGCCACCAGTTGTAAACAACTGTGTTCCACATGGCCTATATCAGACCCCTAACACATCGCCTAACTACTGTGATATTTACGACGAGAATGGCCGCGAGAAAATGGGCACTGATCACCCTAGACGTGTCATCGGTTACTTTACTAGTTGGAGAACGGGTAAGAATGGTCAACCGAGCTATCTAGTTGATGATATTCCTTGGGATAAGATCACCCACATCAATTACGCTTTCGCGCACGTTGATGCCAATAACAAGGTGTCAATAGGCAATCCAACAGCTCCTAACAATGCAGCGACGAACATGACTTGGCCGGGGGTTGCTGGTGCAGAGATGGATCCGTCTCTTCCTTATACCGGTCACTTTAACTTGCTGAACAAATTTAAGAAACAGCATCCTGATGTTAAAACCTTGATCTCAGTCGGCGGTTGGGCAGAAACTGGTGGCTACTTTGACGAAACAGGTAAGCGAGTTGCCAGCGGCGGCTTCTATACGATGACGACTAATGCAGATGGCAGCGTGAATCACGCAGGTATTGATGCGTTTGTAGCAAGTTCAGTTGAATTTATCCGTAAATACAACTTTGATGGTGTCGATATCGACTATGAATATCCATCTTCTATGAATGACTCTGGTCACCCAGATGATTTTGCGATATCAAACCCGCGTCGAGCAGCATTGAATGCTTCTTATCAAGTGTTGATGAAAAAGCTAAGAGAAGCATTAGACCAAGCTGGCCAACAAGACAATACACACTATCTATTGACGATCGCATCACCATCTTCTGGTTACCTTCTACGTGGTATGGAGACATTCCAAGTCACCAAGTATCTAGATTACGTCAATATCATGTCTTATGACTTACACGGAGCGTGGAACCAGCACGTTGGTCATAACGCATCGCTATTCGACACCGGCGAAGATTCAGAGCTAAAACAATGGAATGTATATGGCACCAAAGAGTTTGAAGGAATTGGTTACCTCAATACCGATTGGGCGGTCAAATATTTCAGAGGCTCGGTCTCCGCAGGACGCATCAACATTGGTATTCCTTATTATACTCGCGGTTTTAGAGATGTAACAGGCGGTACAAATGGCCTTTGGGGGCAGGCTGCATTACCTAACCAAGCAGATTGTCCTCCGGGAACTGGTAGCGGTGAAAAGAATAAATGTGGTAATGGTGCTGTAGGTATTGATAACTTGTGGCACGACAAGAACGACGTTGGCTTAGAAGTACCGGCAGGTTCGAACCCACTTTGGCATGTTAAAAACCTTCAAAATGGCGTGTTAGGTAGTTACCTAAGTGATTATGGACTAGATCCAGTTAATAACCCTGAGCATCAAATTAATGGCAGCTACACGCGCCATTATGATTCGGTAGCGGTTGCTCCTTGGCTTTGGAACGCTACCAAAAATGTGTTCCTATCCATAGAAGATGAAGAGTCAATGGCCGCCAAAGTCGACTATGTCATCAACCAAGAACTAGGCGGTATCATGTTCTGGGAGCTTGCAGGCGATTTCGATTATGATGTGAGCAAGAATGAATATTTCATGGGTTCATCGCTAACAAGCTTAGCCTACAACAAGTTTAACCAAAGTGGCACACCATACTCGGTTAAACAAGGAAATAAGACTTTTGTAAAACCAGCTTCAGCAGTTGATGTTACGTTTGTTGCCAAAGATTTTCCAGCTGGAGATGCTAACTATCCAATAGCACCAACTTTTGCCTTTACCAATAACTCAGCGATAGATTTGAGTGGCGCGAAAATTTCATTTGATGTTCCTGTTGCGACTTCGGCCATTTTCAAATCTAACTGGAATGCGCAAGAAAAACTTGGCATGGCAGTTGACGTAAATGGCTCAAATGCTGCGGGAAATAATATTGGCGGCTTCGAAAACGAATTCCATCGATTCTCAATCACGCTTGTGAACGAGTGGGGTGGAACGCCTAAGTCTTTTGCTCCTGGCGAAACCATCAATGCCCAAGTCATGTACTACATGCCGATTTCTGGTCCTGTTAACTTTGTGGTTGAGAAAGACGGTAATCGCTATGCATTTACCAGTGAATATAACGACCTACCAATCGCAACACCTGGTACAGGGCCTACAGATCCGGTAACTAGCTGTAAAGGTACACCTATCAGTCAAATTGTGGTTTACCCGAACTTGCCACAGGGCACACATGCAGCTCAAGGTGATTTAATTGTTGAAGGAAACGCGGTGTATGAAGCGAAATGGTGGAGTAATAAGCAACCATCAGTCAGTAGTGACTATACCAAGGTTTGCAACTTGTAAATAATAAATGGGGAGCTTTGCTCCCCTTTATAAAAGGCGAATAAGCATGAATAGTTTACACCGTAAATATGCGCTTGGTCTTTTTGGCGCAACCTCAGTTTTGCTTTCAAGCGCAGTTTCAGCTCATGGTTTTATGGAATTTCCCAAAGCAAGACAAGCGTTCTGCCAAGCGCAAGGAGGTTATTGGTGGCCGGATGATGGCTCAAATATCCCAAATTTAGCGTGTCGAGCAGCTTTTCTAGACTCAGGCCATTTTCAGTTTGTGCAAGAGCATGAATTTTCGACCAATACCGCTGACTACAATAACCTAGAGGCAGTAAAAGCGAATATCCCCAATGGTACGCTTTGCTCAGCTGGTGACCCAAACAAAAGTGGCATGAGTGTTGTATCACCACACTGGCAGCGTACAGTCGTAGAGCCAAACGCTCAAAATAAACTTGCCATTAGCTTTAGGGCGACAACACCTCATAATCCCAGTTTTTGGCAGTTCTTCTTGTCAAAGCCAAACTACGATGGCGATACATCTCCTCTGACTTGGAATGACTTAGAGCTTATTAATGAATTTGGCAATATTGATTTCGTTGTGGATCCTGAAGGTAAACGCTTCTATAAAATGGAAATAGATATACCGCAAGGCCGTGAGGGCAATGCAGTTTTATATACCCGTTGGCAGCGGTTTGATGTCGCAGGAGAGGGATTTTACAATTGCTCTGATATCACAATAACCTCAACAGGCACGCCTCCAGAATGGGTGAGCAGCGGCTATTTCTTAAAGCAAGGGCAAGATGCTAAAGCCGGTGATAGCGTGTGGTTTAGGACGTTTGATCAATCTGGAAATGAATTAATTAGCCATAACTTGAATGTAACCTCCACTAATGCATCAACATGGCAAGCTGAGTTAGCTCTTTATCTTGATAGCAATTACGGAAATAAGGTCAACATTGGTGTTAAGCAAGCGGACGGTTCAATTGCGTTTGATGCAAACGCCTTGTTAGCAAACGAAGTATTTTTGCCGCATGCCGCTTACACCAGCAATCTTAGCGTTGTAAAAGGGGGTGACAACACCGCGCCTACGGTGAATCCAATTTCTAACCAAAGCATCGCAGAAAATAGCCAAGCGACAGTGCATGCTCATGCGTTTGACGACCAAAATGACCCACTGACATTCATTTGGAGTATTCCTGCACCGCTTAGCTTTAGTGGCGAAGGTGACACGATTTCCATCTCAACACCTGAAGTGACGGCTGATCAAACCTTTCAGGCTGAACTTAATGTCACCGATGGCAAAGCAAGCACGACCGTAAGTTTCTCAATTACCGTTCAAGATAGCACCAATAACCAATACCCAGCTTGGAATAGTACAACTACCTATGTCGCAGGCGACAGAGTAACGCATCAACAGAAAGTGTATGAGGCCAAGTGGTGGACTCAGGGAGAAGAGCCCGGCGCATCCGATGTTTGGAAAGCAATTTAAAGAAAACCCAAATTAATTGGGTACAACATGTAACTACAATAAGGTTGAAGATATGAAACTTAATAAAATAACCAGCTATATAGGACTTGCCTTACTGAGTGGCGGGGCACTTGCAGCCCCTTCTACACCAACATTAGATTGGCAGCCACAACAGTATTCGTTCGTAGAAGTTAACGTGGATGGACTTGGCTCATACAAGCAACTGGTAAAAGCCAAAGATGTTGTCGATATTAGCATCAAATGGAATGCTTGGAGTGGCTCTGGCGGTGATAACTATAAAGTATATTTTGATGATCTACTCGTAAACCAAGGTACGCTTGCAGCTGGTACTAAAAGCGGAGTAGTACAATTCCCCTACACTAAATCGGGTCGCCATCAGCTTTATTTAGAACTGTGTGAAGGTACCGTATGTGCAAGAAGCGCAGGGAAAGAAATCGTCATTGCCGACACTGACGGTGCACATCTAGCGCCACTTCCTATGAATGTAGATCCGAACAACCGTAATAACGGTACAATACCAGGCCGTGTAACGGGTGCTTATTTCGTTGAATGGGGCATTTATGGCCGTAATTACGACGTAACTAAGATCCCGGCTCATAACCTATCGCACATTTTATATGGCTTTATTCCGATTTGTGGTCCTAACGAGTCGCTAAAATCCATCGAAAATGGTAATAGTTGGAGAGCGCTTCAAACTGCATGTGCTGACTCTCGAGATTACGAAGTCGTCATTCACGACCCTTGGGCTGCAGTGCAAAAATCTATGCCAGGGGTGGATGCAAAGGATCCTATTCGCGGTGTTTATTCTCAATTAATGGCGCTAAAACAACGTTATCCGGACCTTAAAATTCTGCCTTCAGTAGGTGGTTGGACGCTATCTGATCCATTCCATGGCTTTACAAACAAAGCAAACCGCGACACTTTCGTCGCGTCTGTAAAACAATTCCTTAAAACGTGGAAATTTTATGACGGTGTAGATATCGACTGGGAATTCCCAGGTGGTGATGGTCCAAACCCAGATTTAGGCGATCCAATTAACGACGGTCCAGCCTATGTGGCGCTAATGCAAGAGCTGCGTGCAATGCTAGATGAGTTAGAAGCTGAAACCGGCCGTCAATATGAACTCACTTCTGCAATAGGTGCTGGTTATGACAAGATTGAAGATGTAGATTACCAAGCTGCTCAGCAGTATATGGATTATATCTTTGCGATGACCTATGACTTCTATGGCGCTTGGAACAATGAAACGGGTCATCAAACCGGTATCTACTGTGGTTCTCATCTCAGCACTGATGAATGTAACGGTACAGGCATTGACGACAATGGAGTGCCACGCAAAGGCCCTGCATATACTGGCGACCATGCAATTCAATTGTTACTTCAACAAGGTGTGCAGCCCTCTAAGCTCGTTATGGGCGTTGCAATGTACGGCCGCGGCTGGGAAGGTGTGCTAGATGCAAATGCCACAATCCCAGGTAATCCGATGACGGCGCCGGGCAATGGCCCGTTGACTGGCTCTACAAGTGAAGGCGTTTGGGAGCCTGGCATTATGGATTACAAGGCTATTGCAGCAAACGCTGTAGGCCAAGGTGGTTCAGGTGTTAATGGTTATGAAGTAGGCTACGATGAGCAAGCACAAGCAGCATATGTTTGGAACAGAAGTAACGGTAAACTCATCACTTACGATAGCCCACGCAGCGTTATCGCAAAAGGTCAGTATGCAAACACTCATCAACTGGCTGGTTTATTTGGTTGGGAAATTGACGCTGATAATGGCGACATTCTAAATGCAATGTATGATGGCCTTACAGCAGGTGAGATCCCTAATCGTGCCCCTTCTATCGGAGTTTCTGGACCAATCAATGTAACCTCAGGTCAGGTTGTGAATGTCGATGCGCAAGCAAGCGATTTAGACAATGATCCATTAACTTATTCATGGGTTGCTGCGCCTGGTTTGGCTTTATCTGCTAACAACACTTCAGCTGTGGCTGTAACTGCTCCTTCAGTCAGTCAACAGACAAGTTACGACTTGACTGTAACGGTCGATGACGGCGCGTTATCAACAACCAAAACAATCGTTGTTGTTGTAAACCCAGAAGGTGCAAATGCAGCGCCTGTCGTTACACCGGTTTCAGATATTGTGGTTAATGAAGGGGCCTCGGCTACAGTCAATGTGTCAGCAACTGACCCTGAAGGCGAAGCGCTTAGCTATAGCTGGAGTGCACCAGCCGAGCTAAGCGTAGCAGCAAATGGTAGCTCGGCGACTATTACTGCTGCAAATGTCACTGCCGACACAACCGTCCCAGTAACTGTTACCGTATCAGACGGGGTGAACGCTGTTGATACAACATTTAATGTTACGATTAAAGACGGTGGCGCCCAATACCCCACTTGGGATCGCTCAACAGTATATGTCGGTGGTGACCGAGTAATTCATAACGGTAATGTCTTTGAAGCAAAATGGTGGACTCAAGGTGAAGAACCAGGAACCGCTGATGTATGGAAGGCAGTAACTAACTAATCTAACCATCCCCAATTAATGAGCTTGCCAGTCAAGCTCATTTTTTATTCACATAAACATAAAGTTACCCATTATATGACTTTTATCACCAATTTCTTCTTTCTTTTTCTGCTTGGTCTTTCATAATGACATAATGAACTTCATAAAAGAGTCATAAGTTCTGGCAGTGCTTATTCGTCTATCCGTTTTATTATTCGTTTTAGTTTTTCCAAAAAGCTACGCTTCCGATTGCGCGGATCAATCATCGCTAAAAATCGGCATTGGCTCTAGCTGGCCGCCTTTTGTTATGTATGGCACTCGTCCTTATGGCATAGATGTAGATATCACTAGAGCAGTTTTTGAACGAGCAGGGTTTTGTATCGAGTTCATTCAACTTCCTTCATCGGCACGTGGGATCACCGAGCTTGAGAAGGGCTTAATTGATGTATTGCCATCGGCAAGTTTTAGCGTCGATAGAGCAAAAATAGCTTACTTCTCCTCGCCATATCGGCGTGAAAAAATGCGCTTGTTTGCTAACAAGGAAATAGATCTCGATAGCAACTTAATCGAGTTGTTTTCTGCAGGTTATACATTCACGGCTAATCCCGGAGCCTATTACGGTGAGGAAGTGAAACAAATAAAAAAAATCGATTGGTACGACAAGCGGCTGTTTGAAATCGCGAGCTTAGACAGACGAATAGAAATGGTGGCTAAAAACCGCGTCGATTTTCTGATTGAAGATGAAGACGCAGGCTACTACTATATCAACAAGCTAGGCTATCAAAGCATTCAGCTACACCCTTATGTAGTTAACGATAACGCTATACATTTTATGCTTGGACGTCATGCATTTAAGCGTAGTGACATTGAGCGCGTCAATGAAGCAATCACCAATTTAAATGGCACAATAGCGAATATCTCAGAAAAATATAGAAAAGATTCAGGATGACTCAACAGCAGCAACTCTTTCAAACACTACAAAGTACATTTGGACATACGACACTTCGCCCGGGGCAATCGGAAGTCATTGAATCTATACTGCAAGGTCAAAGTGCAATCGCTATTTTTGCAACTGGTGCAGGCAAGTCGTTGTGTTATCAGTTACCAGCAATATTGAAGCAAGGGATGTGCTTAGTCGTTTCACCACTATTGGCACTAATGCACGAGCAACGAGATTACCTACAAAGTAAAGGAGTTGCAACAGCTTGTCTTGATAGTACTCAAAGCAAAGAGGAAACATTGCGCATAGAAAGTGCGGTGCGAGACAATGCCCTTAAAGTTCTCTTTATATCAGTCGAGCGGCTTAATAGCCAAAAAGCACGTACCTTGTTATCACAAAGCAATATCTCTTTTCTTGTCATTGATGAGGCGCATTGTATTTCTGAGTGGGGACATAATTTCAGGCCAGACTACCTAAAAGTGGCCAAATATCGACATGAACTTGGTATCAACCAAGTGCTATTACTCACCGCGACAGCAACAAATAAAGTTGCACGCGATATGGCGGTTAAATTCGATGTATCCGATCAAAATATCATTAGAACGGGCTTTTACCGGAAGAATCTATTCTTAAGTGCGGCGCATATTAGCGAATCTCAAAAAGACGAATATTTACTCGCCTTCTTAAAAAAGGCAAAAGGCGCTGGTATCGTTTATGTCACGCAGCAAAAGCAAGCAGAAGAAGTAGCAAAAATGATAACGGCTTGCGGCTTTCCTGCAGAAGCTTTTCATGCATCATTGCAGAGCGAGAAAAAGGCCCAAATTCAAGCTGACTTTCTAGGGAAAGAAAATCTTATCGTTGTAGCTACCATTGCATTTGGTATGGGTGTAGACAAACCCGATGTTCGCTGGGTACTACATTATGATATGCCAAAATCTATTGAGGGATATAGCCAAGAAGTGGGTAGGGCAGGCAGAGATGGCGAGAATGCACATTGCGTTGCTTTAATTAATAATGAAAAAATTGCCACATTAGAGAACTTCGTTTACGCCAGTGCATTAGAGCGAGAGTCGTTAACGCTGCTTTTTGATGAACTTTTCGGTGATCCAGCTACAGATTATCACCTCAATGAATACGATCTTGCCTATAAAACCAATATTAATCAATTGGTGCTAAAAACACTTATTGTCCAGCTCGAACTGCAAGGATACTTACAAGTAAACTACAGCTATTTTGCGGAGCTAAGCATCGCATTCAGCCAAGACAAAGATAAAATATTAGCCAAGTACTCGCCTGAACGGCAACTGTTTTTGACTCAGCTATTCTCGTGTTTTGAATTCAAAAAGAAGTGGGGATTACTTTCACATCAAGCATTAAGCGAGCAAAACATCCCACAGGCTAAAGCCCAAGAAGTCGTTGAGTATTTGCAAAACCAACAACTGATTGACGTAAAAGTCGCTAAATATACGTCGGTTTATTCAAAGCCTATCCAACAAGTTAACATTAATGAACTGGTTGAGTCTTTCTACCAGCAATCACAAATTAAAGAGCAAGGCGAACTTGCACGGCTAAGACATTTACTCAAATTTTTCCAGCTAACTTCATGCTATCACAAAGCGCTTGCCAGCTACTTCGGCGATATGCTCGCACCAGAACAATGCGGTCACTGCGGGGTCTGCAGCGGTAAGCATTTGATCGTCAATGCACAAGAGAGCCGGGAATTAGATATTGAAACAACACGAAATATTTTAAGAGACGCTTCGCAATTTGCATCGCAACGCGGCGTAAATTTTTCTACTCACCTCAAAACGTTGTTTTTACTAGGCTTAAATTGCCCCTATTTTACTAAATATAAATTCAGACAACTTGAAGGATTTGGCAGCTTGTCCGGCGTAAAGTATGAACAGGCAAAAGCATTGATCATGGAGCGCGCATTATAAATGAAAACAGATATTATTAAACTCGCCACGATCGCGGAAAAAAAGACCAAATATATACTCGGACTTATGAGCGGTACCTCATTGGATGGATTAGATATTGCGTTATGTAAAATTGAAGGTGCCGGGAAAAGAACACAGCTAACAGTCGAACAATTTACCACGATAGAATACGACTCTTCGCAAAAGCAGCTTCTCAGTGATCATGCGTCTAAATCACAGGTAAGTCTTAAGACGTTATGTCAATTAAATGCGTGGCTCGGCGAGTTGTACGCAAGTCTAATCAATAATGCTTTGAAAGAATGGCAAGTCGCAGCCGACACTGTTGATTTAATAGCGAGTCATGGACAAACACTTTACCATTGTCCAAAACAAGCCTTTGCAGACGTTGAAAAATTAAATAGCACATTGCAGATCGTTGACGGCGATATTATTGCGGCAAAAACGAACATCATCACCATCTCAGACTTTAGACAAAAGCATATCGCCAAAGGATATGAGGGAGCCCCTCTCGTGCAATATGGTGACTATTTGTTATATTCGGACACCAGTATCGATAGGGTTTTGCTCAATATTGGCGGTATTTCAAACCTTACTTATTTACCAAAAAATTGTGCACTAGCGCAGAGTATGAGTAGTGACATCGGTCCAGGAAACACATTAGTAGACCAATATTGTCGCCACGTATTAGGGCTACCATTCGATGAAAATGGTGAGATTGCGTCTAGTGGAAAAATTCAATTGCCTTTTCTCGAAGCATTACTGTCACACCAATTCTTTGATAAGCCACTTCCAAAATCAACTGGACAAGAGTTATTTAATCAAGCCTTCGTGCATCATGCGTTGGATGGAAAAGATTATAATCATGAAGATATCATCACGACACTGACCGAATTCACAGCTATCGCTGTCGCAAATGCGGTGAACGAGCTTGGTGCAACTGAATTAGAGCTATATGTTAGCGGAGGTGGAATTCATAATGTGTTTTTAATGGCGCGAATTAAAAGCCACTTGAATAACCGTGTTTTAATCAAGGATTTCTCACAACTGGGTATCAACCCTGATGCCAAAGAGGCCGCTTTATTTGCGCTACTTGCGAATGAAACCGTATCAGGTGGTAGCGATGTGCTGCCTTTTTCTATGGGTAAGATTTCATTACCAACATAGTCGCTAAAAAACGGATAATACAGCGCTGACCGCCGAGTTAAAAATACGTTTGAAGCCAGTAGTCTGAGTTGTAATCGCTTCAGATACTGGTTCGCTTACGATAATTCGCTCATTCAAAATGATATCAAACTCAGCCGCGTTCTTTAGGTAATCGTGGAGTCCCACTAGGTTCAATTGCATAAAGTAAGGACCTGCATCAAGCGATTGCTTTACTTTAATTTCGACAATCTTAGTGAGATACGACTCCGGATCAACCACCAAAGAGACCTCGCACTTCGCATTTCGCTCGCCGTGCTTTGTTAGTACAACGTTAACTCGGTCATCAATACGCGCATCCATTGGCAACTCTATCACCAAAGAAAGTCCTTGCTCACCTGGTTGCAGACTAAGTTTCTCATAGGGTTGAACAGCACGGTACTGTCCCCTCATAGAACTTGTGATCTGTGCTGCATTAAAACTAAAAATACCAGGTTTGCTACTCATTACTTTCTTTCGTTATTTACAAGACAATGTTAATTATCTCAAAACTAGATTACAGAATTATGACTTACCAACCAAAGGCTAAAAAAGTCAAAGCTCGGCAATACCGAGCTTTAAATGCATTCTTTGTTCGTTTTATTTATCGTACTGCGAGCATAATGAGTCCCGGAAATACAAAGAACGAACCTAATACGTAAGCCAAAGCTGCTGGTTTATTCTGCGCACCAATCTCAGCTAACTTCTCAGCTAGACGAAGCGGGATTTCTCTCAGCAGTGGTAACCCGTAAATAAGTGCTACCGCAAAAACGTTAAACATAACATGTACAAGTGCAATCGTTAATGCGACTTCTGCAGCAGGACCTGTAATAGATGTTGCAGCTAACAAAGCGGTAATTGTTGTGCCTATATTTGCACCTAAAGTGAACGGATATATCTGACGAGTGGTAAATACACCGCTGCCAGCAAGTGGGATCATCAAGCTTGTTGTTGTCGAAGACGATTGTACCATTACCGTAACTAAAGCGCCTGAGCTTATACCTACAACAGGGCCTCTGCCTATCGCACTATGTAATAACTCTTTCGCTTTACCTACCAACGCCTTTTTGAGTAATTTACCTAAGTAAGTCACAGCGAACAGGATCATCATGATACCGATAACAACCATGGCAATACCTGCTGCTGTAGAATCTAAAAAGCTAACACCATCTTTTACCACGCTAACCGCTGGTTTCACTAGTGGTTTGATAAAGTTGTAACTTTTTAACGATAAGTCAGCATCACCAACAAATACATGGGCAAGTCCTGACGCAAGTTTTTCTAACATGCCAAACATGATTTCCAAAGGCAGGAAAATAGCAACGGCTAATAAATTAAAGAAGTCATGTACGGTGGATGCGGCAAACGCTCTTCTAAACTCTTCTTTACTACGAATGTGGCCGATAGAAACGAGCGTGTTGGTAATAGTCGTACCAATATTTGCGCCCATCACCATAGGAATTGCGATACTAATAGGTAATCCGCCAGCAACGAGGCCAACAATAACAGAAGTCACCGTTGATGAGGACTGCACCAATGCAGTTGCCAAAGCCCCTAAGAGTAGGGCGACGATTGGATTGGTTGCGAATGCGAAGATTTCCTTCGCCCCTTCACTTCCACCTGAGGCCAACTTAAAACCGCCACTCACAGTGCCAACTGCGACTAAGACTAAGTAAACAAGTAATACGATTGACAGCCAGTTAAAAAGTTTAGCTGATGCTGAAGTCTGAGATTGATTAACCATAGTTTCGCTCTTAGAGTAAGTAATGTTCATTCATTACACTTTTATTTCAGCCGCGCATTTAACCACCCAATTGTTACAGTTATATTTCAGTTTTATGTAACTCGACACGTATGCTCATTTTCTCATCGCATTTTTTGAAACAGTGGTAACTAATAGTAGTAATATGCTGTTTTTACTGATTATTAGTTATGTGATTGCATTTACATTTGTTTACTTCTCCAAATTTGATCCACATTTGCTTCACTATTTAAAAGTAGGATTTAGCTATAATTATTGTGCCTTATATCACTATGTTAAGACTTTTCTCGTTAATTTTTATGCTTTTTTCTATGGCGGCTGGTGCAGTTGACTTTACGCCTAGTGCCGAGCATAGAGTAAGTGAACCATTAACAATCCACTTTGGAGAAGTCGATGCTGCGCAATTATCTTCAGTGCTCGGCATAGATGAGCGCGACAGCCAATCTATTGTTGAGGTACTTTCAAGCCAAGTGCCTGAGCTAAAGAATGAGCCTTATCAGTGGGCGTTGATCACCCCAAATATGCTTATATCCGAGGACAGAAATTACATCGCATTTGGCTTTGCCAGATTGCCTTGGCTAAGTGTTGCTTTGATTAACAACGGCGAGGTCTCATTTTTAACGCAGCACACCCTGAATACCGCGTTTAATATTAGGGAAGTAGAAGCACCGCAATTATATCTACCAATATCAAAAGAGCACTTAGCAGGGGCAAGTCTTATTGTCCGCTATCAGACTTTTGCGAATGCCCCCGCTGACCTTAGGTTAATAAATGATAATGAGCTAAACAGTAATGTTCTTACCAGTACGGTTACCAATGCAGCACTAAGCGGGATCATAGCAGCCGTGTTTGTTATTGTATTGGTTAACTTCTACTTTAATGCCAATGCGACCAACGCATACTATTGTCTTTGGACGCTATTGTTTTTGCTTATTGTGTTGGATATGTCAGGGTTCACATTTCAATATTTTTGGCCTTCACAAGGCAAATTTGCCACCTTATTTTCAGCTTGTTTGATGACTTTTGTACCAGTGTTTCACCTTCTTTTCGTCAAACAATTTCTGCAATTAAAGCATCGAAACGAAACCTTACATCTTTTATATAATGGATTTTTAGCGGCTTACCTACTACTTATCCCAGTGGCAATCTATTCAAAATCGGTTCACTACAATCTAGTATTAAGCTTGAGTATCATCCCGCTATTTCTTTATACCAGCTATTGGTCTTTGAAACAGAGTGCTCCTGGTTCTGTCACTTTTTCCCTCAGCCTGCTAAACCATGTCATTTTTGTAAATTTCATTGCTATCGGTGGGACAATGTATGCGGGTTTTATCAACGTTCATCATATATCAAGCGCGATTAAATTTGGCTACTTAATTGAGGTCATGTTATTTACGCTGGCACTTGCGCAACAAAATAAGTCAGCCCAAAATAATCTGCTATCAACGCTACAAACTCAGGTGAATGCACTCTCGAATACAGTACAAACAGAAAAGCAGTTCAACCGTCAAAATCAGCAGGCGTTAGAAAAGAAAGAACAACGTTTATTTACCGATCTCTCTCATGAGCTGCGTACACCACTTACCGTTATGAAGGTACAGGTTGAATCTCTACAATACAATATCGTTGAGAATGTTCAGGAGAGCTACGGCAAGCTCATGGATAAAATTGACGAGCTAAACCACTTTATTAATCAATTGATGCTGGTCACTGACAATGAAAAGTTAGCAACTATGCTTAATCTAAGAGACTTCACGATCTGCAAACTGGTAAATCAAGTACATACTCAGGCTGCGGGCTTATTTAAGGATAATAAGGAGCAATTAGAGGTTAACTATCAAATATCTGGTACAGAAAAGATAACCATCGACCTAGACGCGATCACTAACTGTGTTCTCGAGATCTTAGGTAATGCGATTAAGCATGGTGGAGATAAGGTCCAAGTAAAGATGAGTTTCTTTAGCGTCGACAGTAATCTAATCATTCGCATTGAAGACTCAGGCACTCCGCTATCCTATGAGGCGCACAAACAGCTATTTGACCCGCTTTACAAATCACAATCAGCAAGAACCAATTCGGGAAAATCCAAGGGTATGGGCCTTGCGATGTGCAAAAAAGTGGTAGAAGCTCACAGTGGACAAATTGAATCCTTTAATAGCCTATTAGGCGGGTTGAACATGGAGATCAAGCTTCCGTTAACTAAAGTGCCTGCTTTTAGTTGATATACAACAGTATGTTTTCGCGCTTACGTTTTAATTTTTCGTCGCGGTATTAACTTAAGCCAAAATGCAATTTCAAGTGCCACACCCAATATCACAAAAATGAACATCCCAGTGTGGCTGCTATAGCTATAAGCTGCTATTGCACCAATGAGGAGCGCCAATAAAATAGCGATTCTGTAAAGTGTCTTCATTTTATATCCTTTTCTATGGTGACTTAGCTAATTCATTTACAGCCGAATACCAAATTTACAGCGCACCTGAGATTGCCACTTGATTACGACCATTACGCTTAGCAAAATAAAGTGCCTGATCTGCCGAGGCGAGCAATTCTTTACCGCTGTATGGTGGCTTAGTCTGAGTATGTAATCCTGCACTTAATGTCATCTCTATACAATAGCTTTCGCTTATCAATGGGCTAGTCTCACATGTCATTCTGATCTTCTCTGCAAGGTCAAAAGCCTGCGAGCTATCGGTTTGTGCAAGTACAATACAAAACTCTTCGCCGCCATACCGTGCGACAAAGTCTCCCGCTCTCGTAGCACAATTGGAAAGTATACGTCCGATGTGAGTCAGACAATCGTCTCCCGCTTCGTGACCATAGGTATCGTTAACCTGCTTAAAAAAATCGATATCGATCATTATAACACTAAGAGCGTGTTCAAAACGCTTTGCTCTTAAGCATTCACTATGCAAGGCTTCGTCTAGCGCTCGCCTATTGGCAACACCAGTAAGCGCATCGGTGCGACTCGCAAGCTCCAGTCTATCGTTAGCTTCCTGTAGCGCTTGAGTTCGGATGGCGACAGTCTTCTCTAATTGAGAGTTTACTTTTTGGATTTCATTGAATGCCGTTAATTGCGCTTGAAAGCGCTTGTTTTTCTCGGTATTGAGTTTTTCACCTATTGCTATCGATAAACAGGCCACCTCAATGGCAGTACCTATTAATAGCGCATTTTCGGTAAACCAAGTTTGGCTGATTAAATCTAATTTATTTAGCGCAAGAATGATCCCGCCAATGAGCACTGAGCTCCAAGCAATCGAATAGTATGTCGCTAAGCGGCTTTTCCCAGCCAAACGTAAAATACGGCAGAATACGCCCCAGATACAAGCTGATACGGCATGCGCTATGGTAAGTTTTATCATCACTGCATAGTCAAAAAACACAGAAGAAAATAAGAGTACCAGCCCTAATCCCAAAATTAAGCGACAACCTAGATAAAGCCACTTGTCCGAAATACCAATCTCGAGCAATGTCATAACAAAGTAAGTGCCGGTTAACACCGAACTGATAAGAAAGAACAAGATTGCTTGATCGTTCCACCAAAGACTATTTGGCCAAAGATATCGAAAGGCAAAACCTGACAAACAAGCAGAAAATAGCGCTAAACAAATAACGTATAAAACATAGTAAAATAATGTGGATTCGCGAATGGTAAAATAGAGGAGCACATTATAAGCTGCCATTATCCCCATCAAACCAAAGTAGATCCCCATCACGATACGAAAAACTTGGTCGTTTATCAAAAAGTCATGGTTTGTCCAAAGTACCACGGGAAGTTGCAGCGAACTGGATGAGCGTACTTTAATGTATAGTGCTACCTTACCATGCGTGCCGTTTGGGAGTGGTATAATAAAATGTTCATGCGCAAAAGGGCGGTCAACGAAAGGTTGTTTATCTCCTAATTGCTGATGAACAAATATATTGCCTTCTTGTAGCATGTAAACATCAAGCTGATCCAGCACCGGATAGGCTATCTCAAGTAAATAAGGCCCTTCTTTTTCATCAATATTTAACGACGTACGTACCCAGTAACTTAGGTTGGAATAACCTAAGTTCAACACTTTATCATCAGTAGTTTGCCAATGGATACTTGGGTTATTTATGACGTCGACAATTTTAGCATTTGAAGCCACGTACTCTAGTTGCAACGTCTCTTTGCCAGCTGCTACCACTTGACTACACAGAGACAACAGGAGTACAAACAATAAAATGACGTACCTTTGCCTCAATCACCCACCCTCGCTAAGTCCCATAATCACAGACAAATAGCGCTCTCGCCAAAGATTATGAAATAAAAATAGTACTTTAATCATAGTCAGCCATAAATAGTTAGCCAATTTTGAATTACGTTCAACTATCCTATAGAATGCGCCGCTTGTTTGATGTGATCGATTCCAACGGCACAAATCAAATATGATGCAAAAAAGCGTAATGAAGGGGCAAAGTAATGAGCTTTTGGCAAGAAAAAACACTCGAAGAAATGACTAGAGATGAGTGGGAAGCGATTTGTGATGGCTGTGGTAAATGCTGTTTACACTCTTTTATCGTCAGCGATGAGGAAGATGAATCATTTGAGAGCACCGACTTTTTACGCGAAGGTGAAGAGTTACTCTACACCGACGTTGTTTGCCAATATAACGATAAAAATAGCTGTGGTTGTAGCCGCTACAGCGAAAGGCAAGTTCTAGTTCCGTCTTGCGTACAGCTAACCAAAGAAAACCTCAAAGATATCTTTTTTATGCCAAACAGTTGTAGTTATCGACGACTTCATGAGGGCAGGGGACTGGCAAGCTGGCATCCTCTTAGAAATAATGGTTCCAAACAAGCCATGATAGATGCGGGGATCAGTATTTTTGGTAAGGCAACCTCAGAACTGGAAGTAGATTTAGAATCTGATTTTGAAGCGCATATAGTAGAGTGGCCCCACAAAGACTGCGAGTAAAAAACAGGGACTAGGATAAATGTTTTGCGGTAGAGCATGCACCTATCCTAGAAAAAAGACTACTATTCGCCAATATCAGCCTTTGACGGCAAAGCGGCAAATGCACCGTAGTGTTGAACGGCGAACGCACCACATTTTGCGGCATATGCGACTAAGCCTTTTGCCTCATTTAGTGTGATGGCAAACTCAGTATCTCGGGTAGGTTTAAACTTTCGAATGATCTCAGCAAGTAACCCCCCTACAAACGCATCTCCCGCAGCCGTGGTATCCACCGCGACAACAATTGGCGCAGCGACTTTAGCACTATCATTTTGTAGATAAATCTCAACGGGGTTTGCGCCGTCGGTTATTAATAACAATTGAGTTTGCTTATCCATAATTGCGGCTATGGTTTGCGCTTCGGTTTTACCCGCATGACTATTCGCGTTCAGGTATTCCAATTCTTCGCGTGAGAGTTTAACGACATTACTTAGTGCGATACAATGCCAAATTCTATCAAGAATATGCGCTGTCGAACTCCATAGGTTCAACCTCAGGTTCATATCAAAACTAACAAGCATGTTGTTTGCTCGTGCACGCTCAAGCGCATAAACCGTGGTTTTATAGATATTCTCTTCAGTAAGACTGTTACTGCATATATGTAATACAGAATGCTCTGTAAACATATCCTCAGAAAAATGTGTTTGCCTGAACAACAAATCCGCCGCTGGTGGCCGATAAAAACTAAAGCTTCTTTCACCTTGTTTATCAAGAGAGACAAATGCCAATGCCGTTTTGGCTTTATCTGTATACTCAAGGTAACGGGTATTTACGCCATTAGCCTGTAGCTCTTCAGCTAAAAACTGGCCGAACATGTCATTGCCTAACATGCCGCAAAAATACGCATCAACGCCTTGCTTTGCCGCAGCTACTGCCACGTTTGCAGGCGCGCCGCCTGCATATTTAGTAAATGATTCTGGTGTTTTGCCATCCGATAAAAAATCAATCAACGCCTCACCAAAACAAACAAGTGCCATGTTATTCGCCTTTTAACTTCATTGAACGCAGGACTTCGTAACACGCGCCCATAGTGTGATAATCGGTCTTGCCCGCCGGGCTTTTTTCATCGCTGTACTTTTCGTTCTTGTTATTCAAAATACGATACCAAGCACCGTATTCATGGTCGACGAAGTTATCCCAAGCATATTGCCAAATTCTGTCGTACCACTGCCAATATTTTTCATCACCGGTTTCAAGTGCTAGTAGCGCAGCCGCAGCGAATGACTCAGCTTGAACCCAAAAGTACTTGTCATCATCACAAATCGACTTATCCGGCGCAAAGCCGTAGCAAATCCCCCCAAATTCACTATCCCAAGCTGCTTTTAATGACTCATCAAACAAGTGCTCGGCTTTTTCCACAAGCCATGACTTTGGCATGTAGCGGTTAATCAACAATAATAATTTTGACCACTCAGTTTGATGACCGGGCTGAAACCCCCAAGGTCTGAATAAGTGTTTGGGATCGTCTTTGTTATATTCAAGGTCGACTTGCCATTGACTATCATAGTGCTCCCAAATCAGCCCTTCCGCCTTAGCGGCTTGACGATTTACCATATTGTCGGCGAGCAAATACGCACGCTGTAAAAACTTTTCATCCTGCGTTGCTTCAAAGCAAGCTATTAGCGCTTCGCAGGTATGCATATTGGCATTTTGACCACGGTACTTATCTGCCTGATTAAAGTCTGCATCGAATTCGTCTTTATAGAGTCCAAAATCAGGCTCAAAGTATTTCTCTTCTAACAGCTGCCATACTCGCTCAATTGCAGACTTGCTGTCTGATAACCCAACCTTCAACGCACAGGCATGAGCCAATAAAACAAAGGCGAGCCCGTAACAATGGTTAGTGCCATCTACAACATTTTCGCCTTCAAGCAACCACGCATAGCCGCCATTTTCCTGCCTATGGACAGTTTCTAAATATTCGATACCATGCTTAACCTTATCTAAGTCAGCTGGCTCTTTAAAATAGTCATAAGCCATAGCATAGTTAAAGACAAAACGGGTACTTGATACTAAGTGACGCGTGTTCGCATCATAAATCTCGCCATTATCCTTGAAGAAGTGATTAAAGCCACCACGCTCATCCACGCAATTTGGTGCGTAAAAGCTGAGCGTCTTTTTAATGTGTGCTTCTAAAAATTGCGTTGTTCTAAAATTCATCTAACTTTTAACCTACTGCTGAACATTTCCGTTACTTTAGCAGATAAAACATGGAACGATCCAACAAAACATTTGTGATTTTCATGTAACAGTGTGTAGAATCAAGGTGAAAACAGATTGGAGTATCACTTGTGAGCGAAATAAATACAAATCAAACCTTCGTCACAAGCGGGAATACCGAGAATAATAATTATCGACTTCCGCTTATTGCAATGACAACGCTTTTTTTCCTTTGGGGATTTATTACCGTTTTAAACGATGTCCTCATCCCACGTCTAAAAGGCGTATTTGACCTTAACTACACCGAAGCAATGCTGATCCAGTTTTGCTTTTTTAGTGCCTACTTTATTATTTCTTTACCTGCTGGGTATTTAGTTAAACGCTTTGGCTATAAAAATGGCGTACTAACGGGCTTAATCGTGGCATCCATTGGCTGCATCATGTTTTATCCCGCCGTTGTTGTTCACGAATATTGGATTTTTCTCTCAGCGCTTTTTGTGCTTGCATCTGGCATCACTGTTTTGCAAGTATCAGCGAATCCTTATGTAGCAGCACTCGGGCATCCTCGCACTGCGTCAAGTCGTTTAAACCTTGCGCAAGCGCTTAATTCACTGGGTACCACTATTGGTCCTATCGTGGGTGGCTTTTTATTGTTTGGTTCAGCCGGTACGCTAACCGTTGAAGCTGCGGCAAGCGCAGAGGGGGTAAAGGTACCTTATCTTATTTTGGCAGCTGCGCTACTAACAATCGCCGTTGTATTCGCGTTTTTAAAGTTACCCATTATTGCTGAGCATACTGAAGCCGTCGATTGTAAAGCGAAACACCATAACCTAATTGAAGCCCCACACTTAGTAATGGGTGTAGTAGCTATTTTCTGCTATGTCGGTGCAGAAGTTGCGATTGGGAGTTTCCTTGTAAATTACTTTGCAGAACCTGAAATCGCAGGACTTGAAGAGCACGCTGCAGCAAAACTTATCGGGTACTACTGGGGTGGTGCTATGGTAGGGCGCTTTATCGGCTCTGCTGCCTTAAAGACCATTGCACCTTCAAAAGCAGTGGCTTTCAACGCTGTCGTTATTATTTTATTACTGGCATTGACCATGAGTACCAGTGGCAACATTGCGATGATTGCCGTACTCGCGATTGGCTTGTTTAACTCCATTATGTTTCCGACAATCTTCTCAATGGCAATTGAAGGCTTGAGCTCACTAACCAGTAAAGGTTCTGGCTGGCTGTGTTTAGCCATTGTCGGTGGTGCTATTGTGCCGCTCATTCAAGGTGTGGTTGCGGATAAATTCCATATTCAGATCAGCTTTATTGTGCCATTGCTTTGTTATGTCTACATCGCATGGTACGGATTAAACGTGGTTAAGCTGTCGCAAAAGTGGCAAGCAAAACTGAATTAAGTTAACGAAAGTTTACAAGGCGAGCATAGCTCGCCTTTTTTATTGCATAATTTTTTCGTCGCAGAGTATTGAATACGTATTCATAAAGGGTATTATAAAACAAAATTGGAACGCTCCAATTCAAAACAAAAACTAGGAGAGAGTAATGCGAGCTAAAACTTGGGCGTTGGCAATCACACAAAGTGTGTTGTTAAGCGCAACAGTTCACGCCACTGAATCAAATACACAGTGGGTCGATACCTTCATTGGTACTGGCGGTGATGGCCACACCTTCCCAGGCGCAGTCGTCCCATTTGGTATGGTGCAATTAAGCCCAGATACAGATAACCCTATGCGCGGTGTTTCCCCTCAACCAGAAATCTACAAGCGCTGCGCTGGTTATCACTATGACGACCATACTATTGTTGGTTTCTCCCACACGCATTTCTCTGGTACTGGTCACTCAGATCTTGGCGACTTGCTGATCATGCCAATGACAGGCGAAGTAAAACTCGATGCTGGTACCTCTGAAAATCCTGACATAGGATATCGCTCGCGCTTTTCTCACGACCAAGAATGGTCTGAACCTGGCTATTACGGTGTTGACTTACTCGACTATGGTGTGAAAGCCGAAGTCACTGCAACCACGCGAGTGGGTATGCATAAATACAGCTTCAACAAAGCAAAACAGGGTCATGTATTGCTTGATTTGACCTCAGCAATCTATAACTTTGAGAATAAAGTGATTTGGAGCGACATCCGCAAAATAAACGACACCACATTGGTTGCTTACCGCGCAACTAATGGCTGGGCGCGTAACCGCCAAATGTATTTTGCCATCGAGTTCTCAAAACCTATCGCTGACTATCAGTTTTATAATCTAGACAACAACCGTTATCGTTGTATGAATTGCTTAGGAAAAGACAGCAAACACTCTACGATTGAGAATACCGCAGTAAAGATGACAGCAGGTAAAGCCGTTAAGTTTGTTGCAAGCTTTGATAATTTAGACGAAACGCCACTGTTGGTGAAAGTCGGACTTTCTGCAGTTAGCCGCAAAAACGCATTAGAGAATCTTAAAACTGAAGTACCAAGTTGGGATTTTGATAACGTTCGCGAAAATGCCAAGTCTCAGTGGGCAAATTATTTAGATAAAGTCGACGTGGAAGGCACCAAAGCGCAAAAACGTCAGTTCTACACTGCGCTCTACCATGCGCTACAAGCGCCTAATATCTACCAAGATGTCAATGGACAGTATCGAGGCGTTGACGGTGAAATTCATGACGGCAAAGGTTTCGAGCACTATACCTTATTCTCGTTGTGGGATACCTATCGTGCATTACATCCATTGCTCACTTATATCGACCCAGACCGCGTATCCGGCATGATCCAATCTATGCTGGTACATTATCAGCAAAGCTATGAAAAAATGTTACCTATTTGGTCGTTCCATGCCCACGAGACATGGACCATGATTGGTTATCATGCGGTTTCAGTCATTGCTGATGCATATCTAAAAGGGATCAGAGATTACGATATTGATTTAGCAGTAGAAGCAATTGAAAACACGGCTAACAACCCAGTGTACGATGCCATCCCTGAATACAAGAAATTTGGCTATGTACCAATGGACGTACTTCCTGAGTCTATTTCTATCACTCTTGAATATGCTTACGATGATTTTGCCATCGCAAGAATGTATGAAGCGATGGGCAATACCAGTAAAGCGAAAGACTATTACCAACGTGCGATGAGCTATAAAAATGTGTTCAATAAAGAAACCGGTTACATGCAAGGGTTAGATTCAAAAGGAAACTGGGATCCCGAATTTGACCCTTTTGAAGCAAAATACATGGGCCCATACACCGAAGGTAACGCGAAGCAATATAGCTTCTATGTACCGCATGATGTAGCTGGCCTGATTGAATTAATGGGTGGTGATGATGCATTTGAAGCGCGTCTAGATGCACTGTTTGATACACACCTTTCTGAAGAGATGATCAAAGAGCACGAAGATATTGCAGGCCTGATTGGTAACTATGCCCATGGTAATGAGCCTAGCCATCATATTGCCTATTTATATAACTACGCGGGTAAACCGTGGAGAACCCAAGAGCGTATTCGTCAGATCATGGATACCTTAAGCTCAGACAAACCGGATGGCCTTGCAGGTAATGACGATGTAGGTCAGATGTCTGCTTGGTATATATTCTCTGCGATGGGCTTCTATCCTGTTGCGCCAGGCGACCTAAGCTACGCGATTGGTGCGCCTCAAGTGCCAGAAGTTACGTTGAAACTTGCAAACGGCAAAGCATTTAGAACTGTTGCGAAAGGTTTCAGTGACAAAAACAAATATATCAAGTCCATTAAATTAAATGGAAAACCGCTTAAGCGCAGCTACATCACACATAACGACATTATGAATGGTGGTACATTGGAGTATCAAATGTCTAGCAAGCCGAATAAAGCATGGGGTCAATCCAAGACGCAGAGACCGCCTTCGTTGTCGGAGTATAAGTAATGGTTAAAGCAGGAATATTTCTTGCGGCTATGACCACATTTGCAAGTGCGCCGTTCGCACTTGCAAATGACATCGATAATGCCGCAGCGCAATTAAAACCGATCGCGTTTCAGTCAGACTTAGCATGGCGTCAATTTCCTCTACCAGCCGTCTCGCTAAGCAAAACGACTAAAATTAACCATTTCGCATGGCAAGAAATTGATAACAAAGTAATAGAGCAGATAAGTTATAACGTGGCTAGATTACTTTATAAAGATATGACTAGCGCGCCTAAGCTACCAACCCTCCATATCGTCTTTGAAGACCTAAAAGGGGTTGCATATAAAGAGGGCGATTTTAACGGCGCAACAATCCATATCAGCGCAAACTACATGGAAAACTTTTCTACATCGCACAGTGAAACAGAATCAGTCGACGAACTTATCGGTATTCTCTATCATGAAATTGCCCATGCTTATCAGCTAGATGATCATAACTACAAGGAAATAGGGCCAATCATTGAGGGAATAGCAGATGTTGTTAGACTAAAAGCTGGGTATATTCCTGATGATACCCAAAAGCCTGGTGGCAACTATAAAGACGGCTATAAAAATACAGCATTCTTTATCGATTGGTTATCGAAGCAAAGTAACCGAGACCTACTTCAGGAGATCAATGCTCAATTGGACCCACATGACGACATAAAGTGGGACTGGCAATACTTTGAGCAATCAGCAGGTGTTAAATTAGATACTGCTTGGCGACATTATCAAGCGTCGTTACTGTAACGCAAGGTGAGCGAAGTCTCACCTTTATTTAACATTCACTCTAAACCTCTCTCATTTCCTGCCGATAATCAAAGACAAACCTTTGAGTTTTTGATAAAAATAGTTACAAAGGAATCCAATTCCTAAATCTATTAATAATAATCGGCCAACAAGTGTATTGTTTGGCTGAAGAAAAGAACAAGTTCAACAGGATCATGATGTTTAAAGCGCTAAAGTTCACCACCAAAGTAACCGTAGCAGCCTCCCTTGTGTTAGTGATTGTGCTCGGCTTATTTACCGTAAACAACTTTCTTGTTATGCGAGACCAAACTCAAGCTCGACTTACCTTGGTTTTACAAGAGATTTCAAGCTCGGTTTCACAGAATATCGCCAATTGGCTCAATGACAGACTTGAAATCGTGGTCTCGATTGCTGATGGACATAGAGCTGATGACTCCACTGAACAGATAAGAAGACGGTTAAAAACCGCAGACACTGCGGGGGATTTCAAAAACGTTTTTATTGGCACGCCAGATGGAACATTTGTGTTGGACGATCCAAGTATCCAACTTCCTGCTGATTTTGATGCGACTAGCCGCCCTTGGTACAAGCTCGCTGAGCAAAAACAAGATACCGCATTTACCGCACCTTATATCGACGTTACCACCAACGAATTCACTATCTCAGCCGTTGTACCTGTAAAACAAGGAGGCCGTTTCGCAGGTGTGGCAGGGGGGGACATCGACATGTCAACCATCACAGAAATTATCAATGAAATTGACTTCTTAGGGTTTGGTTACGGTTTCTTACTTGATGAAAGCGGTAAAATACTCAGTCATCCAGATACTAAACTGAATGACAAGCCGATGTCAGAGCTGTTTGGTAAACGCCTGTCATTAAGTCGGGATTTCACGGAGCTTGAAATTGATGGCACAGAAAAGCTCGTTTCATTTGTAAAAATGAAAGGCATTAAAAATGTCGACTGGTATCTTGGCGTTGTCATTAATAAAGAAATTGCCTATTCGTCCGTATCTTCTTTTAGAAATATGGCAGCTATCTATATGCTACTTGGCGTGATTGCGATTGTGGTGATGCTACAACTATTGCTCAAGTATCTGATGCGCCCGATGTACAATCTCAATGCAGCCATCAAAGACATCGCCCAAGGTGAAGGTGACCTTACTCGTAGATTAGTCGTAGAAAATCAAGATGAATTTGGCGAGTTATCCGATTATTTCAACCAATTTATCGATAAAATTCATGCTTCTATTACGCAGGTAAAAAATACTACAGTAACACTTGAAAACGTCGTAAATAGTTTGGTTGCGCAAACGCAAGATACCTTATCTATGTATACAGATCAGTCAAAGCGCACCGATAGCGTCGCGACAGCGATCAACGAGCTTTCTTCAAGTGCACAAGAGATCTCAAACAATGCAACCCATGCTTCAGAACTTGCCAGTAACGCCAACAAGCTTTCTGTTGAAAGCCAACATTCACTCACTCAAAATATCGAAGAAATCGCTTCACTGACACAAAAAATGTCTCAGGCACAAGACACGCTGGATGGATTGGATAAACTCTCAGGCAGCATAGGGCAAGTGCTTGAAGTGATCAAAGGAGTTAGCGAGCAGACCAATTTACTGGCGTTAAATGCTGCCATTGAAGCGGCTAGGGCAGGTGAGGCCGGACGTGGATTCGCCGTCGTTGCCGATGAAGTAAGGCAATTGGCACAGCGCACGCAAGAGTCAACGCAAGAAATCGAAAGCACTATTGCACAACTACAACAAGGTTCTGCTTCAGCTGTGGCCGTAATGAAAGCGAGTTTAGAAGACTCAGCAAGAAGCGCCGATAGAGCCAATGCTTCAGGTACTAAAATGCAAGAAGTGAGCAATTCGATTGATGCCATAGACGGCGTTAACCATGCAGTTGCCAGCGCCACCCACCAGCAAAACACCGTTATCCAAACATTAGATAGCGACATTCATCATATTAGTGACCTCAGCCTGCAAGGCAGCAATAACCTAACCGCAACCCTTGAAGAGTGTAAGTCATTGAAACTACAGTTCGACGAATTAGAACAAATGGTGCTCAAGTTTAGAGTCTAACGCCATCTCACTAGAGCTTAAAAGCCGCTTAACAAAAGCGGCTTTTTTGTGATCCTTTTATGACACGAAACACCTGCAACATCTCATTAACCAACAAAATTCTATTAAAAACAATAAGTTAATTGATTAATGTAATTTCAATGACAGCTGTCACATTTGTGTATTAGTTGCGCAACATGGTTGTCATTTTTCGTAATTAGACTGCACCCAGTTTTTTAGCAACTAGCAATAATTTATAAGGTGTATGCGATGAAGTGCGTTAACCACTTGCTTATAGCAGGTATGCTAGCAACGGCCTCTGCCGGAGCAACAGAATTAAATCAAGCGATGGACAAAAGTGCAGCTATCAATGAATCTGCATTAAAGTCTCAAGGGAAAATCGATAGTATTGCAGACGATATGCAGTCTCGTTTGCAAAAGTTCAAGACGTTGAACAAAGAAATCGACGGCCTATCTGTTTACAACGCTCAATTAGAAAAACAAATCAAAAACCAACTTGAAGAAATGGCAGCCATTAACACCTCTATGGACCAAGTTTCGGTGATCGAGCGTCAAATCACACCTCTCATGATGCGCATGATCACAGGCCTGAAACAGTTCGTTGAATTAGACGTGCCTTTCCTTCCTAAAGAGCGTGCTGAGCGTATTACTCAGTTAACTAACTTGATGGACCGTGCTGATATTTCATCAAGCGAAAAGTTCCGCCGCGTACTTGAAGCTTACCAAGTTGAAGTGGACTACGGACGTACTATCGAAGCTTACACCTCATTACTTGACGTGAATGGACAAGAACGTGAAGTAGATTTCCTACGAATTGGTCGTCTTGAGCTGCTTTATGTCACAAAAGATGGCAGCCAAGCTGGTTTTTGGAACAAAGACAGTAACGCTTTTGACGCATTACCAGATACCAACATCAGCCAAATCAATAAAGGCATTCGCATCGCACGTAAGCAGTTAGCACCTGACATGTTAACGCTTCCAGTTCAGGCTGCAGAGTAATAGGTGAGACCACTATGAAATTCGTACAAAAATTCACTAAACACGCTATTTTCGCAACAACACTTGCGTTAACCGCATCTGCGCATGCTGAACAAGCATTAGATTTAGATTCACTACTTAAAACCTTAGAACAAGGGCAAACCGCACAAACAGCGCAAAACAAACAACGTGAAGCCGAGTTCAAAGCGCAGCAAAACAACCAAATCCAAATGTTGAATGCGTTAACGGGTGAACGTAACCAAGCGTTGGCTAAATCTGAACGTCTAGAAACTAATTTCGAAGAAAATGAAATTAAACTGGCCAACCTAAGTGACACGCTTAGCAAGCGTATGGGTACATTAAAAGAGCTATTCGGTGTGCTTCAACAAGTAGCTGGCGATAGTTCAAATAAGTTCGCAACGTCAGTTGTATCAGCTGAAATTAAAGGTCGTGATGATTACATGACTGAGCTTGCGAAAAAGATGGGCTCAACATCGCGTCTAGCATCAATCGAAGACATTGAAAAAGTCTGGTTTGAGATGCAACGTGAAATGACGGAACAAGGTAAAGTGTCACGCTTTAATACCGAAGTTATCGTAGCCGGTGGTGCCAAGCAAAACAAAGAAGTGCTTCGCGTCGGTGCGTTTAACTTAATCGCTGATGGTAAATACCTGACTTACAACAATGATACACAAACGCTTTCTGAACTGACTCGTCAGCCAGCGTCTCGTTTCACCTCAACAGCGGGTGAATTACAAAATGCGAAGACCGGTTCTGTCGATTTTGCCCTTGACCCAACAGGCGGCTCAATTCTCGGTCTACTAGTACAAGCGCCAAATACCGAAGAACAAGTACACCAAGGTGGCGCGGTAGGTTATGTGATCCTAGGTGTTGGTTTACTGGCACTACTTATTGCAATTGAGCGTTTTGTATCACTCATGTTGATGGGTTCTAAAATCAACCGTCAGCTTAAAGATAGTGTTGCCCGTGACGACAACCCGCTAGGTCGAGTGATGAAAGTGAAAGAGCAATACCCAGATGTGGCTTACGATACGCTAGAACTTAAGTTAAGCGAAGCAATCCTTCGTGAGATGCCAAAGATCACTCGTAACCTGACTTTAATCAAAATTATTTCAGTCGTAGCACCGCTACTTGGTCTACTTGGTACAGTGACCGGTATGATCAACACCTTCCAAGCAATTACTTTGTTTGGTACGGGAGACCCTAAACTGATGGCTGGTGGTATTTCTCAGGCCCTCGTAACCACCGTACTTGGTCTGGTTGTCGCTATCCCAACCGTATTCCTTTACACACTACTAAACACACGTTCTCGTAACTTGCTCCTTATTCTTCAAGAGCAGAGCGCGGGGATCATTGCTGAGCGTAGCGAGAAAGGAGCGTAATCGTG
This sequence comes from Pseudoalteromonas sp. XMcav11-Q, assembly GCF_040104525.1. Lineage (NCBI taxonomy): Bacteria > Pseudomonadati > Pseudomonadota > Gammaproteobacteria > Alteromonadales > Pseudoalteromonadaceae > Pseudoalteromonas > Pseudoalteromonas sp. XMcav11-Q. The sequence continues at coordinate 160,185 of NZ_JBECOX010000004.1, forward strand.
GTTTTATTGCTTGATGCAATTAACGCTTTACGTGAATTCCTTGATACAGGTGGCCAGGTTCTCCTGGTCATCGGCTTCGTAACCTTCGCCATGTGGCTACTTATTCTCGAGCGCTTCATGTTTGTGTTCGGTAAATACAGAGGCTACAAAAACGAAGTCCTACAAGCTTGGAACTCGCGAAATGAGCGTAACAGTTGGAACGCAGAGCAGATAAGACAAGCAACTATCTCTCGCGTGGGGATCAAACTCAACGCCAACTTACCATATATCAATGTCATGGTGGCACTGTGTCCTTTACTAGGACTCCTAGGCACGGTAACTGGCATGATTGAAGTATTTGATGTAATGGCGATCACCGGATCAGGCAGTGCACGCTCTATGGCATCTGGGGTATCAAAAGCAACTATCCCGACAATGGCAGGCATGGTTGGCGCGCTTTCGGGTGTATTTGCATCGACCTACCTTCAGCGTAAAGCCAAGCGTGAAGTTGAGTTGTTAGAAGATAAAATGCTACTAGACCATTAAGCGGTCGTGTGAGGAAAGAATTATGAGAGCACCACTTGCAAAAGTATTCCAAGAAGAAGAAGCAGAAGAAATCAACATGACGCCAATGCTGGACGTTGTATTTATCATGCTTATCTTCTTTATTGTAACGGCCTCTTTCGTTAAAGAAGCGGGTATTGATGTTAACCGCCCAGAAGCGGCCACTGCAGTTAAAAAGCAAAGAGCCAATATCCTGGTTGCAATTTCAGATACTGGTGAAATTTGGATTAACAAACGCCAAGTAGACATCCGTGCAGTTCAAGCAAATATTGAGCGTCTTAAAGCGGAGAATCCGCAGGGTAGTGTGGTTATTCAGGCTGATAAAAAGGCAATTACTGACACGCTAATTAAAGTAATGGATGCATCACGCGCAGCTGGCGCATTTGATGTTTCGATTGCAGCACAGGAGTCATAGGAACATACCATGCGTTACTTAATTGCTTTAGTAATTGCAGGCATAGTTACCTTTTTCCTTTTCTTGGGTATGCAAGCGCTTATCCAAGGAGGGGAAGGAGCAATGACAGATCCTGTAAAAGGACAAGTACTAGATTTCGTCCGTCTTAAAAAAGAAGAGACGGTGGAGAAAAAAGAGCGTAAGCCACAAAAGCCACCAACACCTAAAGAGCCGCCTCCACCAATGGATGCACCACAAACCCAGAACAACAATCTTGACGCAACAGGCGGCAACTTTGATTTTAGTGCCAATGTGGACGCTGACGTAGATTTGGCGAGTGGTTTAGCACTTGAGTCCAGTGATGGTGAATATCTGCCAATCGTTAAAGTTGCGCCGGTATATCCAAGACGTGCGTTATCACGCGGAATTGAGGGGTATGTGATTGTTGAGTTCATTGTAACTAAACAAGGCACTGTGAGAAACCCTGTTGTAGTTAGCGCCGAACCGGAATCGATCTTTGACCAAGCAGCGCTTGATGCGGCATTGAAATTTAAATACAAACCTCGCGTAGTAAACGGTGAACCGGTTGAAGTTGCGGGTGTTCAAAATAAGATTTCATTTCAAATTAATGGCTAACTGCCATTAAGGATTGCGATTATGAAAATGTTTAAAAAAATTACGTTAGTAAGTGCGTTATTTAGCGCAGGTTTAATAGCGCCGAGTCTCATTTCAGTCATACCAAATGTTAATTTGGCAACGGCTTATGCTGACTCAGAAACTAAAACCAAGCGTGTGCCCGCGCTACGCGAAAAAGTGTATAGTCAACTGGCTCGAGCACAAAAACTAGCAGACGATGGGCAAGTTGCAGAAGGCCTCGCCGCATTAGATTCGGTGAAAGAACGCGTTTCGAGTATGAATAGCTACGAAGTGGCAATGATGTATAACTTCTATGGCTTTATTTATTACAACGAAAACAAGCTCGACAAGGCCATCGAATCTTTCAAAGCAGTTATTGCGGAAGAATCTATTCCTGAGTCCCTGCGTCTTTCTACGACATTTAGCTTGGCTCAATTGGCCATGGCAAACAATGATTTTGAAAGTACATTATCATTCCTTGATCAGTGGAAAGAAGCTAATACCCAGGCCCCAAAAAGCAACTTTTATATTTTAAAAGCGCAAGCACAATATCAACTAAAAAAATATAATGATGCGATAAGCAATATAAATACTGCGATTGATTTAGTTGAATCCGACGGTGAACTACCAAAAGAAAACTGGTTAGTTCTTCAGCGAGCGATATATTACTCATTAAATCAGCCAAAAAAAGTAGCAGATGTTTTAGAGAAAATGGTTACCCTCTATGACAAACCACAATACTGGATCCAGCTTGGCGGCATGTACGGTGAAATAGGTGCCGAGAAAAAACAGCTTGCAACATTTGAAACTGCAAAGCAAAGGGGCTTTATAAAATCGAAATCTGATTATATGCAACTTGCTCAAGTCTATTTAATGAACGCCTTGCCTTTTAAAGCAGCGGAAGCACTTGATAACGGAATAAAAGCAGGTGTCGTTGAAGACAGCGCCAAAAACCTAACTTTTATCGCAGAAGCATTCGTTCAAGCAAGAGAAGATAAAAAGTCACTACCTTTCTTCCTAGCAGCAACTGAAAAAGTTGAACATGGCAATTTAGATCAGAGACTTGCAGAGATCTACTTAAATCTTGAAAAGTATGATGAAGCCGCAGATCACGCCCGACTTGCTCTCAATAAAGGCGATTTAACGTTTGAGTCTAACGCCTATGTCGCACTTGGAATGGCACAGTTTAACCTGCAAAACTTTGATGCTTCTATATTGGCCTTCGAACAAGCTGAAAAGCACAAAAAATCAGCAAACCTCGCTAAGCAATGGATTAAATATGTGAAGCGGGAAAAAGTTCATGCTGAAACATTAAAACAAGCTTTATTATAATATTTTATAATCGCAACACCAAAGCCGCCTTCGGGCGGTTTTTTATTTTTAAAAGTTCCAATTTTTATTATGAAGATTTAATTACAATCATTTTGTGTAATCTTCGTGTAATAAAACCCCATTAATTTAGTCACATCATTTAAACACAGTAAAAAAATAATTTTTTAAAAGTCTACTATTGGAGTTAGCAATGGAACTAAAAAACCTCTTCAGAGTCTCTGCAATCGTCGCTGCTATGGCACTTACTGGTTGTGGTGGTGACATCGAAGTTACACCTACTGTAAACGATAACAGCACTAACAATTCAAACAATACAACAAACAATGGCGATTCAGGCGGTGATACAGGTGGCGATACTGGCACAACTAACCCTTGTACAACTCGCGCAGTAGGAAGCACTGAAGTTCAAGGTACGTTCCAAGCACCACACTGTGTATACGGCACTGACTTTGCTTCTAAATCGCTAGAAGTACAAGGTGATGTTACATTCAAAAAGCTTGAGAATGGCGGCGCTCACGTATTCAAAGGTGCACTTTTAATCGGTAAAGATTGTAACACATCAACAGGTTGTACAATCGAGGCGAACGGTCCAACACTAACTGTAGAGCCAGGTGCTGTAATGGCATTCACTTCTGGTGAGTCAGTGGTTCGTATCGCGCGTGGCGCGAAGATCAACGCAGTTGGTACTGCAGCCGAGCCAATTCGTTTCACTTCAGCAGCAGAATTTGACGCATTTAACCTAGCAGGTATCGGTCCACAGTTTGCTGACTGGGGTGGTATCATGGTTAACGGTTTTGGTATCACAAACGAATGTACCGATGCAGAGCGTGATGGCGACCTATGTAATGCAGATTCTGAAGGTGTAACAAGCTACTATGGCGGTAAAAACAACGCAGATAGCAGCGGTCAAATCAAATATGCGCACATTTGGTATGCAGGTTCTGGTCCTCGTGATGGCGGCCCTGGGGACGACTTAAATTCACTAACACTGAATGCTGTGGGTTCTGGTTCAAGCTTCGAATTCCTTCACATTCACCAAGGTTTTGACGATGGTATCGAATTCTTCGGTGGTGCTGCAAACATCAAAAATATCGTAGTAACGGATACTCAAGATGATGCTGTTGACGTTGATGCAGGATGGCAAGGTAAAGGCCAGTTTATCCTTGTTAAGCACGGTACAATTCAAACTAAGCGTGACGTTACTTATGCTGATGACAACGGCGACGCGGTACTAATTCCTGCGGGCACAGAAGGCTTCATGGGTAACAATGGTTTTGAAACCGATGGTGAAAAAGCAGCAGGCCCTGATTACAGCCAAGCACCAGCATCTACGCTTAATTTTGCAAACGTAACTGTGTTAACGACTGATGGTAACTCAATTCGTGATGATGACGAATCACAAGGTATGAAGTTTGACGATGCAATCCGTGGTATGTATTACAACGCATTAGTAGTTAAATCATCAGCTGCGAATGGCACTGAATGTTTAGAATTTAAAGATGATAAGGCTGCTGCAAACGCTGAAGCTGATACGCTTAACTATGTAAGCTCTGTACTTGCTTGTGCTGCAAACTTTAAAAATGGTTCTGACCCATTACCTGCAGGTGAAGGTAAAGAAGACTGGTTTGTTAACGCAGGCTCTAACCAAATTCTAAACGGTGCAGCTGACGTAATTGCAGCAGACGGCTTCTCAACAAATTCAAGCTCTACCGCTATCACTATTGAAGCAAACGACCTAAGCAGCCTAAATGATAACTTCTTCACGACCGTTGATTACATTGGTGCGGTATCTGATAAAGATACGTCTTCTGAATGGTATCAGTGGGTTAAGAAAGCAATTGAGGCTTCAAACGCTGACTAATTATCCGTAATGACCTTAGTTATTACAATTAAGGCGCAGTCATTGCGCCTTTTTTATGATTTTTGGCAGGATTGCATATGGATACTCAAATGAAATTTAAAAAAGTTGCTTTAGCCATCAGTACGGCACTCACAGTCGCAACTTCTCTACCAAGCGTTGCAGAAGAAGAACAGGCAATCGAAGAAGTTGTTGCGGTAGGTACTCGTTTGCAAGGTAGTGCTGCAGCGGTAATTGAAGAACGTAAAAACCAAGCCTTTGTTGCGGATATCTTAGGCGCAGAGCAGCTATCTAGAACAGGTGATAGTGATGCAGCATCCGCGCTACGTCGTGTTACCGGTCTCACGTTAGTTGACGGCAAGTTTATCTATGTTCGTGGCCTAGGTGAGCGTTACTCAAGTGCTCGCCTGAATGGTGCCGCAGTACCGAGCCCGGACTTAACTAGAAACGTTATTCCACTCGATATTTTTCCAGCAAGCATTATTGAAAGTCTAGCGGTACAAAAAGCTTATTCTCCATCAATGCCTGCTGCATTCGGTGGTGGTAACATCGATATCCGTACTAAGTCTGTACCATCGGAGTTCACCGCAGGTATTGAGGTAGGTATTGGCCAAAACTTTAATTCTGATAAAGGCTTTACCTACAGCGGTACCACGGAAGGTATACCTCAAGTACTACAAGATGCAGTTGTAAGATATCGTGGTAACTTTGACATCGGCGAAGTTGTAGACAAAAACGGTTTCAAAGATAAAGACGGGCTAACACGTGCGGATCAAGCAATTGACGTGATCAAAGGTTTTGTGTCATCACTTCCTCGCGATATTCAAGTCAAAGAAGAGTCCCTAGATCCAAACTTTGATGTAAAAGCCAACATTGGCAATAGTTTCCAAGAAGATTGGTTAGGCGGCACGGTAGGCTTTATGCTTGCGGGTTCCTATGACAACGATTGGAATTATAGCGACCGCACAACAGGTGTTATTGACGACACATTAGGTGAAAACTGTACTTCAAAACTAGAAACCGCAGAAGACACAGCCAATTCCTGTTATGTGACACTTAAAGAATCTAAAGTAACGACTGAAACTGAACGCCTAAATGGTGTATTCAATATCGGTTACCGCTTAGATCAGCATAGCATTACTTATTCTAAGATTTATCTCGAAGATAACGAAACCGAATCAGAGTTTTCCGTGTTACAAAGCCCTAACGGCAGTACCGTTAGAACAATTGCGGGAACGGGCGCGGCACAGCGTTCACATCAGTTTGATTACGAAGAACGCACGTTGGATATCGACCAAGTGATTGGTCAACACACGTTCCTCGATTACTGGGGGGTAGGCTTTGACTGGCAGTATACAGAGTCAAAAGCGCAAACCGATATTCCAACAGAAATCGACTTTAAGTTTATTGATAACTATAACGAAGACGGCTCTTATAAAAACTCCATCGTTACCGGTGATGATAACCGTATAACGTACGCCTTTACCGACATGGAAGACAACGTAAAGTCTTACAGCGGCAATGTCACCTTACCGTTAACCTTCGAGGGCATAGAAATTACCCTCAAAGGTGGTTATGACTTTATGGACAGAGCGCGTGTTTACAATACCAGTAACTTCGTTGTAAACAACAAAAGTGGTATATCCATCCCAGTAAACTTTGATGAGTCTGAGATCTATGGATTATCGGGTTATCTTGACGATGAGTTTTTGAACAACAACACTTTCTTGTTGACCTTCAACGAACCTCAGGCACCAGCGGCGGACGATTATATCGCAGCTCAAAAGATTGATGCGGGCTATGGTGAATTTGATATCTTCTTCGACAATACCTGGCGTATTAGTGGTGGTATTCGTTACGAAGACTTTAAACAAGTGTCACTTGCAACATCGAGTCTGATCTTCGACCGCATAACGATGGAAACGATTTACGATGAAGAGCGTATTTTAGCCGGTACAGTTAACGAAGATAACTTCTTTAACGCACTATCGCTAACGTATCTTTCAGACGGTAACTATCAAGTACGTTTTGGTTATGGTGAAACCACAGTACGCCCTGACTTACGTGAGTTAGTACCGGTTGCCTACTATGATCCACTAACCGATATCCGCACCTTCGGTGTAGCTGGCCTAAAGAGTAGCGACCTGAAAAACTATGACGCGCGCTTTGAGTACTATATGGATAATGGCGACAACTTCTCAGTTGCGGCATTCTATAAAGACATCACGGCACCAATAGAAACCATCTTACGGGTTGGTGATGAAGACTATACAGCAACCTTCGTAAATGGTGAGGAAGGCGAAGTATACGGTATCGAAGCCGAGTGGTTATATGACTTATCGAGTCTTGCGAGTGGCTTCTTTACGTCAGGTAACATCACCTTAAGTGATTCCGAAGTATCGATAGATCCTGCTCGTGCAGGTAACTTAACCAATCCAACAAAGCGTATGACGGGTCACTCAGAGTACGTAGTTAATATGCAATTAAACTATGATTCGGCTGATGGTCAACACAGTGGTTCATTAGTGTATAACGTCTTTGGAGAGCGTATTTTGGCTTCTGGGATTGGTGGTAGAGATGATGCTTATGAGCAACCATTTCATTCGCTTGACCTAGTATATACTTGGTATCCAGACTTTAACTCTAAAGTTAAATTTAAAGTCAAGAACTTGCTAAATGAAGATCAAGAAGTAACTCAATCTGACGTGGTAGTAAGACAAAAAGATGTTGGCACCTCAGTTAGCCTGAGCTACAGCTACGAGTTCTAAGGAACAACTAAGCTTAAACCAAAGCCAAGGCCCGCCTTGGCTTTTTTGATCTTTATCAATCTTTCTAAATTTTTTTATTTGTTATTCGTTATTTCATAGACTAAGTTCTGTAACTTTGTGTATAGTTGGTCTATATATAAAAATATATCTAAATACTTCAGTAAGTTACTAGCTTGTTAATATACTTGTCATATTTAACTAGTAACATTATTTAAGAGCTTTAAAAACAAAACCATAGCTCGTTTCGTACCGAGTTCTTGTTGACGCAAATGCGTTAAATTAGGACAACCTTTACATGTTGTATCCAAACCCCGCCATGCGGGGTTTTTTATTTTTTAAAATCCTGATTTCTAGCTAGTCCACTGCGTATTCTTTTGCTATGGTAGCCATCTAGACATACGACTCACGCAATGATCCGTATAATCAAGAATTAAGGCACATAACATGAAAAAAGTAGGACTCGTCGGCTGGCGTGGAATGGTTGGCTCCGTGCTGATGGAGCGTATGCAACAAGAAAATGACTTTGAGGTCATTGATGCACACTTCTTTACTACCTCGCAAGCGGGCCAACTTGGCCCCGTTGTGAAAGGCGGTGGAGAGCCAAAGCCGCTAAAAGATGCAAGCGAAATTCTATCGCTTAGCGAAATGGATATTATCATCTCTTGCCAAGGCGGAGATTACACCAAATCTGTATATCCTTCATTGCGTGAACAGGGCTGGGAAGGCTATTGGATAGATGCAGCTTCAGCACTGAGAATGGAAAAAGACAGTATTATTGTGCTTGATCCGGTCAACAAAGATGTCATCCAACAAGGTCTTGAGCAAGGTGTAAAAACCTTTGTTGGTGGTAACTGCACGGTTTCTCTTATGCTACTAGCGCTTGGTGGTTTATTCGAGCAAGACTTAATAGAGTGGGTGAGCCCAATGACCTATCAAGCGGCATCAGGTGCAGGCGCAAGAAATATGCGTGAACTCATCACTCAAATGGGTGAGATCCACAGCTCGGTTAAAGCACAACTCAACGACCCAAGTTCAGCCATCTTAGAAATCGATAAGCTAGTGGCAGAAAAAATCAAAGATGAATCTTTACCACAAGATCAATTTGGTGTGCCGTTAGCCGGCAGCTTAATTCCATGGATTGACGTTCCAATGCCGTCTGGGCAAAGTAAAGAAGAGTGGAAAGCACAAGTAGAAGCAAACAAAATCCTTGGCTCGTCAAAGCAGCCCATTCCTATTGACGGATTGTGTGTACGAATTGGCGCGATGCGCTGTCATTCACAAGCGCTCACCATCAAGTTACGTGAAAATCGAAGTGTCGAAGAAATAGAAGCGATTCTCGCTGCACATAATGAATGGGTTCGCGTCATTCCAAATGAGCGTGATATTACCGCAAAAGAGCTAACTCCGGTTAATGTTACCGGCACACTGAATATTCCGATAGGCAGGATAAGAAAGCTCACTATGGGTGAAAAATATATCAGTGCATTTACTGTTGGTGATCAACTTTTATGGGGGGCGGCAGAACCACTTCGTAGAATGTTAAGGATCATTACAGGTTAGTTTCTAAAGGCGCCGTCGGCGCCTTTTGTTTTTTTAATCGATGACTTTTGTAAGACCGATTAAGGCGTTTTCACTCTCACCATCGTGGCATCGAGTATCAGCACTATCTCTATTTTCAATGACTAAGCGATATACAGTGCGGTATTTTTCACCTTCACGGATAGCATCCAGTACAGGCCCTAACAGATAGTGCTGTTCTGGCTAAATGATAACAGGCTCAAGGTCAACTCCGGACTCACGCTCAAACCTAACTTCGTAGCTATTATTACCATTTGAATAAAGGTCGTACACGATACCTTTACACGTAAATACAACCGCATATGACTTCAAAGAGATAAGCGCAAGGCTCACTAACATTAGTTTGATAAATCCTTTCATACATTCCTCTATTTAATTTTGACGCCAATACCATTATTAGCAACAAGAAGGTAGCAACACTTCACTACCATTTGCTTTCAGAAAAATTACTTCAATTAACATTTACCTATCCTTCCAGCCTCTAAACGTTAAATCCGTCACGATGTTCGTTACAAAATATCTCACCTTAATTTTGTTGGACTATAGTTACCTTGATTAAACAATAATCTACGCTCGCGCTACGGAGAGACGAATGGGTATTTTGAAAAGATTCTCGATTATGCAGCTCACGATGATAAGTTCTTTCTCACTGCTTGCATTTTTACTATTTTTAGTTGGCAAAAACGTTTTGAATAACTGGAGACAGTACAATGCGGCCGATCAAAATATCAACTATGTCGTTTTGCTCGACGCCATTGAGAAAGTAGCGCATCATCATGCGGTAGAGCGCGGCTTAACGGCTGGGTTCCTTGGTAATCCAAGTAGTGATAACAAACGAAAGGTCGACGCGCAACGTGAAATTGCCGACCAAACAATATCAACGCTTAAGAGTATTCACTCTTCACTGTTTCTTAAAGATAAAAATGTGCAAAAATGGTTACCTTATATTTTTGAAGTGGAAGCCAATAAGAACCGCGTAAGAGGTGAGGTCGACAGGAAAAATGGCAGTAATGCTTTTGCTTACTACAGCAAACTTAATCAAGTTTCATTAAACACAGCAGCAAAAATTCAAGCCTACGTATCAGATAGAACCTTGTCTTCTGAACTTTCTATTGCTTTCCTTATTGCCCAAAGCAAAGAGCGCCTTGGACAGATCCGTGGCAAAGTGAATGGTGTGCTTGCGAAAAAAGCAATGTCAGACACCCTCAAAGACGATATCAAGTACTATCGCCAACAGCTAGAGATGTCATTACATCAATTAGAAACCGCACTCGAAGGTACGGGCCAAAGCAACGTACAAACTATTTTATCTTCAAGCGAGGCAAAAGCATTCAATCAAATTCTTGATACTCTTGAAAGCCAAGGGCAAGTTGACTTTAGTCGCTTACCTTCAAGTGCCGAGTGGTTTTCTGCGGCGACAAGTCTAATAGGTAAGTTCAAGACCAAACTCGATTCAGTGTGGGAAATGACAATTAAAGATAGCCAAAAGCACAAATCAGATATCGCATTTGAAAGTATCTTAATGTTTGTGCTTTTTGTCGTCGTTCTCAGCTTTATCGCGCTCGTCAACTTTCATCTGATTCGCTCGTTACGCTCGGAGCTTTCACAATTAACGAGTATATTAAAACGCGTAGCTGAAGAGGGCGACTTAACTTTAGATATGCGCTTAAACACGCGCGATGAGCTTGGGCAAATCTCCGAGTCAATTTACAATACGATTTATGCGTTTAAAGACCTAATGGTTGGCTTAGCTAAGTCCGTTCAGGTAGGTACGAAACTAGGCGAAAAAATGCATTTAGCAGCCTCTAACGTCAATGAAGATGCACAAAAAACCCAGGGCATGGCATCTTCCATTGCGGTTGCAATAGAAGAAATGGCCGCAACCAGCCAAGAAATTGCAAAACTCGCGCAAGATACGCTGGATGCCAGCGACCAACTTAACATCGAATCACAGCAGTTACTTGCAGACAACCAAAAAAACTTAGACACCATGAAAACCCTCTCGACGAGTATGAACGCCGTCGACGAGATGGCCGCGAGTATGGAAAAGCAGGTATCTGAAATAAACACTATCTTGGATTCAATTCGCAGTGTTGCCGAACAAACTAACCTGCTAGCACTCAATGCCGCAATTGAAGCAGCCCGTGCAGGCGAGCATGGCCGCGGCTTTGCTGTTGTAGCCGACGAAGTGCGAGGACTTGCAAACAACAGTAAACAATCTTCAGAGCAAATTTCCACGCTGTTACTTAGCCTGTCAGAGATAAGCCAAAGCGTTGTGAAATCAATAAGAGAAAACACACTGCTCACACAAAATACCATGAACGAAGTAGAAGAAACGCGTAAAGTATCGCTCAGAGTAAACGAACACAGTTCGCATGTTGAAAAACTCACGACTTCGGTTGCCACAGCAGCTTGCGAACAGTCTGAAGTGGCCGCCGATATATCACAAAATACCGCTGCTGTACTTGACGCTGCAAACCATGAATTAGATACATCGAAAGCGTTAAATGAATTGTTTAAAGATATGAAACTAAACAGCGATACGCTACAACGTACAATGGATATATTTAAAATTGATAAGAGCTAGCACCATATGAATATTCGAGAGTTGACAGAGGAAGACTATCCGAGAATTTTTGAGATCTATTCGAAATCTAAGCTGGATGAGCTTCGTTTTGAGAAGAAGACATTTAAGCTCTTACCTCTAGAAAATGATGAAAAGAGACTATCAGCGCTAAAGGAATCAAAGATATACGTTTTTGATGATGGGAATATTCTTGGGTTTGGAGCAATATTTGGGTCAGAGATTAGGGCACTATTTGTTTGCCCTAGTGCTAGAGGAAACGGAATCGGAAGAAAAATGCTTGAATTCCTTTTGTCACAAATATGCGGCAAGGCGAACCTTTTTGTCGCCAAGACAAATAAGCCTGCAAAGGAGTTATACAAGGCATACGGATTCGAAGTGTCTGATGAATTTCTCACTGAATATAATGGCGAGTCAGTGTATGCGAATGAAATGGTTCGTATAAAAGGGCAGTACTAGCAAGACGAAGTAATATGAACTTCAGATAGCTCGAACGTGTACTTTGGCGTTTTTATCTGCCAAAGAATACCTGAGCCTATAGCTGTAATTTCATTCAGCCGTTAACGGGAATTGGTGACGCCTACCACCATTTGCATCAATGCTGGGGGACTTTTGAAAGTGCGAATTATTGGTGTAAATATTTGATCTGTTTTTTGCGTGATTACCAAGGGATACTGACGGTATAAGTATCAGCTAATTTTTACCAGCGCATAAATGAGCTTACGATCAGTATTACTTATTAGGTTTAGAATTCACCTGCCAGACAGTTATAAGAGGACGGTGACGGTTTCAGCATTACAAGGTATATTAGTACTAATAACCTATGATACTCCAATAGAGAGCGGAAAATATGAAAACTTTAATCTACGTCGTAGGGTTAGCATTATTCTCATTTTTCACTGACTTTTCTTCTTCATCAGGGTTTGAAGGGATCTTTAGTCCCATTTTATCAGGCCTATTGCTAATCTTGTTGGTTGGTAAAGTTACTTCTTCCTTTGGAGGCTCTGGCAACTATACGGGCAAAACGAATGGTGATGGCGGAGGCTTTTTCGGCAATTCAGGAGGGGATGGTGGCTGCAATGGTGGAGATGGCGGAAGTTGTTAATGCCAGCAATCATATATGGCTATCAGCCAAGGAATTCATGTATAAGCTTTTTATTAATCGAAATACGGGCATAAAATCGCAACTTCAACTTAGGTGTTTTTCACTCAAAAAAATTAAGAAATGGACAGAGAGGCAGAAAAGAATCAATGTTTAAGTTCACTTTTCTTTTTATTCCCGAAATGGGTAATAAGCATAGTATTCCACTGCTTAAGACTTAACAAGAGGTTGTGTTTTTAGCAAAGTCATTTTGGTTGGTTAGCGGGAAGGATTGGTAGGCATCTGGAGCGGCGACATCTTGCGATGGTAATAGTGAGTCTCAGCGTCTAACTCTAGAACAACTAAAACCCATCACATAAAACAATAAACTAAACCTTATCCAAGCCAATATTGACCAAAAAGTTGAGGTAGTTCAGCCTTTAACTGTTTTGGTTTATTTTTAAACTTTTTGCCTTGCGGCGGAAAGTTCACGACACTGTGATACGGGAGTTCGTCTTGATTTTTTTCTTCAAAAAGCAACCCTGCAACTAAATCTAGTTCGTCAATAAATGGGTAGGGCAAGTCGTCTTTATTCGGAATAGCAAACTTATTAGCTAATTCGTCTGGTTCCGCTGTAAGTACACTTACCGCTTCAGGGCCGCGACTGATAATCCAATTACAAAAATCTAAGAAGTCATATTCGCTATTACAGCCTGCAATCACGTAGGCCACTTTCCAGTTATCCCAATGCCACAGTGCTCTTAGTTCTTTGGTATATAATGCATCGAACTGAGCAATTTCTTCTGAACTTAGCGGTGATAAACGCGTTTTTAAATAGTCATTATCGTTTGAATGATCGGGGGCGGTGACAAGCTGCCAGAAGCGTTCGAGTTCCATGTGCATAATCTAACTTGATAAAAACGAGATTATAGCCAGTAACCTAATGAGAGTAAATCGAAGCCGCCATGCAAATAACTGAAGCGGGTTGTACGTAATACAATGTACTCACCCGCCCAAAAGATAACAGTGACAGCTAAAAGGTAGGTGGTTTTATCCTTTCAGTGCTTTGTCACCTCGGCCAATACCTACCGCGCCAGAACGCACAAGTTCAATTATGTCGCTTTCGTGACGTAATAGATCCAAGAAAGACTCAAGACGGTCGGCTGAGCTTACCATCTGTAATATATAACTTTGCTTGCCCATATCTATAATGCTGGCTTGGAACACCTCAGCAACACGATTGATAGCAGCTCGTGTTACTTCATCTCTGGCATAGACTTTTACCAGTAGCAGCTCTCTTTCAATGTGCTGCATATCAGTTAGATCAATAACCTTAAGCACATCCACCAACTTATTAACTTGCTTGGTGATTTGTTCAACAATGCGGTCATCGCCTTGGGTCGTGATGGTAATACGAGATAGCGTTTTGTCTGCGGTTGTACCCACTGTTAAGCTGTCAATGTTGTACGCACGTTGAGAAAATAAACCCACAATACGAGAAAGAGAGCCAGGTTCATTCTCTAATAAAATCGATAGTATTCTTCTCATTATGCTTTTACTCCTTTTTTCAACCACATCTCGTCTATCGCACCTTGCTTAATTTGCATTGGATACACATGTTCAGACTCATCAACCAAAATATCTAAAAATACAAGTCGGTCTTTAATCGACATTGCTTTTTCCAGCGCCGCATCAAGTTGCTCAGGCTTATCAACCCGAATACCGATATGACCATAACTCTCGGCAAGCGCGACAAAATCAGGCAGTGATTCCATATAGGAGCTTGCGTGACGTCCCTCATACATCATGTCTTGCCATTGACGCACCATACCAAGCGAGCGGTTGTTTAACGAGATAACCTTGACAGCAAGGCCGTATTGCAAACAGGTTGAAAGCTCCTGAATATTCATTTGGATAGAGCCATCCCCAGTTACGCACAATACTTCACTTTGCGGGAATGCCATTTTTACGCCCATCGCCGCGGGCAAGCCAAACCCCATGGTGCCAAGTCCGCCTGAATTAATCCATTGACGAGGTGATTTGAACGGATAGTACTGCGCTGCAAACATCTGGTGTTGGCCTACATCCGAGCAAACATACGCATCACCACTGGTCATTTGGTATAGCTTTTCGATAACCGTTTGCGGCTTGATTTTTTCTACACCCGCAGTAAACGACAAGCATTTCTGAGCACGCCATGTGGTAATTGCTTGCCACCAATCTTCTTGTGCGGCTCGGTCAATGCGCTTCTCGCTTTTTTCGATACCGCGTAGCAATTGCTCCATCACCGTATCTAAGCAGCCCACAACTGGGATATGCGCTTGAATGGTCTTAGAAATTGAAGTTGGATCCACATCAACGTGAACAATTTTGGCATCCGGACAAAATTTCTTGACGTTATTGGTTACACGGTCATCAAAACGCGCACCTAACGCTAAGATAACATCGGCATTCGCCATCGCCTTATTCGCTTCAAGACTACCGTGCATCCCTAACATGCCAATAAAATTAGGATGTGTGCCGCTGATCCCGCCAAGACCCATTAGGGTATTGGTGATAGGCGCGTTTAGTTTCTCAACCAGCTCAGTTAGTTTTTCCGAGGTATTCGAAAGAATAATGCCACCGCCAGAATAGATAACCAAACGCTTCGCTTCAATAATGGCTTCAACCGCTTTGCGGATCTGCTTGGAATGCCCCTTTACACTCGGGTTGTAAGTTCGCATATCAATCTGTTCAGGCATCTGATAATCGAATTTAAGCGCAGGGTTCAAAATATCTTTTGGCAGCTCAACCACAACCGGTCCCGGTCTACCAGAGTTGGCTAGATAAAATGCCTTAGCTAACACTTCTGGGATTTTTGTCGCGTCGCGGCAGTTAAAACTGTGTTTAACGATAGGGCGAGAGCAACCAACTATATCCGTTTCTTGAAACGCATCATCGCCGATTAGGTTTGAAGGCACTTGCCCCGAGAGTACAACCATTGGGATTGAATCCATATAAGCGGTCGCGATCCCTGTAATGCAGTTAGTGGCACCAGGGCCACTGGTCGCAAGGACGACACCGACGTCTCCCGTTGCTCTGGCATAACCGTCGGCCATGTGGGTCGCTGCTTGCTCATGTCTAACCAAGATATGCTCAATATCTGATTGCTGAAACAAGGCATCATATAGATCAAGAACCGATCCGCCAGGATAGCCAAATATGTATTTTACTTTTAATGCGCTCAATGCTTTTACTACTAGCTCGGAGCCGTTGTATTGCTCTGCCATTACCTCATTCCTCGTTGACTGTGCGTGCCTGTTATATTTATAAAATCAAAAAAAAACCCCGCTGGTTGCGGGGTTTGAGTATTTCTTTCAAGTAATAGCTCCCCGCTGAACTCTATGAAGAGACCAGTACCACCACGAGAACGATTAGTTGAAAGAAATTTGTCATTATTTTGCCTTTAAGTTGATGTCAAAGTTAGCCTACACAGTATTAGATATAAATTCCACCTTTCCACCTTTCAATTGTTGAAATATTACATTTCAATTTAAAATTCACCACCAATTGGATTTTTTATTTAGTAGAACTTATACGGGAACAAAACGATAAAAATGCTAAACTTAAAGCTCAATTGTACTAGGGAATCTTAGATGAATATTTTTAAACTAAGCGTATTGGTATCGGCCACACTGCTATCAAATGCAGCGTCAGCGCAGGTGCTCTATAAAGATCAAGTTATCTATTGGCAGGAGAAAAAGCTCGGCCGCACGCTGAGTGAATACGAGCGGAAAATTGCGCTTGAGCAATTCACCAAAACAAAGCCTATTGCCAGCCAAATAAAAACACCTTATGCAATTAAAAATGTGCACCTTGGCAATACTAAGTTAGGTAAACAATTTGCGGTGGGCACGGCGCAAACACTTAATGAAGCTAAAATCCTTGCTATTCTGGTCGATTTTCCCGACTTACCTAACGACCAGAACCGACTAAACCCGGGTGATACAGATATGTACTACTCGAGCTATCCCGCGTCTCACTACCAATCACTACTGTACTCAGATAGCGGCTATAACGGCCCTAACAATGAATCGTTGCAATCCGCTACCCAGTTTTATCAAGCGGCCTCAGGGGGCAGCTTCAAGGTATCTGGCAATGCATTTGGTTGGGTAAGAGCCGCTCAAAATGCAGCCTACTATGGCGAACAAGAAGGCGATACCCGAGACTTAAGACCGGAAGAGTTGGTGTTCGAAGCAGTAAGCAAAGCTGTGACCCAATTTAATATCGACTTATCTGAGTACGATAAAACAGATTTGAACGACATAGATGGTGATGGCAACCGCCTTGAACCTGACGGCATAATTGACCATGTCATGTTATTTCATTCAAGTATTGGTCAAGAAGCAGGTGGCGGCGTATTAGATACTGACGCAATTTGGTCACATCGCTTCTTCGTATTTGATGAAAACAACCAACCTAAGGCAATTCCAGATACCAACTACAAGATTTATAACTACACCATTAATCCTATTGATGCTGCAATCGGTGTGGTTGTTCATGAGTTTGGTCATGACCTTGGGTTACCCGACGAATATGATTTAAATTCCAATGACATAGGCGAACCCGTTGCGCTGTGGTCAGTTATGTCTTCAGGCAGTTACTTAGGCCAATTAAGTGGCTCGCAGCCCACCCAGTTCTCCCCTAAAAGCCTTGAGTTTTTACAACAAAATTATGCAGGAAATTGGTTAAACCAAACAGAGTACACATTAGATGATTTGAGTACAGAACAAACGGTAACGCTCACGGATATTGGAATAAACAATGGTACTACGAATCAAATAAAGATCAATTTGCCTGCACAACTAGAGGAATTCATTACGCCTCTGGATGGAAATTACCACTATTACTCCGGACAAGACGACAAACTCAATAATCAAGCAAGTTTTACCTTAAGCTTACCTAACGCAAGCCAAATTTCATTATCCATGCTTGCAAATTATAGTATCGAGCTTAACTACGATATTTTCCAAGTGGCGGTAAATGGGCAGCCAATAGCAGGAAATACAACAAAATCAAACCATCCAAATTATGCCAATGTCACTCACTACATGGATGGCGAGTCATCTTCTTTTGGGGCTAACCCAATTACGCTAGATTTTGATATCTCAGCGTACCGAGGACAAACTGTCACCGTGACATTCGTTTATCAAACTGACGATTTTGAAACGCTTAAAGGTGTATTACTAGACAACATTAAGGTGACAGCGGATGGTTCGCAAATTTATACAAATACCGCAGAGCCAACTAACGACTTAGTCTACAGTGGATTTCGTAAGATTTCTGGCTATAGAGCTAAATCAGGTAACGCTTACTACGCCCATTTACGCTCATTTAGAGGGTTAGATGCTGGTTTGTCTTTGTCTGGTTATAATTCTGGTGTGCTGATGTGGTACAGCAACAATGAAGAGAGTAATAACTCGACTTCGCTACACCCCGGCTCTGGAGATATGTTAGTCATCGACCAAGATCAAAACCCTATTTTCAAAGCCGACGACACCACACCCGCAACGAGTATTATTCAGGTCAAAGATGCGACGCTTCGTTTGGATACGCAGAAAGCAGGTCTTGGCGATCAACATCTCACGCCAATCAGTACGTTTGATGATACTCAGGATTACACCTTCCCAATCCAAAAGGAGTCAGGTGTTAGTTTGCCGGGTTTTGGTGTTCAACTTAGATTGAATACCATAGAGGAAGATGCAAGTAGTGCGCAAGTCGGTATAATTTACCTCAGCGACCCTAAAATCACTCAAGTACAATCGCAAAACACCGTTAAGTTTAATGTCAAAGGCTTAGCATTAAACGAATCAGATAGCTTTTTGTGGAACTTTGGCGATGGTCAAACAAGTAACGCGCTTTCACCTACTCATAGCTATCAAGATATTGGCAACTATACGGTAATGTTCACACGAACCAAAGCTGACGGGAGCAGTTCAGCGTTGAGTTCAAATGTCAGCGTAGGCAACGTCGAGCCAATCCCGCTTACAGTCGGTGATATCAAAGCGACCTCAGTAGGGCAAGGCTTTGTCTTCAATGCTGAAATCATTGGTGGCAAAGCGCCTTATGAACTTGACTGGAACTTTGGTGATGGAGCAACAGCATCATCTAACTCAGTTGAACATATCTATGAGCTAAGCGGCACGTACACGGTAACGCTTAATGTGAAAGATGCCGAAGGTGAGGCGGTAACTAAATCAACCTCAGTGACTGTCGTAGTACCACTAAGCATTGAAGCCACAGCGACCACATCTAACTTACAGGCAAGCTTTGTCGCAACTGCTGCTGGTGGTGATGGTAACTATCAAGCTAGTTGGGATTTCGGTGATGGTACGCAAGGTTCTGGTTTGACTACAACGCATAGTTACGCTCAAGCGGGTACATATAATGTCGTGTTAACGCTATCGGATGGTGCAGATCAAAGCGCGAAAGGCACTGTTGAGATCACAGTGACGACCCCAACAACAACGCCGACGGACTCTGGTGATAGCGGATCGTCTGGCGGCAGTATCGGATGGTTTGCGTTAATCTCTGGAATGCTAGTGGGATTAAGAAGAAGGTGGTGCTAACGCACCACCCAAGGATTAAATTGAGCGTTAAGAATTAAAGACGCTCAATTACCGCCTGTGTGAAATCGGTAGTGCCGTGGCTACCACCAAGATCGCGCGTAGTACGGTCACCGCTCTTAATAACGTCAGCTACTGCACTGCGGATTTTTTCCGCTTTATCAGCTTCGCCTAAATACTCAAGCATTTGAATTGAAGCTAAAATAACAGAAGTTGGGTTTGCAAGGTTTTTGCCTGCGATATCTGGTGCGCTACCGTGAACTGCTTCAAAGATTGCAGCATCAGTACCAATGTTTGCACCTGGTGCCATACCAAGACCACCGACAAGACCTGCACAAAGATCAGAAAGGATATCACCGAAAAGGTTTGTTGTTACGATCACATCAAACTCTTCAGGTGTCATTACTAGTTTCATACAAGTCGCATCAACGATCATTTCTGCTGATTCAATTTCAGGGTAACGCTCACCAACTTCACGAGCAACTTTAAGGAATAGACCTGAAGTTGATTTTAGGATGTTCGCTTTGTGAACCGCAGTTACTTTCTTACGACCTTCACGCTGTGCTAACTCATATGCGAAAGTTACGATCTTTTCAGCACCTTCGCGAGTGATCTTTGACATTGCTTCCGCTTCATTACCATCTTCAGAAACAACTTGACCAAGACCTGAGTACATACCTTGCGTGTTTTCACGTACGGTAATGATATCAATATCATCGTAACGTGCTTTAGTACCTTCAAATGACTTAACTGGACGAACGTTTGCGTAAAGGCCAAAATGCTTACGCAATGTCACGTTGATTGAAGTGAAACCTTCGCCAACAGGTGTAGTTAGTGGGCCCTTTAGCGTGATTTTGTTACGCTCAATTGCTTCTAGCGTTGCTGCTGGAAGTAATTCACCTGTTTTTTCTAAAGCAGCCAAACCTGCGTCTACGTACTCGTATTCATAGTCGCAACCTACGGCTTTTAAGATCTCGATTGCTGAATCGATGATGCTAGGGCCAATGCCGTCGCCACGGATAACTGTGATGGTTTGCTGTGCCATGTTTTTTCCTTTATCAAAAGTTGGAATACACCCAAGAAGAATTGCAGACTAAGTTTAGTAGAAATTAACAAAGGTGTACGTTCGCTTGTTTAAGCCGCGTTTTATAGCAATTAATTTGGTCTTATTCCAGTATGGAATGAAAAAATGACATACATATGATTTATGCTTGTTATTGATAGTATTTATAGAATAAATATCAGGCAATAGATGAGTAAAATCCGGCCTCTAGTAGCGCTACATCAAACTTTTGTGCGGTAACAAAACGACTTTCAGCTAATACGTCATCGACTAATTGTTTTTGCCATGCAGTTAACACGAAGGTGGGTGATATCACTTTAAGTGCAATAAGTTTAATAAAAATGAACAGTTTACACTGCGCATTGGTCTGAGACTTTTTTAACGTTTCGCTATCTAGCATTGCCTTATGAAGAATACTTTTTTCAAAGTACTGCAGATTAAAGTCTAGGTATTTATCTTTTGCTATCGCTCGGATCCCAAATAGGTTGGCAATTGATACTAGTTCTTCCGAATACTCACGAGAGTGGAGTGCAGTGGCATGTTGGATCTCTACCCCTTGTTTAGTCACTAAAAATACAATAACCGCTGCAAATGGCGACAATAAACGCTCAAATTGCTCACCATAACTTTCACCAACATATAAGGAGATAATTTGACTAATTACGCCATATTTGTGCACGATATCTTCTGTGAAAGGAAGCTTATGATTGGCTATGATCTGCTCAAGCAACACTCGCTGCGCCAGTAATCCAGCAGCATCAAGTCCTACCATGGCGAGAGAGTGCCTAACCGATGCGGCTTTTAGATTTTCACGGTTATACTGCTTTGCTGCGATCTGCAATGCACTTGACACTGAATCGAACTCGCAAATCAGCTTTTCAAGTGCACGAATACTTTGAAATTGACTGTGAGATAAGGCTTTTACTGTTTCTAGTAGATGTAAATGTTCAGAACCAAAAGGAAGTACTGCTGGTTCAGCAGCTCGGTCCCAAATATTGTAAAGTAACTTTGCATCTGTGGTTGCAGTCAAACCACAGTGAAACTGGAATTTACGGTTGGCCTTCGCCAGCTTTTTGGTTTGCCCATGTTCAACAACAGCAATTATTTTTTCACTATTGCTTTGTATCACCAAAAAGCCTTCTTCTCCTTTAATCTCGCACAGCAACCCCGCAGGATGATTAACAAATGCCCCTGCAATTGCACTCAGCACTTTTAATGCAAAAGCATAACTGAGTTTGCTATAAAGAAGCTTAATCGCTCTGTCTAAAGCCACGCAATTTTGCTTGTGTGTTGGCGTTATTAAGCTTGCTACTCGGTGAGCAATTGCAACAATCAAAGAAGCATGGTCATTGAAGCGCTGAGGGGTAGGAGCCACTAGCTTGCTGTCATAGTTTGAAAGGCGAGATAAAATTCGCAAACATTGCAGGTTAGGTGTTTGCCCATCACTCAGTATTTGTACGGCCAATTGATGGCGAACTTTCCAAAGCTTATCTTGCTGTGCATCTAACTTTTTACCTGCTGCGAGTTGATCGCTTTCTCTCGCTACGCATAAATAGTCCGCAAAGCTTGCAAGCAATAGCTCTTCGGTTACTGCACGAGAAAACTTTAAGTGATGACAAGCCATACAAACCAACACATTTTGATTCATGACCAGATTAGTGTTGTAACCCAAGTTTTGTGAATACAGTCCAAGCTGCCCATGCATGCTACTAGGCGAGGACTCATAACAGTCCATATAAAGCTGTGCAAGTTTAACAAGGGTAGGGTAGATAGAAGACCACTTCTCTTTGTGATAATAAAGACGTAATACTTTGTGTGTACCTTGGGCTATCGCGAACAGCGTTTTACTAGTAACTATCCTTGCATCCATCTATCTTTACCAATTTTATTAAGTAAACGGTCTATTTTAAAACGGTAAAATAGCTTTCTTAGCAAGGCAAAAACATTGCTATTTAGTTGTTCTAAATGAGGTGTTGTTAACGAAGCTAATATGGTATTTTACCCTTCAAATTGGTTGGAAGATTAATCTAATTGGCATCACACTTTATCAAATGTGACCCGAGCACCAGGCCCCCAAAGCTTTAATATGCCATTTTCAAACAATAATCCGGTGCATTCATCTTCCGTAGTAATACCATCTGGTTTTACAAGCTGAGTGCGATAAAACACAATTTGTACAACCGTATTGTCTTGTTTTTTCTTTACATACGTTAGATCCGGGCTACCCAAGGTATCCAATACTGTGTCTAACTCAGTCGGCTTTTCAAGGCTAAGATTACGAATGAAACGATTGTTAAACGCTTCTCGGTCCTGCCAAATCATCGCTTGCGGGTCATCTTTATAATAATTGATCACGAGAAACACCACAGTAACGTAAACCGCAAGGCCAAGAAATATGTACTGTAATATTTTCCTAATCATCTAACTGCTCAATAAAGAATGGGTAAAACGGACCTTGTATCTGCAAAAACTGAGATACGCTTGTATGCAATATATCAAAGTCATCTACATTCGCCTAGCGCTTAGCGACGATGTAATACATTGCCAATCAAAAGTCCCTTCAAACCACTCGTATATCCTTCAAACTAAAGCCAATTTCAATATCTCTTCTTAGAGTCACTAGCGCTAGGCTGGTAACATAGTCGCTTGCTCCAGCCTCTAATTTTGCTTTTGCAGCAGGCTTTACTGTCTCATCTTTTAGCATACTTTCAAAGTCGTCATGCTTTGCGAGTAGCTCTTGCGCCGTCTTGATACCAACCCCAACAACACCTGGAATATCGTTCGTCTTGTCGCCACTTAACGCCCAAAACATTTCGAGCTTGCTTTGGGTGACAGAAAATCGACTTTTGATATCTTCGAGCGAAATTATCGACTTTTTAAAGTAGTCGTACACAGAGATAGCATCATTTATCAGGGGTAAGAAGCCTTTATCAGTCGATACTATCGTGCAGTTAACGTTGGCAGCTGCGGCTTTACAGGCAAGCGTCGCTATCACATCGTCAGCTTCATCATGTTCGGGATTAAATGATTTAACACCAACACTTGCGAACGCTTGTGAAAACTTGTCGAGGTTCTGATTTAGAAATTCGGGCATAGGTTGACGGCTTATTTTATATTTTGGGTAAAAGTGATAACGCCAACTTTTATCACCATCAAAGACAGCAACTGCGTGTGTCGCCCCCGTTTTACGTAACAAGCTACGAGTCGCTTGCTCTACACGAAGACAAGAGGCCTTTATATGGGCCTCTTGTTCTTTAGTACCTTTTGGTTCATTAACAGCATAGATGCGCCTGATAAGGTTAAGCGCATCTATTAACAACAAATTATTCATTCACTCTAAGCTTTAATTTTATAACACGGTATATATTTGCTCCCAGGTAGCTTCATTCGCCCCTGAGCTACAAATGCACCCAACAGCTTATCCATATCGGCCATCAGTGATTTATCACCACTTAATTCATACGGACCATGCTGTTTAATTGCTGTAATACCTTCATCCTTCACGTTACCGGCAACAATACCAGAAAAAGCACGTCTTAAGTTAGCAGCCAGTAATTGTTTTGGTTGCTCTAGATGTAAGTCTAAGCCCGACATATTTTCATGCGTTGGTGCAAATGGGTGCTGAAAATCATTTTCAATCTTTAAAGTCCAATTAAAGTAATAGGCATCACCTTCAGACTTACGATACTCGCGCACCGTTGCCATCGATTGTTTGAGCTTTTTGGCTACTAGCTCTGGATTGTCTACGATAATTTCAAACTTAGACAGAGCTTCTTTCCCGAGTGATTTTTCAATGAAAGCACTGAGTTCTTCAAAATATGCCGCTGACTCTTTAGGGCCAGTTAAGATCACAGGTAAGCATTGCTTTTCATTTTCTGGATGTAACAAAATACCCAGTAAATAAAGCAGCTCTTCAGCTGTTCCAGCACCACCTGGGAAAATAATGATGCCATGCGCAATACGGATAAAAGCTTCAAGACGCTTTTCAATATCAGGCAAAATCACTAATTCATTAACAATTGGGTTAGGCGGTTCAGCGGCTATAATACTGGGTTCGGTAAGGCCTAAATAACGGTTATTCGAGATCCGTTGCTTAGCATGGCCAATTGTCGCTCCTTTCATCGGGCCTTTCATTGCACCCGGTCCACAACCAGTACAAATGTTTAGGCCGCGAAGACCGAGTTGATAACCCACTTCCTTGGTGTATTTGTATTCAACTTCATTAATTGAATGGCCGCCCCAACAGACAATCATGTTAGGGTCTTTATTCACTTCAAGCGCATCAGCGTTACGCAGCATGTCAAAAACCATATGGGTAATTTCTACCGGCGATTTATTTTCACCGTGATATTTTTGACAAATAAAAAGTATGTCGCGGATCACGGAAAATATGTGCTCATGGATACCGGTAATTATTTGACCATCGACAAAAGCAGACTCGGGGGGATTGCTTAACGCAATTTTTATTCCTCGCTCGCGTGCGAGTAGCTGAATATCAAAATCTTCGTATTTATCGTAGATTTCAGAGCTGGAATCGGTATGACTACCTACATTCAATACCGCCAATGCACAATTTCTAAAAAGCCTATATCTCTCACTTGTGGTTGACTGCTGAAGTAAATCGACTTCCAATCTTGATAATAAGTTAAGAACCCCAGTTGGGTTTAGCTCTACTTGCATAGGCTTACTCCTTGTTTGTAATGCGCAGCGAATTGGTATAACCAAGCAAAGCGGGGACGAGTATAATGTCTCGCAACTCAGCCTTTACCCAAGTTAACTCTATTTACTTAAAACACAATCTATCTCGCCCGCTATTCTTCGCTTCATAAAGCGCTGCATCAGCTCGGTCAAAAGCACTCAACGCAGTGTCCCCTTTGACAAACTGAGTAGCACCGAGAGAAATCGTAATTTCGACTTCTTTTTCTTTAAATTTGAATGGTATAGATTTAATGACTTGCCTTACTTTTTCAAGCGGTTTTTGCGCATGAGTCAGCGGCATACCTGGCATTAGCAAAACAAATTCCTCACCGCCGTAGCGTGCGATAAAATCGCTTTTCCTAATAGACTTTTTAAGGGCTCGTGCGATCACTTGCAATGTTTTGTCGCCCGCACTATGACCATAACGGTCGTTGATAGATTTAAAGTGATCAACGTCAATAACAACCAGCGTCACATCTGAGTCGTTTATCTCAAATAGGTGCATTTCATGGGTTAGACGCTCATCGAAAGCTGCTCTATTTGGTAACTTAGTTAAGCTATCCAATAGGCTTTTGAACTTTTGTTCGCTGAGTCGCTTTTTATAATTTGAAACTTTGGACTCTAAGGTGTTGATACGATTATTAATTGCATCAAATGAGTCAAGCAGCGCCTCACGCTCATTTTTTTCGAGCTTTTCACGCTCTATCAAATCAGCACTCAGTAGTTTCAACTCGTTGTCGACCAAGGCTTTAAGCTCAGTTATTGAGCTGGCGTTTTGGGTTTGCTGATTTAAGTTTTGAATTTTTAGTTCTATTTTATTGTTTAACGACTGTAGTTCTTTAGATGTTGATTTTGAACGCGCCGTTGTTTCAACAATAGAGCGATGTAGCTCTTCCAGTGTTTGATTCAGTGAAACCAAAAAACCTTGTGCGGATTGGCGCTCTTTGGCAATCGTTTGCGCAATAATTTTAATGATTTCTGTCGCTGCTGAATATAAATTATCTAAACTGTTGTTTTCCGCAACGCTTGCGCGGATCTCTTTAACCTTTTCTATTACTTCATCTTCGAAAATTAATTCGTTGATCAAAGCTTGAAGTTCAGCAGCTAGTTCTGGGTGGTGGCTGGCTGATGCCCCTTCTGTAATTTCTACTTTGGATTGTAAAACCGTATGGTAGATAGAAACCAAAGACTCTAACGCGGGAATGTAAGCATTAGTAGAGTTGATATCTTCAAGTTCTACATCCAATAAATGACGCAACTTTCTGCGCGACTCATCTGGTAATCCCTTGAGCTTCTGCAGTAACTTTCCGCTTTGCTGAATTGCCGTTTGCAATGCTTTTTGATTATTTGAATTGGTCACTTCTTGTGACTTTAGCGGCTCGGAAATTCCATCGATAAAAGGCACAAGCAGCTCAAAATCGACGCCTTTATTAAGTGCAATACGAAATTTAGCTAACTGATTATCAAGTGAAACATCTTGCCCTTTGCAGGCCAGGGATAACTTTGCAGCAAACTGAGTAAGGAATTCTACTTGTTGTTTTCTTGCATCCTCAAGCGTTTTTCTAGCCTCTATGGCTTGCTTTAATTTCTGCTCGAGCATTAAGGCATTGTCAGTCACAGATTTCCAATCATAAAATAATCTCTTAGTTACCAAGTCTACAACAAATTACGCTGTTATGCGCGGAAATTTAACGTGGTAATGTATCGGAGTTTGCTGTTTACTCATCGATATTACTTAGCGTGTAAGTCGCTGATTTGGTAAATTGATTTTATCTCGAATTACCGATACAAAAATAATGAAGAAAAGCCTTATTGCCTTGGCATGTGCAGCAACATTTAGTGTTTATGCTGACGTCGACTACCGTATTTCAATTACACAACCGCAGCATCACCTTGCAGAAGTAGAAGTTCAGTTTCCAAAATCTTCTCAATCAAGCATCGATGTGCAACTTCCAGATTGGCGTACAGGTCGCTACGAGATATTGGATTTAGCCAACGGCGTACGCTTTTTTGACGCAAAATCTCAAAGCGGGCAATCACAAAAATGGGAAAAAATTGATAAAAACACATGGCGTGTACACCTTAGCGAGCCTACCGAGCTGACGGTTAAATATCAGGTTTATGCCAATGAGTTAGGTCTTCGAGCTAGACACATAGATGACACCCACGCGTTTATCGATGCATCTGGCTTTTTGATGTTTAGTGAATCTTTCAGATCAGAGCCTGTTTCTGTTGAACTCAATGTACCTAAAGGCTGGCGCTCAGTCTCCGGTATGGAGTTTGCCGATTCAAAAAACAGTTTCAAAGCCGATAACTATGACATATTGTTAGATTCTCCTATTGAGACTGGTATTAATCAGCTGCACAAATTTGAAGTGGATGGCCGTAGATATGAACTAGTTATTTGGGGCGAGGGCAACTATGACGTTGACCAAATGCTAGCCGATCTTAAAAAACTCGTTCAAACCGGCACGCTCATTTGGCACGATTATCCTTATGACCGTTATGTCTTTATGGTGCATGCAACCAGCGGTGCACGAGGGGCAACAGAGCACTTAAACTCGACGATTATTCAAAGACATAGAGACAGTTTTAAAGAAAGAGATGACTACATTGGTTTTATCTCTACAGCCGCACATGAATTCATCCACACGTGGAATGTCAAAAACTATCGTCCAGCAGGCATGGTTCCTTATGATTACGTAGCACCAAATTACACGGATTTGTTGTGGCTAGCAGAAGGCTCAACCAGCTACTTTGAGGATTATTTGCTGCTAAGTGCAGGGATCACCACCAATGACGAATATCTTAAAATGCTGACTAAGCGTGTTAATCGTCATTTGAAAACTCCTGGTCGTCATGTTCAGTCGGTTGCTGCAACGAGCTTTGATAAATGGATCAATCAAGGTGGCGATCATGGGATAAATTACAGCACCAATATCTATTCAGAAGGTGCGTTGGTGTCCATGGCACTTGATATCGACTTACTCGAAAAATCAAACGGAAAAATTAGCTACCGTGACGTTCATAAAGCACTTTACCAACAGCATAAATTGCCAAATAGCTTCACCAGTGAAGATGTTAAAAACATCCTAAAAGTGCTTACCGGTCAAGACTATAATACTTGGTGGAATGAATATGTTGATACACCAGCGAACATAGATTTTGACACATTACTCGACAAAGTAGGACTTGTTTATGATTATCCTAAGTCAGCAAAAGTGATTGCAGGCTTAGATGGTATGGCAAGACAAAAGGGTGAATTACTGGAGCTGACCCATGTAGCTCGAGATGGAAATGCATGGCAAGCGGGGCTAACAGCAGGCGACCTTATCGTTGCATTTGATAAGCACCATGTTCGTAAAGATTTAAAAGCGAGCTTAGAAAACTTCGAGCCAGGTCAAACAATCACGGTAGATTTTATCCGTCGTGATAAGTTGATGAATACGAAAATCAAGCTTGACCGCGACCATGATAAGCCTAAAAAGATAACATTTACGCCTAACCCATCAAGCGAGCAAGCGTTACTTTATAAAGCTTGGATGGGTGTGTCTCACCCAAATGAAATAAAATAATGGCAATCAAAAAGGGCTGATGATTATCAGCCCTTTTATAGTCCACAGCCCTAAGCTTAGCTAAAAAGCAATTAGCTAAGCTTAGGGCTACTTAACTTACATAATGCGAGAAAAGAAGCGTGAACGGTTTTTAGAACGACTTCTACGCATAGAAGAACGGATCTGAGAGCGTGTGCCCGCAAGCCAACTTTCACGATCGACCTTAGCATTATCACCACGTCTTGCTTCTTCAGTTGCTCTAAAGCCACAGAATTCTCTGTATGCTTTTAAGTCTAGCGACAGTTCTTGTAACACAAGTTCAATCATAATCGCATCATCGACATAGCCTAATACTGGGATATGATCTGGAACGATATCTTCTGGTTCACTGAAATAAGCAAGAGAAGCCATGATTTCACGCTTTTCATCTTCTGGCATTTGCCATTCTTCGTCTAACACTGCGTCAATTAGCGTTTGTAACGAAATCAGACGAGTGCTAACAAATTCAGGAAGGTTGGATTTTTCCATCGTTGCCACTAAATTACGCGCTTTAGCTATAATTTCGGCATCACTCACATCGCCACTTTTCTCAATAGCAGCTTTCATCATTCCACGGAAGTGTTCAAGATCTGAATCAGAGAGTTCAAAGTTGATTTCTATAGACACGTCTGTGCTCCCTCAACGTTGTTATTATTAATGGTTTAAGCAAAAAGTTAAACTTATTGCAATAATCTTAGATACTAGCACATCTTTTTCAGAAGTCTTCCCATAAATTACACTTTTAACACGAATTTTTCTCTATTACGTACAACAATCGAATCCATTGTTCAAAAGGCGTACAGCGGTTTTAGTTCCTTATAACTGGAAGTGTTGCTGATAGCGTTTGAGAACCAGTCCGCGATAAAATTTGTTTTTTATAAACTTATTTACCTGTAGTAATTGCTTACGCCAAAAATAGCGCTTTACGCCAGTAGCACTCGACGTTCTGTCTATGGTACTCGCAAACTTTTCACCATGACTAACAGGACAAGGACTCATTACAAATACACTGAGCTGTTTTTCCCAAAAATGTTGATAATCAATATCTACAGGCCTACCGAAAGGAGTTGACTTAGATAATATTTTCTTCGCCCCCTCAAAACTTACAAGCTGAGCGACGGTTCCGGCGGGTACTTTATTTTGCATAAATAACGATAACGATTTATTTAGCGGAAAGCTTGCAATCGGAGTGCGTTTGTTCTTCGGAGATTGGAATAGCTTGATCATATCCCAACCAAATGGCAATGAAGTAATCAGTTGGTCTATCTGTGCTAAGTCGTGGTGGAGTTGAAAATCATCTTCAAAAATAAAAGCATAGGGCAATTCTAACTCAACAATTTTTTCAAGTGCTTTGATATGACTTAGATAACAACCTATCTCTCCTAACGTTAAAGGCCGGAAGTATTGCTTAGCGTTTTTTAACTTACAATAGCTCGTATCTAAAACGTCTGCGCTCAGTTCTGCGCCTTTTACAGCGCTTATCCTTTCAAAGGGTAGTGAGAACTTATCAAACTGGAGAGTAGATTCCTTGAGTCTATCAGTGCAAGAATCTAAATTGATGAGAAAAATATTCGGTTTGGTCACGATAACTCTTAAATCCGCTAACTAATTACATTATGAGTGTGCGACTTTTGTATGACAATGAAATGACCAAATTCTGACATGAGAGTAGGGTATCAACCCTACTCTAAAGGAAGTTATTACCAATCACTCGCAGCTGAGCAGTAACTCACTGCAGTTTGACGGTCTTCCGTTCTGTTATCATGGCGACTTGACATGCCGATGATTGCACCATTACCACCTAATGTCCAAGGTTGGTCGTAGCCTGTGTATTGTGTTGTAATACATGATTCAGCGAATAGTGCAGCGCCTGCGCTAGAGGTTGCCATAGATGCGCAATTAAAGTTAAACAAACGGTCTTCTGTACCATTATCGTGACGACTTGACATTCCGACAAAGAATTGACCATTAGGACAAACAAAGTTAAACGCTTGATCGTATGAATTTACGTAACCGCTCCACTTTGTCGTTTTACGATAAATGCGACTACCACTATCCGTTGTAAATTTTGCACAGACTAAGCTAAAACGTCTGTCTTCTTGCTTATCTTGGTGGTAGCTTGAAATTGATTTAATAAACATATTACTTGGACAAGTGTAAGTAAATGCTTGGTCGAAATCATTTAAATACCCCGTATTGAGTTCACTATAAACACGTAAGTTACCACCAGCTAGCGTTGAAAAATCACTGGCAATTTCAGTGCTCTCAGTTTTCGCTAATTTAGTCTCAGTAACGTCATAACCTGAAACATCGTTATTAGTTTCTATTAGCGCAATTATCTCATCTAAATTCTTAGCTTGAGAAGCGGGGATCTCATATACACTGCCATTTACTGTATACTCGAATGGCTTAGCTTGTTCATTAGCAGAAGCAGGAGTGCAAAGCATAGCAACAGAGAAGGATAGAGCTGAAAGCTTTATTAATATGTTCATCTTAATTCCTTTAAAAATAGTAGTTAATTTAGCGCCAACAACAAAAATAGCACCTGAATTAAACGCTACCTTTTCTTAATAAACAAGCTTTATTATTAACACAAAAAACCAAATAAATGCATAATAAGCATCAATTAAATACAGACTGTTGCAGAACCTAACTCCGCTCAAAATACATACAGCTTATTTTTTCTAAATTTGTATCGCGTTACACCACAATTACTATTCACTATTTTTATATAAAAGACGCCACGCGAAGCGACATTAGAATCGAGTAAAGCAACAATGAAAAATTTATTAACGCTTAAACAGACAAAGTCAAGGGGATTGCAAACGAGGAATCCTAGGGTGGGATAGGGCAGAAGAAGCACAACACTTCTCCGTATTTTGTATTTATTTTTCAGTCACATTAAACGAAACTATCCATGGCGAGACTTTATCGAGGCCTTTGCCCAGTTCAATTGCAATTTTGCTAGTAGAGCTCGGCGAAGTAATGTCCGTACGCATTAGCTGGCCACTCTTTTGGCTATCACCAGCCCAAGAGTGATCTAAACATTGCCTTGCTAGACTCTGTGCATAGTTATGGATTTTTACTGCGTTTTCGTACTCTTTGAACTGCTCAGAACAGGTATATTTTGATTTTCCACTAGCGCTTTCTATAATTTGGCATTTATTGCCAACTAAATGTGCCTTAGCCTGCCAAGAGTTAATTAACTTTGCGCCGACTTCAGCACCTTTAAGCGCTGAAAACCCTGTGGATGATGCACTTAGAAGCGTATTAAGTTTCTCGCAATTAGACATATCATCGAGCTTTTCTTGTTGCTCTGGGGTTAATGTTGAACATCCGGCAGCTGTCAATCCTGCCAGCATTAGACCAAGTAATCTTGTTTTCATAAACCGTTCCATACTGTTCGTAGTAGCACCATTAAAGTTAGACTAATATTTTGCCACTGCATAGTTGTAAGACTATGAGAAGTTTACCTTATTTATATGAACAGGAGTTGATCTAATTACAGGTTTATCCCAATTTTACTAAGCTGGCTTGTTTCGGCACGATGTCTGGAACAAGCCAACGAAGGGATAGACGAAATGATTACTTACCCAAAGCGCAAATTACTTATGCCTATCTTTGAGCGTACTGACCACCTCACTGAGTGTAAGGCCCTGCCTCTGAAGTAAGACAATGAGGTGATACAGTAAGTCTGCGGACTCATTGAGCAACTCTTCGTTGTCGTTTTTCATCGCCGCGAGCGCCACTTCAACCCCTTCTTCTCCCACTTTTTGACAACTACGGCTTAAGTCTTTAGCAAATAAAGAGGCGGTATAGCTGCTTTCAGGTGATGCATTTTTCCTCTGGGCAATCACTCGCTCAAGCTTTCCTAAAAATGCAAGCTCTGGCATGGTTTCCGCAAAGCAGCTTTCGGTTCCAAGGTGGCAAGTTGGACCTTGTGGCTTTGCGTAAATCAGTAAGCTGTCTTTATCACAATCGGTATGCACTTCCACCAAGGTTAAAACATTGTTTGAGGTTTCACCTTTGGTCCAAAGGCGCGATTTTGAACGCGAATAAAAAGTAACGAGTTGCTTTTCTAATGTCACTTCAAGGGCTTCTCTGTTCATAAAGCCTTGCATCAATACTACCCCGGTTAACACATCTTGTACGATAGCGGGAATGAGTGCTGATTTATCAAAATCTACTTCTGCTATGTTTTGTTTATTAATAATCATTGTCGTGCCGCCACATCATTATTTATTAAGAACTGCTTGAGCTTTGGAATGTCAATCACACCTTTATGGAACACACTTGCAGCCAAGGCACCATCTACATTAGTTTGTTTAAATACATCAACAAAGTCTTGCAAGCTGCCCGCGCCGCCAGAGGCGATAAGTGGCACTTTACACAGCGCTCTAATCGCGCTGAGCTGCGCTATGTCATAACCATTACGCACACCATCTTGATTCATACAATTAAGTACAATCTCTCCAGCGCCAAGGTCTTGAACTCGTTTGACCCATTCTTGCGTTTTGTATCGAGTACGACTTGCCGCATTCGGATCGCCAGTTAACTGGTATACTAAATATTCCTGAGTTTGCTTATCATAGAAGCTGTCTACGCCGACAACCACACATTGCTTACCAAATTCGTCATGTAACTCTTTAATGAGTTCAGGCCTTGCAATGGCAGGGCTGTTAATCGAGATCTTATCTGCGCCTTGCTCAAGCACTCGAGCAGCATCAGCCACTGATTTAATCCCACCAGCTACACAAAATGGTATATCGATATGTCTGGCAATTTCAGCTACCCAATTGACATCGAGTAAACGCTTTTCTACGCTAGCACTGATCTCATAAAACACCAGTTCATCAGCACCTGCCTCACTATAACGCTGGGCGAGATCAAGAATATCACCGACGACTTCATGGCCTTGGAATTTAACGCCTTTGACCACCTGACCGTCTTTTACGTCTAAACAAGGAATTATGCGTTTTGATAGCATGTTAGAGCCTCCTCAACGCTAAATACACCTTCAAGTAGCGATTTGCCAAGTATTACTCCACCTACTTGTTGCTTTGCAAGCTGTGCAATATCGTCAAGAGAGCTCACGCCCCCTGATGCTTGTACTTTAATTGCACCGTTATGTTTGGTTATGTCTTCATATAAGGAAAACGATGGACCTGTCATCGTGCCATCCTTACTGATATCCGTACATAAGAAATCACTCACACCTTGCTCAACATAAAAATCTAACAGCTCGAATAGATCGCTTTTCGCATCATTTAGCCAGCCGTGAGTGGCAGGAGACCAGCCGCTTTCGGTTTTGTTCACATCAAGTGCAATCACGAATTTGTCGGCGCCACATGCTTTAATCCACGCAGCAACTTCTTGCTGTTTATCTACCGCCATTGAGCCAATCACCACTTGGGCAGCTCCGGCATCTAACCATTGCTTTACGTCGTCTATACTGCGAATACCTCCGCCTACCTGAAAGGGAACAGATAAAGCCTTAGTCGCCGCTTGGATAGTGCGCCACTGCTTTTTGCTCGGGTCACGAGCCCCTTCTAAATCCACCAAATGTAGCTTGGCTGCGCCTGCATTTTGGTATTCAAGTAAACGCTCAGCTAAATTAAATGGGTAAAACTGTGCGGTTTCGTACTTGCCTTGATACAAACGAACAATATTGTTCTCTAATACATCTAAAGCGGGAATAATCATTGTTCGTCCTTTTATAGCTGCCAATTAATAAAGTTTTGTAAAAGCTGCGCACCAACCTTGCCGCTGCGCTCAGGGTGAAATTGCATGCCGGCATAATTGTCGTTTGCTACAATCGCAGAGAACGCTTGACCGTACTCACCCGAAACCAGTGTCGATTGATTGATGGTATGCGCAAAACTGTGTACAAAGTACACTTGGTCTTGTTCACTGAGTCCTGTAGTGAGCGCATGAGGCTTCACCACACGGAGATTATTCCAGCCCATATGCGGTGTAGTTAACTCATTAGTCTCTAATAACTCAACCTTACCCGGAATGCGACCTAAGCACGGAATATCCCCTTCTTCAGTCGACTCACAAAGCAGCTGCATCCCTAAACAAATCCCCATCAAAGGCCGTTGATAGTCAGCTACTGCGTCTGCCCAGCCCTGCTCATTTAACCGCTTCATTGCCACATTTGCGTGCCCTACACCGGGTAAAATGGCTCGTTCAAAGCGGGCTAGCTTCTCCGGTGCAGTGATCACTTCAGGCGTAACACCAAGGCGCTCAAATGCAAAACGCACTGAGTTAATATTGGCACAACCGGTATTAATAATTGCAATCATAAACACCCCTTAGAACTTGCCATTTGCTGTGACGCGTCTGTTGCAATAGCCATACGAATAGCACGAGAAAATGCTTTGAATAAACCCTCAACTTGGTGGTGGGCATTACCTTCGCTTACGCTCAAAATTAAACTCACTGCCGCATTATCCGCGAAGGATTTAAAGAAATGCTCAACCATTTGTACATCCAAGTCGCCCACTTTATCTCTTGTAAAGTCAGCGTTAAGTACAAAAGACGCGCGTCCAGATAAATCCAATTGACATTCTGCTTTACATTCGTCCATAGGCAACGCAAAGCCATAACGTGCGATTTGTGATTTTGTACCAAGCGCGGTCTTAAAGGCCTGACCAAGGGCAATTCCGATGTCTTCTACGAGGTGGTGCTCGTCTATATGTAAGTCACC
The DNA here is from genome assembly GCF_040104525.1 of Pseudoalteromonas sp. XMcav11-Q. Classification (NCBI taxonomy): domain Bacteria; kingdom Pseudomonadati; phylum Pseudomonadota; class Gammaproteobacteria; order Alteromonadales; family Pseudoalteromonadaceae; genus Pseudoalteromonas; species Pseudoalteromonas sp. XMcav11-Q. The sequence goes on from NZ_JBECOX010000004.1 coordinate 195,627, forward strand.
TTTCGCCTGAATATTCAGGCCAAGGTTAGCGTGAGTTCTGATCTGATCTAGCATGTGGTCGAAAAAACCAAGCCCCGTTGAAATCTCTCCATTGGCTTGTTGGTCCAGATTTATAGCTACCGAAATCTGGGTTTCTTTGGTATTTCTGGCAATTTGTGCCCTGCGATTTAAGGTGGTTAACTGAGTCACAATAGCAGGCCAGTTATCTTCGTAGAGAATACCTTCAATGCAGAGGTTTTCCGCAAGCTGAATATCGGTTTGCCTATCGCCAATAACAAATGATTTGCTAAGGTTCACTTTACCAGAACGCATCAATTCAGTGAGTAATCCTGTTTTAGGTTTGCGACATTGGCAGTTGTCTTCGTCAAAGTGAGGACAGATCAGTACTTCTTCAAAACGGATCCCTTGGCTTGTTAAGATTTGCATCATTTTATCTTGAGGCGCATCAAAATCAGCTTGAGGGAAGCTATCTGTACCGAGACCATCTTGATTAGATACCATCACTAGCTTGTAACCAAACGACTGCAGTTGTAATAACGCTGGGATCACATTGGGTAATAGTGCCAATTTCTCTAGGCTATCCACTTGCTTATCGGTTATTGGCTCTTCGATAATAGTGCCATCGCGGTCGATGAATAAATAGGGGGCGCTCATGATACTTCCTCAGTCACTTGGCATTGTTTCAGCCAGTTTTCTACTTGTTTTAATTCCTGCTCGTTGCCGATAGAGATCCGCAACCAGTTGTCCTCGCCAAACAGCACAAATGGCCGCATGATTAACCCCTGGCGCATCGCTTGCTCCACAAACTGTTTGTCGGTTAGCTGTAAAGTAACAAAGTTGCCTTCGCCGCATAACATTGCGCTTACGAACTCGCTGTCTTGTAGCCATTGTATAAGCTTCTTTTTTGCTAGGTTCAAAATAGAGACTTGCCGGCGCATCCGCGTTATCGCATCTGACGTTAACGCTGTTGCTGCTATTTGTGCCACGACTGTAGAAACAGGGTAGGGCGCAATCACTTTTCTCACCGGTGCCAATAGCGCTTCACTCGCTAACATAAAGCCAACGCGCAGTCCTGCCAGTGCAAACGCTTTAGATAGCGTACGCAGCACAACAACGTTTGAGAACTCTTTGATAAGCTCGACACAGGTTTGTTCTTCACAGAACTCAATATAAGCTTCATCAACGACCACGATTGCACGGCCTTTAAGCTTATCAGCAAGTGCAGCGACTTTGCTGGCAGGTTGTATTGCGCCAGTTGGGTTATTTGGATTACACACAAATACCAATTTAGCGTCACCAATTGCACTGATGAGTGAACCCACATCGTCATTAGCAAGCTGCGCTTGGCTTAATTCATTAATAGCGATGTTGTGGGTGTCTGCCGTTACTTTGTACATACCATAGGTAGGGGTAAAGATTGCAATGCTATCTTTGGCCGGTTCACAATATGTGCGTACTAATAACTCAATGCCTTCATCGGCTCCACGTGTCATCAGTACATTTGTTTGCTCGACCTTAGCGTAGCCTGCATAGGCATCAATTACCGCTTGTGGCTGCGGATCTGGGTAACGGTTTAAGTTATCAAAGCGCATTTCAAGCACACGCGCGTATGGACTTTCATTGGCATTGAGCCACGTGGTGCCTGTTAGCTTTGCACTTTTCGCAGAACTGTAGGCCTTGAGCTTTTCAATGTTATTTGGTAGCGCAATATTAGTCATTATTATTCTCCAGCCTCACTTTCACGGCGTTCACGTGCGCATCTAGGCCCTCAGCTTGTGCCAAAGGTAAAATGGCAGAGCGCAAACTACTCAGGCCTTCTTTTGTGATGGTTTGTACTGTGTAAGCCTTATAGAAATCCATCAGATTTAAACTTGAGTAGGTTTTTGAATAACCATAGGTTGGCAATACATGGTTGGTGCCAGACGCATAATCACCCGCTGATTCTGGCGTATAGTCACCAACAAACACTGAGCCTGCGTTTTTTACTAGCGGCAGGAAACGCTCTGCATCTCTTATCTGTAAGATTAGGTGTTCTGGCCCATACTCTGCTGAGATCTCAAATGCTTGCTCTATGCTCTCAACTAAAATCAGCGTGCTGTTTTTAAGCGCAGCTCTGGCAATATCAGCGCGACTAAGCTTGCTTAGTTGACGCTCGATTGCAGCTTCAGTTTCTTCGATAAGTTGACTGTCAGACGCCAATAATATGACTTGCGAGTCTTCCCCATGCTCCGCTTGAGAAAGTAGATCGGCGGCGATAAATTCTGGATTAGCGCCCTTATCTGCAATCACTAACACCTCAGAAGGGCCAGCCGGCATATCAATTGCAAGTCCCGGCACTGACTGAGAAAGCAGCTGTTTTGCCATTGTGACAAAGCTATTGCCTGGACCAAAAATTTTGTTCACTTGTGGTACGCTGTTAGTACCTAGCGCCATGGCAGCAATTGCACCTGCACCACCACATTCAATCACATCGGTAACGCCACACAGTTTAGCCGCATACAAAATCGCAGGATGTATTTGGCTATCGCCTTTAACCGGCGTCGCCAAGACGATTGTTTTTGCACCACTTAGCTGCGCACACACGCCTTGCATCAAGACAGAAGAAGGCAGTGGCGCGCTACCACCTGGCACATATAAACCCACGGCTTCTATCGCTTGATATCTGAGCTCGCAGGTCACACCTGGCTGAGTCTCAATTTTCTTGCTTTGTGGTAACTGCAACTGGTGAAACTTCTTAATGTTGCTATACGCTTGGTCAATGGCACTTTTAAGTTCAGGTGTTAACGCAAATTCGCTTTCAATAAGCTCTGTTCCCGTTACCCGTATTCTTGGATTAATACGTGCGTCGAACTGCTCGGCATAACCAAGTAATGCGTTGTCGCCGTTGCGAGCGACGTTATCAATTATCTTTTCAACTGCTGCTTTTACCTTATCGCCCACTTTGACCGCAGGACGGCTCAAGCATTCGCGACGTTGCTCGCTGGTGGCTTGCTGCCAATCAAACATGCTATTACTCCATCATCTTTTCAATTGGCATGACGAGAATAGAGTTAGCACCGAGCGCCTTTAACTCTTCCATTGTCTCCCAAAATAGGGTTTCAGAGCTGACCATGTGAAGTGCAACATATTCATCGCTGCCAGCAAGTGCAAGTAAAGTTGGTTGGCCTGTACCTGGAAGTAATGCACATACTTCATCTAGCTTATTCTTTGGTGCATGCATCATGATGTACTTGCTTTCTTTTGCTTGTTTCACCCCTTTAAGGCGTGGCATTAACTTATCGATAAGCGCAAGCTTACTTTGGTCAGTCAATGCTGCATTTTGAATGAGGCAAGCATTAGATTCTAAGATGGTATCGCCTTGCATAAGGCCATTAGCCTCAAGCGTTGCACCGGTTGATACTAAGTCACAAATGGCGTCAGCAAGGCCTGCTCGAGGTGCTACTTCTACCGAGCCCGTTAACATGACCACGCTAGCATCAATGTTCTCACGCTTTAGATATTGCTTTAAAATCTCAGGGTAGGTGGTTGCGATGCGTTTGCCGTTAAACCACGCTTTATCCTGTTGACCTAGCTCTTGTGGCCACGCCAGTGCTAAACGGCAAAAGCCAAAGTCCAGTCTTGAAAGTTTAGTGACTTCAGCAAACTGCTCGTTGCGAACACGCTCAGCTTGAACTTCTTCTAACACGTTTTCGCCGACAATGCCTAAATCACAAACGCCGTCCATTACAAGGCCGGGAATATCGTCATCACGTACTCTAAGTACATCAATAGGCATGTTGGTAGAGTGGGCGATCAAACGCTGTTCACGTAGGTTTAGTTTTACACCAAGTTGTTTGAGTAGGGCTTGACAATCCTTTGAAAGACGGCCTGATTTTTGGATTGCGATTCTTAAACGGTTGCTGTTGCTCATTATTTATTTCCTAATTCTTTAAACGAAAAACCCCGAGGCGGAACCTCGGGGCGAAATAAACTTTGACTATACTTTTTGCTTCGCCGGAGGTTCCTTTAAGGAATAACCCACCAGCGAAATACCTGACAGGTTATCCCGTATGATGATGGTGATGATGAATTGCTGTCAGTGTCATTAGCATGATGTTACCTTTGTAATATATCTGCTGTTCAAAAAGTTCATTTATAGATAAACACATTATTGTTCTATTTGGCAATCATTTTTTAACGCAAATTAAAGAATAGCTTATAACAGCCGATAATAAGTAAGATCAACAATAGGTTAGTGGAGAAATATATGGATGCGTTTAAACCGTTTTTAGGCCCAATCGTACGGCTAGATGTAACTCATAAGTCTGCATTTCATGTAGCTGGTGTGCAGCACTATAAGATTGAAAAAGTTAAGAAAGATTTAAAAACCGAGATCGAACTTAAACGCCAAGCTGCTGAGCATGAAAAAATTAAAGAAAGCGAAGATGAAGAGGATGAGGAGGAAAAATCTCACGAAGAACATAAAGGTGAGAATCTAGATACATGGGCGTGATCGTAAAATGTTTTGTTGCGTCTGTTAGTTTAAACTCACTTCACCTCGGTGCCAATACATTTCCAGAACTGGTAAAGATATTTTTCGTCTTCGCAATACTTAGACCAGAAAAACTGCCGCCTTTCAAAAAGTTAGTAACCGCTACCCCCAACCATATTAAAAAATAAGATATTTTGTTTATAAAGGTGTAATGCCGTGTAATTCAAATCTAGCATTTTCACGCCTATGTTTATAAACGAAATGGTGGCTAGGATAAAAATTCTAGGCCGTAAATCCATTTTAAGTTAAGTGAAAGAAAGTGATTCGATGATATGGTGAATGTGCAGGACGCCACAAGAGAGGGATCACTAATTTCTTGTAAATTTCATCCGATAGGAGAGGAATGTCATGTCAACATTAGAAGCATCTTCAGAAAGCATTAATGTGCTCATTGTCATTGATACAGAGTACGTGAAAGCGCATTACCCCCACCCAAGCCAAGACCAAAATAATCCCACACCTATAGATCATAACAGTGAGTTTATGATTGCTTCAGATCCCAGAGGCATTGTTAGTGGACAAGGTACTGCGGTACTAAACTTTAGAGCAAACGCTGGGGACAATGTTTCCTTTAGCGGCACGTCGATTTACGGCAACGCCGATGATGCAGTGATTATCTACGGGATCAAACAATTTGGTGGTACTCAGGTATTTAACACGTTTGTGACTAACAGCGTAAATCGCACTGAAGCAGCAGTTCCAAATGTTAATTCCGGCAACAATAATGGTTTACCAGCGGCGCATGTAAGCACAAACTTTATGACGCTGGATTCTAAGGTGCGAAACTCAGGCACTGAAAACTTTCAAGTTCAGTTTGCGTTATATACGCTTAGTTCAGATGGTCAAAGCCAGTCGCTTTTAGGATATTATCAATGGGATCCAACCATCACTGTTAGCTGAGCAAAGTAACTGTTGACCAAAATAGACTTATTTTGTACATATTTAAGCCGTGTAGCTATACCGCACGGCTTTTCCCTCAATCTTTATGCTCAACAAATTTCACTAGGGCCAGTAGCCACCACGTCAAGCCAAAGCTAATTTAACCTGACCGTTCACCATTTTACACTGGAGAAATAACATGCCGTATAAATCAGTAAAGAACCTTATAGCTTGATTCGTTGTAGGTCTGTCTGTGCTCGCGTTAGCCCCTGTGTTTTCCTGATAGTATAGCTGTTTTAGTATTTTATTTAAGCACTGCGCTTCTCCTCATTTGCTTGTTTACCATTTCTTCAGCTAATCACCGCAACTTTTAATTGAAGGCAATCATTGTTGGTGTCGGTATGCTGGTTTTGAATGATTACTTGCGATTTGGTACTTAGCCACATACAATTTCGCGACCTGTCTGTTTGTAAACTACATTACTTTGGCTGTATCTACGACTTTCTCTTCTACGGGGCCTTTAGCCCAGCATTTCCCGGGCTATCAACCAAGACAGCCCCAAATTGATATGGCTATTGCGGTAGAAGAAACCATACAAAATGGTGGACAATGCATCGCCGAAGCTGGAACAGGGACGGGGAAAACGTTTGCCTATCTCATTCCTGCCTTTCAATCTAAAGGTAAAGTCATCGTCTCAACCGGCTCTAAGGCCTTGCAAGAGCAATTATTCCATCGTGACGTGCCAACCCTAAAAAAGGTGCTTGGCAGTGGGAAAAAAGTCACTTTGCTAAAGGGTAGGGCCAATTACCTTTGCCCTTATCGTTTATCACAGCATTTGAGCCATGTGCCAACCGACGACCCAGATGTTATGCACCAACTTGCCATGGTTGCAAAGTTCGCTTCTGAAACACACAGTGGAGACTTAGCCGACTGTGTGGGTATCGAAGAAGACGCAAAGGTATTACCCTACGTTACCTCAACTGCAGATAACTGTTTAGGAAAAGAGTGCCCAGACTACGAAGACTGTTATATCCGAAAGGCAAGATTAAAGGCAGTCGATGCCGATGTTGTGGTTATCAACCATCATTTATTTTTTGCAGATATGGCCGTAAAAGATTTAGGCTTTGCGGAGCTAATGCCAACCGCGGATAGCTATATCTTCGATGAAGCACATCAATTACCAGAAATAGCCAGTGACTACTTTGGTGAGACTATCAGCACTAAAGCTTTGCAGGCGCTTATTAACGATTTAAGGGTGATCTACCGTTCTGATATTCCAGATATGTTGCAACTTGGCAAAACACTCAATAAATTGGAAACCAGTGTCGCCGATTTGCGTTTGGTATTTGGTGGCGATGGTGCCCGTGGTGATTGGCGTGAGGCGCTGGCGAATAAACCAATTTGCGATGCCATGCATCGAGTGATAGCTAACTTAGACTTTCTCTATAAAGTGCTCAAACTTTGTCTGGATAGAAGTGAAAAAATAGAACACCCATTTGAAAAGGTCATGACCTTTAAAAATCAGTTTGAACGTGCCTTTGATACCAGTCAAACTGGATTTAGTTACTGGTTCGAAACCACAAGGCGCTTTTTATCTATTCATATCACGCCGCTTGATGTATCAAGTAAGTTTGCACAAATTGTCAAAACCACTGAGGCAAGCTTTGTATTTACCTCCGCCACCTTATCCGTTGATAATTCCCTTGAGCACTTTAGTCGTAGCTTAGGACTCAAACCGACCTCACAATTTATTGTTGATAGCCCATTTAACTATAAGCAGCAAGCCTTGCTTTGCCTGCCACGCTATTTGCCAGAAAGCCGTGACGACTTAATGCCACATGCGCTGGTAAAGCTTGCAAAACAGGTGATTGAAGCTGCAAAAGGGCGTACATTTTTACTCTTTACCAGTTATCGCGCGATGCATTTAGTCTACGAAGGGCTGAATACGGCACTGCAATATCCCATTTTTATGCAGGGTCAAGCATCGAAACGGATAATTTTAGAGCAATTTATTCGGCACGGTAACGCCGTACTACTTGGTACGGCCTCCTTTTGGGAGGGGGTGGATGTGAGAGGTGACACGTTGAGTTGTGTTGTCATTGATAAACTACCATTTGCTTCACCAGATGACCCTTTGTTGCAAGCGCGCATGCGAGACGCTGAAATGCGTGGATTAGAACCCTTTGATGCAATACAACTCCCCCAAGCTGTTATCGCGTTGAAACAAGGGGTTGGACGGCTAATTCGTGATGCTAACGATAAAGGTGTACTGATTATTTGCGATAATCGCTTAGTTACGAGAAAATACGGCCAGACGTTTTTAAGTAGTTTGCCCGATATGTCTCGCACGAGAGACTTAAACAAGGCAATCCGATTTTTAGAGAATATTGATAAAAATGAAAAATAACCTGTTGGCCATAGACGCCTCCACCGAAGCACTCAGTATTGCATTGCACTATGAAGGCAAGTTTATTCGCCACTTCGAGGTTTGCCCACAGCAGCATAGCCAAAAGATACTTCCCTTAGTTGAACGTATTTTACGCGAAGCCGATATCACCCTTAGTGAGCTTGATGGCATTGTGTTTGGACGTGGGCCGGGCAGTTTTACTGGGGTTAGAATAAGTACAGCGGTTGCGCAAGGCTTAGCTTATTCTTCAGGTCTTAAGTTGGTTGGCGTTTCAACTTTGCAAGCGATGGCGCAACAGGCGTACATGGAAGCAGGCAAGTCCAGCGTAGTGTCGGCAATAGATGCACGTATGGGTGAGATCTACTTATGCCAATACAACGGCGAAACTCGTGGTGTTATTCAACCAAGCACCGAAGAAACAGTTATTAAACCTGAAAATATCGACTTTACATCAACTGGCGCGGCCGGTGTTGGTACAGGATGGCAAGCGTTCTCAGAGCTTGCCACACAGCTTGAATGCGAAATCATTGACAATATCACGTTACCGGATGCTTATTACATGCTGTTTATAGCCGACGATAGTTTCACACAAGGCTTATCTGTGGATGCAGCTGACGCCCAGCCGCAATATGTAAGGGATACTGTGACGTGGAAAAAGTTGCCAGGTCGAGAATAAAGGCGTATTTTTATACAAGCACTTCGTATTTATTGAGCTAAACCGTGAAACTAAATTCAATCATTCAACAAGCAGGTACATATCAAGTAAAGCCACAGCCTAAAAAGGCGGTGAGCCCTGCTATTGAAGAAATGAGCACGGCTAAGCTTAATACCGCTCAGATCAAAACCAGTGAAAAGGGCATTGCGTTGGTGGAGCAGTTCCAATCGCAGCAACGTTCGACTATCTACGACCGCCCTAACTTTCGTACTGGACAAGCAATTAGTGAATACAAAGCAATTGCAACGGAAGCAAGACGAGATGAGATCAAAGGTATGATTGGCGTTTCTGTTTACGCGTAATACCAATTCGCTTAATTAAGTGGTCTATTTTGAGGCGAGAAAATCTTGTCGATAACACCGCTACCGCGTCCTGCTATCGCTAAGGTACCTGCATCCATGTAGGCAAGACAAAAATTTTGCTATTCAGTTGTTCTAAATGAGAAATTTTTAACGTCGTTAGCGTCAGATTTGCTCCTTCAAATTGAGCAAGTATTAAGGCTAATTGGTATATTATCTCTTCCAAGAATTGAAAACAAAGAAGGTCAGCAAATGCTGACCTTCTTTGTTTGAAATAATAGGTGAAGATTTTTACTTTTTAATAAATCCAATCAGTTTATCAGCAATTGCGGTATTGTTTTGCGAGCCGATAAACGCTTCTTTACCTTTACCATGGGCAAACACTTGTACATCAATAGCGGTGTGACCACCCGTTGTCCAACCGGTGAAAGATGCATCACTAATTGCCTCTTTAACGACAACACTAAGCGCCTTCGGACCTTGTGATAGTGCTTCTTTTACTTTTAGCTCAGTCGCACTGTCAAACTCAAGACCTGTTAGCTCTTGCCACGTTGCTTTAATGTCTTTTGTCTTTACGAGTGCTTTTGCTATCTCGCCCGCTGAACCTTTCACTTTAGCGATAATATCACGCTCCCAGCGATACTGACCATTCGCACCAAGCGTTAATCCACCGGTAGAGTGATCTGCTGTGATCACCAAGATAGTGTCAGGGTTGTTATCGACAAAAGCCTTTGCCAACTTAATTGACTCTGCAAAGTCGTCCATTTCATGCATAGCACAAGCGATATCATTAGCATGTCCACACCAGTCAATCTGACTACCTTCAATCATTAAGAAGAAGCCTTTATCATTCTGGTTTTCCAATAATGATAATGCCGTTTTAGTCATTTTAGTTAGGCGCTGTGGCTCTTCATCAATTGCGAATGGTAGACCTACTTCTGCGAACAGACCCATCGCAGGAATTTTATTTAGCGTATCAAGTTTAGATAAAGCATCGACGTATTGATAACCTGCGTCTTTAAATTCATTAACTAGGTTTCTATCTTCACGAATGAAGTATTTAGTGCCACCACCAAGCATAAGATCAACAGGTAATTTTCCTGCGATTTTATTGTCGATGTAATCATTGGCAATGTCGTCATAGTTACGACGCGATTCATTATGAGACGCGAAACTTGCAGGTGTTGCGTGGTTGATTTGCGATGTTGCAACAAGCGCGGTTGTTTTACCTTTTCTTTTCGCCACTTCAAGCATCGTTTCCAAATGTTCTTTATGGGTATCTACCGCAATTGCGCCATTATAGCTTTTAGTTCCTGTACTTAAGGCGGTTGCGCCCGCAGCACTGTCTGTTACAACCGTGTCGTCGTCTGGGTAGGTATGCGCCATACCAACCAAAATAGAGTCAAAAACCGTTGGGTCAACCACTTTCGTTGAAGGGTCATCTTTAAAATAACGGTAGCCCGTAGTGTAAGCCGGCCCCATACCGTCGCCAATCATATAAATAATGTTTTTTGGAGCAGCCAATGTCGGAGCCGCAAATACTAATCCAACAAATGAGGCCAAAAGGCTAGTTTTGAAATTCATTGTTATTCCCGTGTACTTATTGTGATGAAGGTATGTGATTCTCTACTATTTGATCGATTTAAAACACATTCTTAATAGAATGGATGTTCGATAAAAATATTTTCAACAAATCAAAGTAGTAAGTTCAAATATGTCACGGTAAGATGATAAATCAATGATGCTACAATGAACACTAAAAGAATTCGTCGATGTCTCTATATGCGATAAAAGAACAAAAAATCGGGCCATTCTCCTACCAAAGCTGGGGAGAGGGAAAGCAAACCGTTATCTACCTTCATGGTTGGCAAGACAACAGCAACAGTTTTTTGCCGTTTACGCCATTTTGCAATACACAATACACACATATCGCGCTTGACTTACCAGGTCATGGACACTCCGATTGGAAAAGTGCCGACGCCTTTTATTACTTTATCGACTATGTCTATGACTTAAAGTGCTTTTTAGATTTAGCACAGATCAAAACGTGCCATATCGTTGGTCATTCTATGGGGGCGATGATAGCTAACTTGTTTGCAAGCTGCTATCCAACACGCTGTTTATCTTTAGTACTAATCGAGGGAGTAGGGATCGTGAGTACCTCAGAGAGTGATACCAAAACCCAGCTCATTAATGCGTTTAATTCCCGAGATAAATTAAAACAATCTGAACCACGGGTTTATCCTGATATAAATACACTTGCGCAACTGCGTAGTAAAATCAGTGATGTTTCTTTAGAAATAGCAGCGCTGCTTGTGACAAGAAATACCCAGCCGCATCCTGATGGTGTGCAACTTAGATTGGATCCCCGACTAAAGCATCACTCCGGATTTAGGTATTCCATCTCGCAGGCAAAATCCGCGATTAATGGGATATCCATTCCAACCTTATTGGTGTTAGCGGAACAAGGCTATGACATGATTGTCAGACAATATAGTCAATTTAAAGGCTGTTTCGATTCACTCAAGCTTGAGAAAATACCTGGCGGCCACCATTGCCATATGGAAAACCCGGAAATTTGCTATAAGCTAATTGAGGCACACCAAAACTGCGACAAAACATCGTTTACAACTGAAGGAGCGTAAAGAATAAACTAATCATGGAAAGAAACGTTCACAAAGAGCGCTAAAGCCCACGTTTCAACAGCATCTAGATTGTAAATCCTCAGATATTGTGGGAATATGGCGTTTTTAGAGTATTTGCTCAATTGTTAAAGTGCCTTACATCGTTTATGGTTTAGGGTGAATATAAAAATAACGAGAACACAGGAGCTAAGAGTGGAAAAAATCTGGCTTAAGCGCTACCCAGAAGGTATGCCTGAAACTATCGACCCAGAGCATTACAACTCATTGCTTGAATTATTTGAAAAAAGTTTTGCAGATTATGCTCAGTATCCAGCCTACACCAATATGGGTAAGACACTGACTTATCAGCAAGTTGATGAAAAAACCAAAGCAGTTGCTAGTTATATACAAAATGAATTGAAACTTGGCCGTGGCGATAAGGTTGCTGTCATGATGCCAAACTTGTTGCAAACTCCAGTTACTATTTTAGGTGTGCTACGTGCTGGCTGTACCGTTGTAAACGTTAATCCGCTTTACACCGTGCGCGAATTAGAGCATCAGCTAAATGACTCCGAGTCAAAAGCTATCTTTATTCTTGCAAACTTTGCCCATACACTGGAGCAGGCCTTACCAAAAACCAGTGTGAAGCACGTAGTGCTGACAGAAATTGGTGACATGTTAGGTGGCTTCAAAAAGCACTTGGTGAACTTTGTTGTTAAGCACTTCAAAAAAATGGTGCCTGACTTTAGCCTGCCAAATACCATTCCTTTCAAAGAAGTAATTGCAGCAGATCCTACAAAATATCAGAAACCTGATGTGACGCTAAGTGACCTTGCCTTCTTGCAATACACTGGCGGTACAACTGGCGTATCTAAAGGCGCGATGCTTACTCATGGCAACATGGTAGCAAACCTTGAGCAAGTTTCTGGCTGTTTAGATACAGTATTAGTTAAAGGAAAAGAAGTCGTTATCACGGCGCTACCGCTATACCATATCTTTGCATTAACAGCGAACTGTTTGACCTTTATGAAGTACGGTGGTCACAATATCTTGATCACCAACCCGCGTGACATGCCTGCGTTTGTAAAAGAGCTGGCAAAGGTGCCATTTACCGCTATCACTGGTGTTAACACGTTATTTAATGGCCTGTTAAACACACCAGGGTTTGCCGACCTCGACTTTTCAACTCTGAAAATGTCTTTAGGTGGTGGTATGGCTGTACAACGCCCTGTCGCTGAGCGCTGGCAGAAGGTGACAAAGTCGAAGCTGATGGAAGGTTATGGCCTTACAGAATGTGCGCCGCTAGTTACTATCTGCCCACACGATCTTGAAGCCTACAACGGGTCTATTGGCTTACCTGCACCAAGCACTGACATCAAAATTGTTGATGACAATGGCAATGAAACACCTAAGGGTGAGCCCGGTGAGCTGTGTGTTAAAGGACCGCAGGTGATGGCTGGTTACTACAACCGTCCAGACGCAACCGCCGAATGTTTAAAAGACGGCTGGTTTGCAACGGGTGATATCGCCACTTATGATGATGACGGTTTCTTCTACATCGTTGATCGTAAAAAAGACATGATCTTAGTGTCTGGCTTTAACGTTTTCCCTAATGAAATCGAAGAAGTCGTTGCCATGCACGAAGGCGTGTTAGAAGTTGCAGCGGTTGGCGTGCCACATGAGGTTAGTGGTGAGCAAGTTAAAGTTTTTATTGTTAAAAAAGACCCATCTTTAACAGAAAAAGATATAATTGCACATTGCCGAGATAATCTAACGAACTATAAAGTACCAAAGCTAGTTGAGTTTAGAGATGAACTGCCAAAGACTAACGTTGGTAAAATACTGCGTAGAGCGTTAAAAGAATAACAAATAAAGCCGGCACTAGCCGGCTTTTTTATAACTAGCGTGATATGGCTAGTTATGTAAATTGCATGGGAGTAACAGTGCAGTATCAAGTTATTGAAAGCCAAACAGCACTAGATGAATTTGTCTTGTCTATTTCGAAAGCCAAAGTGCTCGCCGTCGACACCGAATTCATGCGTCGCCGCACCCTATACCCAGAAATTGCTCTGTTACAGATCTTTGATGGTAACCACCTTGCCCTTATCGATCCACTAGCCGATATGGATTTTAGTAGGCTGTGGACATTATTTTCAGATACTAGTGTTTTAAAAGTACTTCATTCTCCATCAGAAGATATCGAAGTATTTCTAAAGTTTGCAGGTTTTATCCCATCACCAATATTCGATACCCAGTTTGCTTTACAGTTGTTAGGTGAGGGTAGTTGTATTGGTTTTGCTAATATGGTGAAGCAACTTAGAGACGTAGACATTGACAAAAGTGAATCCAGAACAGATTGGTTACGCCGCCCTTTAACTCAAAGCCAATTAGATTACGCCGCCTCCGATGTATATCATTTACTGCCATGTTTTGAGACTATTCAAGCGCGGGTAAATGAAAAGCAGCTATTTAACATAGTGCTTCAAGAGAGTGAGTTGCTCGCCCAAAAGAGAAGCTTCCGTCAACCAGATGAAGTACTTTATCTCGATGTCAAGAACGTGTGGCAACTTAAGCCTAGAGATCTTGCTACTCTAAAAGAACTTGCGGCGTGGCGCAGAGCCAAGGCAGAGAAAAAGAACTTAGCGCTAAATTTTGTGCTTAAAGAACATAACATGGTCGAAATTGCAAAACGTCGTCCAAGCTCACTGGGCAGTTTACGTAATGTTCCAGGTGTTGAGACAATGGAAGTTAATCGCTCTGGCAAAGAAATTCTCGCCTGTATAGAAAAAGCAAAAGAAGTAAGTGAACAAGATTGTCCACAACGCGTGAGAAGACTTATCGACTTCAAAGGTTACAAAGCAGCGTGCAAGGATATCAAACAGGTTATCGCCGAAGTCGCCAAAACTAACGATATTCCTGTTGATGTGTTTGCTTCGAAAAAACAAATCAATCAGGTGATCAGCTGGTCGTGGAAAAAGTCACCGGAAGAAAAGCAATTGCTGATGAAACCCGATCTTGCGTTAGGCTGGAGGGCTGAGCTTGTTGCAGATAAGTTAGACAGTTGGTGGCTGTAGCACTCCTGTCGATTTAAAGGTGAAAGATAAACAGCGAAAGCGATAATAACATCCACCTTCCGAAGAAGGTGGATGTTGCTCAACTAGTCTTTTGGTTGTTCGATACCAAAGTACACGCAATGTAACACAGGTAATACAATCAACGTCAGTATGGTCGCAAAACCAAGACCGAACATAATGGTGACCGCCATGGACTGGAAGAACACGTCAAATAATAGCGGGATCATACCCAGTATGGTTGTGATAGCAGCCATAGACACCGGCCTTACACGACTCACACCAGAATCAAATACCGCTTGGTAAGGGGACTTACCAGAGTCAATTTCGATATTTATTTGATCCATCAGTACAATACCATTTTTAATCAGCATGCCGGATAAACTTAGCAAGCCTAGCAGCGCCATAAAGCTAAATGGTGCTTGTAGTAAAACAAGGCCTGCCGTTACCCCAATAATAGCAAGCGGCACGGTTGACCAGATCACTAATGGCTTTTTCACCGAGTTAAAGAGCAATACAGTGATCATAAACATCGCTAAATAACCGATTGGTAATGAGCCAAAAATGGCTTTCTTCGCTTTGCTTGACGACTCATACTCGCCGCCCCATTGCATCTCGTACCCTTGGGGTAGCTCAATGGCTTCGATATCCGCCTTCACTCTTGCAAATAACTTAGCTGGGGTTTCATCACCTATCACGTCGTGATCAGCCATTACCGTGATGGTACGTTTACGGTCGCGGCGCATGATCAGGCTATCTTCCCAAGTGACACTAAAATCATCCACGATTTGTGAAACTGGTACGTAGACGCTAAGGACAGGGCTGAATATTTGTAAGTCACCAAGATTTTCAACATTGAGCCTCTCTTCCTCAGGAGAGCGCGCAATGATAGGCAACAGTTGTGTACCATCTCGATATAACCCTACCTTGTTACCTGACACCGAAGTCAGTAGCAACTGATCTAAGTCTGATTTACTGATCCCCAATCGACGCGCCTTCAATTCATTAAACTGTGGACGCACCAACTTGGTTCTTTGTCGCCAGTTGTCACGAATATTAAACGCTTTATCGTCTTGGCTGATAATACCTTTGGCTTTTTCAGCTAGTTGGCGTAACACAACAGGGTCTGGTCCCGAAAACCGAGCCTCGATTTTTGCATCAGTTGAAGGGCCAATTTCCATACGCTTTATTTTGAGACGTCCGTCTAGCTCATTTTCAAGCTCATAATCGCGAAGCTTGGCAATCATGGCCACTACTGCTTCTCGGTCTTTTACACGTACAATTAACTGGCCATAAGCGTCGTATTGTTTTTCAGGCGAATAGGTCAACATAAAACGAGGCGCGCCTTGCCCAATCGTTGCAGTTACTTCATTAACCATCGGATCGGCCAGTAAAAAGGATTCAATTTTCTCAACATTCTGCGCCGTGCTACGTATATCGGCACCTTGATAATGCCAGTAATCCACATAGAACATCGGTGTATTTGAAGCTGGGAAGAAAGACTGCTTAACCGATTTAAAGCCAACAACTGCAGCGACTAATAGCAGTACCATAGAAATAATAGTAATAGCACGATTTTTAAGGCAGAAGGTCAGCATGGATTTATACACGGTGAAGATCAGGGTCGTCTTCTTCGCTAGTATCTGATGACTTTTCTTTAGGCCCTTTAAACATCATATTGGCAAAAAATGGCGTCAGTGTAATAGCCGTTACCCAACTTAGCAGTAGTGAAATTAACAACACCCAAAATAGCGAGCCTGCAAACTCACCACTGGCGTCGGAGCTTAAGCCAATCGGTGCGAATGCGGTGATCCCGATAACGGTTGCGCCAAGAAGTGGCCATTTTGTCTGTTCAACAATGTTCACAGCAGCTTTTACTTTAGATTGACCTCGTTTAATATTAATCAAAATGCCTTCAGTCACTACAATGGCATTATCGACTAGCATCCCCAGCGCAATGATCAAAGCACCTAATGAAATACGTTGTAAATCAATGGCGAATATCTTCATAAAGATAAAGGTACCCAGCACGGTAATAAGCAAAATACCGCCGATTAAAATACCACTTTTTACACCCATAAAAATAAGCAAAACGATAATTACAATGGCAACGGCCTCTAAAAGGCTAACGATGAAACCATCAACCGAGGTCTCTACTTCTGTTGGTTGATTGTAAACTGTGTTGATCGTAATACCGTAAGGGCGCTGATATTCTAATTGCTGTAAGTGATGTTCGATTTCTTTACCCACCTCAACAACATTTACACCAGAAGTAAAAGAAACCCCAACCAGCAGTGCACGCTTTTGATCAAAACGTGTAATATGATTCGGCACCTCCGCATATTCGCGTGTTACTTTTGCCACGTCACCCAAATAAATAAGCTCTTTGGCGCCGGGCTTTGAGATAAGTAAACCCTCTAGCTCTGCAACGTCTGTAAACTCACCAGTAGGGTGCAGGCGAATAGACTCGTCTCCAACGCGTATTTTACCCGCATTAGATACCGTATTTTGAGCTTGTAACAACGAGAAAATGTAACTAGGCGCAATGCCAAGTTGTGACAGTTTTTGTGTTGATATTTCGACGATCACTTGTGCTTGCTGCTCACCCGCAACAGTGACTTTACTCACACCTTCTACTAGCACTAATTCGCGCTTTAAAAAGTCAACGTAGTCTTTTAGCTCATCATACGAATAGCCTTCACCGGTGATCGCGTAAAGTTCACCGTAAACATCAGCAAAATCGTCGATAACGCTTGGCGTCATAACACCTGGCGGTAGCTTCGGCGAGAGATCATTTACTTTACGGCGCAGCTCATCCCAGATCTGTTGTAAGTCTTTCTTACGGTACTTACTCTTCATCTCAACAGTGATCTGCGACTTACCGGGAGAAGAAATTGAAGTAACATAATCAACATACGGCAGAGATTGAATCGCATTTTCAATCGGGAAGGTGACTTCCTCTTCCACTTGTTGTGGCGATGCACCAGGATACATGGTCACGACCATGGCTTTTTTTAGTGTGAATTCAGGATCTTCTAGCTGGCCTAAGCCCAAATAGGATACCGCCCCAGCAATAAGCAGGAGCAAGGCAAACATCCAACTGATAACCTTATTCTCAATTGACCACTTGGCTAAACTCATATTACAGACCTCTTTCTTTAGTCCAAGGTCTCACTTTTGCGCCTTCTTGCAAATAATGCACGCCCGCAGCAACAATTTCTTCACCAGGTTCAAGACCCGACATTACCTCAATACCGGTATGATTAAGTTGACCAACGGTGACTTCGCGTTTTGTTACCGTCTGATTATCTCTTTGATATACCCATACGTAACTATTCCCCTCTGTGCCTTGCTTTTTATCTGAGAATACTGCTTGGTTAGGTACGATGATTGCTGTATTTTCACGGTTCGTAATTTTGCTTGGGTCGACGTAAACATGGCCTGTCATACCTGCGAACAAATTAAAGTCCTCAGGGATTGGAAGACTAAATACGACTTTGTAGGTCAAGGTTGCAGGGTCTGCCTGCGTATCCCATTCCTTAATCGTAAGCGGGTAAGACTTACTAGGGTAGCCATCAAAAACAACGGTCGGTTTGTAATCCGAATCTTTATCAACACGTGCAACGATGCGCTCAGGTACTTGAATAACTACATCCATCATATCGCGTGTTTCAAGGCGAAGGATATTTTGCTTTGCTACCACGTTTTCGTAATTTTTGACAAATACCTTGGCAACCGTACCACTAAACGGTGCTCTAAGTTCGCTATATTCGAGGTTTGTTTTAGCAATTTTAAATGCAGACTCCGCAACTTGCTTGTCTGCATTTGCTTTATCAAACTCAGCTTTAGTCGCTATGCCTTTTTCAAATAACGGCTCAATTCTCGATAACTGCGATTTAGCGAGTTCAAATTGGGCTTTACGTTGTTCATATTGCAGATTGAAATCTTCAGGATCAAGCTTGGCTAGCAATTGCCCCTTTTGTACGTCTTGGCCTGCGAGAACTGGAAACTCGATAAGTTCACCATTCACACGAAAGGCAAGATAGGAGCCTTGATTTGCCACCACTTCAGCAGGGAAACTACGAAGCGTGCTGCTATTGGGGTCCGAAACCGTGTGAATTTTAACTGGTCGGTTAGGGGCTTCTGTTGGGGCTTGTTCTGCTTGCTCTTGGCAACCCACTAATAAGGTAGCCAGCACAATTCCAGAAAACACTCTTAACATTTTGTTCTCCATGACAACGTCAATTTTAATGCGTGCAGAATAATGGAATTACATATAAAATAAAAATTATAAAACATTCTATACTGCATAAGATTTATTTATGAAGATTTCGGACTTAGCAGCGTTTTGCACCGTTGTTGAAGCGCCTAGCCTTACCGAAGCGGCAAATAAGCTTCATAAGACACAGCCTGCGGTCTCTCAATCAATTAAAAGATTAGAACAATCTTTGGGATTTGCCCTTTTTGAGCGTGAGAAATATCGCAATGTGTTAACAGAGCAAGGTCGTCGGTTTTATTTTGAAGCCGAAAAATTACTTAATCATCATAGAGATTTGTCATTACTCGCGACTGAATTCGCGGCGGGTAATGAACCAAGCTTTAACATCTGTTACGAACCGATTGTATATCAAAACCAGATTGATCAAGTATTAGGCAATGCCTTCATTAAGTTTCCCGCAACTGAAATGAACATCTCAAGTGGTAAACGTTTTTTTGCGCTTGAGCAAGTCACACAGGGGATTGCAAACCTTGGCATTGGCCCTTGGTTTGACCTTTTTCATTCAACTGGCGATTTAGAATCAATGCCGATTGGACACGTAAAATTAGGCTTAGTCTCATTAACAGGCTATATGCCACCAGAGCTGAGTTTTTCGGAGCTTGCGCAATACCCATCTCTTGCAATGAAAGAAAGTAAATTCAAGTTTGATAGTGAGCGCTTGGCATACAGAAATAGTAACAATGTCATGAAACTCGATGACGCACTGGCAATAAAAAGATATTTATTACAAGGTATGGGCTATGCCTTAATCGGCCTTGACCTTTGTAGAGAAGAATTAGAGTCTGGTGTTTTACAACAAGTGAGGGTGTTTGATAGAAAAGACGAGTTTGAAGCTGAAATCCACGCGTATCGTTTGCATATTTCACACCATGGACCGGTAGCAAGATATTTTTGGGACAAATTAAAAGAGTTAAATATTCAATATGAAAAGCAGCAATCCTCAGCAAGAACTCGCTGAAAAGGTTTTCACCGTAATTGGCGGTATCCCGTTTGGGAAGGTAGCCTCCTATGGGCAAATAGCGAGCTTAGCTGGTTATCCAAAACATGCCCGAAAGGTTGGTCAATTGCTGAAGAACCTACCACAAGGTTCAACATTACCTTGGTACAGAGTAGTAAATAGCCAACGTCGCATTTCTTTTCCTGAAGACAGTAGTAAATTTCAAGAGCAAAAGTCACGCTTGCAAGCTGAGGGCATCACATTCTCAAATAGTAACGTGATAGCAAAACACTGCGTTTGGGAATAGTCATAAATTTAGCGTTAACTGATCCAGATAAATAGAGCAGTCGTAATTATCGTTAGTTTTTGTATATTTGAACGGGAATTATGAAACTCGCTTTATTTCCATTGCCAATATTCTTGCTTCCAGGTGGGTTCACCCGCTTGCGGATCTTTGAGCAGCGCTATCTATATATGGTAAAAGAGGCCGCGAAAACAGAGCAAGGTTTTGTGTTATGCCCATACCTCGCGGATACGCCGAACAATGTGTCAAAAGAAGGCGTGCACGTTAAAATTGTTGACTTTTCACAAGATGATGATGGTCAGCTGCTCATTGATGTTGAGGCACTATCGCGCGTCGCGATCAGTAATGTGGAAGTAGACTCACAATCTTTACGTTATGGCGATTGTGACATTATTGATGGGCCGCCATGGCAATGTAGTGAAGAAGCATTTAGTCTAGTTGACGAAACCCTTGCTCATAAACTTCAGAGTGTTTTTATCGCCAACCCAATCCTTGATGATTTGTACCGCGACAAGCATTTTACTCAGCCTCTTTGGGTTGCTTATCGTTGGCTAGAAATCTTACCCATCTCGATGACCCAAAAACTAAAAATAAAACAAGCACAAACATTTGAACAGGTGGCAGAGTTCTTACATACTGTATTAGATGAAAAATAGTGATCCATGCCAAGTTTTACAGCGTATTACAGCTTATAATTATAAATTGGAAGGTGAGCTATGTTAGGCCAACAGCAATCTATTGATTGCAACGTTCAGTCAGGAACTCGCAAAGCAGTGCAAGAAACTCCCTCTCAAGCGTTATCGGACGCTTTAGTTAAGGTTGCAGAAAAACGAGATCGCAAAGCTTTTGCCTTCTTGTTTGAGTACTTTGCGCCAAAAATCAGGCGCTTTGGTGTGAAACAATTTGGTAATGACGCCCAAGCGATGGAGCTCGTACAAGACACGATGACGTCAGTGTGGCGGAAAGCCCACCTCTATCATCATGATAAAGGCGCAGCCACAACGTGGATCTATACCGTGATGCGTAACGCGTCGTTCGATGCATTGCGTAAAATGAAGAGTAATAAAGAAGAACATATCAGTGAAGACATCTGGCCGATAATTCAAGACTCGCAGGCTGACGACGACGGTTTTCAAGATCACTTGCAAACGGCGCAAATTCAAAAATACATCAATAAGTTGCCGCCAGCACAACGAGACATAGTCAAAGGCGTGTACTTTCAAGAAATGTCTCAAGAACAATTGGCAGAGCATCTTAATATACCTGTCGGGACAGTTAAGTCACGTTTACGGCTTGCTTTACAAAAACTTCGCGCAGAAATGGGAGATCAAGCATGATAAAGCATCACCCTAATGATTCATTACTAAGCCAATTTGTTGAAGGTAATTTGCCTGCAAGTATCAGTGTCGCAATTGCAGCACATGTCGAAATGTGTCCATGTTGTCAGAAAAAGACTCAACAGCTTGAAGCGCAAGAAGCGAATGTTCAGCTTGGAGGAGGCAGCGACTCTTCACTAAGCAGCGATTTCGAGGCGATGATGCAAGCGATAACACTGGACGACGAAATAGACGAAGTTAAAGAATATATCCAACCCTCATTTAACTATCAGGGCAGGGATGTTCAGTTACCTCGGGCTATTGCGAATATCGATCGCACCAAGTTTTCAGGTGTAGGCAAAATCGCCCGCTCTCGGTTATTGCTAGAAGACGGCGACTTACGCTCAAGTCTTTTACAAATTGGTGCGGAAGGCGAAATTCCAGAGCACACCCACACGGGCTTTGAGATAACCTTGTTGCTTGACGGCGATTTTGCAGATGAGGCTGGTGAATACGTACCGGGCGACTTTATTTGGCAAGACGGCAAACATAATCATTCTCCGCGCACAAAAGAAGGCTGCCTGTGCTTTACCGTGGTAAGCAGTGCACTACACTTTAATAAAGGCTTAAGTAAGCTGCTAAACCCAATTGGTAAGTTGATTTATTAAAGGAATAGTTGCGAAATGATATTCTCATCACCAATAAAAATTGGCATTAGCGCGTGTTTGGCTGGAGACAAAGTTCGATTTGACTCAGGCCACAAGCGTTCAAACTTTTGTATGGATGAATTCGCCGAACATGTCGAATATGTGCGCTTTTGCCCAGAAGTTGCGATAGGCATGCCAATCCCAAGACCAACCATCAGACAGATCCGTGTAGGCGACATTATCAAAGTTAGTCGCCCTGATGGTAAAGAAGATGTCGCACCAAAGCTCAAGGAGTTTGGCGAAAAGGTTGCAACCTCACAGACACAAAGTCTTTCCGGCTTTGTGTTTTGCGCCAAAAGCCCAAGCTGTGGAATGGAGCGTGTTAAGGTCTATAACGAAGCCGGAACTGGTAACACATCTGAGGGTATAGGTATTTTTGCTGAGCAAATCATAAAACATAATCCGCTTTTACCTTGCGAGGAAAATGGTAGATTGAATGACATGCATCTCAGAGAAAACTTCGTAATGCGGGTATTCGTCTATAAAAGCTGGCAGGAACTAACTCAATCGGAAAACATCGGCCTACACGAGCTGACGAATTTCCACGCCAAGCACAAATATCTGTTGATGAGCCATAACTACCAAGCCTATAAAGATTTAGGGCGTTTACTTGGTGATGGCAAGCAATTTGATAGAGACACGCTGAAACATAAATATATAAGTGGTTTGATGTCAGCACTGAGCAAGCCTGCCAATCGCAAAAATCAAGCAAACACGTTAACGCATCTACAGGGATATTTTAAGAACGAGCTTTCGAGCATCGAGAAGCAAGAGATGTGTAGTGCAATAGATCAATATCGCAAAGGTATTGTACCTTTATATGTACCGTTGACCTTGCTCAAGCATCATCTTACTGTGCATCCGAAAGCGTATTTGCAAAGCCAAGTGTACTTTGACCCATACCCCAACGAACTGCGTTTAAGATTCGGAATTTAATAATGAAAACAGCTTTTTGGTTTCGCCGTGATCTCAGGGTTTACGGCAATGAGGCTTTGATTGAAGCCGTGAATGAGGGCGCACGCGATGCGCTCTTTTTTTATTGCAAGCCACAGTGGCAATCACACAACGTAGCCAGTATTCAGCTCGACCTACTTGAGCGCAGATTACTTGAGCTTGGCAGCCAGCTTAGTGAATTTGGCATTAGGCTACATATCATTGAAGCGAGCACATTCGCTGAGCTGCCGGCGCAGCTTCAAGTTGTTTGTGACGATAAAGGCATTGATTGCTTATATGCAAATAAAGAGTATGAAGTAAATGAAGTGGCGCGCGATGAAGCGTGTGAAACTGTGATCACGTTAAAATTATTCGATGGCGATATCGTTGCCAAACCGGGCTCTGTGCTTACGGGCTCCAGTGAGATGTTCAAGGTGTTTACCCCCTTTAAAAAAGCATGGTTAAAACGTTTTGTGGGGCAGCAATTTCACTTCACTAGTTGGCCATTGGATAAGCAACATGAAGCAAACTTCAAAAAGCCAACTTTCTTCGAGTTGACCAATGAATCTGAAAAGTGGCCAGCGGATGATAATGCCATTGTCACGATTGTAAATCGTTTTATTAAGGACAAACTAGCAGACTACCAAGATGACCGTGATTTCCCTGCAATCAAAGGAACTTCGGGGCTCAGCCCATATTTGGCATTAGGCATTGTGTCACCCAAGCAGCTCATCGCACAGATCCAACTTCATTACCCTGAAGTGCTTGAAAACCCAAGTAAGCCAGAGTTTTGTTGGGTGAACGAGCTCATTTGGCGTGAGTTTTATCGCCATCTTATCGTCGCTTTCCCGCGTTTATGTAAAGGTTTTAATTTCAACGATAAATATAACGCGGTTAGGTGGCGTGACGACAGCCAAGCGTTTGAGCTCTGGTGTAATGGTCAAACTGGCTACCCGATTGTCGATGCGGCAATGCGTCAGCTCAATAAAACTGGCTGGATGCACAATCGGCTACGCATGATTGTTGCCAGCTTCTTAACCAAACACTTGCTCATCGACTGGCGTAAAGGCGAAGCCTATTTTATGTCAAAGTTAATAGATGGCGACCTTGCCAGTAATAATGGTGGCTGGCAGTGGGCTGCAAGTACGGGGTGTGACGCGCAGCCTTATTTTCGTATTTTTAATCCCATCACGCAGAGCGAAAAGTTTGATCCCGATGGTTCCTTTATTCGTACATATGTGCCTGAATTGAAAAATGTTCCAGCAAAGCATATTCATTTTCCTCATGACTATTTAGCGGCATTTGGCGGAAAGGATGACTATGTAGAGCCGCTGGTTGATCATAAAGAAGCAAGAGCAAGAGCACTTGACGCATTTAAGGTTTAAATAGATATGGATCACAGAATGCAGCGATTCGTGGCAATTTATAATGAAATAGACAAATACTGTCTCGGTAAATTGGCTTCAATTTACACTGAGGACATCAGTTTCGTAGACCCTTTACATAAAATTCAAGGACTCGATGCGCTAACGAGTTATTTTCAAGGGTTATATGAAAATGTCTCTGAAATCGAATTTCTTGTTACGAACGCCTATCAGGTTGATGACGTCAGCTTTATCTACTGGACTATGTCCTATCAACACCCCAAGCTAAATGGCGGTAAGATCATAGAGGTCGATGGTCATAGCCGTTTGAGTTTTATTGGCGAAAAAGTGGCGCAACATCGGGATTACTTTGACAGTGCGCAAATGCTGTATCGCCAAGTCCCACTACTCGGTGGTG
Organism: Pseudoalteromonas sp. XMcav11-Q; assembly: GCF_040104525.1. NCBI lineage: Bacteria > Pseudomonadati > Pseudomonadota > Gammaproteobacteria > Alteromonadales > Pseudoalteromonadaceae > Pseudoalteromonas > Pseudoalteromonas sp. XMcav11-Q. The sequence goes on from NZ_JBECOX010000004.1 coordinate 220,411, forward strand.
TTATTCGGCTATTAGATAAAAGGATCACGGCATGAGTAGCATTTTAATTACTGGCGCAACATCAGGAATAGGTAAAGGTCTTACGGAATTTTATGCAAAACAGTCACATCAAGTAACTGCTTGTGGCCGCAACCAAAAAGTGTTAGACGAATTAGAAAGCAGCGTAGGTGCAAAGAGCAAAGCATTTGATTTAACAAACCGCGAAGAGATAGAAGATAACTTCAAAGATATTGACGGCTTGGATCTTGTGATCCTCAACGCAGGTGGTTGTGAGTATATCGATAATCCCAACCAATTTGACGGCCATTTATTTGAGCGGGTAATGCATATCAACGTCATCTCAATCGGCCACTGCCTAGACGTTTTACTGCCAAAAATGAAAACAGGCGGGCAACTTTGCATCGTAAGTTCCAGCAGTGCATTTTTACCTTTGCCTCGCGCCGAAGCGTACGGTGCGTCGAAAGCGGCTGTCAGCTATTTAGCGCGCACCCTGACAGCAACATTAAAAGACATTGATGTGACCTTAGTTCACCCAGGATTTGTAGAAACGCCGTTGACAGATAAAAACGACTTTCCGATGCCATTTATTGTAAGTGTCGATGAGGCCGTGAGTTACATTAGCAAAGGAATAGAAAAGCGCAGCAAGGAAATACATTTCCCAAAAAGATTTACTCTATTTTTAAAACTTCTCAGGTTACTGCCGTTTTCGTTGTGGTTACCTCTCGCAAAAAGGATAGCCCGTGGCTAAGATTGCAATAATTGGAAGCGGTATCTCAGGTATGACCGCAGCATACCTGTTAAGTCGTCAACATGACGTGAAAGTTTTTGAAAAAAATGATTATATTGGCGGACATACGGCAACTATTGATGTTGAATACCAAGGTGAAAAGCTCGCGGTTGATACCGGCTTTATCGTATTTAACGACAGAACCTATCCAAAGTTTGAAAAATTGCTGGCTGAAATTGGTGTTAGTCGCCAAGAAACCGAAATGAGCTTTAGTGTTCACAACAGTCAATCGAAGTTTGAGTACAATGGCCATTCACTCCGCACGCTATTCGCACAAAAACGTAACCTACTGAGGCCGACCTTCTGGCGATTGCTAAAGGATATTGTGCGTTTTAATGATCTTTGTAAATCATTATACGAAAAAGACGACTATCGAGGTGTTGAAACGCTTGGTAAACTGCTACAGCAACACCAATTTAATGAGTTTTTTAAGCTGCACTACATCTTGCCGATGGGCGCCGCGATCTGGTCAACCAGTATCAAAGAAATGCTTGACTTTGAAGCTAAATTCTTTGTCCAGTTTTTCTTCAACCATGGGCTCTTGGACATCACAAATCGCCCTCAATGGTATGTTATCCCAGGTGGTTCGAGGGAATACATTCAACCATTGGTGGCAGAATTTAAAGACAATATTGTGCTTAATGCCGACATCAAGACAGTAGTTCGTGATGACTCTGGTGTGACCATCGTCTTCAAAGATGGTAGTAATGAGTACTTCGATAAAGTCGTCTTTGCATGTCATAGCGATCAGGCTTTAGCGTTACTAAATACCCCATCGAGTGATGAACAAGCGATACTTGGTGCAATTCCTTATACTGCAAACTCAGTGGTGCTGCACACTGACACCCGTTTATTGCCAAAACGTCCGCTGGCGTGGGCCAGTTGGAACTATTTATTAAACGAAGCGACGGACAAAGCCGCTGTTGTCACCTACCAAATGAACATACTGCAAGGGTTTGACGCTAAACATCAATACTGTGTCACGTTAAATCATGATGAAGGGATAGCTGAAGACAAAGTGATCCGCCGCTTTGTCTATAATCATCCGGTATTCAATACCACCAGCATTGCGGCCCAAAAACGTAAAGCCGACATCGATGGTAAACACCATAGTTATTTTTGTGGTGCGTACTGGTTCAACGGCTTTCATGAAGATGGGGTGAGAAGTGCGGTAGATGTGGCCGAGCAATTGGGTATCTCATTTTGAACAGTGCAATACTGGTGGGAAAAGTTCGGCATCGGCGATTCGCTCATGCCAAGCATGCTTTTTCTTACCCCATGTATATGATGTGGCTAGATTTAAGTGAGCTCGACGCACTCAATAGTATTTCGTCAAAGTTTGGTACATCCGGCTTAAAACTGCTTAAATTCAATCAAGCTGACTATATCCTCACAGAAGGCGAAAGCTTAGTTGAGCGCGCACGTGCTAAGTCAAATTCGCTAGGCAAACCCGTTTCATCACAAACAAAAGTATATTTAATGGCGCAAATACGCTGTTTAGGCTTTTACTTCAGTCCGGTTAATTTCTACTTTTTTGAAGACGAGAAGGGGGCTGGTTTTAGCCATATGCTCGCTGAGGTCAGTAATACACCTTGGAATGAGCGTCATTTTTATTTAGTTGAATTAAGTAAAGAAGTGAACTTTAAAAAGCAATTTCACGTATCACCTTTTATGAATTTGGATATGCACTACCACTGGAAAGTGAAGCCACCCGGTAGCAATACGCTAATCCATATTGAAAACAGAAAAGGTGACGAATTGCTATTTGATGCCACGATGACGCTCAAAAAGCAGGAGCTCAATGAAGGAAATATTAATCAATTGCTTAAGCGGTTTCCAGCAATGACATGGAGCATAGCTAAAGGCATCTACTGGCAAGCGTTGAAGTTATTTTTAAAAAAAGTGCCTTTTGTTGGGCACCCCGGAAGAGTATAAGATGGAAAATACCACGACAATATCCTCATCAATTTCGCTTTCTACATTCGATAGAGTGTACAAAAAGCTCGTCTTTGGCGCGTTGAATACCTTAGAAACCGGAAAAGTGGTACTTGTCGAAGGCGACCAAAAATACTGTTTTGGTGAGTCAGAAACAAGCCTAAGCGTTGATATTCATGTTCATTCAGCGCAAATGTATAAGCTATTTGCACTTGGCGGCAGTGTCGGCGCAGGTGAATCTTACATTCTTGGTCACTGGAGTTGTTCGGATTTAACCAAACTGATTGAGATCTTCGTCCTAAACCAAGCTCAGCTAGATGCATTTGAAAATAAGTTTGCATTTTTCTCCGGCATTGTGAATAAGATAAAGCATCTTAAAAATAAAAACTCGAAACAAGGCGCAAAGCGTAACATTGTCGCCCACTACGACCTTGGTAACGACCTTTATGAATCATTTTTAAGTGAAGAAATGCTGTACTCTAGTGCAGTGTATCCCTCAAAGGAAGCATCGCTTGAAGAAGCGCAGCAACATAAGTTAGCCGCAATCTGTGAGCGTTTGGATCTTCAGGCAGCTGACAAAGTTGTTGAGATTGGCACCGGGTGGGGCGCATTTGCGGTTTATGCTGCAAAAAACTACGGCTGCCATATAACCACAACAACTATTTCAGAAGAGCAGCATGCCTACGTAAAAGCACTGATTGAAAAAGAAGGGTTGCAGCAGCACATCACATTACTAAAACAAGATTACCGCGAATTGGACGGCCAGTACGACAAGCTGGTGTCTATCGAAATGATTGAGGCAGTTGGACATGCTTATTTATCGGGCTTTTTTGCCAAATGCAACGACTTGCTGAAACCGACTGGCGCGATGCTGATTCAGGCCATTACCATCGCCTGCCAACGTTATCAACATTACCTCAAGCAATCGGATTTCATTCAGCAGTACATTTTTCCTGGCGGTTGTCTTCCTTCCGTGAGTGAAATGAGCAAGCAAATCGTAAATTCCACCGATATGGTTGTCCACGAACTCCATGATATCGGTCTGCACTATGCCAGAACGCTATACGATTGGCGTGTTCGGTTTGAAAAAGCATGGCCTTCGCTTGATGGTAAACGTTTCGATGAACGCTTTTATCGCCTTTGGCAATTTTATTTATGCTACTGCGAAGGGGCGTTTAAACAAAGAGCAACCAGTGCCGTGCATTTAGTCGCCAGAAAACCAAGATACCAGTCCAATGTCTGTACTCAAACATTGGATTACTAACGCGCTACTCTTCCAAAGTATTTGGTTTGCTGCATTATTTTTTCAAGCAGACGCGCTTTGGTTGATGTTGCTAGGCTGTCTCGTTATGCTCGCAGGGCACCAAAATAAGCGTCTCAATTTGGTGCTTGCACTCATAGGTTCCGCCATAGGAATGAGCATTGAATTGATTGCGGTCAAAGCTCAGCTCATCAATTACCAAGGAAGTGAATTACTTCCGGTTTGGCTTTGGGTTTTGTGGATAGCATTGGTGCTGACAATAAATAATGCACTTTGCAAACTATTAACGCTCAAAGCGCCGATATTATTAGTGGTATTTTTGGTCTGCGCGCCACCTAGCTATCTCGGTGCAGCTAACTTTGATGTAGTTTCTATCTCAACACCTTGGTACATTTTTTGGCCAGTGTTTGGCGCACTGTGGAGTGTGGGGTTCTACCTGATAGTGAGTTTTAATCGCATTTTATGGGGTACAAAGCTTGCGCAGTTGCCAGCAAATTGATAGCGTTTGATTACAAACCCACAGGATCCGGGGCGAAACGCAATAAAATAATAAATATTTCGTCGAATTTCGCAATTTTGGGGTTGCACATAAACGCAAAATGCATAAACATAGGTTTTGCTTAGGCAAATTATAAAGTTATAGGAATCTAATAATGAATAAAGCTCAACTAGTTGAAAAGATGGCGGCAGACGCAGAGATTTCAAAAGCAGCGGCAACCCGTGCTTTAGAAGCGTTTACTGGCGCAGTAACTAACACACTAAAAGATGGCGGTTCTGTTGCTTTAGTTGGTTTTGGCACATTCTCAGTAAAAGAGCGCGCTGCGCGTACTGGTCGTAACCCACAAACTGGCGCTGAAATCCAAATCCCAGCTGCGAACATTCCTTCGTTCAAAGCAGGTAAAGGCCTAAAAGACCAAGTAAATCCTTAATCCACTCGCTGGACAAGAAAAACCTCCCAAGTTGGAGGTTTTTTTATGCCTCTCACATTCATTATAATTGATACCGCTATCTTGAATTTGCTACTATCGCCCCAATCTCGTAATTTTATCTAATAAGTTGTTTAATCAGTTTTCATGAAGCGTTTTAACCTTTTCGCCGTTATGTCATTACTCATGTTGTTATGGGTAGCTGCTGCGTGCGCGACAGGAACGCCTGATAATCACTTATCCCATACTTCTGATACGCACAGCACGAGCTTCGAAAACATCACCCAAAAGGGCCTCGCTGACTCCAATCAGTTACCCAGTAAGCCAAGCCCTACAAGTCCAATAAAGCTCAGTGGTGAAACCACGCATCACGAAAAGGGCTTATTGCCGGAACGCGAGCGTACTAGCCATCCTAGTTATTTTCTACATCCTAAACAACAAGCCGAATATGCGCTTGTATTTGAGCTTGCAGCAGAAAAATATATACCGGCCTCAGTCTATGACATCAATAGACCTAAGCCTGTGCCTTGGTATATGTGTGATACTCGGCCAAATAATGGCTTTATCGACAACTGTAAGCCGGCAAACTTAACCTTCAAAGGCAGTCTCAACTTCGCCTCTTAATCATTATCTATACCAATAAAGCACCCAAATAGTAGTTTTTGATACCAGTCCCCTAACGTCTATATGACCAGTATTCGTTAGCAAATCGGTATCGCTCAGATAGATAATGAGAAAAATATGAAAGATATAAATTCGCCAACGAAGCCATCAACCTCTCGTGGTACCAACGCGCGTGCAAAACGCTTTTTTACTGCGCTTATTGTGTTCTTGTTGATCCTTTGTGCACTACCAAACTTGTATCCCAATAAGAATTTGATTCAAATTCAAGCAAGTAGTAACGAGGTAGTGTCTCTGTCGCTGCCTGAGCTTAAATCTCAGCTAGAAGGAGAGGGATTCAAAGTCAAGCAAATCGAGTCTCATCAAGGTGGCTATTTGGTTGAACTTGAAAACCGCACGCTAACCGCCGAAGCGCGTGCTTATATGGCTGAGGCTGAGTCTCACTCCAAGCTAAGTGTTAAGGTTGTTAGTGCTTCAACGATGCCACAGTGGTTAGAAAGCACTGGACTCAAACCTATCAAGCTCGGACTAGACTTGGACGGCGGTGTGTTGTTCGTACTCAAGGTTGACACAGAGCAAGCGGCGCAAAATAAACTGCAGTCACTCGCAGACGAAGCCAATAGCCTACGGATCAAAAATCGTTATCGTAACCTATCTATTCCTCAAGTTATCAGTGGCGAGCAGGTTGAGGTCATAGCGAAAGCGCAAGGGCAAAATGAACTCGTAGCACTTACTGCGACACTGCGCGAACTCTATCCACAATTTACCAGTACAACTCATAAACAAGGCAGTTTAACGAGAGTTAATTTCCGTTTTGCCGAAGCGAAAAAAGCAGAGTTCGATAAGCAGTTAATGACCCAAGCGCTGTCTACTTTACGTTCGCGTATTGAGGAACTCGGGATCACAGAAGCGGTTACGCAACGTCAAGGCACTAATTATATACGAATCGAATTACCTGGCGTGCAAGACCCAGAACAAGCCAAGCGTATTATCGGCGCCACAGCAAAGCTTTCATTTCATGCATTACAAGAAATGGGAGGTCAAAAATTAAAGGATAAATCTGGCGCTTTGGTTTCAGTCGACCCAGTTGCCATTTTTGGCGGGGATGAAATAGAGTCCGCAACAGCAGGAAGAGACGAATACGGAAAACCTTTAGTGCAACTATTCTTATCTTCTCAAGGCGGTGAAAAGATAAACCGATTTTCTAGAAACAATGTTGGTAAACCAATGGCTACCGTATTCAGCGAATATTACGCGGATCCAAAAGGAGAGATTAAGCGCAAAACGGAGGTAATTTCAGTAGCCACTATTCAACAAGTATTAAATACCCGATTCAGTATTACCAATATGCAGTCAATGGAACGCGCGCAAGAGTTAGCATTATTGTTGCGGGCGGGTTCTCTTGACGCACCAATCACCATTGTGAAAGAGCAAACCATTGGTCCTTCATTGGGCGAAAAGAATATTGAAAGCGGCTTTAAAGCTTTGGCGTTAGGGCTAAGCCTAACTTTGCTGTTTATGGCAGTATGGTATCGCAAGCTAGGCGCAGTGGCCATTACCTCATTACTGGTAAACTTAGTTTGCCTGATTGGATTAATGTCGCTGCTTCCTGGTGTTGTGCTTACCTTACCCGGCATTGCGGGCCTAGTTTTGACTATCGGTATGGCCGTCGACACCAATGTGATTATTTTTGAGCGAGTTCGCGAATTAAGGCGTAAAGGCATTGGGATGGTTACTGCATTAAAGCAAGGTTATCAACAAGCCATGTCGAGTATTATCGATGCCAACTTAACCACGATGATAACTGCTCTTATCCTACTTGGTATCGGTTATGGACCAGTAAAAGGGTTCGCGATCACTTTGGCGCTGGGCATAGTAACCAGTATTTTCGCCGGTGTGGTCGTCTCCGGTATGTTATCAGAATCTCTTTATTCAAAATCACGTAAAGGCGCAAAGTAAAATGACAAGTAAAACGCAAAAGGCAAGATTCGTCGGGCTAATTTCTGGATTGTTACTTGTCCTTGCAAGTCTCATAGCCATCACTCAAAAAGGCATTGTATTAGGCCAAGACTTTACCGGCGGTTACGTTACGGTTATCGATTTACCCAAGCAAACGAGCCAAACAGAAATGCAAAACAAGCTAGCTGAGCTTGGTGTTCAAGATGCGCGAATCTCTCTACAAAACGATGGTAGCTGGCGAGTTTTCCAAACCCCTCAGTCCACCGATGAAACACACGTCAAACAGTGGATAGAAGGAATTGAAACACAATGGCAAGCAAGCGTATTAGACGCCAGTTATCTTGGTGCACAGGTGGGTAATGAGTTAATTGAGCAAGGTGGCCTTGCTGGTATATTCGCGTTACTTAGTGTATTGATTTACTTGGCGTTTAGATTTGAGTGGCGCTTAGCGGTCTCCGCAAGTATCGCGCTTTTTCATGATGTGATTGTGACGCTAGGTTTGTTTGCAATAACGCAAGTAGAATTTGACTTAACCGTGCTTGCAGCGCTGCTGGCGATTATTGGTTACTCACTCAACGATTCGATTGTGATTGGTGACAGAGTTAGAGAGCTTTTGTTCGAAGAGCAGTGGAAAAACAGTCCCGTGGGCAATACCATAGACCAAGCGATAAAGGATTCAATGAGCCGCACGCTTATCACCTCATTAACGACGCTCACAACAGTGTTAGCGATATGGTGGTTAGGCGGCGCGGGACTTAATAGTTTTGCCATGGCGTTGTGTTGTGGCATTCTCATTGGTACTTTGTCTTCCTTGGCAATTAGCGCTACTTTACCGCAGTTTTTAGGCTTGTCATTTAATAACTACCTAAAAGAAGAATCTGAGGCAGCGAAACAGCAACTCGCTGAGCCATAAGCATAATATGCGATTTAGGTTAAAAAAGTAGCAATTACTCTTTTTTAACCTTGTCGTGCTGATGTATAATCCGCACTTTGAAAGGAGCCGGATAAGGATTAATGTCAAAATATAGTTATCAAACTCGGTGCGGGAAAGTAACCCTCTGGACCGAGCAAAATATCCTCTTTGCCTGTTTCGAAGGAAATATTAATGAGTCTATGATCCATTATTTTTCTAGGGCATTAGAGCAATGTCGAGCCGAGATCCATTCTTCGACATGGGGTTACGTGAGTTATTCCGAAAAGGCCATAGCTGCGACACCAGAAGCCTACAAGTTACTGGTAAACACAGCAAAGCGCTGTTTGCAGTTAGGCTGTGTTAGTGCTGCGTATGTGTTGAAGTCGGCAATTGCGAAAAGCCAGATTGAAAAAATGCGCAAAGAAATTGGCATGCCAGAGCCATTAGATCAAGTTTTATTTCCTAATGTAAGCGCTGCCATTGAGTTTGTAAAAAGTACTTTAGCTACACCTGAAAAGTTGTCGGTATAAGACATCCTAATTCTATATAAGTGACGTTACCTATTGCGACGAGCATTTATAATCAGTTTGATTGCGCCTTCACTGTTAAGGCTTCATTAGGCCGCATCTCGCAACGTGCGATGATGCGGTTGTTTTTATCTTCTTCCTGTCTAAGCAACATACCTTCGTCATTTTTTGTCCACCACACAAACCCATCACCTTGATATTTTGCACCGCTGGCTGAGCGCGCAATCTTCATCTTAACCACCTGTTCGTTAAAATGGACAGTCGCCTTATCACTGTCGTTGTAGTCAACCTTTATCACCGAATCATTATCACATTGATAGCGGCTAAGTGTTTCACTAAGCTCAATTTTACGATTTGAGATGTCCTCGCCACATGCACTGAGAACAGCGCTAATTAAAACAGCAAAGGCAATTTGAGATTTCATAAACAGACTCCGACGAGAAAAAGACGGTATCTGATAATTTAGCGTAAACGGATGAAGTTAAGGTGAATAGTGTGGTTACAAGGCAATAAAAAGCAGCATAAAAAAGGCCCAACGGGCCTTTAAACATGATTACAAGTTATTAATCCTTTACTGGAATGGTATTGGGGGGACTCTGCGCTTCACGTATTTTTGGCGTGTATAATCGCTTCGTCATCGCCATAAAGAAAATAGGCGTAAACAATAGACCAAATAAGGTAACCCCTATCATTCCTGAGAATACTGCAATCCCCATGGTTTCACGCATTTCAGCACCCGCACCAGTTGCAAGTACCAGAGGTACAACCCCTGCGGTGAAGGCAATCGACGTCATTAAAATAGGACGTAAACGTAGTTTACATGCCTCAATAATTGACTCTAAATTAGTCTTGCCTTGCTCATACTCTTCTTTGGCAAATTCCACCATTAGGATTGCGTTTTTACACGCTAAAGCAACCAAAACGATAAGAGCAATTTGGGTAAAGATATTATTATCGCCGCCAGTTAGCCACACCCCTACCAATGCTGACAGTATGGTCATTGGCACAATGAGGATGATTGCAAATGGTAGCTTTAGGCTTTCGTATTGCGATGCCAAAACCATAAACACCAAGAGTACAACCAGTGGGAAGATATACACCATCACGTTACCCGCGAGGTTCTGCTGATAGGTGACTTCAGTCCACTCAAATGCCATGCCTTCGCTAAGCGTTTCGTTTAGCACCGCTTCAATTGCCATTTGCGCTTGATCCGAAGAGTAGCCGGGCGCAGGGCTGCCATTTAACTCGGCGGTAGGATACCCGTTATAGTGCATAACACGATCAGGTCCCGTTGTCGGCGTGACTTTGAGTACCGCGCCAAGTGGCACCATTTGACCATAGTTGTTTCTTACTTTGTAAGACAAAATTTGTGCAGGATCTGAGCGAAAGTTCGCGTCAGCCTGAGCGGTAACCTGATAAGTGCGACCAAATAAGTTAAAGTCATTGACGTACATTGAACCTAAATAGATCTGTAATGCATTAAACACTTCCTCGAGCGGTACGCCTTGTACCATTGCTTGCTCACGGTCGATATCAATGTCCATTTGTGGTACTTGGATCCTAAAGCTTGAGTACAGTCCCATTAGCTCCGGTTGCTGCTGCGCTTTTGCGATCACTGCTTGTAAGTCAGAGAATAGCTTCTCAAAGCCAAGGTTTGCTCTATCTTCAATTTGCAGTTTAAATCCACCTGTGGTGCCTAACCCTTGTATTGGTGGCGGTGGGAAAACCGCGACAAACGCTTCATCTATGATGGCAAACTTCTGATTAAGCTGCGCAGCGATTGAAGACGCATACAACTCTGGCGATGTGCGATTTTCAAATTTATCTAGGGCAACAAATACAATCCCGCTATTTGGGCTGTTTGTAAAACCATTTACTGAAAGCCCAGGGAAAGACACGGAATGTAAAACGCCTGGAGTCTGTAGTGCAATTTGTTCCATCTCACGTACAACGGCTTCTGTTCTATCCAAACTCGCAGCGTCTGGCAGTTGGGCAATCGCAACAAGATACTGTTTGTCCTGTTGTGGAATAAAGCCACCAGGGATGGTGCTAAACAACTTAGTGGTAGCAAAAATTAACCCTAAATAAACCACCAACACAATGGTGCTCAGTCTAATAAGTTTTTTTACCAGTCCAACATAGCCGTGAGCTGCCTTATCAAAAAAGCGATTAAACGGTTTGAATAGCCACTGACCAAACAATTTATCTAACACCACTGTGAGTTTGTCTGGTTTAGCACCGTGCGGCTTTAATAGTAGTGCAGCTAGCGCTGGTGATAATGTTAATGAGTTAAATGCCGAGATCAGCGTCGAAATTGTGATCGTGAGGGCAAACTGTTTGTAAAACTGGCCTGACAACCCGGTAATAAATGCAGTTGGAATAAACACTGCACAAAGCACCAACGCAATCGCTATAATAGGGCCTGTCACCTCTGACATCGCTTGTTTAGTTGCCTCGAAGGGCGCAAGACCGTTTTCAATATTACGCTCAACGTTTTCAACCACGACAATGGCATCATCAACCACGATACCGATTGCTAGTACCAAACCAAACAACGACAAAGTATTGATAGAAACACCAAGCCACTGCATTGCAGCAAAAGTACCAACTAACGATACAGGCACCGCTACCAGCGGAATAATCGAAGCGCGCCATGTTTGCAAGAATAAGATAACGACTAATACCACAAGTACGATGGCTTCTAATAATGTTGAAATTACCGCATCGATTGAGCCACGAACAAAAATTGTCGGATCATAAACAATATCGTACTCAACCCCTTCAGGAAAACGTGTCGATAACTCTTTCATGGTTTCACGCACCTGATCCGACAGCTCTATCGCATTAGAACCAGGACGCTGGAAAATCGGCATTGCCACCGCTTCGTTTCCATCTAGCAAAGCTCTTAACGCGTAGTTATCTTGTCCAAGCTCAACACGACCAATATCTTTGAGTCTAGTGATCGCGCCATCGTTCGATACGCTGACAATAATATTGTCAAATTCACTGGTATCTACCAAACGCCCTTTAACGTTTAACAGAATTTGGAATTGATTTTCATTCGTTGTGGGTTGAGCACCCAAAGAGCCAGCTGCTACTTGGCGGTTTTGTTGTTGGATTGCTCGAACCACATCGCTTGCGGTTAAGTTTCTTTCAGCCAATTGCTCGGGGTTTAGCCATATCCGCAAGGCGTATTTACCGCCGCCGAATAGCTTCACATCACCAACTCCCGGCAAGCGCGCTATCTGATCTTTGACATAAATATCGGCATAGTTAGAGAGGTAGCTTGTATCATGTGAGCCGCTTGGCGATACCAAGTGCACCACCATAGTGAGATCTGGTGACGCCTTCTCAGCCACAACCCCTAAACGTTGTACTTCTTGCGGTAATCTTGGAATAGCGCTATTTACACGGTTTTGTACTTGAACTTGGGCGCGGTCCAAGTCAGTACCAAGTGCAAAAGTCACGGTAAGCGTTAAACGACCATCACTGGTTGCTTGAGAAAACATATACAGCATGTTCTCAACACCATTGATCTCTTGCTCAAGTGGCGTTGCAACGGTTTCAGCAATGACTTTTGGGTTTGCACCGGGGTAAGTTGCAGATACCACAACCGTCGGCGGTACCACCTCTGGATACTCACTAACGGGAAGCTGAAAAAGGGAAATGGCTCCTGCGATTAATATCACAAGCGACATCATCGCCGCAAAAATAGGCCGTTTAATGAAAAAATGGGAAAATTTCATTATTAGTTTAATCCTTGTGAAGAATCGTTTGGCGTCATCGCAACCACTTCTGTGGCGATGTTATCTGGCAAGGTAAGCGTCACTGAGTTTGGGCTTATCGGCATGCCAGGGCCTACACGCGCTGGGCCATTTACCGCGATACGCTCTCCTGCGGCTAAACCCGATTCAACTGCACGAAATTCGCCATAGCGATTACCGAGTGTGATCAGACGATATTCAAGTGTATTCGCGTCGTTGACGACAAGAACAAAGCGATTTTTAAGATCCGTACCCACTGCGCGGTCTGGAATTAATACTCGATCGTTTTGCTCACCGGATGAAAGACTCACTCGCGCAAACGAGCCAGGTCGTAATTGTCCACTATGGTTATCAAAAGAAGCGCGTACTTTTAGGGTTCCGGAGTGGTCATCAATGGCGTTGTCAATAAAGTCTAGCTCACCCATGACTGGCTGTGACTCACGGCCCAATAACTGTAATTTCACAGGAAGCGGCTCACCTTCCGTCACTGATGCAAACTGGCTATTCCAAGTTCGCTCGTCGATATCAAAATACGCATACATCTTATCGGTTGCGACTATCGTCGTAAGCAAGGTGTCGTTTGCTCTAATGGTGTTACCTTGAGTGACCTCAGCAAATGAAATTTTGCCGCTGATTGGTGCTGTGATCTTGCTAAACTCTAAGTTTAGTTGAGCTGCTTTAAATGAAGCGCGAAGCGCATCTAGTTCGGCTTCACGCTGTGCGGTAAGCGAAACACGGGCATCGACTTCTTCGGTTGAAATCGCTTTTTGCTTGCTTAATCGAAGCGCACGCGCTGACTCACTTTTTGCTTGCGAAAGGGCCGCTTCGGCACGTTTCACTTGTGCGGCAAGACTGGCAACCTCAGCCAAGAAAGTTCTATCGTCCAGCTCAAATAAAACATCGCCTTGGTGCACCGTATCTCCTTCTTTGAAGTTTACCGAGCCGATAACTCCTGTGACCCGAGCGCGAAGTGCGACTTCGTTTGGAGAAGAAAGGCGTGTTGTATAGGTGTGCCAATCAGCAATGCTAATTTGCGGTGTTGGTGCTACATCAATTGGTTGAAGAGGCGGAGTTTGACTGCTTGCCTGCTCAGCTTCGCCACATGCACTTAGCAATAGCAAAGCAGAAATAATCGTTGCGAGTTGCGTTGGTTTTAACATAGTTCCTCCTTTGTGTATGGAGGTAACTATACGTTTCATTTGTTGCATTAAACATAAGTGAAATGGAATATGATTGGTGCTAAATTAGAACCAATTGATGTAGATAACGAAATCAAAATGTCTTTTTTGTGTGATTTGCGCGAGATCTAAGATAAATCTTCCCGATTGATTTAAAATAACAAAAAGCCTAACGGAATTGAATTATGTCTAACGCTAACCATTTACAATCCCTACTGAGTGAAGTGCTCAATAAAAGTGACGATGCAGTTGCTATTGTTAGCAGCAAGTCGGTTCTTGAATTTTGCAATAAAGCAATGGCGAAGCTAATTGGACAACCCTCGTCTCACATAACAGGACGCACACTGAGTAATATCTTCGACCCACAAACAGACGATACGTTTGATGACAGAATCGACGGGGATGAACTCACGGAATGGTTTTTAGCCTTAAGCAACGGCTGTGAATTAGACTATCCAGAAATTGAAATTGATACCTTAAGTGGTGAGTTCTTCAGATTACGATGTTTTTCGCTGCAGAATGATGCCTTTGTTATCTACGGAGATAACATTACCACAACAAAAGCGATGCATAGCGAACTCGATCACTTACGTAAAGAGCTCGATTTTATTACTAAAACTGACCCATTAACGGGCGTCGCCAGTCGTAGGCAGTTAAGCGATAAAATTGACAGTCAAATTAGGTTATATGAACGTTACAGAACACCATTTAGTGTGATACTGACCGACCTCGATAATTTCCGTGCAATTAACGAGCAATTTGGCCATGAAACGGGAGACCTAGTGCTGGTTCACGTGAGCTCGCGACTCTCTGACATGTTACGAGACACGGATTTAATAGCTCGGCTAGGTGGAGAGGAATTTGCTCTGGTACTCCCTAATACTGGCTTAGAGGGGGCAATCTTAGTCGCCGAGCGGGCACGCATTATGATAGAGCAGGCATCATTTCAAATTGCGGTCGGTGAAGAGGTCGATATTACCAGCTCATTTGGGGTTGCTGAATTTGGCGCAGGTGAGTCTGGCGTCGAGAGCATTATTCGTCGTGCAGATACGATGTTACTAGAAGCTAAAAGCAGTGGCAGAAATCGCGTTGTTCCAAACCCGCACTAATTAAGACCAATCGTTAAATTGTAATAATGCTTAACTAAGCTAGTTTCTTCAAGTAGTAGATAAGTGCGCCCTATATGGCGCATTTTGCAGTTAAGGAACAATAATAATGGCAAGTTTTACCCGTCGAGATTTTATTAAAAGTGCATTAATGGGCGTTGGCGCAGCGACAATTAGCGTCTCGTTAGTAGGTTGCGGCAGCAGTGATAGTAAAGCGGTTGCAAGCAATGATTTTGCTGTCGCATTTAACCATGGTGTCGCAAGTGGCGATCCTTTGGCTGATAGCATTATATTATGGACGCGAGTCACTCCTGAAGGCACACCTAACAGTGTGGATGTCACTCTACAAGTATCAGAATCTGAAGATTTTGGTGTCTTACTACAAAGCCACCAGCTTGCCGCATTAGCAAAAAACGATTACACCGTTAAAGTAGATCTTAATGGCCTTGCTGCAAATAGCCGCTACTTTTATCGCTTCGTCACTAAGGAAACGCATTCACCCATAGGTAAATGCAAAACCTTGCCCCTCAACGATGTAACTCAGGTAAAACTTGCCGTCATGTCTTGTGCAAATTATCCGGCAGGTTACTTTCATGTTTATGCAGAGGCTGCAAAACGCAGCGATTTAGACGCGGTGTTACACTTAGGTGATTACATATACGAATATGGTATGGGTGGGTACGCCACTGAAAATGCCGACGCCATGGGGCGAGGGCTGGATGCAGATAATGCGAGCGAGATTATTACATTAAATGATTATCGTCGTCGCTATGCAAAATATCGTACGGACCTTGGTCTGCAAGCTCTCCACGCCAGTACGCCATTTATTGCGGTATGGGACGACCATGAAGTATGCAATGACTCATACATGGATGGCGCTGAAAACCATAACGAGGGAGAAGGGGAGTACGCTGCCCGCAAACTTGCTGCACTGCAAGCCTACTATGAATGGATGCCTGTGCGTCCGATGGTTAAGGATCAACTTGAGAGCCTCTATCGTAAATTTGAATTTGGCGACTTGTTATCACTTTATATGCTAGATACTCGTCACGAGAGCCGAGCTAAAGCACTCGACTATCAAAATTACATTGACCCCACGACAGGACAAGTGGATTTTGCCGGATTTCAGGCGGATCTCACCGCGCCTTCGCAACAGCTTTTAGGCGCTAACCAATTGACTTGGCTCACCGATAATTTGAAAAATTCAACAGCGAAATGGCAAGTTTTAGGGCAACAAGTATTGATGACTAAAATGATGATCCCAGTCGAGCTGCTCATGTCTCTTGCCAACCCTTCCGCACAAATGCCGACGCAATTAACAGAGCTTGCTCAAATAAAGGGCAGGCTGCTTGCTGGTGACTCAACATTGTCTGCACAAGAAAAAGCGCGAGTCACGTATACCGCACCATATAATTTGGATGCATGGGACGGCTATCCGATTGAACGTGAAGTAATTTTACAAACAGCAAAAGCGGCCAATAAAAACTTAGTAGTCGTTGCTGGAGATACGCACAACGCCTGGTCAGGTAAGCTCTGCGATGCAAGCGGAGCCGTTTGTGGTCAAGAATATGCGACAGCTTCAGTCAGCTCTCCAGGGCTTGAGTATTACTTGCAATTAGGCGATGAGCAGGCGCTACAATTCGCTGAGGCATTGCAATTACTAGTCGATGACCTTGAATATGCCAATATTCATCAGCGTGGTTATTTAACGCTTAATTTCACAAAAGAGAAGGTGGAAAGTGAGTGGCATTTTGTCAATACAGTCAAGCAAGAGCAGTTTGAAAGCCACAATAAACAGCGCGAGCTTATACTGTAGTTACGGCAAGCTATTCGCGCTACGCTTCATGTACAGCTGCGTAAAAAGTGTGTAAAGGGGCTTTACAGCCCCTTGCATTTAGCTATTTTATCTTGCGAAAGAAGCGGTGTTACCTTAAACGGCTTCTTTTTACCTCCCTTAACTTTAACCTTTGCAATATCTAAATATTGAAAGTCGCCAGGGGCGTTAAGACGCCATAAATTTTTTGACTGTTCAGAAAAGCAAAACTCTCCCGTATCTCCATGTATCAACAGCAACGGATAACTGAGTTGAGCTGCATACTCTGCAAGTGTCTCTCGATATAATTGATAGCCATCGCACTGAGCTTTCGAGTGTTTATCACAACGTCCTGAATGCTTCTCTTTTTGATATAGGTCGGCTTGTAGAAATATCACCGCGGCTTTATGGTTTGGCGTCAACAAGCTGTCCAACCACTTAATATTCTCTACATCACGACGATGAGATTCTTCGTACACTACTTTTTTATCGGATAATAAGATTTGTCTGCGACCATTGTTGGTGCCTGGTACATGCAAGGTTAAAAACTGCACATCATCCACTATCCAAGATTGATTTTCTGGTACTGTTTGCTGGCGTTTAAAGGCCGGTAGCTCAGGTATTTGCACCGCAAAGTGTTTACGGATGAAATCCAATCTCTCTAATTCATCAAACCTAGGGTTCAGGGTTTCACGGTCACAGTCAGTCCAATCATTGTCTCCGGGAGTGAATACAAAAGGTTGACTACTTACATTTGAGATCAGGGCATAATTATCCTTAAGCAGTTGATCTGTACAGGGCTCAGCACCGGATTTCATATCACCTACGTGCACCATAAAATCATGCTGTATATCATTTACCTTTTCGTGCAGAGCACCATTTGGCATCAACATGCCTCTGTCTATCTCCGTATAGGGCATATCACCAAAGACTAAAAATGACGCTGCCGAGGCCTGAAATACACTGAGCATAGGCATCAATGCCATGGCGAATAATTTAACGAGCTGCACAATAATTCTCCTTTATGTTAGCCCCTATCATACATCAACTCTGTGGCAGAAGAAGTCGCTCTCTCAATAAAAAGCGCCGCTAATTGCGGCGCTTTGCTACTTAACCTGAGCTGCGGATAATTAATGCCTTTCTAGCAGCCAGTTTTAGCGCTAACTTCGTTGAATTCACTTCCAATAGCCAGCTATTGGTGCGTAAATTCGCCTTGCCTACAGGATGTAGGTACCTTAGCGAGAGCAGGACGCAGAAGCGGTGTTTTCCTTAAAACTTGCTGGCTAGACAAGGAAAAAACTAAGTTGTGGCTTAGCAACAATAAGTTGGAACATTCCTTATCCAAACCTCAGGTTACTTAAGATGTTTTTCGAAAAAAGCTAAAAACTCAGTAAGCGTCTTCACTCTATGTGCTTGATAACTCAGATGGTGATTGCCATCCTCGAGCTCTACGTATTTGAACTTCTTGTCATGATCTTCAAGTTCATCTGCCATGTCACGACTATGATTCACAGGCACGACTTTATCGTCATCACCATGAATAAGTAACACGGGGCGGCTAATCTGCTTAGCGTAGTTAACAGGAGATTGTGCTTTTAGTTTATCAATATCTTGTCCAAATTGGTCACGAACAAGCTCTTTGTTTGTGAAAAAGCGCGCACGACTGACTATCGATTCTAAGTCTGTAACACCGGCAAAACTTGCTGCACATTGAAACGTTTCAGGATGTTTTACCACAGCCATTAGTGCCGCATAGCCGCCGTAACTTGCACCACCTATACAAATTTTATTTTTGAGTGCATACTTTTCTGAAATCAACCAGTTTGCCGCATCTTGTAAGTCATCTTGCATCTTTCCTCCCCAACCTTGATTTGCTTCATTAAAGAAGTCAAAACCATAACCAAAAGAGCCTCTAAAGTTAGGTTGGAAAACCACAAAGCCTCTGCTTGCCAATAGTTCAGACCAGTAATCAAAGCCAGCGTAGTCGCGAGAGTATGGTCCACCGTGTGGAAAGATGATTGTTGGAGCAGCCGCATCGAATGCTTTAGGTAGGGTTAAGTAACCCTCAACTTCTAGGCCGTCACGCGCTTTAAACGATACCCTTCGTTTGCCCAAATAATTGTCACCGGTAATATCCGGATATAAACGTCCTAACCCTGCCAAAGAGCTGGTTTCTCTGTCACCAATCAGATATGTACCGGAGTCTTGGTCTGAATCGCCGTACGCTATGTATTTTTTATTATCCGCGCTCATACTTATAACAACGGTGTCGTAGTTTGGTAATGCCGCTTTAAGTGAGCGTTGAAGGCGTTTGCGGTCTTCGTCCCAGTAAATTCTCGAGTTATCAAGGTTGGAATGGCTGAAGCCTATGGCTCTGCCGTCGTGTGAATAAATGATACTGCCATCAAAATCATAGTCTGGATCGGAGAAAATAAGCTGAGGTAAAAGCGGGCGTTTAGTAATGTCTGCTTTAAACAGCGCATTTTTACCATTATGAAGTGCGGTGAGGTAAATAATATTTGGGTCTTTATCAAATCCAAGAATATGGATAGCTTCCGGGCCACGAGCCTGAAAGGTATAGAAATCGGTTAAATCCTTCGTCTCATTATCATAGAGCATATAATAGGCAGTGATCCCTTCAAACCCATAACCCATTCTTACATTGCCTTGTTGATCGGCTATCCAGCTAGATATTTTTCTTCTTGCTCGAACAACTTTCTCGCGTCTATCTTTAGCTATATCTAAGATATAAACGCTCGGCTTGTTTGCCATATCAAAGTCAGTTTGAACCAATATCTTGTTTGGTTGTTCTGGCAGTATGCTAATCACGTCATCTTGAAATTGTGCCGAAATTTCATAGCGATAAGCACGGTTGATTTGAACTAATTCATCCGTAGGATTTTTTAAATCAAATTTAAATAAACGAGATGAGGTGTATTTTACACCTCGCTGCACTTTGGTGTAATTCGCACCAAATAAGAGCATGTCATCACTGGCCCAATCGTACCAACCAAGTGCTATCGTTTTATTATCAGTTTGCAGGATATAATTTTTTTTATGCGTTTTTAGGTCATGAACAGTAAGAACAAGGTTTCCTTCATAATTTTGTAAATACGCAACGGCCTTACCACTGGGTGAGAGTGAAACTTTACTCATATTAGGTAGTTGTGCGTAACTCTCTACGGGTAACTGGGCGTTAGCAGAGATGGTGCAGAGCAGTGCAGTGGCAAATAGAATTATATTTTTCATTTTCTGAAGTATAGTGTATTAAGTTCCTTTAATTTGCCAACATTATTATCTATTTTTAGACCAAACTCCAATCTATATACATTTACATAAACTATCATTAGCGGTAATTCAGGAGAAACAAGCACAAAAGTTAGCTACATTGTGCTCACCTTAAAATGGTCATTATTGGGGCTGCGTACGCATTAAATAATTCATACGCAGATTGAAAGCTAACTTTTAGCCTATTTTACGTTAATTGGATTTGAGGCGTGAGTTTGGTAATCAGTATAACCTTGTTCACCGCCACCAAATAATGTCTCAGACTGATGTTCATTTAAGAGCAAGTCATTTGCCAGCCTGTAGGGCAAATCAGGGTTTGAGATAAAAGGACGACCAAACCCAATCATATCAGCCCAACCTTCATTAAGAGCTTGTTGGGCGCGCCCTTTCGTATACTTTCCGGCATAGATTAATACGCCATTAAATGCCTCTCTAATTGCGTATTTAAAATTCAGAGGCATATCTGGCGCGTCTTCCCAATCCGCTTCTGCGATGTGCACATAGCATACGTTGAGCGCAGTTAGCTGTTTAATTGCCGCGAGGTATGTCTGCTCAGGGTTTTCATCTACTGTACCATTTAAGGTAGTAAGCGGCGCAAGTCTAACACCCACTTTGTCACTGCCAATTTCTTCACTCACCGCCGTCACGACCTCACGCAAAAAGCGAATGCGGTTATCAACAGAGCCACCATAGCCATCAGTCCTTTGATTTGAGTGAGAGTCTAAAAATTGATTAATCAAATAACCATTCGCTGCATGCAGTTCAATTCCATCAAATCCTGCTTGCATCGCGTTACGTGCAGCGTGTCGATATTCGTTAATAACATTATTGATGTCTGCTTGGGTCATTGCTCTAGGTGTTTGAGCTTGAATAAAATCAGGGGAGTCATTTTCATCGATGAAAACTTTCACACCCTGAGCTTGAATTGCTGAAGCTGAAATCGGCTGAAGCCCAGCGGTATTACTTTGGTGCGATACTCGCCCAACATGCCAAAGCTGCGCAAACATAACACCGCCTGCATCATGCACTTGTTTTGTGACTTGTTTCCAGCCAGCAACTTGGGCGTCTGAATAGATCCCCGGTGTCCAAGCATACCCCTTACCGAGTTGCGATATTTGTGTCCCTTCACTAATAATTAAACCAGCCGTTGCACGTTGTGCGTAATAGGTTGCCATCAAACTGTTAGGGATATCCCCGGGTTGACTTGCCCGCGAGCGGGTCATAGGCGGCATCACTATACGATTGCTCAGTGTTTTACCTGCTAAGTTAATCGACTCAAATAAATCAGCCATTTGGCCTCCTCAATGTTTATTTTCACTATGAGAAGCTTAACGATTTAAAATATTTTCATTAACAGCAATAAATACAAAATATATTTGTAAAAAATGAAAAAACTATAGCGTGAGCCTAGGCGCAATGTAGTCTAGAAATGCCGAAATCCGAGAGGATACACCACTATTTTGATAATACACGGCTTGTACTGCTTCTCTGCGATTTGGCGAAATAATTTGCTCGGTAAAAACTTCAACAAGTCTTCCGGCTTTTATATCTTGCCTCACCATAAAGTTAGATAGCAGTGCAATGCCATGGCCAGCAATACATAATTGCCTCACGGTCTCGCCACTGGATGCGCTAATAGAAAACTTGAGCTGTTGCGGATTTTGTAAAGGCCAGACGTTGAGATGTGGGGCATCGGTAAAACCTATCAAGTTATGATGTGGAAGATCAATCAGTGGTTCATTACCTACAAATTTACTTAAATAGTCAGGGCTTGCTACAAGATGAAGTTTACTGCGACCTAACAAACGCGCATGAAGATTGGAGTCAGCCAAGTCACCAATTCGTATTGCGATATCGGTTTTATGCTCCAGCAAATCGATGATGCTGTCATGACTTGTTATTTCCAAAGTAATATCGGGAAAGGCCTCATTAAAACCTTTTAATATAGGCGTAAGCTGGTGAAAAACGAAAGGACTTGCAGCATCCACTCTTAATTTACCAGCTGGCGAAAATCGTAACAGCTTTAACGCCTCTTCACCTTGCTCAATGGTATTGAGTGCCTGCCGCGCATAGCGTAAAAATAGCTCTCCTTCTTCGGTTAACTCTATCCGTCGAGTCGTTCGATTGAATAGGGTTACACACAGGGACTTTTCCAGTCGAGTTACTGCTCTTGAAACCTTTGCAACTTGTTCGTCCATCAGATTTGCTGCAGCGGAAAAACTCCCAGTATCGACAACACAGATAAAAGCTTCTAGATCTTCGGTTTTTGAGCTAACGGTCATGTGTATTCCTTTTCATTTTCTACAAAAGTATTTTGTCATTTTCGCTATTTTTTGCAAATAAAAAAGCTTTCACACTACACCAACTTATTGCTTATCACGTTAAAAAGGTTATTTATGCCGCTTGCATTACTGGCGCTGACATTAAGCGCATTTGCCATTGGTACCACCGAATTTGTCATTGTTGGTTTAGTACCGACCATTGCTTCCGATTTATCAGTTTCGCTGCCAAGTGCAGGTTTACTGGTGAGTTTATATGCCATTGGCGTTGCTGTTGGTGCGCCCGTTTTAACCGCACTGACAGGGCGATGGAATAGGAAATCTGTATTACTTAGTTTGATGGCACTATTTGTCTTTGGCAATCTGCTTGCGTGGCAAGCGCCAAGTTATGAAAGCCTCATTTTAGCGAGGATCATGACAGGACTCGCTCATGGTGTGTTCTTCTCGATTGGCTCTACGATTGCAACTAGCTTGGTCTCAAAAGACAAAGAGGCAAGTGCCATAGCCATTATGTTCACGGGACTGACCGTTGCGCTCGTAACAGGTGTCCCCTTGGGTACTTGGATTGGCCAACAGTTTGGCTGGCGAGCCACTTTTCTAGTAGTTTCTGCTTTAGGTGTTATCGCTCTCTTGGGAAGTGCATTATTAATTCCAAAGAACCTAAAGCAAAGCGCATCTGCCAATCTATCTGAGCAGGCAAAGGTATTATTGCAACCCAGATTACTGCTCGTCTATCTTATGACCATACTCGGCTACGGTGGAACCTTTACGGCATTCACCTATCTTGCGCCAATTTTACAACAGGAAGCTGGTTTTAACGCCGCTACAGTCAGTATTATTATGCTAGTTTATGGCGTATCTGTTGCAGTTGGCAATATCTATGGCGGAAAATTAGCAGATAAAAAAGGGCCGATAAGCGCTCTGACCATCATCTTCGCGTTACTCTCGGTCATTTTGGCTGTGTTGACATTTACCATGCAGTCGAAAATCGGCGTGGTGATAACAGTACTAGTGTGGGGAGCATTTGCTTTTGGAAATGTACCTGGTCTTCAGGTCTATGTTGTACAGCTAGCCGAAAAGTTTAGTCCAAAAACGGTGGATGTCGCATCGGGGTTGAATATCGCTGCCTTCAACGTTGGAATTGCGCTCGGTTCTGTCTTAGGTGGCCAAATTGTTGAAAATATGTCGCTGCAGGACACCGCTTGGGTAGGGGCACTTATCAGCGCTGCAGCCTTATTAGCAACCCGTTTTAGTGGCTATCTAGATAACAGATCTTTATTGAAGGCTCAAGTTGTAGAGTAGGTGGCGGCTCATCCGGAGGAATTTTGCTAAAAGATCGCCACCTGAAGTGGCTCCTACGAAAAAAGCAATCTGGTTTAGCAAATATTCAAGCCACACTAAAATAGGAGCAGGTTAATCCTGCGAGCTTTTGTTAAAGATCGCCACCTGAAGTGGCTCCTACGAAAGGCAATCTTATTTAGCAAATATTCAAGCCTCACCAGAGTAGGAGCAGGTTAATCCTGCGAGCTTTTGTTAAAAGATCGCCACGTGAAGTGGCTCCTACGAAAGGCAATCTTGTTTAGCAAATATTCAAGCCACACTAAAATAGGAGCAGGTTAATCCTGCGAGCTTTTATTAAAGATCGCCACCTGAAGTGGCTCCTACTAAGCTAAAGTGCAAGTGCTACACTATTGTTTGGGGATCGCATTTCCTTTAAACGACACTTTGATATTCGTCACTTTACTTAAGTCATAAAGCTGTGGATTTTTCAGCTTAATTGACCAAGTGGTAAACGGAGTTGGTTTAAAGTAATTAATCGCATAATCGTTTGCGATTGCACCACTGGTGATTGGATCTATGCGCGTCGTTTCACTATCTAACAGCTCGTAACTTACCAATCGGTATAACGACTCTGCACTAAATTGATAGGATTGCCCTTTAAACCTATCTTGATATGAACCACTAGATCTTACTTCGATATCATAGCGCTGGTTCTCATTTAACCCCGAACCTTCTAGTACAACATTGACCTCGTCTAATCTAACTCGATCAAACTGGGAAAAATCAATATCTTCCAACGACAGCGTAAAGCTCATTTCACCGTCTTGCGCAAAATCCAGCAATTGCTGCGGCGCATCTAACTCTTCTATGGTGAGCATAAAATCTTGAGGTCGAGGGTTAAAACGCAATAATGACGCGGCCTCTTGTTCACGTAGTAAAGCTAAGTCGTGACGGTATTCTTGATAACTTTGATTAAGGCTTGGTGTCACTATGGTGTCATCAAGAGACCAGTAGCTAAATGCCGCCTGATAGTTTGTTAGTGCAACAAATATCGGCCGTTTTAGATTATTCAAAGTCCGGAATAGCTGTTCCTCCATGTCCTGAATTTCATCTAGACTGTTTTGATTATTTTGTAAAAATGCATCTATACGATTGATCTGTTTAAGTTTTGCATCAGCGGTGATGCGCAAATCTATCTGTCTAGATTGCTCCTGGGCAATATCAATCTCTACAGCAACTATTGCCTTGCCATGATTAATCAACTTTTCGATAGCAACAAGGTAGTCACTTGCACCATCAATGTCTTCATCTATGGCCTTTTTCATTTGTGCCTTAGCAGTTATTAAAAATTCGTCCCAAATTCGATTTGCCTCTTCTTTGGTCGGAATGAGTGAATTAAGGCGATTGAACTCTTGTGCAAGCTCACTACTAGAAAACGGATCAGCGGTTTTTTGTGATAACACGTTTAACTGGCCGCTAACCGTTTGTACTTTATCCATTAATGACGCGATATCATCAATTTTGGTTTTTAACTCATTGATCTCTTGGATTGTGGCGGGCAAGCTCGCAACTAAGTCTTTCAAGCCACTGGTATCTCCCCCCGCAGCACCCGCAAATGCAGTGCCCGCACTAATTACGGTTTCAAGTACTTTAAGCCCAATTTCAGTGATTTTATCTAGTTTGTAGTCCAAAATTCCTTGTTGAAACTCGACCCCAGAATAGAAGACATTATTTTCTTGTCCGCTGAATGCTGCTTTTTGTTCATCAAGTGTCTTTACCAAGCTCGTCAGTTGCTCTACAGAGCGAGAGATAATTCGTTGCTCAGCAGATGCAACGTCGAATAGGTTATCCTGCATTAAAGTGAGATCTTGGCGTTTGTTTTCTAAACTTCGACCTTGTTGCTGAAAATTACTATAGCTATCCTGATATGCTTCCATCGCTTCAATATATGCTTTAATCGTTAACTCATAAAAGTCGCGGGATAGGCTAGGCACATAGTTTTTGTTAAGTGTTGCGTACGACAAAAACTGTTTAAAGTTAGCAAGCTGCAAGTAAAAATTCTTTGCTTGAACGGAAGATTCTCTAACATCATGAGCTGCGTTTAAAATAGATTCAGGCCAGCTCAACATCTCGATACTTAACGCTGGATTTTGATCATAGATAGAAGCCGCCATATCGAATGACTTTTCAAATGCATCTAAAAAGTACTCTTTATGCACAGAGATGAGTGACGTTAACGCTGGCGAAACAGGCGTTGCAAACTTATTGCCTTGTATTACCTGATATAGCGTACCAAACGAATCCGGTGCAATACTAAAGCGTTCAATTTCACCATCGCTTGGCGAATGAGCTGTGATTATATTGATATTGGCCTCAACTTTATCAGCCATAAATACCAATGTTGATGCTTGAGCATTTTGGGTGTCTACATTGATACTCACCGTACCATTACCCATTATTTTACGTGCGACGATAAAAATTCGTTTGTTTGGCGCATCGAAAATCATGTTTCGGTCGATTTCCACCGTGTCAGCAGCAATGACGATAGTATTATGATCTCTTGCACTAGTAAGCACGTCATTCAAATTGACATGTAAGGCCGAGACCAAATAATTTTGTGTGTCTATCTGTTGTTGATTTGAAGTCGTAACGCTCGGTAGGTTTTGACTTAGCTCAAGATTATATAGCTCATTCCAAGTCGCAGCTTGGCTCGAAAAAGCGCAGCCAATCAACAGGCTGAGTAAAGTTGGTTTCATAGTAACTCCTTGTTGCAACATAAAACACCAACCTATTGAGCGCTCTATGAGAGTAGATCGCTCAATAGCTGTTGATTTATGATGCTAAAAATTCAAACTTATTGATGTTTACTGCTGTGATGTAGGCAGGTAGGCGTTTTGTAGAAACGTCCTTGCTTTGTCTGCAATGTCTTTCCATGAGTTGCTGGCATTGCTAGCAAGAGGTGAAGAAACGATCCCTGCAACAATCACATTGGCATTACGTAATGCATTTTCACTGTCTAATTGGGTCAATACATCTCGAAGAGATTGCATATCTCCATACAAAGACTGCCAGTGCACTTGAACTTTGCGTACATTACTCAGCGCAGTTTCAATTTTTTCATTCATGCCTTCCACTTGCCCTTTGGCAATTTGATAAGAGGCCGCAAGACTCATCGCGTGAGCGAGTTCTTTATTCGCCGTCTCAATTTGAGATTCTACTTTATTAATCTCGCTCTTTACTTCCTCTAACTGAGCACCTTGGATACTACCGCCAATGATTAACCCAAGTACGCCGCCAAGACTACTTAAGCCAATGCCTGTTTTCAAATCACTCTTTTCATCATTCAGATCGTTGAGTCGTCGTTGTAATGTGCTAATTCGGTCACGTATGTTAGCTGGCTGGTCTTTATTTAAAATGTCCTCAAAAGTGCCTTCTAGTGTATTTAATTGTCCAGAGTGCGTAGTTAAATCTCCCTGGAAGGCAACAAGTTGATCTACCACTGTTTGGGTTTTTGTTAGATTACCATCAACAAAATTCATGAAGGTGTTTAGAAATGAAATTGCTACTTGTCTGCTTTGCTCAGCAGCTTGCAAATTTCCGCTTAGCGACGCGTTATGTAGCTTTGTTAGTTCATCGATAAATGGTTGAATTAGCAATACATGGGTATCGGAGTAATTCGCTAATTTTGTCGCAAGGTCAATGATGCTAGGATAAAGCTTATGATTCCAATTCTGACCCGACGCATTGATTGATTCAAAGGTTGTCATTAGTGCAATGTAGTCGTTATTTAGAGGCGTATCTGCTGGATATCGCGTCGCACTTCTAAAGGCAGCTTCGTTATTAGGTAAGCTAACAGCTGACTCAGCAAAAACTTGAATTGTGTGCCATTGCTCCTGAGTAAGTAGGAAGTCATTCGAGCCAACATCTATAAACAACGGTGAACCTTCAATATCACCTTGAAGTGTATCATACATAATTGGTGAGATTTCTGGGACGTCGGTATTCGCAGTTGCAAGCTGACTAAGCCCAAATAATTGGAGTGACGTTACGATAGCGATTGCGCTTTTCTTTAACTTAATTGATTTCATCTTTCATATTCCTCAATCAATCGGTGTTCTAACTGTTAAGTTGCACTAGACCTATTCTAGTTTAAAAGGTGCAACTGAAGATAAAAGTGCATGTAGTTAAAATGTTAACTAAATGTACTTTTAATATTATTGATATAGGGACAATGAGAATGGAAGAACTTCTACACTTTCTAACAAATTGAGGAAATTAGTTGCATTTTCAATAACACCAAACAGCACGGGATACAATCTACAAAACAACAAATTAAGTAAATGAAAGTTAACAAAAACGAGCTGTAACCTGGCCATCCATAGCTATAGATGTAGGGGGGTTTTGTTACAAACAGATAGTTAACAGCTTATTTTTATAGCCACTTTCGCTCAAAATTCAACCTTAATTAAACTGTTTCATAAAATCGAACTCAATGTTTCTGCCGCTATAAATGAGACGCGTGTTCTTTGTTGAAGAAATAAATTCAATCTATTGACAGCTATCTGATCTTGGCTAGAAAAATCAAAGTAACTACCCGTTAGTACAGCCACTTTAAGTTATATAAATGACTTAAAAATTCAAACAAGGTTAAACCTAAAACGATTAAGGAAATTATCAATAACCACTTTTAGCTAGGCAGGGGAAATAACACTGAATCTGGTATAGACCAAAACACATATTTCATTTATAACTGTTAAAAATAAATGTTTAATTTATGTAATATTTATGTAATTTTATTTGGATGCGGCGGTCTTTATCTTATAAAGTAATGTGAAAAGAGAAGTTAAATGAACAAACTAAGAAGAATGATGATATTTAAGGGGGTGGTAGAGTCAGGATCACTGACCAAAGCCGCGGAGAAGTTATCTTTGTCTAAATCAGTGATCAGCCAACATCTCAAGAAACTAGAAGAAGAGATAGGAACACCACTACTATATAGAAACACACGAAGCCAATCATTGACCAACGTTGGTAAAGACTTCTATGCGTACTGCCTTGAAATCAGCCATTTATCAGAGTTAGCTTGGGAGAAAGCAAGATCTAAGCAATCAGTACTGGCAGGGCAGTTAACAGTGACAACATCCTATGCTTTGATGCAAACCATCGTTGCACCTGCACTATGTAAGCTGATTAAAACGCACCCTAAAATCCGCCTGAATTTAATTAATGAAGATCGCCATCTCAATCTAGTGGAGCGGGGGATAGATCTTGCTGTTAGAGTAGGTAAAAGCACAGATGTGGAGCAATCACAACAATATATTGGTTCATTTAGAGACGTGCTATATAAAGCAAAGGACAGTGAATTTAACGACACAACCGCTCCTTACATTGCAAACTCTTGGGAAAGCAAAGTCACAAATTATGAATTTATACATACAACACAAAATATCGTTAAACCGCTTTCATTCAAAGCACATCACAAAACCAATTCCGTTAGCGATACAATAGGGCTCATTGAAAGCGGTTTGGGTATTGGATTAGTGCCAGAAATCATCGCATTTAATAATCATAACTTGGAGCGAGTAGATCCCGAATTCGAGCTGGAAAAAGTGGAAGTATTTTGCATTCATAAAGGTAGTACTGATGTACCCGCGACGATACGAATTGCGCAAAGTGCTATTAAAAGCTATATGGATGCTCATCAATTTGTATTGAAAAATGCTGCGATGCACTAGTGAGCGCCAGATGGAATGCTGT
Organism: Pseudoalteromonas sp. XMcav11-Q; assembly: GCF_040104525.1. Classification (NCBI taxonomy): domain Bacteria; kingdom Pseudomonadati; phylum Pseudomonadota; class Gammaproteobacteria; order Alteromonadales; family Pseudoalteromonadaceae; genus Pseudoalteromonas; species Pseudoalteromonas sp. XMcav11-Q. Next base: position 249,806 of record NZ_JBECOX010000004.1, read on the forward strand.
CCTCATTTGCGTTACTAAAAATCTACGTTATGCTTGCAGTAGTTTAAGAAAATTATTTCACTCTAAACATGAAGTTAAAGGAAAATCTATTCTCCCGTTGTACCTTGGTATTTGGGCTAATATTGTTTGCGATACTGAGCCAAAGTACTCAAGCGGAAATAACCATCGCGGTTGTAGGCAAAACTAAAAAATGACACCTTTTATGAACAATCGTATAAAGGGTGTGTAGACTTTGCGAAACAACATCCAAATGTAGAGTGTATCTACGATGGTGCAGACGACTATCAAGATTTTAGAACGCAAAGCCTAATTATTAATGAACTATTGAGTAAAAAGGTAGACGGGTTATTAATATCAACTACCGATTCAAACTATCTCGTGTCACGTTCGCTCAAAAAGGCAAAGCAATTGAAGATACCAGTGATCACTTTTGACTCTGACCTTTTAACAGAGCATAAAGATTACCGTCTCGCCTATGTAGGAACCGATAACTTTGCATTTGGTGTTGCACTTGGAGAAGCCGCTAAACCTTATAAAAAGGCCGCGCTTCAATCGTTTTGTATTCAAACAGGTCATCACTCAACACCTAATTTGGATAAAAGAATCAATGGCGTTAGATATGCACTCTCTACACATACAATAGACAACCTTACAAAAACAGAGAATGATCTCAAGCAAGGGTGGCAAGAGTACGAACGATGCCCACTTTACACAATGGGTAAACGCGAAGATGCGATAAGCCAACTATTGACCTTACTAAATTATGAAAATCCCCCGATTTTTATTGCTGTCGCTGGCTTCGCTCAATTTCACTCTAATTATATTGAACGCGTATTACCATACAAAGAGAAGATAAAAAATAACAATGCTGTGATCATTTCCGCAGATACAGAAGAGATGCAACTTAAAGCTTTGGAAAAGGGACTTTCAACAATCAATATTGGCCAAAACCCCTTTGAAATGGGCCGAAAAGGAGCGGAATTACTTTACAATACGATAGCTCTTGGCCAGACACCTTCCAAGGACAACTACTACTTAGACTTTCATTACTGCAACCAAACAAACGCTCTTAAATGTACCGTTAACCATTAGCTTTAATGACTTTGTTATACGAAACCCTAGTCTCGGTCAAAATGACGGATAGGTTTCGACATCTATTTTTCACGCCAAAAAAACAATACTAAAGTACCAATTAAAAAGTCTATTTAGAGACGTAAAACATCATAAAATCTGGTTTTTCGGTTACTCATTGACCGCTGACTCAATAAATACGACAATGGTATTATATTAAGTGATGTTATTGTAAACAAAAAATTTACATTAACTCTATTTTATTGGAGTGGCTATGAAACTTAACTTTACAACCTTAGCGTTAATATCAGTTGTTGGTACAGCAAGTGCTGCCGACAATTTAGTCGTTAACGGCTCGTTTGAAACATCAGGCAATATTTCTGGTGATTGGGCGTTATTTGACAACCTCCAAGGTTGGAATAGAGAAGGCGCCAGATTCGAAATTCAAAAGCAAAGCCTTGGTATTATCGTGCCTCAAAACGGCAATCAATACCTAGAGCTTGACTCAACTGCAAATTATACAATCTACCAGAATATCCCAACAACGGCTGGAAAAAAGTATAAAGTGAGTTTTTATTACTCGCCTCGAGTGGTAAACAATAACTCAACTAATCGTGCACGTGCATGGTTTGGTGACAACACACTAGTGACGATGAATGCAACGACCCGAGGCTGGACAAAGTACGAGTATACGGTTGAAGCGACTGGTAGTTCGACACAATTACGCTTTCAGGGGTTAGGCACTTCTGACTCATATGGTGCGTTACTAGACAACGTAGTCGTAACAGAAGAGGAAGACGTTACACCTCCAGAGCCTCCAGTAACTTGTAAAGTAGGCGTGTACGGCATCAATAACTTTGGTGAAGACAGCAATAGCTATGTTTATAAATTCGACATGGTTAATGGTACCTATGCATACGTTGATGGCGTCGCTAATACAGCTTCAAACATTGCTGCGCACAATGGTGCACTTTACTTTATGGAACAAAACGACAGTGCATCTAAAGCTTCATCACTTTGGAAGGTTTCACTAGATAGTGCAGAGCAGACTTTAGCTGCTAATGCAGTTTCATGGCCATTATACCGTTCAGCAGTAACGCCAGACGGTACTAAATTACTTGCAAGCAGCAAAACTTATCTTTATGAGTTTGACATGCAAACAGGCGCAAAAACAGTGCTTGGAAAACTAAGCTATGCAGGTGACGACTTCTCACACGGTGATATCGCTTATTCAGCAGATACTAACGTGATTTACGTACTAACAGGTAAAGCACTTTACACGCTAGATAAAGGCGACATGTCTTTAGATCTCGTTGGCGAGCATGGTGTAAATTGGGCATCGGGTTTAGCAGTAAGCTCAGACGGCACCTTATACGTATCTGGCCGTAACTCAGGTGAAGACGCGAAGATCTACACACTAGATCCAAACACTGCAGAAGCAACCTTTGTAATGGATGGCCCTGAGCACATCAACGACTTAACGTACGTAGCCAACTACTGCGAATAAATTAAGAAACAAGCAGACTGTAGACAAGGCGAGGGGAAACCCTCGCTTTTTTCGTTTTGGCGCTTTGACGCGACCTACCTATTTAACATAACGTAAATTATAGGCTTATCTACACAGTATTGCATAATATGTGCAGATGTCACTATAATATGTCCAATACTAACCAATATCGGACTTATCATGATTTTACCATTGGTCGACACCTTAAAGCAGCTTAGGTATCAAATCGCCCATCTTGAAGATGATACGCTTGGGCATGAATATCCAGAGCTGGAAAAATTCTTGGCTCGTCAAGGTAAATCAATACCGGTACATAGCGAGCTACAGTTCCTATTTCAGTTTTTGTATGTTTACGGTCGTAAGTCTGAAGCAACTTTTAACCGCTTTCGTAATGAGCTTGAGCGCTTTTATTTATGGTCGTGGCTGGTTGCTGAGAAGTCAGTGTTTGAGCTAAAACGCGAAGACATCGAGGCATATGTGGATTTTGTGGTAGAGCCAGATAACGCATGGACACAAACTTCTGTGCAGTGGCGTTATAAACAAAACCAAGGTATCCGTCAGGTTAACGAAAATTGGCGGCCATTTGTTCTCAAAGAAAACGGCGCTAGCCAGCAAACGTTGGCAGCAATGTTTACCGCGCTCAATGTGTTTTACAAGTTTGCCATTTTAGAAGAAAAATCATTTGCTAACTTTGTTCCAGTGGTTAAGAAAAATAGCCCGTATTTAGTTGTTCAATCGCAAATCAACCTTCCTGATACGCTGAGTGATTTGCAATGGGAATATGTTTTTGGTGTAACACGTGATTTAAGTGAACAGCAGCCGGACCTAGAACGAAATCTTTTCGTATTAGCTTGCTTAAAAGGCTTGTATTTACGCATTTCAGAGCTATCTGACCGCCCTCATTGGTCACCAGTAATGAGTCACTTTTGGCAAGATCAAGATGACTTTTGGTACCTAAGAATTATGGGTAAAGGCAATAAGCTAAGGGATGTAACGCTTAGCGAAGACTTTATCAGTTATTTAAAGCGTTACCGGCAGTACCGGGGGTTAAGCGCCCTACCTCGCGTTGATGAGCCCTACCCAATTGTTCATAAACTAAGGGGCCAAGGCGGTATGAACGTTCGTCAATTACGCCGTATTGTTCAGCAAAGTTTTGACTTAGCAGTGGCTAAACTAAAGGAAGATGGCTTTACAGAAGAGTCAGAGCAACTCGAAGCCGCAACTTCACACTGGCTAAGACATACAGGAGCAACGCATGATGCGCAACACCGCCCGCTAAAACATCTATCTGAAGATTTAGGTCACGCTAAAATCGCAACAACAGATCAAATTTATATTCAAACAAATATTAAAGAACGCGCCAAATCGGGTTTGAAACGGAAGATTTAGGCTCAGAACGTTCGGTCTGGATTTTAAGGAGTATATATGAGCTCAAGATCATTGGTAATAATTGAAGATGACTTAGGCCTTGCGGAACTGCTTAGGCGCTTCTTTGAAAAACATGGTTTTATCGTGAGTATCCAAAATGATGGAGTGAGCGGATTGGCGCATGTCCTGCAACTTCAGCCGGATTTTGTATTGCTTGATTTGATGTTGCCAAATAAAGATGGTTTCGAGATCTGCAGGTCACTACAAAACAGGTACAATGGTAAATTGATTGTGTTAACCGCGAGTCACGATGATATAGACGAAATTACGCTATTAGAAATGGGGGCTGATGACTTTATTCATAAGCCAGTCAACCCACGAATTATCCTAGCGAGATTTCGAAAACTAGTTCGCCTAGCAGAAGAAAGTGAGAATAAACAGCAAAACGGGCACGTGATCCGTGTTGGCCCCTTCTCATTTAACTCATCGACAAGGCAAGCAAGCCAAGATGGTATACCGCTTGGTCTCTCAGACAGTGAATACACATTATTCCATTTTTTGGCGTCTAATGTTGACTCTATTCTAAGTCGCGACCAGATTTCAACTCAGCTGTACGGCCGCTCATTTGATGGTTTCGATCGTACAGTTGACAATAAAATCATGAAGATAAGAAAGATTATCGGTGATGAAATGCCCTATCAACACCTCATCACTGTAAGAGGGAAAGGATATATTTTTGTAAATAGCAAGGAAACTGAATGACAAGCATACGTTTTGCATTTGCAAGCTTACTCTTTGCTAGTTTGTTTTTAGTGATAAATCCCCTTTTGACTTCTCTAGCTACAAGTTATTTCTCAAAAGAGCTGAAAAAGGATGTAGAGCTTGATTATCTAGCCTATGTTTATGCTTTAGATGCAGCTCGCCCTGGCTTGGATGATGCTCAGTGGCAAGCTTTACTTGCCCAGATCTCAGAAAAAAGTAATCTAAAAGTACAGACACTAGATAGACCAGCATTTGAGCAAACGACTAAGTTAGTCATCGAAAACGTTTATGATGAGGAATTACAAACCGTAATCGCAAAAATACAAGGTAAAGAGTTAATAGCGTTTTCTGCGCTTGGAGTGCAAGGCTCTGCAGGGGCGATCCTCAATTTTATTCAGTATGGTTTACCCTTAGGACTAATCCTAGTCCTATTTTTGTTGCACTCACTTTGGTTGCAATTTCGACTTTCTAGGTTAGAACATGCTAGTAAATTAATTGCACAAGGATTGTTATCTAAACGTGCTGATACCGGACTTTTAGCAGTCGGACGTGTCAATTACGCCTTTAATCAAATGGCTGAAAAATTAGAGTTTGCCTTTGCACAGCAAAGGAATATGATCAGAGCCGTATCTCACGAGCTCAAAACGCCATTATTCCGACTTCAGCTCAAGCTTGAGTTGCTTGATGTTCCACCAAAGAACAAAAATCTGGTTCGAGAGTTATTTGAGGAATGTGAAGAGCTTGAAATGCTGGTGCATGAGATTTTGGAGTTCAGTAAAGTAGAACAGTTTTCCGCAAAGACCAGCGTTTCCAATTTTGATTTGAGTACACTAATTAATGAATACATCGTCACTTTAGAAAAGTATTGTAATCACCCTATAATTATAAATTGTCCAAACTCAGTATGGATAAGAGCCTGCCAAACAGATGTTAAACGCGTGCTTCATAACTTAATTGTTAATGCTGATAAATTTGCAGTCGAGCAGATCCGTGTTTCACTAAGTTTATGTAACGCTCAACTTCTCTTAACTGTGGAAGATGATGGCATTGGCATTGCAGAAGATAAACATGAGTTAGTCTTCCAAGCCTTTTTTACGGTAGATGAAAGTCGCTCAGGAAGAAGACGGGGTGCAGGCCTTGGCTTGACCATCGTAAAAGAAACTTTATTGAACTATGACGCTGAGGTCTCGGTAAGCAGAAGTGAACTCGGTGGCGCATGTCTAACTATCAATTTGTCCCCAATGTTGATCTATTAACTATGACAAACCCCTGACAAATCCGCGACAATCAAATCACTACTTACACTTTAAAATAACTTCATATTTTAATCGATAGGAAGTTATGATGAAAAAATTCAACTTAAGACCGATCACTTTAATCTTGTGTATCGGCCTTGCTGGTTGCCACTTTGACGAAAATAAAAGCAGCGTAGAGGTTGTTCAACAAACGCAAAGAAATGAGCTTTGGTATTCGGAACATTATGGTGAAATAAAACAAATAGTTGATGAGCGTCTAGTGACCTGGCAAGTAACAGGCTCCTCTTGCTATCCAATTCTGACATTAGACCCTCTTCCGTTATTTGACGCGTTTAGCGCCAAAAGTGCAGGCTTGCTTACCTATAAACGACCCTACGATTCTGGCCCTGTAAAATACACTGAAATATCCAGTCTCGATGAAGTCTGTAAAGACGGATTTATATCTACCTCAGATAAAAGTGACTATACCTTTGACGCACAGGCAATCTTTGAACTTTTTTGGCTGGATATGAAAAATCACTATGCATTTTTCTCTGAGCGTAATGTAGATTGGGACGCTGTTTATAACCGGTATGCTGGGCAGCTAAGTGATGCCAATGAGACAAACCTACTAGGCGTATTTCGTGAAATACTTGAACTACTAAATGATGGTCACACCAGGCTTTATTTTAGCCTTGAAGAAGAACCGATAAATTTTGAAGCTAAACCTACCCTATTCAAAAGGTTAGAACGAGAAGCAGTTGATCTAAACTTGACTGGTGAGCTTGCTGAAAAATATATTGAAACGCAAACGAATCAACTACAAATGACGATTGCACAATATCTGGATCAAGAGACAAAGCAAGACTTTATAATACGTAAACAGCAAAGTCCGAATGGCCCTAATTGGGGAGTGATTAACACTGGTGGTCAACATATTGGTTATTTGAAACTCTATCATTTTCAAAACTTTATTGATGTAGCAGGTATTGAGCGTCAAGATATTAGTTATGCCAATGCGGCTTTCAACGATTTACTGGATGAAATTTTCACAGACTTATCCCGTACTAATCAGCTGATTATTGATATTCGCGATAATGAAGGTGGCCATGACATACAAGCACTAGAATTAATCAAGCGCTTTATCTCACAAAATACGCTTGTTTGGGATATTAGTACATTTTATGATGGGGCGTTGCATCAGCTGACATCGGTTTATGCAGAGCCTGATAATGACAGGCCATATTATCTTAAAGATATTTATCTTCTAACCTCAAACGGTACTTTCAGTGCTGGCGAAACCTTTGCGTTGGCGATGTCTGCGCTCCCTCAAGTAACACTGGTAGGACGCGCTACAGCTGGTGCTACCTCTGATACTTTTCCACGGATGCTGCCTAATGGTTGGATTTATGAGCTTAGTAATGAGTACTATGAAAATAGTTTGGATTTGAATGTGGAAGTGCTAGGTGTTCCTGTTGACGTTGAAGTCGATCCCTTCGACATCACATTTAGAAAAGAGAACAAAGATGCGGCGATTGAAAAAGTATTGTCACTACTAAGCTATGAGCCTTAACTATGAAAAAAGGACATCCACCGATGTCCTTTTTATCATTTAAGGATTTTAGCAAAAAAACGATGGATTGAACTACTACATTTAACTCAACTAAATAGCATCACTTACGCTTAAAACGAACAATCAACTCGTGCATTTCTTTAGCAGTCGATTCTAGGTCTTTACTCTCTTGATGCACTTTGTCCGCGCTATCTAGGCTGTTGTTTGCAAGCTGTGCAATGTTTACGACTTGCTGATTAATGTCATCAGACACGGCCGCTTGTTGCTCAACCGAAGTTGCAATTTGCATCGACATATCACTAATTTGGATAACCGCTTGGGTGATTTGTTGTAGCATATCGGTGCTTTGATTCAGCTGTTCAATACCGTGAAGCGATTCTTCTTGGCCTTGCTGAGCAATGTCTACTGACGCTTGTGTGCTGCTGGTTAGTTCTTCAATAATTGCATGGATCTCTTTCGTCGACTCTTGTGTGCGCTGTGCTAGATGTCTAACTTCATCAGCAACTACTGCAAAGCCCCTACCTTGCTCACCAGCTCGCGCAGCTTCAATTGCTGCATTTAGTGCTAGCAAATTAGTTTGCTCAGCGATTTGTTCGATAATTTGTGCGGCTGCTGCAATTTTATCAGTTTGTTTAGAGACACCTTCAACAGAATTGCGGATGTCAGCAATGGTATTACTTAAATCACCAAAAGCAATTTTAGTTTTATTAGCGATCTGTTCTGTTTGAGAAGTCAAATCAAGGGAGTTCTGAGCATCTTTAGCACTCAGTTGCACGCTGTTAGAGACATCGTTGATGGTTGTTGTCATTTCATTCATTGCTGTGGCAACAAGCTCAGTCTCAGTTTGCTGCTTTTGTAAATCAGCATAGGTGGCTCGCGCTTCTTTACTCGCCGTATGCGCTCCTTTAGATACGTTTTGCGCCGCATGTTCAACACGCGTAAGAATTGTATCTAGGTGTGCCCTTTCGCTCTTTAAGCGGACTTGGATTGATGCCATAGTACCATCCCAAGTCGAATAAACTTGCTCAGATATCTCATCGCAAAAACTGTGCGCCAACTCAGATTCTAGTCTTCTCAGCTGTTCTTTATCGCGCCAAGTTGCATAGGCTGAATATGCCAGCATATTTGCCATCAACCAAAAAAATCCTGCAGACTCAGAAGCAAAATACCAAAGTGCCAGTGATGAGATGATGTTAAAGACTGGCCAAACCACGCGTAATTTGGGAAGACCGAAACTGCTTCCTTTATTAGTATTTACGTTTGTATAAAGTTGACTTGCCCGTTCAACCGTAGCCCTGTCTGGGCAGCTTCTAACCGACTCATAGCCAATGATTTTGCCATTTTCTGTTATTGGCGTTACATAGGCATCTACCCAGTAGTGATCACCATTTTTACAGCGGTTTTTTACGATCCCCATCCATGGCTTGCCTGTTTTAAGCTGCGTCCACATTGTTTGAAACGCCACAGGTGGCATATCTGGATGTCGTACTATATTATGAGGTTGACCAACTAACTCATCACGAGAAAATCCACTAACATCAACAAACGCTTGATTGCAGTCAATAATATTTCCTTTCAGATCAGTGACGGAGATGAGTTTTACATCGCGAGGAAAGGTTTTTTCTCTTTGGGTTACTGGGTGGTTGGTTCTCATTAGACAAGTCCAAAACTAACAAAAAATTGATTTTCCCTTAAATATTTGCAGAAAAATACGCCCTCAATCCATGAATAGCAATAGAGAAGGGATTAATTAACGATAATTACAACTATAGTGTGAGTTAATTTTAGGCGCAAATTGATTTATGCCAGTTTAGATCGAAATTAGGCTTACTCCCGTATAGCCTTTCTTGTAAAATAACCCTAATAAAATGATAATCTAAGGAGCGTTAAGTGTCTCGCTTTTCAGCCATTACAGATAATCCCCATGAAGGCCGATTTAATTCCAAAACGGGCATTCTTATTACGAATTTAGGTAGCCCGGATGCACCGACGGCTAAGGCACTTAGAGTTTATCTTGCGGAGTTTCTCTCCGATCCCCGTATAGTCGAAATTCCAAGGCTAATTTGGTTAATGATTTTACATGGCATAATTTTACGTGTTCGCCCTAAAAAGTCAGCACATGCCTATCAATCAATTTGGACCGATGAGGGCTCCCCGTTGATAACCATTAGTCGAGCGCAAACTGATAAAATAAAGAAGCAGTTACGCAGTGAAGGTTTTGAAAACATCGAAGTTGAACTCGCCATGCGCTATGGCAACCCGTCAATTGAATCAGGGCTTGAGAAATTAAGAGAAAAAGGCATCACAAGAATTATCATCGTGCCACTATATCCTCAATATTCCAGTGCAACGACAGGCTCAACCTTTGATCAGATCTCAAAGGTGCTAAGAGGTTGGCGCTGGGTACCAGAGCTACATTTTATTAATGGCTATCACAAACATCCGCTCTATGTCGAATCTTTAGCTAATTCCATTAGCGAAGATCTTGAGGCGAATGGGGAGCCGGATAAATTGGTATTTTCATATCATGGTACACCAAAGCTATTTTTAGATAGAGGCGACCCGTATCACTGTTTTTGTCAGCAAACGACTCGCTTAGTCGTTGAAAAACTTAATCTTGATAAAGAAAAAGTAATAACTACCTTTCAAAGTCGTTTTGGTAAAGCAGAATGGTTACAACCTTATACGGACAAAACACTTGAGAGTTTTCCCAGTCAAGGTATTAAAAACGTCGCTATTTTAAGTCCGGCTTTTAGTGCAGACTGCTTAGAAACACTCGAAGAGTTAGAAGTTGAAAACCGAGAGGTATTTGAGTCTGCTGGCGGCGAAAAGTATCGCTATATTCCCGCACTAAACGACCGTGATGATCACATTAAAGCGATCACAGCGCTGATAAAACCACTGCTGTAATAAAGACGCAGAAGCAATCTGCTATTTTTAGGTGTGATATCAAAATATCACACCTTTATTTTTCTAACGCACTTTGTGTTTGTTCAGCAAAAGCGTCTGTTGTGAGTAGCTCAAGACAGGCATCTATTGGTTTTGCGGGACTGTAAAAGAATCCTTGAATGTGATGACAACCGAGCTCTCGTAATTTTTCGAGTTGAGTAAACTGCTCTACCCCTTCGGCTATCACACCAATTCCCAACTTATCACTGAGCTTAATGAGGCAGTCAATCATTACTTGTTTGTTGTAATCAGACATCAGGCTGTCGACAAAGCTTTTGTCTATTTTTAGGTAATCCACCTGATTTTCTATCAAGTTACTTAATGATGAATAGCCAGTACAAAAATCATCAAGCGAAACCTTGATCCCATGTTCCCTCAGTTGATTAAGCGTTTTCCAAGTATAGCGATTTGTAGCAAGCGATTCGGTAACTTCAATGGTAATTGCTTCATACGGGATCTTTGCTTTTTCGATGGCACTGGTAATTAACTTCACCTGATTAATACTGGCTTTAAACTCACTAACAGAACGGTTAATAGAGATCCCAACCTCTGTAAAACCAGCTTGGTGGATCTTTGCTAAGTCTTGGCAACTACGCTCAAGTACAAACTGTCCAACTAAATGAATAAGACCAAATTCTTCAGCAATAGGAATGAAAGTACCTGGTGATACCATTCCGTATTCATCATCAAACCAACGTACTAGGGCTTCAAACTTTGTGATGTGGTTGGTATCAGCATTAACGATCGGTTGATAATAAACAGTAAGCGCTCCTTCTTTCAGTGCCTGCTTTAACTTGTCTTTAAGCTTTATTTTATTTAAATAGGCATTTTGAATTGCCGCATTGTGTAAGGCTACCTGTCCGCGCTCGGTCTTTTTCACGCTATTGAGTGCATGCGCTGCGTTTCTGAGTAAGTTAGCCGCGGTGATCCGAGAGCCAGCCTCGAGCTGTGCAATACCTGTAGAACAAGTGACTTCTATAGTAATTTCATTAAATACATAGGGCTGAGAAAGTTTCAGTGAAAGCTTTTGAGCAATTTTAAGCGCGCTCTCTACATCGCTATGAGTGAGCAATAGCGCAAATTCATCACCACCATATCTTGCGATAATGTCATTTTGGCGAACTGCATTTTTTAATCGTTTAGCTACAGAAATAAGTACCTTATCGCCAATCTCTGGACCAAAAACATCGTTCACTTCTTTAAATCTGTCTAAGCCAATGAAAAGCAGTGAACAACTGGTATTGTTACTTCTAGAGCCCGATATTTGTTCTTCCAATCGTTGCATAAAACTGCGGCGATTTAATAATGCTGTTAATGGTTCATGGTTGGCGTAGAAGGTAAGTTGAGACTCGTTCCGCTTCCATTCGGTAATATCTCTAAAAATGCCGACGTAGTTAGCAACTCGACCTTGCTCATCCTTCACCACACTCAGTGTTAATTCCTCAGGATAAATCTGACCGTTCTTGCGACGGTTGTGGATCTCTCCTTTCCAATGGCCAACCGTGCTCAATGATGCCCACATGGCTTCATAGAATGATTTATCTTGCTTACCAGATGATAACACCGCGGGGTCTTGGCCCAACAATTCGTAGCCGGTATAACCCGTTAGCCGCTCAAAAGCACGATTCACCATAATGATTTTATTTTCATTATTGGTGATCATAATGGCTTCTGTAGCATGCTCGAACACAACATTAGTGAGTTCGAGCTGTTTATTTAGCGATGAAATATAGCTAATATCTTGAATAGTCGCAGTGAATACAAACTCATCGCTATGCTGCTCATCAGACTCTACTTGCCCAATAATTCTTAATAACCCATGATTTTCCGTGCGAGCGGCCAATGAAACTTGCAAATCAGTATTGCGAACGGCACCTAACCTCACTTTTTCTAATGCAATCCGCAGCCTTTCACTATCTTCTATCGTGAGTTTATCGAGCAATAATGACAGCGACGGAGAATGAGCTTTTGTCTTAAGTAGATGATTTAGGTGGGGGGAAAAGTAGTGCTTATTTTGTTTAAGTTGCCATGTCCATGTGCATAGGTCCGCTATTTGCTCACCTTTTGCAAGTTGCTTTAGTAAAATACCTTGTTTAGTCAATTCTAAATTGTGGTTAAGCTCCGTTGAGATCAGGTGTCCTAACTCTTGAAACCACAATTTTTCTTCAAAGCTGACTTGTTTTTCTTTATTAAACAAACAGACCATTATTCCTATTGGTTTGTGATCTAAGGCCCTTAGCGTTACCCCTAAATACCCCTCTATACTAAGAACACGAAGAATTTCATCTTCTTCATAAAGTTGTTGCAAGCCACTGGTAACACTGCAAACTTCGTTACTTGCTTTAGCATCAAAACACGGCGTCCCTTCTAGGTCATAAATAATATTATCGACTTCTTTACCATCCGCCAGGTACATAACGGTCTTTACGCGCTTATCGTTATCGATAAACTTACCCACAAAACAATGATCCGCATCAAACCGTTCAAACAGCTGTTTCAATGCAAATTGATATCGCTGATTAGTGGATGTTAAATTGTAAAAATGGCTAAACGTTAAATTCATAGAAGTCTGTATGGCTAATTCTCGACCAAGATTTTTGTTTAATAAATAATAATAGCTTATTAAACTACATAGAATATAAATACAGATCAATAAATTTGCTTTTTGAAAAGAAATTGAGTCTAGTAAAAGCAAGATAGCGCCGATTGGCGCTATCTAAGAAGAAAATTTGTTTATCTACAGTTGTGGTTGCACGTCCAAGCCATAACCAAACATCACAGCGAGTACCAACACAGTTGCCGCTGCTACCATGAGTTTAGCCATTAACGGCATACAGAATCTAAACCAATGGGTATATGGGACGCCAGCCATGCCGAGTATCCCCATTAATACTGCATTGGTCGGTACTATCATGTTTGAGAAACCATCACCAAACTGATACGCAAGTACTGCAACTTGCCTTGGTACACCAACTAGATCACCTACTGGAACCATCAATGGCATGGTAACATAAGCCTGACCAGAGCCCGAAGGTATGAACATATTTAAAAGCGTTTGGATAAGTAACATACCAACAGCTGAAACTTCCGCAGCGACATAAGAAAGTGGTGTTGAAAGACCATGTACAATCGTATGAAGAATTTGACCATCCTCTAGAATTAGTGCAATACCGCGAGCTACACCAATAAGCACTGCAGTAGTAACAAGATCTGAGACTCCTTCGATAAATCGGTTTGCGGCTTCATCAGCTGAAAGTTTACCAAGAATTGAAATAACGATACCCCAGGCGATAAATAAGCCACCTAGTTCGTAGAGATACCATCCTTGAGTCGCAATACCCCAAACCGCACAGACAAGCGTAACAATGAAGGTAAGTAGAATAGTTCTATGACGACCATTAAGCTGCGGATAGCTTGGCGCAGCCTGACCTGCCAGTGGGCAAGGCACGTCTTTCATCATAGAGTGCTCAGGGTTTTGCTGTACCTTTTTTGTATAGCTCCATACATGATGAAAGCCAATCAGTACAAATGGAACAAAAATAGCAAATCTCAACCATATGCCCGAATAGACAGGTACTTCAGCAATTTGCTGAGCAATTAATACCGTAAATGGGTTGAATGCCGAGACACCGTAACCAATACCATAGCCGGCAATGATCATACCAACAGCGGTCATGGCATCCAGCTTCATTGCTTTACAGAGTGCAACTAAAATCAGCACAAACGGGATGTATTCGCCTGCTGTACCAATAGCGCTTGACGCGATTGCAAAACAGAACACTACCATAAAAATGAGTTTTTGTGGTTTATCGCCATTTTTCTCAAGTAAACGACCAATCAACGCATCAACGGTGCCTGTTGCACGTGCGATTGCGAGCACACCACCAACAATCATAACGAAAAAGATTACGTCTTGCGCAGCAGCAAACGCACGAGGAATAGCTTTTAGCAGATCCCAAGGTGTAAGATGAACAGACTCTTCTGCAATATGGTAGGTACCAGCAAGCACAACCTGCCTGCCAGAGTCAGTAGTTGCAGTATCAAAAAAGCCTTGTGGAATAATCCAAGTCGACAGTAATGCAATTAGCATCATACCTAGTAGCAGGACTAGTGTATGAGGAACTTTCAATGTTTTTGCCATGGAAAGTACAGCTCCAAATTTGGTAACGGTAAAATTGCAACGCATCTTACCGATATTCGGAGCAAATTTCACTTTTTAATATCAAATTTCCAATTATGCTACATTGTGATTGGCTAAAACGGCATGTTCAACACGGTTCCTGCCGTTTGCTTTCGCCTGATATAGACTTCTGTCTGCAAGTTTAAGTGCATGATGCAAATCCTCAGAGCACAGCGGCCAGTGAGAGATACCAAGTGAAATCGTAATATGCCCAGCTTCACCAAACTCAGTTTCAGCGGTACATGCACGCAAGCGTTCTGCAATTATGTCTGCTTTATCAATGTCTACATATGGCAAAAACATTAAAAACTCTTCTCCACCGCTACGACATAAGTGATCTTGTTCACGTGCATTAGTGCGCATCAGCTCGGCGAGTTTTCTGATTACTACATCACCAACATCGTGGCCGTAAGTATCATTCACATGTTTGAAGTGATCGATATCGAGCGCAATAATACTAAACGGAGTTTGCTGCTCATAGGCAGTCTCCAGCCACTTTTCCATTCCTCGTCTATTGAATAAATGAGTAAGCTGATCTTGCTTTCTTTCATCGTCAAAGCGTTGGATCTGTGCTCCTAAGTTCTTAACACTGCTGTGCATTGCCTGATAAAGCCATGCGGCTTCATAATACCATGTAGATACATGTGGAAAATCTATGTTTCTACCATCTTGCACTTGCTCTGATAACTTAGCTAATCGCCATAGGGGCTTTGCTATTAAGGTTCCGAGTCCAAGTACACAAATTAACAAAAGTACAGTAAATGGAATGGTAGTTTTGAGTACGTGCCGCATAGTATTAGAAAGGTGCGACATGGTAACTTCTAACGGACGTTGTGCTACTACGCCCCAACCACTTGTGGGAACCAGAGCATAGCCCGCAAGCATCGCAACGCCTTGGGTATTTATCACTTGTGCTGACCCTGAAACTTTATTAAGCAGAGACCCAACAACTTCATTTTCAGTGACATCTTGTCCTATTCGATGATCGTCATGATGATAAATAAGTTTACCATTTGGCCCAGTAACAAAAATATAGGTTTTGTCCTTATGATGGTGGTTAGCAAGAAGCCGCCCTAAGATATTATCTCCTTTTAGATAAATCCCAGCTGCGATAAAGCCGACAAATTTACCTTCTCTATCAAACATTGGGTGTGTTGGGCTCACCATCAAATTTCCGGCGGGAGAGATAAATGGCCCTACAATGAAAGGTGCCTGTTTACGAAGTGGCGATGTTTCGGCTTCATTTATAAGCGTAGTCCCAACAACACCGAGTGAACTGGGTTGAGCACCGACAATTTCTCCATCGGCGTTGACTAGCACGATTGAATCAAAACTATGAGTTCGAGTAAGCATTTGCTTAAGTTCGTTATCGACCAACTCTGGGTTATCTAGCTCCGAGGCGATAGTTTCGCTCGACGCTTTTAATTGCATCAAAACTGATTGTAAAAAGAGATCAGTAACATCCGCGAGCTTAGTTGCATAAGCGCGATTTGCCTCCAAGGTATCTTTTACCATCACTTGCTTTTGAACTTGGTAGCTTGAGAACAGAGCGTTTAGCAACGAAGTAAATACGCATAATGTGGCAAGAATGAGTATGAGCTTTTTGAGGTCTAACCAATGTTTTGCTTTATTTATTTGTACCACTAAGAATTCTCTTTAATGTACTTCCATGACATTTTAGCTATTCGTTTGAATGAAACAGTTAATCTATATCAAACTTCTGGTCAGACCAATAACGAATAAGAACGTGCACATTCTGTGTGCCGGTATTATAACCACATAGCCAAAAATATTTAGTTTTTTGAACGGATTATTGGTATTGTCTCAGCTATCAGGTGTAAAATAATCTGAACATAAATACAGCGAAGTTCTAATGAAGAAAAAGACTACCAATCCACTAGTTGGCCACTTTACACTTGCTTGCCTTGCGCTCGCGGCGATATGGATGTTCGTATCTGATAAAGATGCATTGCTTGTCCTTAATTCCTTGGTTCTTGTCTATATTGTCTTTGCTTTAGCAAAACGATTAATGAAGGCTTCCAATAAAAAGTAGCGCGCTTTACTGCTTTTGTTCAGAGCCTCGTTATTTATCGGCTCTGAACACAATAAATGGCCTGTTTTACTGCCTAACCAGCTTTAATAGGTTTTCCCCCCTACTATCAAGCTCATTAAGTGGCTTAAGCCCCATAATGTGTGTAAGTGTTGGGTAAACTTCTAAATTGCTAGCTTGTTCTATCGTTACACCCGATTTAAAGGCAGGGCCACTTGCGACAAAAAATGCGGCCATATCAGGTGTCACCTCATACCCATGCGTACCATAATAGCCTTGCTTGCCCTTTTGCATAAAGACAATAGGTGCTTTTGCTTGCAGGATAATGTCACCGATACGAGAAGACTCACCGCCATTTAATTGCAGTTTTCGCTCACGATTTAATACTTTATAACGACCATTCGCTTTTTTACGTAACTGCTGTATAAGCGTCTCTGTTTCAAGGACTTTATCACCTAACGCATAAAGTGACACCCTCGTTCCGCTATTTTTTATCGTCCAATCTTCAGGTATATCTAGCTCTTCGAGGATCACGGCTTTGCTTGGCTCTACGCTTGCCATACCGTGGTCAGAAACGAGTACTAAGTTCACTTTAATTTTGTCCCTTTTCAAAACAGCGACAAAATCTCCAATTAAGCCATCAACAAATTGTACCGCTTCTCTCGTTTTTTCATGATCTGGTCCGTATTCATGACCCATGGTATCCACTAGAGAAAAGTAGCTGGCGACAAACAATGGTTTTTCGCTTTTTGGTAATTTTAGCCAGTTGTGTATTTCATTTAGACGGTTCTTGTAATCAGCTTGTTTTGAATAGTGATAGTAATAGTCAGGCGTCATACCATTGATTCTAGCGTCTGATTCAGGCCAGAAATACGCGGCAGACTTATACCCGTGCATTTTTACAAGATTCCATAACGGAATACCACTTATCCACGAGCTATCCACTTTACCCATTCCCATCTTATAACACTCTTCACGCTTCTTATCACAAAAGTAATTATCGACAATGCCATGATTGATTGGTTTTAAACCCGTAACAATAGATAAGTGATTCGGAAA
The DNA here is from genome assembly GCF_040104525.1 of Pseudoalteromonas sp. XMcav11-Q. Lineage (NCBI taxonomy): Bacteria > Pseudomonadati > Pseudomonadota > Gammaproteobacteria > Alteromonadales > Pseudoalteromonadaceae > Pseudoalteromonas > Pseudoalteromonas sp. XMcav11-Q. The sequence continues at coordinate 267,560 of NZ_JBECOX010000004.1, forward strand.
TGTCTTAGTCGGATATTGAGGCCATAGCTTAGTCGCGCGGACGCCCTGCTTCGCAAGATTTGCAATATTCTTTGCATCGTGTTTTTCAATGTAATCCCATCTAAACCCATCAATGGAGATCAATATGGTTGTCGCGCGCTCAGCAAAAGCAGTGCAACTAAAGATAGATAAGGTGAAAAGGAGGATTCTTAACATGTATAAATTCCCGTGTCATGTGAGTACCGCTGCAAAAGTAGGAGGCTGTGCAGCATAATCCGTGTAATTGTGGCCGCATTAAATCACAATGATTTGAAATTTATATTGATTTGCGGTCAGTGGATGGCAATTATAGATATTCGGGGAAGGTTAACTTTCACTATGTTGTAGTTGAGCTTAATTAATGCTTGATCTAAGTCAAAGTGACCTTTATATTAAAGTTTCAATAATTACTGAAAGTTTAGAACAATGAACTTATCACCAAAAATAGAAAATTTTGTACTTCATTGCGGCGAAATGGGAAGCCGTTGGGGTTTCAACAGAACTATAGGACAAATGGTTGGTTTGTTGGTTATTAATGAAAAACCATTAACAGCGAACGAAATCGCCGATGCGTTAAAAATTTCACGCGGTAACGTGAGTATGGGAATAAAAGAATTGCAATCTTGGCAACTAGTTAAGGTGCATCATATTCCCGGCGACCGTAAAGAATACTACTCTCCAAACGGCTCTATTTGGGATCTCGCTAACCGCGTATTTGAAGAGAGAAGAAAAAGGGAAATCGACCCAACACTAACTCTACTTCGTGACCAAATCCTAGATAGCGCCAACTCACCAGAAGAAGTGTATGCACAGCAGCAAATGCAATCCATTCATGACCTACTTGAAACCGTCACTAAGTGGTCAGCGGAACTTCAACGCCTATCACCAGAGCAATTGCAATCGTTGATGAAGCTCGGTTCTTCTGTGAGTAAAGTAATAGATTTAAAGGATAAATTATTACGTAAGTCTTAAAGTGCGAGGTGCGTCATGCTTGATACGTTGTTGTTGTCGCGAATACAATTCGCAGCAAATATTAGTTTTCATATTCTCTTTCCCACGATAACCATCGCGTTAGCTTGGTTTCTGGCGTTTTTTAAACTCAAGTATGACCTAACCGAACACCCGGTTTGGTTAAGAGCTTATCGCTTTTGGGTCAAAATTTTTGCATTGACCTTTGCACTCGGTGTCGTAAGCGGCATTACTATGTCGTTTCAGTTTGGTACAAACTGGCCCGGTTTTATGGAGAAAGTCGGCAATATTGCAGGTCCCTTGCTCGGTTATGAAGTATTGACCGCATTTTTTATGGAAGCAACATTTTTAGGGATCATGTTGTTTGGCATGAAGCGCGTACCACCTAAAATACATACTTTAGCCACTTTTATCGTCGCCATTGGTACAACGCTTTCCGCATTTTGGATCCTGTCTTTGAATAGTTGGATGCAAACCCCGACGGGCTTTGAACTTAGAGACGGTATCGTATATCCCACGGACTGGTTTGAAGTTATTTTCAATCCTTCATTCGGTTATCGCTTCTTCCATATGCTACTAGCTAGTGCACTGACGGCTTCATTTTTGATAGCTGGTGTCAGTGCGTATCGGATGCTGAAAAACGACGAAAAACATGCCCCCAAAAAGGCGCTAACCGTTGCGTTAACAGTTGCGGCCCTGCTTACTCCATTGCAGGCTTTCGTTGGCGATTTGCATGGCCTAAATACGCTAAAACATCAACCACAAAAAATTGCAGCAATGGAAGGGGTTTGGGAAACAGAGAAAGGTGCACCACTACTATTATTCGCAATTCCGAATGAGGAAGAAAGACGCAACGACTTTGCGCTCGGTATTCCTAACATGGCAAGTTTTATTCTTACCCACGACGTTAACGGTGAAATTAAAGGGCTTAATGAATTTAAAGGTGAACACCCACCTGTTAAGCCCGTCTTTTTCGGTTTTAGAATCATGGTTGGGATGGGCATGCTGATGATCTTAGTTGCGTTTGTCACTCGTTTTACATTATGGAAAAAGGGCGAGTTACCGAAGTGGCAACTGAAAACGCTTGTTGCGATGACTTTCTCAGGCTGGGTGGCTACCCTCGCAGGCTGGTATGTCACAGAAATTGGCCGCCAACCTTATATCGTCAGTGGTATCTTAAGAGTTGAAGATGCAGTCACAACAATTGCCTCAGAAAACGTCTTATTTACACTCATTGGCTATCTGACGATATACGCAATCTTACTGTACGCTTATATTCGCACTTTGTTCCACACTGCTAGCAAGTCTGTAGAAGTGGAAGAATACGACATGAAGGAATTTGCTGAGGAGGTGACTCGTGTTTAATCCGGAATATCTATCTCTCATCTATGCAGGTTTAATGGCACTCGCAGTGCTTGTTTATGCAATATTAGATGGTTACGACCTTGGCGTTGGCATGATGATCCCGCTGGACGATAAAGAAACCGCAGACACTATGATAGCCTCTATCGGTCCATTTTGGGATGCTAATGAAACGTGGTTAGTTTTAGCTGTAGGCCTCGCATTTATCGCATTTCCTCAAGCCCATAGTATGATCTTGCAGGCGCTCTACATTCCTGTTGTGTTTTTACTCTTTGGCTTAATTATGCGTGGTGTCGCTTTTGATTTCAGAGCAAAAGCGAGAGTTAAACGCCAAAGGCGGTGGGACAAAGTATTTAAATTTGGGTCGCTACTCACATCATTTGCGCAAGGGTATATGCTGGGGCTTTATGTCATAGGCTTTGAAAATACCCCTCTTGCCCATGCATTTGCGGTCTTTAGTGGAATTGGCGTTGTCTGCGCGTATGGCTTGATTGGTTCTGCATGGCTAATTATGAAGTGTGAAGGGCAATTGCAGCAAGATGCTATTAGCTGGTGCAAAAAATTTGCGAGAGTAGCCTTTGTTGGGGTGCTGCTCGTATCTATCATCAACCCAGCGATTAATGAGTGGATCTATGAGCGTTGGTTTGACCTCCCGATGGCCTTAGTCGTATTACCAGCCCCGATTATTTGCTTGTCGCTCTTTGTAATTTTAGAACTTGTGTTACAGAAACTACCAAAGTCGCCGGATAATGGTGCTTGGTTACCGTTCCTGATTTCAGCATTTATCTTTGTGCTTTGCTTCTTCGGCTTAGTTTATAGCTTTTACCCATTCGTAGTGCCAGGCAAGCTAACCATCTTCGAAGCGGTCGCTGACGCATCGGCTCTTACTTTCTTATTATATGGCGTAGTCATTGTGGTGCCGACCTTAATTGCATATACGTTATTTTCGTACCGAGTCTTTTGGGGCAAGGTTCAACCTTTGTCCTACTATTGACACTTGCATACATTAGCCCAACCAAAAGGCAGCGAGTTGGACGCTGCCTTTTTTATTGCTTTATGAATACTACTCGTCTTTGCTATATGTCTTTTTTGTTTACTGCAAATCTAATGCCTGCGAAGCAAGCTTTATCATCCAATAAATAGGCATAAAAAAGCCCGCTATTCGAGCGGGCTAAGTCTGACTTTGTGGCTAAATCTTTGGGTAACCTATTCTGTCAGATAAATATCCAACGCTTGAGGCAAAGTAATAAGATCTATTCCAATTCATTAAAGCCTTGTAATTGTCATAAGCCAAGTACATCCGGCCATTGGCGTCATCTGGCATCACTAAAGCGGCTGTGATATTCACTTTTGGCAAGTCAGTGCCATCCATCCTACGAAGACCAAGCGCTTGCCACTCCTGCAATGAACGCTCTGATTTACTCCACTCCTTTAACCATTCGCTGTGCGTTTTAGTACCACGCTTTAAAATGTAGCTATTGTCAAAACCTTCAGGTAGCTTAACTTGGCGACCCCAAGTGAGATCGTCGTTCCAGCCCACACTTTTCAGGTAATTGGCTATTGACGCAAAAGCATCTTCTTGTGTCGTCCAAATGTCCTTACGACCATCTTTATTATAATCGACAGCATAAGACGTAAATGAAGTTGGCATAAACTGAGTTTGACCCATTGCTCCTGCCCACGATCCTTTGAAATCATCCAGACCGATGTGACCATCTCTTAAAATATCCAGCGCAGCCCACAACTGTCTTTTATACAAAGCTTCTCGACGACCATCAAAAGCAAGCGTCACCAACGCACTAATGACTGGATAGCCGCCTTGAATACGACCAAAGTTGCTTTCAAGGCCCCACAGGGCAACAATAAACCGTGCCTGTACGCCATATTCTTTTGCTATTTTTTCTAAAGATTCTTGGTGTTCTTTGTAGAGTTTGCGAGCCTGTTGGATTTTCCATTCAGGGACGCGCTTGGGTAAATAAGTTTCTAGTGTTTCGACAATTTCTGGCTGGGATTTATCAGCCTTAATCACCTTTTCCTTAAATACTGCTGTTGCAAAAGCCTCATCAACTAATTGTTGTGTATAGCCCTTGTCAATCGCTTCTTGTTTTAAGTTTTTGAGGTATTCATCAAACTTCGCTTGAGTATTAGCAAAGACTGATGTGGACAAGCAAACTGAGGCTACTAGTAGGGAAATTTTTTTTATCACGAATCTGTTACTCCGTTTTGCTTTCTAAATTCATCAAGCAAGCTTTCTGTATGCGGTGGAAGTTGCAAGTAAAACCCATCGTCAGTTAATTTTTGCTTAACCGTTTCAAGATCAGCAATTCCCAATTTTGTTCTTCTCGCAAGGTCAATAATCATGACATAGGTAGGAGTGCCGAAAGTTTCCATTAACGGTGCAGGGACATTGGAAAAATCATCTCTTTTAGTTACAAAAAGATAGGTATCCGCTTTTTTTGGACTTTTGTATATGGCAGTGAGCATTATAAGCCTATAAATTCTTGCTAATCATGGGCGGTCACTATACCATGCTATTAGTAAGTTGTGGAAAGTTTTACTACGCGCTAAAGTCAGCTAGATAAGGCTTTAGCGGCGGTTGTAACAGAAATTTGAGTACATATGGCAAATCAAACATTCGAACTAAAAGGAAATCTATTTACACTCTCTGTGCTGCAGTTGTTTTCTTTAGATCTGACCAAGTTAAGGCAAGATCTTGATAGCAAAATTTCGCAAGCGCCTAAATTTTTTCAAGGTGCACCAATTGTCGTTAATTTAGCTGATGTTCAGGAGCAAACTGTAGAATTCAAAGAGTTAAAGCAAACACTGGTCGATTTACAGCTCAATCCAGTGGGTGTGTGTAGCGGTACTCAAAGTCAGCACGACTTAGCCAAAGAAGCCGGGTTTTCTGTACTAAACTATTCAAGGGATGTGCAACCGAGTACCCCATCACAATCTCAAGCAGCAGAAGTAGTAGAAAAACAAGTTTATCTTCCTGCTCAAATTGTGAACGGAACGGTACGTAGTGGTCAGCAAATTTATGCTAAAGACCGTGATCTGATCGTGCTAGGTGCTGTAAGTCATGGTGCAGAAGTTATCGCCGATGGTAACGTGCACATTTACGGTACTTTACGTGGTCGTGCAATCGCAGGTGCGCAAGGCCAAGAAGACACGAGTATATTCTGTCAGCGCTTAGAAGCTGAGCTGGTGTCTATAAACGGGAGTTATTGGATCAGTGATTCGCTGCAAGGTGAACACTGGGGTCAAGCTGCTCAAATAACACAACAAGACGAATCATTAAAAATTACAGCTTTGGTCAAAGGATAAATCAGATGGCAAAAATTATTGTCGTAACTTCAGGTAAAGGCGGTGTTGGTAAGACAACGTCAAGTGCAGCAATTGGTACTGGCTTAGCGCTAAAGGGTTATAAAACAGCCATTGTCGATTTTGATATTGGTCTTAGAAACCTCGACTTAATCATGGGATGCGAGCGTCGCGTTGTTTATGATTTTGTCAACGTTATCAACGGTGAAGCAAATTTAAATCAAGCATTGATTAAAGATAAGCGCGTTGAAAAACTTTATATTCTTCCAGCTTCTCAGACTCGTGATAAAGACGCCCTCACTCGAGAAGGGGTTGAGCGCGTGTTAAATGAGATGAAAGAAGAATTTGATTTCATCATTTGTGATTCCCCTGCAGGTATTGAGGCAGGCGCAATGATGGCATTGTACTTCGCTGATGAAGCCGTGGTAGCAACTAACCCTGAAGTTTCATCCGTTCGTGACTCAGACCGTATTTTAGGTATTCTACAAAGCAAGTCGAAGCGCGCTGAAATGGGCCTAGAGCCGGTTAAAGAACACCTATTGCTTACACGTTATAACCCAGAGCGGGTAGATAGCGGTGAAATGTTGTCGGTAGACGATGTAAAAGAAATTCTAGCGATTGACTTACTAGGTGTAATACCTGAATCAAAAGCAGTACTTAATGCGTCGAACTCAGGTCAACCGGTTATCTTAGACCAAGAGTCTGATGCAGGCCAAGCATACAGCGATGCAATTAACCGCTTATTAGGTGAAGTCGTTGATTTCCGCTTCTTACAAGTTGAGAAGAAAGGTATCTTCAAACGGATCTTTGGAGGGTAAGGTGTCATTACTAGATTATTTTCGTTCTGAGAAAAAAAATAGCGCATCATTAGCGAAAGAGCGACTGCAAATCATCGTTGCGCACGAACGCTCAAAGCGTGGTACACCTGACTACTTACCACAACTTAAGCAAGATATCCTCGATGTTATTCGTAAATATGTGAAAGTAGATTCGGATGCTGTCAACGTCCAGTTTGAACAAAACGAGGATGACTTAGCAGTATTAGAATTGAACGTTACTCTACCTGATGATGAAAAGTAACAGTTTGAGTAAATGTAATAAGGGCTATTTCTATAGCCCTTATTTATTTCGTTTTGCCCATTCTAATTAAGCTGTCAAGGGGCTTTACATTGCCCTACTCTTTGCTTAATTTCCGAACTTCAGGTCACTTATTCTTATTTAAGGACAAAGTACCTTTGACCCTTTTTGCAGGCTTAGCATTGGGCTTTGGGCTTGACTTACGTTTGTTGTGACTGTGATTTTGTTCACCATTTCGCGTTTTTGGCTTAGGCTTAACGCTATTTTGGTTGTCGAGTTCAGTTGTTCGATCTTTGCTGTTATGCGCTCGCCTATCTTGCTTTGGACGACCAACCTCACTAACTTCACTTCTAGGCTTATCATGCTGTTTTCCCGCACCAGCACCCGCTGATGCCTCTTGCGTTTTACTCGATGACTCTGTGGCGTGATTAATCGCTCGCATTTCGTCTTCGCTAAGGTGACGCCACTTACCAGAGCTAAGGCCAGTTAGATCGATATTCATTATCCGAATACGTTTAAGGTGTGTTACTTCAAATCCTAGATATTCACACATTCTGCGAATTTGACGATTTAAGCCTTGGGTCAATACAATGGTAAATGACTTAGCCCCGGTTTTACGAACTTTACAAGGCTTTGTGACAGTGCCAAGGATTGGAACACCTGAGGACATACGTTTTACAAAGCGCTCATCAATGGGCCTATCGACCACAACCTCATATTCTTTTTCATGGTTATTGCCGGCGCGAAGGATTTTATTGACCATATCGCCTTGGTTGGTCAAGAAAATTAATCCTTCGGATGGACGGTCTAAGCGACCAATAGGGAAAATACGCTCAGGATAGTTGATTGCACTGACAATATTGCTTCTGATTTTTCGCTCGGTGGTACAAGTTACACCAACAGGTTTATTATAAGCAATAAATACAGCCTTTGGCTTTGCTTTCAAAGGCTTACCATCAATGATGATAGTGTCAGCATCAGACACTTTGGTGCCCATTTCTGGTAGAATTCCATTTACTTTGACACGGCCTGAGGCGATTAAGTCATCAGCTTCTCGACGACTGCAGAATCCAGTTTCACTGATGTATTTATTGAGGCGCTTTTGCTCTGTCACGATACAACCACTTTGAGTAAAAACCCGTATTGTAATCGCTTCAACCACTTTACACTACTGCATTTCTACTTTTGCAAACTTTTTCTTAATAGCTCAGGAGAAAAATGATACTGCTCTTTAGGCTTTCCTCTAAGACTCATTGTCTTGTAATCGATAGATTGCCAGTTTTTCGCTGACTTTATCCAGTAATAGTCAGCTAGATTTTCCTTGGTGATCACAGTTAAATCAAACGCAAGTTCAGTGTTATCCTTCCAAAAAGGGTGCCCATAATAATGATCGTACACCGAAATCAACGCCCAAGCCCCCATCATAAAGTGTCCACCAACGGATGCTTGCATCTCATTGTGTTCAATAAGCTCAAAAGTGTCAGACAACCAATCAAATCCACCAAACACTATTTGTGAGGTGCTTGATGCTGCTGCGGTGATAGCTCCCATCGCCATCAAATCTGACGCACACCAAATAAGGTTTGTTTTTGGATAGCGGTGCAACAATTTCTTAGTCTTATCAAGCGCTTGTTCTTTTGACCAGCCGGCGTAGACAGTTTGCTGAACCACCACGCCAACTTCATCAAAAAAGCGCTTTGCACCGTTACTTCTAATATCTGACTCTGTGCCATAGTGACCATTGATAGCAATAGGGTAAATTGTCTCATGACCGTTAGTTTTAGCTTGTTGGTATAGCTGCTTTGCCAAATCGTAACCGGCTTGGTCATTATCGTGATGCACTTCCCCAAGCCAATACTTATAGTGTTCTTTTGGATTACCAATCGCTTGCCTTTCAGGGCCAGAAATCGTTTCTTCTAAAGTAATATGATTGATACCATATTTTTCTAAAAGCTTTAGGCTTTCCTCGGCACCACCAGGATAATTAATAAGGATGACATAATCGGGAGTAGCACGATAACTCAAATATTTTTTAAGCTCAGCAAGCTGTATAATTCGGTTTCCTTCTCCATAGATCACATCTAATCTAATATCGAATTGATCCGCTGCCGCTTCTGTAATGCCTTGGACGCGCTGCCAAAATGGTTCACCAGGCACAGAAGGATTAACAAACAAGACATTTAAAGACTGTTTAGCATCAACACTAAAACACACCATCCATAGCACTACCCCAATTAGTACTTTTTTAATCATAGCGGGCTCTTCGTATTACTAGCAACTTCAATAACTTCTCAAATGGGCCTTGCTTAAACAACTTAAAATAAATAGACGCAAGGGCTAATTGAATTATAGACGCAATTACAAATGCCGAGAAATAATCCACCCGCTCCCAAGTGCTGATAGCGTTCGGGTTTATAAAGTAAAAATAGCTTACAAACACAATTGACTGGAGAAGATAAAACGAAAGCGCTAGGCGCCCAACACATTGTAAACTCCAAAGTTGATGTTTTGCACCTCGCATTGCCGCCTTAATTACAACGACATAAAACAACGCAACGGGTATCGCAAGGATCCAATCTATTCCTTCAAAAAACTCGACGCCTAGCTTACGCTCAAGAACAAAGCCTACAAATGACAAAATAATGGCTACAACGGCAAACAAATTAATTTTATGAATAGGTTCAGTACGCTCTAAATCAAACATTCCACTTCGATATAAACGCATACCAAGTAGCATTAACCCGGCGGTATACCACAAAGTAATAACCGGGATAAGCAAACTAATAATGATAAAGTACAGGCTATTAAGGATGAGTAGTTCTAAGTAGCTTGCTGGAATTTGCTGCAAAAACTCGAGGTAGACTTCTGAAGTTCTATTTATTTGTGGTTCTGGATCAATTAATAGCAATAAGCTGATAGCAATAGAAGGGACTAAAATGAATCCAATCGCATAGCGGTTTAGCTTTTTGTCGCTCGCATCTATAAATCGTAGCGCTACAAATCCACTCAACGCATAATTAAATAAAATATCTCCAGGCCAAACCAACAGACCGTGTAACACACCGAAAACCATTAACCATGTTAGTCGATGTCTTGCAAGGCTCTGATCATCTGTCTTTGCTACCTGAATGCACAATGCCGCCCCAAATAACATGGCAAATAAGGTTCTGAATCGACCATCAAAGAAAATACTGTTAACCATTGCGAAGAACGGATCAAGATAGTGGGCAGTTTGAGCTGGTACATAACCCAACTCAAAATTGGCCATATGCACCATATTCATGGAAAGCAAGCCAAGCAGCGCGAACCCGCGGATCGCATCCATCGCAATAATTCTATTCATCAATACACACGGTTTTTATACATATCAGCCCAGTTTATCGCAGCGGCATGAAAATCAGGAAGGTTTTCGTCTTTATAGTTTAAATAACTGCACGCATCCTGCAGAGTCCACCAGCTTCCAGACTCATAGGCTCTAACGATATTTAAAATATAATATAGTGTGTTGGGTTTGCCTATCAAAGCATCATGGAGTTGCTCAGGAAAAGGTAGCTTGTTTACAACCTGCTCCATTGGCCTGTCAAGAATGGCATCAAGCAGAGAAAATAACCCTGTCATAAAGCTCATATTGGCAAGCCCTGGCGATATTTGCTGTGCGATAAGTTCACAAAACCGTGAACGAACGATAGAAAGGCGTGTTAATTCTGTCGGTTTTCCCTCGGCTACGTGGGCTGTCATAATTAAGTTTACAAACTTTTTTACACGCTCGTTTCCTAAATATACCAGGGCTTGCTTTAAAGATTCGATACGACTTTTGATCGGAAATACGCCGGAATTAATAAGCCTTAGCAGTTTATACGCAAGCGCAGTGTCCTGAGCAAACAACTCGGCTAATCGCGTAATACTCATATTCGGTTTGAGTGCTTCTTCATAAATGAGCATGACTATCACATAATTGATAGTAATGTCTTTTTGCTCAATCATTTTTGGTTTTGCAAAGAAGTAGCCTTGAAAGAACTGAAATCCCATCTTTTTAGCTTGCTCGAATTCTTCTTCGGTTTCGACTTTTTCCGCAAGTAGTTTAATGTTCTTTCGCTCTTTAATCATGTCAATCACTGGCACTATAGTGTCCAGCGGGTTTTCCATGACGTCGAACTTAATCAACCTTACGAGCTTTAAGAAAGGTTCCCATTCTTTTGAGTATTCAAAATCGTCTAACGCGAGTCTAAAGTTGCTGTGAAATAAGCCTCTTATCCGCTCATAATTTTGTTTTGTTGGCGGAATAGTCTCCAATAGTTCTAAGATCACATCACTTGCTGGGAGAAACTCACACAGCTCCTGACGTAATGAGTCTGGACCAATATTAATTAGCGCTTTCTTTCCCGAAGTGAGATATCGCATGCCGAGGTTAAGTTGATTATTCATTATCAGCTTGGCTGTCGCTGCATCATCTGCAATATTTGGAAAGCTATTTTTTACACCATCGCGAAACAACAATTCGTATGCAACAACTTGTTTTTTACGATTAAATATGGCTTGGCGGGCCACAAAAACCTTCAAACAAAAACTCCTTCGTACCTAAAGTGAACAATCGCACTTTTGGTTTAGCAATTTTTAGATTTTAACCCTTTATGATGATAAAGAAAATCAACCTAAGCTATTAAGAATCAAAATAATAGCTTAAAAGATAATGCAAAATGACAAAAAAGAAAGGCCAAAGCTATCTTTTGATACCTTTGACCTAGTTTTTTGTTTAGCAACTGAGCCAATTGCTAAATACTTAACACAGATGCGAAAATTTTTTTATCTACGTTTTTTCTATCTATATAATTGTTCGCAGTATTTTTGTGCAACATCAGACCAGTCAAAGCGCTGCATACGAGCTTGCAGCCTGAGTTGTTGATATTTTTCGCAATCTCCTATCAGATCAGCAAGTGCTAATTCAAAAATCGCAATAAACTGATTACCTTGCTCTGCGAGTGTTTCCCCTTCAAAGCAATAGCCTGTTTCATTGTGTTTTACCGTATCATATAGTCCACCCACTTTATGTACGATACAAGGTTGTCCAGCGCGCATCGCAAGCATTTGGCTGATACCACAAGGCTCAAAGGAGCTTGGCATTAAAAACAAATCACCTAATGGGTACAGTTGCTCGCCGAGTGCTTTACCATAACCATTTAAAAACAAGACATTGTTATGGCGTGCCATTACTTCGGTAAATAGCTGCTCAAGACTTGGGTCACCAGAGCCTACAATCACAATACGTGCTCCTTGGTGCTTGGCTATTTTTGCAATGTCATCGAGCACAATGCCTGATTGGGTAGGCTGTCTTAAAATAAGTGCTTTTTGATCGGTGAGACGACCAACACTTGTAATTAGCTTGCCGCTAAAGGCTTCGTCACGCCAAGCGAGTATGCGCTGATGAGCAATGTAAAACCGAGACAATACTTGGCTTGATTTTGCCATCCATTGAAACACATGCTGCTCAGCAAGCGCCAAATAGTCAGCAAAAATTAGATTCTCTTCGTCACCTGACTCATCATACACACAACCGTTTAAAATACCTGCTAACCGTCCTTCATGAGACGCATGCTGCATGTCACTTTCTAACCCTTCGCCACCAAAAAAACCAAGCTCAGGATGACTCGGGATCATCACTTCTTTGGCATAGTTAGGAGAAACAACATGCACTTTGTCTGAAAGATTAATAGCCGCTCGCATCGGATTAAAGCAGTGAGGATATTTAGGATCGCAAATACTGAGCCCATCATAGGTGAGTGTCGGAAACCAAGACTCAAGGCTAGAAAAGTCATGATTAAAAGGCCGGATCCCTTGAAGCGCAAGGTTATGCACAGTATAGACTGTCCTTAGCGCCTTTAAGCGTTTGAATCTTGGACTAAACTGACGAAGTACAGCAACGACAGCAGCGTGCCAGTCATGTAGGTGTACAACATCTATCTCAGCTATCAACTCATGTTCAATAAGTTCAGCAACTGCCGCACTAAAAAACGCAAATCGATTTGCATCTGTCGCAAAGGGCTGGTGAGGATCATTACAGTAAATAGCGCCGTGATGCTCACTAAACAATGAGTGTGAAATGACATACTGAGTGACATTGTCACTTTCTTCAACAGACCAAAGAGTCGCCGTTTCTAGGTGTTGACGAAAAGGGACGGCAATATCAGCGACTAAGTTTCGATTTAAAGCAGCTTGGCCATAATCGGGTGTGACTACCGATACTTTAATGCCAAGCTGCGCCAATGCATAAGGTACGTCGCGTATTACATCTGCGACGCCCCCCACCTTACAATTTGGCAACCGATCGTTTTCGGCTGCCACTAAAATTACATGCATAGTACCTCTACATGGATCATTTATTATTTTTTTCCGCAAGCTCTGCGAGCATATCTCGGGTCACCAATACGATCCCCTTATTCGACACTCTAAAGCCATTCTCTTTGTCTAGGTCAGTATCGTAACCAATTGTCATCCCCTCTGGTATTTGACAACTGCGGTCAATGATTGCGTTTTTGATTTTGCAGTTACGCCCGATTTTGGCACCAGGCAACACAACGGCTCCTTCAATTTCACAATACGAGTGAACATGCACATTGGAAAACAGCAATGAACGCTTAACTTTAGAACCAGAAATAATACAGCCACCAGAAACCGTCGAGTCTACGGCCATACCGCGTCTATCATCATCATCAAATATAAATTTAGCTGGTGGTAGCTGTTCCTGATAAGTCCAAATTGGCCAATGAGGATCATAGAGATCAAGTTGTGGTTCAGGAGAAACCAGCTCCATATTTGCTTCCCAGAATGAATCAAGCGTCCCTACATCTCGCCAATACGGCTGCCCTTCATGTGATGGGTCGCAAAATGGATACGCATATACATTATGCTCTTCTATGATGGATGGGATAATATCATGACCAAAGTCACGACCAGATCCTTCTCGTTCCGCATCCTTTTTTAACTGCTCGAATAAAAACTCAGTGTTAAACACATAGTTCCCCATAGACGCCAAACATACACCTGGCTTTCCAGGGATTGACGTCGGATCTACCGGCTTTTCATCAAAGCGACGCACACGGTTGCTTTCATCCACGGTCATTACACCAAACGTTTTCGCTGCTTCTTCACAAGGCACTTCAATACAACATACGGTCATATCTGCACCTGTCTCAACGTGCTTTGCAAGTAAGCCACCGTAATCCATTCTGTAAACATGATCACCCGATAAGATCATAACGTATTTGGGAAGCTCATGACGAATAATATCCATATTCTGGAAAACTGCATCTGCTGTGCCGCAGTACCACTCATCACCATATCGCTGTGATGCTGGCAATATTTCTACAGATTCTCCAAGTTCCTTTTTAAAGTGTCCCCATGCGCGATTAACATGGCGAATAAGGGAGTGCGACTTATACTGCGTGGCAATACCAACCCGTCGGATCCCTGAGTTAATGCAGTTAGACAGTGGGAAATCGATAATTCGATGTTTGCCGCCAAAATAAACAGCGGGTTTCGCTCGCCAATTGGTGAGCTCGTGAAGGCGCGAACCTCTTCCACCCGCAAGTATTAAAGCATATGTTTCTCGAGTGAGGGTACTAATATAACGATTCGCATAATTAGGCATTATTTCTTCTCTCCATAACTTTTTTGCGGTGACTACTGCATTGGGCTCAAGCGCCAAATATCATCGCTGTAATCTTGAATTGTTCTATCGCTAGAAAATTTTCCACTTGCTGCGGTATTGAGAATACTCATGCGCAGCCAATGTTCCTTGTCTTTATATGCTTGAGCCGCATGCTCCTGGCTCTCAACATAGGAAGGAAAATCTTGTGCCACTAACCAAGGATCGGTACTACTCTTAATTGAGTTGATTACGTCATCAAAGATATTAGGCTCAAATAGGTTAAAGTGACCACTTTCGAGCAAAGCCATAACACGTTTAAGGTCATTGTTGCTTTCTATTATCTTAAGGGGCTGATAATTTTGGCGCACTTGCTGTGCTTGTTCAGCAGTTACACCAAATAAGTAAAAGTTGTCTGCACCAACGCATTCTCGTATTTCAATATTTGCACCATCTAAAGTACCTATGGTGATCGCGCCATTCATCATAAACTTCATGTTGCCTGTGCCAGACGCTTCTTTTCCAGCGGTTGAAATTTGCTCTGATAAGTCTGTTGCAGGACAAATCACTTCCATTTTTGAGACATTGTAATTGGGCATGAAAGCCACTCGAAGATAGGGCCTCGCCGCGGGGTCATTGTTGATAACATTGGCAACATTATTTATTAATTTAATGATCTTCTTCGCCATGTAATAACCGGGTGCAGCCTTACCTCCAAACAGTACGCAACGAGGAACAAGCTCTGCCACATCGCCACGACAGATCCGATCGTAAAGATGGATAACGTGCAATACGTTAAGCAACTGACGCTTGTATTCATGAATACGTTTGACCTGAACATCAAACATCATAGTTGGGTCAAACTCTACCTGACATTCATGAGCAATTAGCTCAGCAAGACGTTGTTTGTTGTTTTGTTTGACTGTTAACCATTGCTTTTGGAAGGCGTGGTTATCGTAAAAACGACGTAGTTCACTAATTTTAGAAAAATCAGCTTGCCACCCGTCGCCAATTTTATCGCTAATCAATCGTGCCAGTTCTGGATTACAATGCGATAACCAGCGCCTTGGCGTCACACCGTTGGTTTTATTATTAAACTTCTCTGGGCACAGTTGATAGAAATCGTTAAACAAGCCAGCTTTTAATAACTCGGTATGAAGTGCAGCAACACCATTGACAGAATAACTACCTACAATCGCAAGATACGCCATGCGAATTTGAGGATGGCTAGACTCCTCAATGAGTGACAGCGCGCGCTGCTTTTCGATATCACCGGGCCATTTAAGTGCAACTTCCGACAAAAAGCGGGCATTGATCTCATAGATAATTTCTAGCAACCTTGGTAACAAGCGCTCAAATAAACTCACAGACCAGCGCTCTAATGCTTCAGGCAATAAAGTATGATTGGTATATGCCATGGTTGATGTCGTTATCTTCCACGCGGCATCCCATTCCAGCTCGTAATCGTCTAATAAAATACGCATTAGCTCAGCTACGGCAATACTGGGATGGGTATCATTGAGTTGGAATACGTGATAATCCGCAAAATCACTGAAATCATCGCCATATTGCTCAACCCAAGTTGCAATCACGTCTTGCAAGCTCGCGCTGGATAAAAAGTACTGCTGCCTTAATCTCAGTTCTTTGCCATTTTCACTGGCATCATTGGGATACAGGACCATCGTTATCTGCTCAGCGAGATTCTTCTTCGCCACTGCTTCTGAATAACTACCGGCATTAAATTCGTTGAGGTCAAACTCATCGGTCGCCTCTGATTTCCATAGCCTTAATGTATTTACCACCTCATTACGATATCCAGGAACAGGAACGTCGTAAGGCACGGCGAGAATATCTTGCGTATCAAGCCATTCATGATGCTGCCTACCATTTTTGTCGGTATGTACTTCAACATGACCAAAAAACTTAACTCTGCGGGCTTGTTCTGGTGCGGCAAGCTCCCATGGATGGCCTTCACGGAGCCAGTTATCAGGCTGCTCTACTTGGTGACCCTGTTCACAGGTTTGGTTAAACATCCCAAATTCGTAACGTAAACCGTAACCAACAACAGGAAGGGCTAATGAAGCACAACTATCCAAAAAACAAGCTGCAAGGCGGCCTAAACCACCATTACCAAGACCTGCATCATGTTCAGCCTGCGCGACCTCTTCAAGCTCAGTACAGTATTCTTGTAATGCCGCTTGAACTTGTTCTTCTAAGTCTAGATTTAACACCGCATTAGACAGTGCTCTACCCATTAAAAATTCCAGCGAGAGATAAGCTGCTTTACGCGTCTTTTTACTCTTTATGTGCTCTTTGGTTGCTCGGCAACGGGCGACTAATCGGTCACGAATGGTCAAGGCTAATGCATGGTACAAATACAGTCGCGACTCTCCTACTTTGTCTCGACCTAAGGTGTAGTAAAAGTGACGAGTCAAATCATCACTCAAGGTGTTTTCATCTATCTTTGGTGCATCTTGCCAATGTTTTACCACGCATACTGGCGCACTTTTATTAGCCATGCTTTTCATCCCCTTTGATTGATGTAAATATCCATGCTGACTTAGCTGGAACCTGTAAATAAGAATCTAACTCTGGTCTTTGCGGCTCAACCGCGGTGGTGATTGCTTGCTGCCAATGAGATGAAAATGCACTAAATGGCAGCTTTATTTGCAATGCACTTTCACTGGCGTTCAATATTATCAATAAGCTTTGCCCTAACTGCTGATCGGTGATGGTGTAACTCAACCATTTGCGGCTCGGCTCTCGCCATTGTTCAGGCGATAACGGCTTTGCTTGTTCATTAAACCAATTCACCGCAAAACGACTGTCACTGTCATGGACATAAAATGAGTGAGAAAACGCGGCAAATTGCTTACGAAGCGCAAGTAAATCTTGGATAAAAAAAGTTAAAGTATGGTGTTGCTGGTGGTTTTTCCATGCCAGCCAGCTAGTGCAGTTGTCTTGGCAGTAAGCATTATTGTTGCCACTTTGCGTATGTGCCATTTCGGTTCCCGCACAAATCATCGGGATCCCTTTGGATAAAAACAAAGTGAGTAATGCATTTTTCTGCATACTGAGACGCAATTCATTGATTTGAGGATCGGCACTGAATCCTTCTACCCCACAATTAAATGAAAAGTTTTCACTGTGGCCGTCTCTATTTGCCTCACCGTTTGCTTCATTGTGTTTATGCTCGTAAGCCGTCCAATCAAACAATGAGAAGCCGTCATGACTGGTAAGAAAATTTATGGAGTTCAAAGGACCCCGTAAGTTATGTTCAAACAGATCACTGGAACCATGAATACGCATCGCAAGCTCTGGCAATACTCCCTCATCACCACGCCAGAAGCGCCTAACGGTATCTCGATATTTATCATTCCACTCACGCCACGGAGAAGGAAATTGTCCAAGTTGATACCCACCAGGACCAATATCCCAAGGCTCGGCAATCAGTTTTACTTTGCTAAGCACTGGGTCTTGATGGATCGCTTGCAAAAATGCATGTTGATTTGAAAATCCCGAGGCTTGACGAGCAAGGATCGTCGCCAAATCAAAGCGAAAACCGTCCACCCCCATGTATTCCACCCAATAGCGCAAGCTGTCCAAGACAAGTCTTAATACCACTGGATTCGAGATATTCATTGTGTTTCCACAGCCCGTGTCATTAATGTAGACATTGGGCTTACTCGGCAAGGTACTGTAATAAGTCAGGTTATCAAACCCTTTAAAGCTAATTGTCGGGCCATCCAAACCACCTTCCGCAGTATGGTTAAACACCACATCCAAAATAACCTCAATGCCGGCTTGATGGAGTCGCTCTACCATTACCTTAAATTCGTTGATGTCGTCGTTAACGAGATAACTTTTGTGTGGCGTAAAAAAGTTGAGGCTGTTATATCCCCAATAATTTTTTAGTCCTTTGGTCGTAAGAAATTGCTCGTTGATAAACGCATGCACAGGTAGCAGCTCAATCGCAGTAACACCAATATGCTTGAGGTGATCGATAAAGGTTTGTTCAGCAATCCCTAAATATTTTCCTTGGTGTTTAGTTGGAATATCTGGGTGCCTAACAGTTGCCCCTTTAACATGACATTCATAGATCACCGTTTTACTCCACGGAGTCTTCGGTCGCTTCCCTTGATACTTCTCAATCGCCGTCACTTTACTCTTTGGCATATCACAGGCGTTATCAGATGGGTTTAAATGGCCTACTGGCAAATGGCAAAAATGCCGTTCACTCCAAGTAAACTCACCGAAAAAGTCGCGACAATATGGGTCTAAGAGTAACTTATTAGCATTGAAAAGCAGCCCTTTTTCCGCACTATACTCTCCGTCTACACGATAGCCATATAAGTCTCCGACTTGTGCTCCCTCGATAAACAATGACCAATTTCCGCCCTCATGCCGAAACATCCCTATCCGATTCACTTCGCTATGGCCGCTTTTGTCGAACAGACACAGGGTTACGCGTTTTGCTTTCGGTGCATAAACACAAAAGTTAACGCCTTTATCACTGGCCGTTGCACCCAATAATTGATGATCGCCGCGATAACTGGTTAGCATGTGCCACCAGAGATCAGTTGCAAATACACGGTTGCCAAAGGCGGAACGGTTATATCGATACTTTGCTCAAGGCCATGGCTTGCTATGCTTTTCGATTCAATGAGTTGTTGTTTATGTGCAACGACTCCAACGCCGCTCCCCCAAAATGCTTTGTCATCCGTGTTTAAGACAACTTGATACACACCCGCTGACGGCACGCCTAAGCGGAATTGAAAATGGGTTTGTGGCGTAAAGTTTGCTATCACCACCAGCGGTGTAACACCATCTCGTCCATAGCGTACAAAACTATATATGCTTTGCTCCGCATTCCCACCATCAATCCAATTAAATCCTGTTGATTTGTTATCGCACTCGAATAATTGCGGCGTTGATTTATAGGTCGTATTGAGCGCTTTGACACACTCATACACGCCTTGGTGCGCTTCACTTTCAAGCAATTTCCAGTTGAGTTGTTGGTTATGATCCCACTCCTCTCGGGGGGCAAGTTCAGCGCCCATGAACAGCAACTTTTTACCTGGGTGGGCAAACATAAAGCCATAGTAAGCACGTAAATTAGCGAATTGCTGCCAATCGTCTCCTGGCATTTTGCTCAGTAGCGCACCTTTGCCATGTACCACTTCATCGTGACTTAATGGCAAGATGTAATTTTCAGAATAGGCATACACCATCGAAAAGGTCATTTCATGGTGATGGTACTTGCGATGAATTGGGTCTTTGGACATATAGTTTAGCGTGTCATTCATCCACCCCATATTCCACTTATAACCAAAACCCAAACCATCGTGTTCAACACTGCGGGTAACACCGGGCCAAGCTGTGGATTCTTCAGCGACCATCATTATACCTTCATCAACGCCATAACATTTGGTATTGACTGATTTGAGGCATTCTATTGCACCTAGATTTTCACGGCCACCATATTGATTTGGCACCCATTCCCCATGCTTACGGCTGTAATCCAAATAAAGCATCGATGCCACAGCATCCACCCTTAAGCCATCGATGGCGTATTCTTTTATCCAATACATCGCATTCGACAACAAAAAGCTTTTTACTTCAGCGCGGTCGTAGTTAAAAATATAGGTGTTCCAATCTGGATGAAACCCTTGCCGCTTATCAGCATGTTCGAATAGGTGTGTGCCATCAAATTTATGTAAACCATGGGGATCTGATGGGAAATGTCCCGGTACCCAGTCGATAAGTAATCCGAGCTCTTCACGATGACAGCACTCAACGAAGTAAGCAAAATCCTCAACGCCACCAAAGCGACTGGTTGGCGAGAATAACCCCACCGGTTGGTAACCCCAGGAGCCATCAAAAGGATATTCACTGATAGGCATCAGTTGCAAATGAGTAAACCCCAGTGCCTTTACATAGGGGATAAGGTCGTCCGCTAACTCTCGATACGTAAGATAGCGATTACCTTCTTCCTCTCGGCGTTTCCAAGAGCCCAAATGCACCTCATAAATACTAATGGGTGCATTGATTTTATTACGCAGCGCCTTTTTATCATGATCTGCTTGGCTCAATGTGAAAGCGGCTGGTCGAGCCTGAGTTATACTCGCCGTGCCCGGTGCTTGTTCCATTTTAAATGCAAAGGGGTCGGCCTTTTCTATGCGCTCACCCTCAAATGTAGTAATTGCAAATTTATAGCAGCAGTCTACCTCCAGTGCCGGAATAAAAAGCTCCCATACACCACTGGCTGGGTGTAATCGCATTGGATGCTGCACGGCCTGCCAATGGTTAAACTCACCTATCACAGAAACAGACAACGCATTTGGCGCCCAAACACCAAAGCGAAACCCAATTACACCCTCTATTTCTACTTGATGTGCTCCTAAATGCACATAAGCTTGGGCTTGTGTTCCTTCATTGAATAAGTACAAGGCATCATCAGCCAAGCAACTTTCAAAACTATATACATCCCTCGCAGTGACGGTTTGCTCTGGGTAGTGCACTTCAAGCAGGTAACCTTTGCTGATGTCATCCGCTTTAAAATCTAATGTGAATAGCGCACTTTTGCGAAACCGTTCAAGCGCATAGCTGCTATCGCTGGTAAGCACCTTAACTTCTGTCGCACCTGGAATAAAACAGCGCACGACTGAGCGCTTCGCATCTAGCTGGTGTAACCCTAAGAAGGCAAATGGGTCGCGACACTTACCGGCTTCCAAAGCAGCTAGTTGACTGATGTAGTCATCTACTTGGGCGTCTTCTATTTTTGCTCTTGTATTCATCTATTCTTTCCTGCTGGTTACCGCATCTCGGATCAGCGGCCGAGAACTTGCAATAATTTCCGCTGATGTCTGATTAAGTCGCCTTCTCCAGTTTGGGTACTCTTGGTCAGTACCAGGAATATTCACTGGTAACTTCTGTTCGTCGAGGTCATCAAACTGAATTGTCAGCATTTTTGCAGGCGACTTGGCGAGCACATTGATAAGCGACTGATACACATCACGGGCTTCGCTCGCAAGGCTGACACTCACCTCACCATAGCGACTAAGCCAATGACAAAGCTTCTCTCGCTCGGATGTTCGCTCTTCATCCGATTTTGTTAGTTGGGGTTCGCTCAATAACTGATATTCACGCTTCAACCTAAGGTCATCATGGCTCCACCAGCCAAAAAATGGCGGGACGTCATGGTTAGCAACCATGAGTAACGCATTGTGCTTATAGTGCGTAGGTGCTAAAAACTGACCGTGATAATCCTTCTCGAAGTAAAAAAGAATATTGCTGTATATATGAGACTCAGACATTGCTTCTTTGATTTCGATTGGAACAACCCCTAAGTCTTCACCAATGATCATTACTTGATGTTTGACAGACTCAATTTTGAGGATCGCTAAAAGGTACTCAAATGGATAATATACATAGCAACCTGTTTGCTGCTGATCTTGATAAAAGCACCACCACAACCTTCTTAGGCCCATCACATGGTCAATTCTTAATGCCCCAACACCGGTGATGTTCGCTTGGATCAGCTGTTTAAAAAATGCAAAGCGCTGCGCTTTTAACTTAACGGGATTTAACGCTGGTAATCCCCAGTTTTGACCGAGCTCTGCCCAAGGGTCTGGAGGCGCGCCCACGCGAGCATGTGCGGCATACAAACTTTTATTGCTGTTGTATTCACTTGAGCCGTCAGCACAACCAACGGCTAAATCATTGATTAAACCTACAGCCATACCGGCATTCAGTGCCGAAGACTGGCATTGCGTTAATTGTTCAAACGCAAGCCATTGTAAAAATTTAGCGAAGTCATCGTCCTCAAATGCCTTAAGCTCTTGCTGCTTAACCTGGCAAAATCGAGTAAAGTCTGCACGCCACGCTCCAGTTTGTTCACACAATAACTGCCACGCAAAACGTAACGCGTTAAGCTTACTTTCCATACAGTGAGTCATATCAAGATATGTCGCGTTCAAGTTACTCTTTGAGACGTCTAGATAGTCGGCGAACACACTCACATCTAAGCCAAATTGTTCACACAAAAGCTCGATAGAAATGTAAAAAGGGTGCAGTAGGCGGCGGTCATTTGGGCTGTACGGGCTCGCTTTTTCTGGTTCTTCAACAAACAACAAATGCAGTGGGTTTAACAAAATGTAGTCAACCCCTTCAGCTGCGCTAGCCTCAACTAATTGCTTTAGCTCATAAAAATCCGCACTTAGCTTGCTGCCAGCAGGCTTTAACGAATATAGCTGAATAGACAATCCAAGGAGCTTTTTATGTTGTTCAATCGGGTCATAACACTCTCTAGGCGTCACCCAAAGTTCTGTCCCAAACCGCGCACCATTTAACATTACCTCAGCGCTATGATAACCGACTTCAATCGCGTTTATTGGCACTTCAAGTTGAACATAACGTGTATCTTGATAGCGGTAATCCCCAATCGCTACTTGCTTGTTTGGATCGCAAACACAGCAATAACCCAATGCGGGGATCGACACAGTTAATTCGTTAATTTGCAGGCCAGCATCCACTCTTATCGTAATAGTTGGCATCTCTTTGCAAACCAAAGTAATGGCTTCAACTGGCGTTAACCACTTAGCAATATCCAACTCAAAATTGAGTGTATTTATTTCATCTAGATTGCTGACATCAACACCGCACTCCTGCAATGCCTGTAGACGAGTTTGGTGATCAAATACCACATGATCACCCGTGTATTTATGGTACTCATAACCAATACCATAGAGATAAAGAAGCTGAGCAATGTTGTCCATTTATAATGTTACGCTCTCGCTGTGGACACAACACTGTTGTCTTCTCCAAAGCCGTTGGGCACATAATCATCTGCTTGATGATCATTGTCCCAGACTTCACCATCAATCAAATATCTGAAGTGGTAATCTTTGTCGGTTGGTAAACGGTGTTTGAGCTTGAACGCACTGTCTTTTTTGATGAATTTCATCGGCTCGGGTTGCCAATCATTAAAATCACCAGCAAGTTCCACCGTTTTCGCTTCTGGGTGTGAAAATGAAAATGTAATTTCTGCTTCGTCTTTTGTTTTGAAAAACCGTTTAGTGAGCATATAACCCCCGTTTACCTTTTGTGAGTCCTTATTTCACAGCGACGTACGCTAATACTGCAAACGACTGGTAACTGTGTACGATTTATGTCGAGCATATTGAAATTTAAGTGAAACTAGATGACAACTCACCGTTCGCTTTAAAAATCAACAACCCTAAGTACAGCAAACAAATATTGAGTTTGTATGACAGTACAAATTTGGTGCAATTTTGCACCGCTTTGGCGCAATCTAAATCAGATAAGCAGTGATTTCAGTTTGCTATGAGTTCCTTGCAATCACTGAGCCAATCACATTAAGAGTCAACAAGAAAGCTAGTTAAGAATGGTTATCATGTAAAGTGAATTTAACTAATAATTGATCCCGCTCATATAAAGCAGTCTGCAAAGTGAAATATTTGGTACTTTCACACGATGAAGTTTGCAACTGAATGCTAAAGTGTGTAAAAAACTAGGTTAGCAACTATAATTTCAGATTACATTTTTTGCGATGAAGATCGCATCTGCATATAATTACTCCGTAATATGCAAGAGTCTGAATTACTAAGGAAAGCCTATTCATGCCAAACGCGATAAGACTAACAAGTACCCTACTTCTGGGCACAATATTTGTTGTCATATTGCTGCATCTGTCTTTTAAGGCCCACGTGCTTGAGCTGATCGCTACAACCCCGATAAATGAGCACCTTACAGTATCAATGATATCACCTTGGTATTCCCCACTTCTGCACGGTTTGAGCTTTGCAGCAAGCGGAAACCACACTTATGTTGCAGTAGAATCAACTCTCGGAATACCCAAATATCTGGATGTAAGTACAGTTTGGTATGCCGTATTTACTTCTCCAATCACTCTCATTTCAATTGCAACTTTACTCGCGATTGTTGCGTATCTTTTTAAATCAGAGCGCCGCTACCGTAATCAAGATGAAGATATAAGCGAGGTGAATAAGGACGTTGGAGGAATATTGATGCGTTTAGAGGTTGATAGTGCGCCACTGCACCATAAGTCCTCTCTTGCCAAACTCAGCCATGCGATCCACGACTTGTCTAGCCATCTTGCACGCGTAAAACGCCATTCAGAGTCTCAAATTTTTCAAGACAAGCTCACAAAGCTTATAGATAGACATGCATATATTGACCATATTGAGGCAAAGTTAAAGCAAGCTGAGTTGGCGCAACAAAAATGTGGCCTGCTATTTATTGATTTGGACGGCTTTAAGCAGGTCAACGATTCCTTTGGCCACAGTTTTGGCGACGAAATTCTGATCCAAGTTGCTGCTCGGCTCTCAAAAGTGGTTCGCCAATATGGTTTAGAAGATTGCCACCCTATTCATGGCCTTGAACAAAACCTCTCAAGACTCGGCGGCGATGAATTTTCGCTATTTATTCCCAAATTAAGCAATCCAAGTTTGTGCACAGAAATCGCGCAGTCCATTCTTAGTGATATAGAGCGTGATTTCTTGCTTGGCAATAAGCTTGTCAAAATTGGAGCAAGTATCGGCATCGCGGTATACCCAGATAGTGCAGCAACACCAAACTCATTACTGCAGATGGCTGATGTTGCCATGTATAGAGCAAAAACGGATGGTCGTGGAATTTTTAAAGTTTATTCCCCCGAAATGGGGTCGAAAATGCGACGTTATCACTACCTCTTAGAAGAGTTACGACTCGCTATCTCTGCGCAAAGCTTTTATCTGTCATTCCAACCGATAGTGCATGTTGAAGATTGTGCTATCGACTATTTTGAGGCGCTTATTCGTTGGAACCACCCGATAGAAGGGCAGATTCCACCGGCCGAATTTATTCCAATTGCAGAAGAGTCAAATTTAATTTTAGAGCTTGGTGATTGGATCCTACTTGAGTCGTGTAGGCAAATGTGTGCATGGCATAATGCAGGGATGAAAAAGGTAAAAATCTCGGTCAATGTTTCTGGAATACAATTAAAGCACAGAAAAGTCTTTGAATGGGTAAATGCTGCCCTAGAAAAAACCGGTTTACCAGCTACTGCTTTGATGTTGGAAATCACAGAGTCCACTCTTATCAAGGCCAGCAATGAAACGATTTCACAATTACAACAATGCCGAGATGCAGGAATAAGTGTCGCGATTGATGACTTTGGCACAGGCTTTAGCTCGCTAAGCACCCTCGCCGATTTACCCATTGATGTGATAAAAATCGATAAACTGTTTATCACTCAAGCCAATAGCAACCCCAAGTACCGTAAGATCCTCAATTCCATCAGCGAACTTGGACAACAGTTAGAATTAAAGATTGTTGCCGAGGGCGTTGAACAAACCGAACAATTTGAGCTAGTTAAAAACTTAGGAATTAGCTGTGTACAGGGGTACTTAGTTAGCCGGCCTGAAAGCTCAAATAATGTGGGTAGCAAAGTGTTAAATGGCAATGTGAATCACATCGCAGCCACCGGCACCAGCATTTGGTTACCAGAGCAAGTTGGGTAGCTGCTGTTAATAGTTAAGCGAAAAAAGTTAGCTACATACAGCACCTTGCACGCTAGGAAACCTATTATGCTAAAAGTGGGGTGCTTGGCAAATCGTGATGAACGCCCACAGTATTTAATCTGAACCAAGGCAAGGTTATTTATCGCTTAAATTTGGTTTCTAGGATAACCGATGAATTGGTACGCTCAATCCCCTCTAAATTACCAATTTCATCTAGCAGATGGCTCAACTGCTCCAAACTCTGTGCTTCAACAATGGCAATCAAGTCATATTCCCCACTAATGGCATAAAGCGCAGAAACATTTGGCAACTGCTGCAATGCTAAATTCGCCTTTGTAGTGAGTTTTTGTTTTACCTTAATAGAAACGTGTGCAGATACTAAATCGTCCATATACTGCTCCGCGAACTCTACGCGATAGCCTTTAATTACGCCATTTTGCTCTAATTTTGCGATACGATTTTGTACTGTGGTTCTGGAAAGGTCTAACTTACGTGCCAACTCAGAGATGCTCTCTCGTGCATTATTACGCAACAGTGCAATGAGCTTTTCGTCTTGTGAACTAATCATTTTGCAATTTAATCATGTTAATTTGACATAAATGATAGCAAATATGTGAATTATTGCACTGCAAATTATTACAAAAGCGCGTAATAATGAAGAAATAGCAAGTTGGCTGCGAGCAGAACAACAAGTAATCAGCTTCTGCTCGACAGTAATACCGCACAATGATAACAATTTAGGAGAAAGCGTCATGCAAGCAAATCGCGAATTATTCGATGAAGTCATGGTTCCAAACTACAACCCGTCAGCCGTTATTCCAGTTAAAGGCCAAGGCTCTCGCGTATGGGATCAGACAGGTAGAGAGTTCATCGATTTTGCAGGCGGTATCGCCGTAAACTGTCTAGGCCATTGTCATCCAGCACTAGTCTCTGCACTTAAAGAGCAAGGCGAAAAGATTTGGCACTTATCAAATGTGATGACCAACGAGCCGGCGCTTCGCCTTGCCAAAAAGTTAACTGATGCAACATTCGCAGAAAAAGTCTATTTCGCAAACTCAGGCGCCGAAGCAAACGAGGCGGCACTTAAACTTGCGCGTCGTTGGGCACTGGATAAATTTGGTGCAGAAAAAACGCAAATTATCGCATTCAACAAAGGCTTTCATGGTCGTACTTTCTTCACGGTAACGGTTGGTGGTCAAGCAGCCTATTCAGATGGCTTTGGTCCAAAACCTGCTGATATCACTCATATCGACTATAACGATTTAGCTGCGTTTGAAAAAACAATCTCAGACAATACTTGCGCAGTTATGATGGAACCGCTTCAAGGTGAAGGCGGGATCATTTCTCCAAATGCTGAGTTTGTCCAAGCTGTGCGCGAACTATGTGATAAGCACAACGCGCTACTTATTTTTGATGAAGTACAAACGGGTGTTGGCCGAACTGGTGATCTATATGCTTATCAAGGACTGGGCGTAACACCTGATATCCTAACTAGCGCAAAAGCACTAGGTGGCGGTTTCCCGATTGGCGCGATGCTTACTACCACTGAAATTGCAGCTCACCTTAAAGTAGGCACCCATGGCTCAACTTATGGTGGTAATCCACTGGCCTGCGCAGTAGCGGAAGCTGCATTTGACACCGTAAATACAGAATCGGTGTTAGCTGGCGTAAAAGCCAAAGAACAACTATTCAGAGATGGCCTAAATGCTATTAACGACAAATACAATGTATTTTCTGAAGTGCGCGGTAAAGGTCTTCTTCTTGGTGCAGTGCTCAATGATAAATTTGAAGGCCGTGCACGCGACTTCCTAGTAGCAAGTGCAGAGCACGGTTTAATGTCATTAGTTGCTGGTACTAACGTAGTTCGTTTTACGCCTTCCCTTGTGATCACTGATGAAGAGATCCAAGAAGGTCTAGCACGCTTTGAACAAGCGGTTGCTGCAGTAGTAAACGGCTAAGGAGCTGGGGACCTCGGTCTCCTCTTTCTCATGTTAGTATTAAGACCAATACAAAAAACTGACTTCGACGCGCTAAAAACCATTGCGGTTGAATCTGGCCATGGGTTTACCTCACTGCCAGTAGATGACGAATTGTTGTCTAATAAAATTAACCGCTCGGTTGAAAGCTTTGCAAAGTCAGTATCAAAACCATACGACGAAGGCTATTTATTCGTTCTTGAAGACACACAAACGGGCGAAATTATAGGTACCACTGCGATTGAAGCCGCGGTCGGTATGTCAGTGCCTTTATATCACTATCATCTTGGTAAAACAGTACATCACTCAAGAACTTTGGGTGTCTATAATACCGTCGATATTCTGTCGATGTGTAACGACTACACTGGAAGCTCTGAGATCTGCACGCTATTTTTACGTGAAGGTCATCGTCAAGGCTTCGCTGGTCGCTTTCTTTCAAGAAGTCGTTTCTTATTTATGGCAGAACATGCAGAACGCTTTAGCGACACCGTTATTGCGGAAATGCGTGGTGTAAGCGACGAACATGGCCATTCGCCATTTTGGCAGTGGCTGCAAGAACACTTTTTTAGCATTGAATTTCCGCAAGCAGATCACTTGGTCGGTCTCGGGGACAAAGTGTTTATTTGTGAACTTATGCCCAAGTATCCCATCTATGCAAACCTACTAAGTCCAGAAGCACAAGCTGTGATAGGTAAAGTGCACGAGAAAACCAAGCCTGCTTTGCGTTTATTACAAAAAGAAGGGTTTGAACACCGTGGCTATGTTGACTTGTTCGACGCAGGTCCAACGGTAGAAGCCAAACTAGACAACATTAGAACGGTTAGAGAGTCGTTTAAAGGTGAGGTTGAAATAGTCGCTTCACTACCTGACAAGCTCCCTAATCTTGCTATTTCAAATGGTCGATTAGACGCGTTTAAAGCCACGTTTACCGATCAGGCTTATCTGTGCGAAGCGGAAGAAAAAATTCAGCTGACCGTAGAGGTAGCCAATGCGCTTGATGTCACTCAAGGTGAACTGATAAACGCATTTAAACTATAGATTTCAATGTCGTGCTGATACCAATTGGTATAAAGTTTAACAAGCTGTCACCAAGACAAAAAATTAGGAAACCATTATGCACAACAACGTAGATACACTATTTGAACGCCTGTGGGACAACTACCTAGAAGTAACACCTTCTGCAGTTAAAGTTCATGAACTACTCGGCTCAACGCAAAAAGACGACGTGATCAATGACCACATCGCATTGCGTACTTTTAATATTGAAAAAGTAGGTCTAGAAAAGCTCGCTGCACATTTTAAAGCAGTAGGTTACACAGAATGTGGCGAATACCACTTTGAAGCGAAAAAGCTATATGCCAAGCACTATGAACACCAAGATCCAACGAAACCAAAGGTGTTTATCTCTGAGCTGCTCGTTGAAAAATGTTCAGAAGAACTACAAGCTATCGTTAAAGACATGGTTGAGCAAATCGACGAGTCTGCAGTAACAGCTGAAAACTTCCTGTATTCTGGCACCCACTGGCGCGTTTCTCACGAAACATACAAAAAACTACTGGCTGAGAGCGAGTATGCCGCATGGATGTCTGCATGGGGTTACCGCGCTAACCACTTTACGGTAAGCATCAACTACCTGAAGAACTTCACCACAATTGAAGCTGTAAACCAAGCGCTCAAAGACAACGGTTTTGAACTAAACACCTCTGGCGGCGAGATCAAAGGCTCTCCAGAAGTGTTACTAGAACAATCTTCGACGCTTGCTGATCATCAAAACGTACAGTTTAACGATGGTGCATTTAGCATTCCAAGCTGCTTCTATGAGTTTGCTCTGCGTTATGCCAAGCCTGACGGCGAGATCTATACTGGTTTTGTTGCAGCTTCTGCTGACAAAATCTTTGAAAGTACTAACGCAAGATAATCGCGTTTAAAATCAGTGCTTGCCTAAGCACTCTGCCCAAATTGTAAAGCAGCCTTTATGGCTGCTTTTTTAGTTAATATTAGCCACAACTCCAATCAAACTCACGAGTTACCAAATCAAGCATACCTATCCCTCCGCCAAAGTTATGCCCACCTAAGATCTCTTCGAATTCGATGTAGTAAGGTGTAAGAAAATCAGGGATCCCTTGACCGTTTAAACTCGTCCCGCCTAAATGGTTTGGCGAAACACTCTCTAACCACTCAGGGTCGCCTTCGTACGGATCAATATAACCTGTATCTTCATATTCGCTGGGCATCTTGCCCGCATTAGGATCACTAGGGTTAGCAACAAGCGTAATTGCACGGTTAAAACTTACTGCTTCTGGGGGAATTCCACCAAGCTCGCGATATATTTGGTACTCTTCAGCTGGCAAACTGAGGTACTGGGAATAGTTCATTTTCCAAAAGCAACTCGCCCCACCCTCGACTAGCCATCCAGGGACGCAAACATCATCTTCAAAATGCCGTTCAATAATGGTTGGCGGTGAACAGAGCTCGCCGTAAAACTCAGCTTCACTAAGCAGGAGCGTTGCGTAATAACAATCTAGCGTATCCGCTGCAAACTTACAGCTAGGATGAACCGTTTGCATCGCCTGCCAAAAGGGTTTGAATAGCGGTTCATCTGGCGACTGCTCGGCAAATAACGCCTCTTCTAACCCTTCAATATATTCGGGCCCGCCATCATTGTGATCAACCGCGATTGCAAAAAAGCTAACCGCATACGCATTCTCATCAGTGCGATAACCCTCTGGCAATTTTAGTGTAAAGCTGTGTTTTAGCGGGTAGCCGGTATGTGGGTCCAGCGGCCATTGATTGGCTTTAATTCCGGGGGGCAAACCAAATACCCAGCCATCAAAGCGTGTTTTATCGTCAATGGATTGTTTCAATATTTCGATATTATAAGCATTCATTACTATCTCCTTATTAAATAACGTTGCTTACTCGTAAGTTAGGGCCTGTTTATCTTTCAAGTTTGTTTTTGCAGCAGCAAAGAACAACAGACCCTAGTATAAAAGTATTAACCCCACAATTGAAATAGGTACTTAGACTTTTTACAGTGTTTGAGACACTTAAAAATATTGTTTATATTCATTACCTGTTGTTGAAAAATCAGTAGTGAAGATGATTAGACAAGGATAATAGTTATGAATTATTTTGGAACGTTTGGTTCAACGGAAGAAGAGGCGCTTAACCTTCTCATGCCTGTTGTCGACAATGCTTTGAAAGCGCATGAGAGAGGAAACTATCAAGCATATTTATCTGTAATAACCGCCGACTTAGCCAAAAAGGTTTCTGAGGAGGGATTTTTACGGGCATACCATGAAATCGCGCCGCAGCTTGGCCGCTTAAAATCCAAAACCTTGTTAGCGTCTCTTCGAAGAGGTCAGGATCCAATGCTGATATTTGCAGCGAAGTACGAGAACACGCAAGACGATATCGTAATTAATATCACATTTAAAAACGCGACTACCCCGCCTTTAATTGCATGGATGTGGATTGAATAGTCCTTTGGTTCAAAGGCTTAGATTAAAACTTATAGGAGGACCGTTTCCGGTTTGCTTCACACTTGTGTAATAACATGTATAACCCTTAACAGCCGGTTATTAGGACGAGTAAGTGAAAACAGTGACAGGAAATGGTAATCCCTCAACAAAACTAGACTGTATCAGTCACCTAAAGCAATAATTTTGGCAGTAGACACCGCGGATATTTTCACTCCAAAACTGGAGATATTTGGCAGTGTGGCATTATGATGTATTCTTATTTGTTCACCTGACATGTGCTTTTTGCAATGTGTGGTATGGGCATCCGCCACTAGTGTAACTGCATAACCCAAACCCGCGGCTCGCCGACTCGTTGTATCAACACAAAACTCTGTAGCATAACCACAAATATAAATATGTTGAGCTCCATGTTCTTCAAGTATGTTAGACAGATTTGTGTTTAAAAATGAATCTGGGGTGGTTTTACGCACGAACTGGTCATTGGCGTCAACTTGAAGTACTGATTGTAATTGCCAACCTTCACTACCATACTCAATCGCAGTATCGCTTTGCTCATGTTGAATATAGATAACTGGCATGCCTTGCTTTCGAGCCCAACCTGTCACTAAGTTAATTTGGCTTAACACCTCTTCACTTGCATACGGTTTGGGCTCTGGGTCGAATAAAAGGTTCTGTACATCAATTACCAATACTGCAGATTTCATAGCATACTCTTTTTGGGCATAATCTTGCTTATAAATTAAAAAGCCGCCAACAGCTTGAACAGCATTCATTCTTTCAAGGGTTGTAGTGCCCAAGCAATATAAATCACAAGCGTTATATTGTCATTTTAATATTTATACATTGGTCTTACTGCCACATTGGCTATGTTTCAATACAGCTAAACAAGTTATGATAAATGTGTATGCAAAGACCTTGTGGATAGCACACTTATGGACAAGATTGATCACCAGATATTAACCCCTTTAACGGCATTACTATGCTTGGTCATAAGCGGTTGTGACGACCTAGGCCAACAAATAGACGCGCTTACTGGCGAGCAAGACAAACAAGTGCAAACACTAATTGAGCGCACTAAAGACCAAATGGTGTTTGTTGAAGGCGGCAGCTTTATGATGGGCGATGGTGGAGGTCCTAATAACTTGCCTTGGACCATAGCTCGCGATAATAAGCCCGCTCATAAGGTGACCCTTACCAGCTATTCGATGGGCGCTTATGAGGTAAGCTATGGCGATTTTGATTTATATACCGCGGTAAACAACCTGCCAAAAACCATGTGGACAAAATGGGATAAAGATGAAATTTGGCGTGCACCTGAATTCTCTGCGGGGGTGAACTGGTATGATGCCAAGAACTATTGCTTATGGCTGGCAAAACTCACACAACTCCCAATTGATTTACCAACCGAAGCACAATGGGAATTTTCAGCACGAAACCGTGGTGAAAACATTTTGTTTGCCACCAATACTGGTATGCTTGAACTCGGTGTAAATTACTCTCTCGCCGAAGAGCCGGAACCGCATATTAGTGGCACCTATCCACCTAACTCATTGGGGTTTTATGACTTAAGCGGCAATATGATTGAGTGGGTCAATGACTGGTGGGCTGAGGATTACTATCAACACTCCCCAGAACAGGATCCTAAAGGGCCAAAAGAAGGCACAAAAAAGGTTATGCGAGGCGGAACTTTTATGGAATCGCCACGTGGCAGTAATGTTTATACACGGCAAGAGTCAAATGAGCTAGACACTAGCTACAGGGATATCGGGTTTAGATGCGCACTAAATCAAGCGAAACCACTTTCTGTTCAATCAATTAACTAGTGCATTGCCATCTCATTTATCACCGTAAAAGTCAGCGTTTATTCAAACTACTTACTTTATGCTGTAGCAATTTTGATTTCGCCTGTGCGCTTGGTATGCTTGAGCTGCACTAAGGATAAATAAGTAACATAGGAAAGTCACCATATGGAAAATAAACGGATACATTCACTTCCCCACTTTGCCAACATTAACCGCCGCAATATTATCACCAATCAATACACAACCGTTCCCAGCCTCGCAGTACTGTGTGTGGTAATGACCGGGTGTGACGGCCTTGGCCAACAAATAGACGCGCTTACTGGCGAGCAAGACAAACAAGTGCAAACACTAATTGAGCGCACTAAAGACCAAATGGTGTTTGTTGAAGGCGGCAGCTTTATGATGGGCGATGGTGGAGGTCCTAATAACTTGCCTTGGACCATAGCCCGCGATAATAAACCCGCTCATAAGGTGACCCTTACCAGCTATTCGATGGGCGCTTATGAGGTAAGCTATGGCGATTTTGATTTATATACCGCAGTAAACGACCTACCAAAAACCATGTGGGAGGATTGGGGTAAAGGGGAAGTTTGGCGCGCACCTGAATTCCCTGCGGGAGTGAGTTGGTATGGTGCTAAGAACTATTGTTTATGGCTGGCAAAACTCACACAACTCCCAATTGATTTACCAACAGAAGCACAATGGGAATTTGCAGCACGAAACCGTGGCGAGAATATTCTTTTTGCCACAGATAACGGGCGGATAGAAGAAGGCCGGAATTATGAACTAAATACTGATTATGCGGAGCCTTCTGGCACATACCCCGCTAACCCATTAGGATTTTATGATTTAAGCGGCAATATGATTGAGTGGGTCAATGACTGGTGGGCTGAAGATTATTATCAACACTCCCCAGAATTAGATCCCAAAGGACCTAAATCGGGAACCAAAAAAGTAAGGCGTGGCGGGATGTTCTTGGAATCTCCTCGCGGTAGTAATGTATATACCCGCCAAGAATCTGAAAAATTGGAAAAAGCGTACAGAGTTACTGGTTTTCGTTGTGCTCTAAATCAATCTAATCCCCTAGTTGTGCAGTCAAAGTAACAGCTTTGGCTGCACAGCATCTATTACACCATTGCAACAAATGGATTTGTATTGAGCATAGCTACTGCAACAGAACCGGAACGTGCTCGACTTGGTAGTTTACGTCTCCATGCATCAAACTCACGCTGCTGAGCACCTTCTAAAATACTATTAAGCTGAGATAAGCCCTCTTCTCGGCTACATTTTGCGCCGCCCTCTCCCATATGCTGCAACACTTCGTCTAATTCCTCTGTGCAAAGAATATGCTTGAGTATGATAATAATCGCATTTTCGCGCTGCTCATTTAAGCCAGACCAACTATAGGTACCCGAGTCAATTAAACTCGCTAAATTTGGATTAGCGAGTAAATTTAACATTGCTCCTTTACCCTCAGGTACGGTGAATTTGAGCATTTCTGGTTTCAGCCGTACCCTACCCATAATTTCCTTTGCTTGTTCATGAATAAACACTTTTGTCTGCCACCACTCATCTATATCCTCAGCAGAACCGCCAATAAACTCCATAATATCTTTACCTGTCGCAATATGCATCGCCACAGCTTTGTAGAGCACTTTAAAAGCATCTTCTTGGATAAATGCTAGGTAATCATAATCATTATTTTTAAGCTGGTGATAAACAAATTGGGCAAGCGTGACAATTTCATCGACACCTATCTCACAGACTAATTCTCCACCAGCACCTACGCCCCAGATAAGTCCCAATTTCGCGCGAAGTATAAACCTTCCGTCTTCATAACCAATAAAACACCCGGCGTGTGCACCGGCGCCAAATGCGCCTTCTGCCTTTCCACCTAATTTAGCTAAATCACAAAAGCTAGATTTACCAGATTTTTCTGGATTATCCCACTGCAAAGCACCAGTTAACTCACAGCCTGCGGATACCCCAGCAAATGCGCTGAGCTCGCCTTTTACAGGTTCAAACTTGCGATCGGCGCGGCTAAGTGCTTTTACTTGTTCAGGGGTTAATCCCTCAAGCATCATTTTACCTTGCTTTACTGTACAGCCTACATTTGCCGCCGCTTGTAATTTCGCTCCTGCATAGCCGAAAAGGGCAATGGTCGCATTTAATCGGAGCGCGCCTAAGTTTATCTCACGCTCTTTGGTCGTATTTTTAAGCGGCATCATAAACTTAAATTCATACCCATTTTTATTAGGGTAGTAACCACTCATTGCAGCTTTTGCTTCACCGACTGCAAAATCGACTTTGGCATCAGCTTGAAATGAAAAGACACCATCCTTTGGGCTAAAGTTTGCAGCAATGCCTGCACCATGGGTATAGCGCATTAATCGCGCCTCTGCACTGGCATCAAAATAGTCGCTTTTTTCAAACCTTTTTATCTTTAGATCTTCATTTAGCTCCCTAGCCCATTCGCCCCATATGGTTGTATACGTGTCGACAAGCTTCTTATCATACTTAAAATTGACCTTTAGCTTGCTCAAATCATTTTTAAGCGCTTTGTTCAGTTTGCTACGGTCTAAGTTGCCATTCGCATCGCTAAAACGACGACCGTTTCGAATGTCCGTATCAATTTTATAGCGTCTAGTATGATTGGCGATTTTATCACTGCGCACATAGGTATACTTTCGGCCTTTAAAGCCAATGACTTCGGTAATTTTATTAGCGGTAGGGCCTGAAACAAGTGGTTTTAGGGTCTCGTTTAACGCCTTTTTTGCGTCAATTACTTTATCATCTTGCTTCGAGAGGTCTTGTTGTCCAGCCAGCGCTTGCTTTAGCTGCTCCATGGGAGGGTTAAGTACTTCCATTTCTTGCTCTAAAATATCGGCAAGTGACTGCGTGACCGCTATAAAGCTGTTATCTTCTGGAATATATATAAAATCAATAATTTCCTGTTGGTCTTCAGATTCTTCAACCGAAAAACTCACGGAGTGCGTCGCACCTCCGGCTTCAGCGGTTAATGTGTATTCCCCCGCCACAAGCGGTAGCGCCAACTCCCAATCATAACCTCTGTCTGGTATGTAGTTGCCATTCACTTGCTCCAATATGGCTGATTTTGAACCCGACGTTGGCCCTTTCCAGATTAGGTTAACGCTGTTGCTATTATAGAATTGTCCTTTAACTAGTACGTCAAAGCCGGTATTCACCCTGACTTTATCACCCGCTTTGGGAGGATTTTTTATAGTAAACTGAGGATGGTTGAAGCCATATATACGGCTTTCATTTGGTGTGCCAGTATACTGCTCGACAACACTCGCGGCAGTTTCTCCCGGCCCTAATACATGATTTGCAAAACGTCTTTTAGTGGCTTGGTTTTGCTCTAGTTTTACGATTTGCTTTGGATTAGGTTGACCAATAATGACAGATGGCGCAATAGTATCTATGGGTTGTGCTGTACTTTCTAGCTTAGTGGGTGTTTTTTGAATGCCAGCGTTACTCTTACCCATTGACGGGCGCGTTGTACCTGCTCCTTGGCTACTATTGAAGCCCACACCATCATTTTTTGAGTAATCGCTTGTAGCAGCATATTTAGCTGCGGCACCTAAATGTGCACCGTTTTGGCTTAACTCTCCCGCCCCACCCGAGAAGCCTTTACTGCCACCAGAACCGAACTGACCTTCCACTTTAGCCTCAAGCGCTGACTTTTTAATAAACGCAAAGATCTCCTTTATATTGCCTTGAGAAACCGTTTTGAGACGTTGTGCTTGGTTATTTGAAATAACAAGTAGTTGTCTATCGTCATGGTGATGAAGTCCACCATGCCAGTAACGAGCTTCTTTTGGGTCAATACGAATATAGTCGGTGTGATGGGGGTTAAGTGCTTTAAGAATGATGGTGGGCACTTTAGCCATCGGCAATCTGGTTGGTTGTGCCGAATTTTTTACGTCTGAATCTGACTGAAAAAGTGAATCATCGAATGTACCTTGCTGTGCGTCTTGCATAAGCGCAGGCCATTTGTCAAAAGGCTTCATGCCAATCCTTCCTTGTTTATTCCGGTTGTTCCTCATCAATGCAATTTGCTACTCATCAATGAGCGCGAGATATTATTCGGGGTAGATTTTATACTGATGGAGTCAGTTATTCAATCAAGGAAAAATTTTGCTATTTGCCTGTTCTAAATGATGAGAAGTTTTTAACGCCGTTAGCGCCCGATTAGCTCCCTCAAATTAAGGAAGTGTAAGACAAAATGGTATGACATATCATTGTCAAAAAGTCCCTGTAGAGTTTACTCTAGGTTACTCTAACACGCTCAAAAGTTAGTTGGTGCGGTAATATTTTCGCGTTGAACAGCACTTTGACAACAACGGGGCCAACTTAACCAAAGGCGATTAAAGGAGTTAGCATGACCAGTTATGTATCAGAAATAAAGGCGCTAAATCGCGGGCTAAGTGTTAAGCCTCCCATGACACATCCTGCTATTGATTCAAAAAAACACTACAAAAGCGAGTTAAAGTACTGGCAAACCCAGCTATTACATGTGCAACAAGCCTATTTTCATCAAGGGAAGCGCGCTATTTTAGTGTTTGAAGGCTGGGATGCGGCTGGTAAAGGAGGCGCTATTCGCCGCATGACAGAACAGCTCGATCCGCGCGGCGTTAAGGTCTACCCAATCGCAAAACCAACGCCTGAGGAACAAGGCCGGCATTACCTTTATCGGTTTCAAACTAAGCTACCTCCTCGGGGTACTATGACTATTTTTGACCGTTCATATTACGGCCGAGTGTTGGTAGAACGGGTTGAAGGGTTTGCTAGTGAGCAAGAGTGGCACCGCGCCTATCAAGAAATCAATGAATTTGAGCGTCTGCTAACAGATGATAACGTCCGCATTGTTAAGCTATTTTTACACATTAGCGAAGATGAACAGCTCAAGCGCTTTACAGAGCGTTTAAATAATCCGTATAAGCGCTGGAAACTAACGGAAGAAGATATTCGCAACCGCCAAAAGCGACAAGATTATGAGCAAGCAATTGATAATATGTTTGCTAAAACCGATACAAATTTAGCGGGATGGCATTTGATCCTCGCGGAACATAAATGGTATGCCCGCGTACAAGTGATGAAAACCATTGTCGAAGCACTAAGTAAGGGGGTTGATACTAGTCCCCCACCTATCGATAAAGCCGTTGTAAAACTGGCAAAATCTCAATTGGGTATTATTCAAAGGGAGGACTAATCCATGAATCGTCACGACTATCTTGCATCTTACTTTAATGAGCGTGAAGGCATTCACGTAAGCAATGAGTGCAGTAAATTCGACAAAATGAGACTCAGTCCATTTCGGTTCTTCCGTGGTAGTGCCGCGCTTATGTATAAGGACTTACTGGAGCAACAATTACAGTTACCTGAAGCGGCCACCAGCCTGCCACTCACCTACGTAATGGGCGATTGTCATACGGGCAATTTTGGCTTTCATAGTGAAGAAGGCAGCCACGGCGATACCCTAATTTTTGAACCTAATGACTTCGATGACGCCTGCGTCGGACACGCTGTATGGGACCTGTTTCGCTTTTTAGTGAGTTTACCGCTTACCCAACTAGAAGGTGGGCGTATTCAAGAGCAAGCTCAGGATATTAAAGACCGAAGTAAACCTTTGGTCAGTAAAGAGCTAGTTGCCCAAGCACAATTGGACTTTTTACACAGTTACCTAAAAGCCTGTCAGTTGTCGCTGGAGCATAAGGTCGATAGCAACACAGGCTTAACCGAATTTGATAATAATCATATACTGCATAAACGATGGCAAAAAGGGTTGCAAAGAATGGCGGGTGGCGCCGCGTTTACGATAAAAAGCACGCTCGCAAAGGAAATCGACCTCAGCATTAAGCCGCTACGTTTTCGCGAAGACAAACTGAAGTTTAAGCAACTTGACCCCGATTTAAAAGAAAACCTTATTCATCACTTCGCGCCCTATGTTGATGACGAAATTTTAGATTGTGTTGAGCGTATCGACCAAGGCACAGGCTCATTGCATCTGAGCAGATATTATTTGTTGGTTGGCCCAAACGTACAAAAGCCCACTAAAGATATTTTGCCGCTATGCCACATTGTGGAGGTAAAACAACAGCAACTCGCTTCGCCTCTTGCTTACTTTGCAAGTTTAAGCCCTGTGAATCGCTTAGATCCCGCACACTTAACCGTCAACAGTCAAAGAAAAATGCAGCGCCGTACCGATCTCATTTTAGATAATGCACTGTGGCAAGGCAGTCACTGGCTGGTACGCTCGCGCCATCATGCTCGCGTTGGTATAGACCCAGAAGACATCACCATCGGTAAACGTGCAGCGACTAAGTCGGGCTTTAGCCAATATGCAGAGGCTTGCGGTGAAGCACTTGCCCTTTCACATATGCGAGCAGATAGACGCTCCTTACAATTTCAAGAGGATGCCGTAGCCATTTTGCCTAGTCTCATCGATGAATTGGTCAAATCGGCCAGTCATTACAGCGAGCAAGTCGTAGCCGATTGGCGTTGGTTTTGCGAGCAATCCCAGAGCTAAGCTGTTACACACTCAACTTGCTTTTGCTTTGGAATGTCTACAATCAGACCATCCTCTGCAATGATGAGTGCATTGCTAAAGTGCAACTTGGCCTCTTCAATAAGAGGCTGCAGCATGCCCTCGCCATGATAGCGCACGCTAAAATGAGTGAGCGCGAGCATCGGCACTTGATGTAATTGTGCAAATTGAGCGATGCGCTTGGCATCGCTATGTCCTGTATGAAAACCTACTTTATGAAGATCAGCAGCGGTAAAGGTAGCTTCATGAACAAGCAAATCGACCCCTTTTATCATCTGCGATAGCAAGCCGGGCTTTTCGTTATCACCACAAATTATTACAACTCGAGGTTGCCAACTATAAAAACTGTAGTCATCTGAGGTTAAAAGTCGGCCTTGGTATTCTACGTCTTGACCCTTTTGCAACAGGTTGTAGTGGCCGCCAGACGCAATGCCATCTTGCTGAAGTTTATCTATTTTTAACTTGCGAGGAATACATTTTTCCGTGAGCTTATAGCCAACACTGGGCACTCTGTGTTGTAGCGCTATGGTTTCGATATCGCAACATTCAAGCTGTAGCTTATCGTTTATTTCTTCAAGGGCGATGGTGATTAAGTCAAAACTTAGTCTCACCTCTGTCAGTGTAAAACAGCTTTGCACAAACTGAATAACGGCCCTCGGCGCAATTAATTTTAGCGGCGCTTTGCGAGAGTTTAATGCCATGGATGAAATGAGTCCGGGTAATCCATAGCAATGATCCCCATGAAGATGGGTAATACAAATCGCTTCGAGATGATATAGGGTTAACTCACTGTGCAGCAGCGCATGCTGGGTTGCTTCGGCGCAGTCAATTAGTACCCAGGCTTTGGTATTTTCAAAGCTTACTGCCGCTGCCGACATATTACGTTGTTTAGATGGGCTACCTGAAGAAGTGCCAAGAAAATGTACTTTCACGCCAAAACCGTTTACTTTTTAAGTGGGTATACCATTGTAACGAATAAATAACGTATTAGCGAAGCGCGCGTGCTCGCCTTGCAACGTAATCTCTAAGGAGAAGATGATGAATTTGATACCTTCGGACAGCATGATCTTAGTGATCGATATTCAAGAAAAATTTCGTCCTCATATTGAGGTATTTGGCGATATCGAGCGCCAAGTAACCACCCTGCTACAAGCTGCAGAACATTTGTCTGTTCCTGCACTGATTTTTGAGCAATATCCCAAAGGGCTTGGCCATACAGCACCGAGTTTACTTGAATTTAATCTCCCGGTTATCGAAAAAACCGCGTTTAGTGCCTACCACGTTGAATCTTGCAAGCAAGCTATTCAAGAATATAAACGCGACACCATCGTCGTGGTTGGCCTCGAAAGTCATATCTGTGTACAACAAACCGTCAATGACCTGCTTGCGGACAATTTCAACGTTGTGATAGTTGCCGATGGTATTTGCTCACGTAATCCAAAACACACAGATTGGGCGCTAATGCAGATGCAGGCAGATGGCGCACGCTTTTTGGCTTTAGAGTCTATTTTATTTCAGTGGCTAAAATCGGCCAAGAATGAGCAATTTAAGGCAATTTCAGCGTTAGTTAAGTGATCGGCTATCACAGTGAAAGCGTATTCCAAGTATCGAGGTGAACAATGAAAAATGAATTAGATAGCAAGTTCTTGTTAACGGTGTTCGAGCATATTCAAAAGCACGGTGAAGTAACCGAAGAAGGTAAACGCTATGAGGGCATAGTGGCCTATTCAGATCCAGATGGTTACACCATATACCTGCAAGGCAGTGGCGTGTTACTGCGCTCTGGGTTTCATAATACTTATCACTTGGATTATGAACAAGATAAGCACAAAGACGATTTTATTAAGAAGCTAGATTACATTTTTAAAGAGGCGAATGAGTAGCTTATATCCAAATACCAACCGAGGACGTCGCGTTAGACGTCCCCACCCTGAAAGCAAACAAACCCGCACATATGTAAGTAAGGTCGTCGAAGCGCTCAGGGAAAATCCAAGTAAACTCAAGATAATCAAACAGAACTGCGATGAATTTCGCCAGCAACGCTTTTTAAAACGTGGCTTTTTGCTCGCCATTGAGCGCTTTGATTGGGTGTTTGCGGTGGACGATGATGTAGAGCGAATTTGCCAGCAGATCCTCGCCGACGACTACATAGGAAAACGCCTACGCCGCTACCCTTTATTGTTTAAGGGTGTGTTAGATGATTAACCTCGTTTGGCTCAAACGTGACTTAAGAGTGTCCGACCATAGACCACTTTACGAAGCGTGTAATAATGGCAGACCAACCCTGATATTGTATGTTATCGAACCTGAATACTGGCAGCTCCCCGATACCAGCGAAAGACAATTTCAATTTTTGAAGGAGTCGCTGCTAAGCCTTGCAGAGCAGCTGCAGCTTTTAGGTGGCACGCTGACGATTCGCCAGGGTGATATCATTGAAATACTTGAAAAGATCCATCAGCACATCGCGATCGCAACCCTTTATTGCCATCAAGAAACGGGGAATACATGGACATTTGAGCGCGATTTGCGTGTTATTGCCTGGTGCAAAGAACGACACGTATCGTATGAAGAATATCGCCAACAAGCCGTATTTAGGGGAAAAATTAATCGTGATAAGTGGCAACAGCAAGCCGAGGACTGGCTGCAAAGCGACTGCCTACCAACGCCTTCAAAAATCAATCCACTGCTGCAACAGCATAGTGGTATTGCACTTTTAAATGACTACCCTGGGAATGACAGCAACTCAGCCCCAAAGCCACAATTAGGTGGACTCAAAGCCGCGCAGCAAACCTTGAATAGCTTTTTTAATCATAGGATAGACAACTATTTATTTGGTATCTCAAGCCCGGTAAAAGCCGTAACCAGTAGCTCCAGACTCAGTCCGTATTTGGCCTATGGCGTGCTAAGCCTCAGGGATGTGTTACAACAAACTCTTGAATTAAATGTTGACTCAAAACGCAATAAGAGCGGTTTCTTATCACGGCTTTACTGGCATAGCCACTTTGTGCAAAAGCTCGAATCAGAACCGCTTTATGCTGAGCGCGCTGTGCATGCATCCTTAATTGATATGCGTGCGAGTGAATTTAATACGCAACGTTATGAACTTTGGGCTCACGGCAACACGGGCGTCCCCTTTATTGATGCCTGTATGCGAATGCTGATCGCCACAGGCTGGATAAACTTTCGCATGCGCGCAATGTTGATGGCGTTTTCAAGCTATCATCTATGGCTTGATTGGAAACAACCAGCAGCAAGACTTGCCACTCTATTTATAGATTATGAACCTGGGATCCACTATCCTCAGGTACAAATGCAGTCAGGCACTACTGGGATAAATCCGTTTCGCATCTATAACCCCATAACGCAGGGGCTAAAATATGATCCAGAAGGCCAATTTATTCGCCGCTACATTCCTGAGCTTAATCACGTTCCAACGCATTACTTGCATACACCTTGGTTTTATACCAGCTTAAAAGAAGACCAATATCAGCGCCCTGCTATATTACCCGATGACGCAGCAAAAATTGCCCGTGAAAAAATCTCCGCATTTTATAAGCAACATCTAGATAAAGATGAAACAGGCAGAGTGCTTCATACTCACGCTTCAAGGCGTCGCTCAAGTCGTGGACGCAAAAAACAAGCAAGTTCTGATAAAAATCAGCTTAAGCTATTCTAACTGATCCGTTTTTGCACAATGTTCCGCCTTTCACCCTAAAAAGAGGACAAATAGCCGCTTAAGCATGATCTCATGTAAAAAAAATGCTAAGGTTGCGCCATTTTTTGGAACTGAGAATTTAGCTATGTCAAATGCTGTAGAGACGCAAGCTGATAGTCAGGACCAACAGGGGCAAAAAGGGGGATTATTCAATCGCTTCTTGGCAACTGTTGAGTTCTTAGGGAATATGCTTCCCCACCCTATTACTTTGTTTGCAATGTTTTGTATCGCCATCGTGGTATTTAGTGGTATTGCCGATTGGATGGGGCTATCTGCCATCGATCCTCGCCCAGAAGGCTCCGCAGGTCGCGACCCCGACGGTGTCATTGAAGTCGTAAGCTTAATGAGTGCAGAGGGTTTGCAACGCATTGTGACTGGTCTTGTGACTAACTTTACTGGCTTTGCACCACTTGGCACCGTACTTGTTGCATTACTAGGGGTTAGTGTTGCAGAACACTCAGGCATGCTATCAGCTGCAATGCGCGGCATGGTAATGGGCGCTTCAAAACGCCTTGTTACGTTCATGGTTGTATTTGCTGCTATCTTGTCTAACACCGCATCAGAACTTGGCTACGTTGTACTTATTCCGCTTGCCGCAATGATTTTCCATAGCCTTGGTAGACATCCGCTTGCCGGTTTAGCCGCTGCATTTGCTGGCGTATCTGGTGGCTACAGCGCAAACCTATTGCTTGGCACAATCGATCCGCTATTAGCTGGTATTACGACGCCTGCTGCGCAGATGATTGACCCAACTTACCAAGTAGGA
The DNA here is from genome assembly GCF_040104525.1 of Pseudoalteromonas sp. XMcav11-Q. NCBI lineage: Bacteria > Pseudomonadati > Pseudomonadota > Gammaproteobacteria > Alteromonadales > Pseudoalteromonadaceae > Pseudoalteromonas > Pseudoalteromonas sp. XMcav11-Q. The sequence continues at coordinate 311,801 of NZ_JBECOX010000004.1, forward strand.
CCTGAAGCGAACTGGTACTTCATGATGATTTCAGTATTCCTAATTGCCATCGTGGGAACCTTAGTCACTGAGAAAATCGTAGAGCCACGTTTAGGGAAATACGACCCTAAAGAAGCCAGCGTTGATTTAAGTGAAAACAATATCGAGAAGCTTTCTGCAAAAGAAAAGTCTGGCCTTAGATGGGCTGGTTTATCGCTACTCGTAGTGAGCATTCTGCTTGCATTAACCATAGTACCTGAAGATGGTATTTTACGTCATCCTGAAACAGGCGAAGTGGCGGGTTCACCATTTTTAAAAGGGATCGTGGTATTTATCTTCGTAACCTTTGCTATCCCGGGTTTTGTGTACGGCCGTGTGGTTGGCACCATGAAAAATGACCGCGACATTATTGATGCAATGAGTAAAAGCATGAGCTCTATGGGCATGTATATCGTGTTGGTATTCTTTGCCGCTCAGTTTGTTGCATTCTTTAAGTGGACAAACCTAGGTACAATCCTTGCAATAAATGGCGCAGCACTATTGCAGGCGCTAAACCTAACTGGCCCTGAAGTATTCGTACTGTTTATATTCATGTGTGCACTAGTTAACCTAAGCCTTGGTTCATCATCAGCTCAATGGGCTGTCACGGCACCGATATTCGTTCCAATGCTTATGCTTATCGGCTATGCGCCGGAAACCATTCAAGCAGCGTACCGTATTGGAGATTCAGTTACTAACCTTATCACTCCCATGATGAGCTACTTTGGTTTGATATTAGCGGTTGCGACGAAATACAAAAAAGACATGGGTATAGGTACATTAGTAGCAACTATGTTGCCGTACAGCATGTTCTTCTTTATAGGCTGGGTAGCACTATTCTACGTGTGGGTATTTGGCTTTGGTCTACCAGTTGGACCTAACTCTCCTATCTACTACAATCCGTAGCTAATACTTTAAAATTATCTAAATGCCAGCATTTGCTGGCATTTTTATTTGTGAAAACCTCAACCCTCACCTAAGGTTGAATAGGAGACAGCGAAGAAGGAGCCGATTTTGGATACCAATAACATTGCAATTATTACATTGGTATTAAACTAACTTCACGTGATCACTGTTATTTTATGCCCTGTTCCTGAGTGATACACGTGACCTAACATTAGGTGAATTATGTATACACTCTTTTACTATCCACAAAGTGCGAGCCTTGCGCCTCATATTTTATTAGAACTCATTGGTGAGCCTTATCAACTTGAACTGGTGGATATCAAAAAAAACGCCAACCGTAGTGCACAATACTTAAAACTAAGCCCTGCCGGACAAGTACCAGCCCTCGTTGACGACGACTTTACCTTATTTGAAAGCGCTGCAATTTCTCAGTACCTTGCTGAAAAGCACATCGACAAGCAGCTTATCCCAACTGAGCTAAAACTAAAATCACAGTGCCTGCAATGGATGCATTTTATGAGCGCTTCTATTCACAGCGACTTATTGATGTATACCTACCCAGAACAACACACCCAAAGTGCTTTAATGTATGACGACCTTATTCGCTCGCAGCAAGGTCGATTAGAAGAAGGGTTTGGTATTATTGATACCTTACTTGCAGACAATCATTACCTGTTTGCAAATCAATTTACGCTGTGCGACAGCTATTTGTTTATGCTTTGTGAGCGTGCGAAGACATTTTTAGAAAAAACGCCTTCGCTTAAGAATTTACGCCGCTATTATCGCCAAATTTCGGCAACACCTGCTATTAGCAAAGCTTTAGAAATGGCTGAGTTTTAGCCTGAACGATTAACGTTAATAAGTACAATACCGGTCAGCACAGCAATCACACCCACGACTTTTTGCAGGTTAATAGGCGTATAAGGTACACCAAAGAGACCAAGCTGACCGATCACCATAGCTACCACCATTTGACCACACAAGTAATAAGCCATTAGGTTACCTATACCCATTTTAGGAATTAAAAAATAACAGAGTCCCACCCCTGTTGCACTTAGCACCCCACCTAAACACCACAAGTACCAAGGCACCGCTTTTAGCTCTGAGGTTGCTGGCAGCACGTTATCAGATACCCGAAAGGCAATAAAGGCGTAGAATGCGCTGACGGTAAACGCCACTCCAGCTGCCAATATCGGACTTTTTAATAAACCGCCAAGCTGTGCATTCATGCTTGCCTGCACCGCGATTGCACCACCTGCAAAAACGGCTAATATGGCAAAAATCATCGTCACACCTCAATATGCAGCAAGTCTCTCGATTTCCTTACTTTGCTTGTATTCGCGTTCACATCCGTGCTGTCACGAATGCCAATTGGCGCAATTAATACCGTGCGTAAATTTAAGGATGACAGACCCAAGATGTCATCGTAGGCAACCTTATCGATACCGGTCATTGGGCAAACATCAATTTCCATACTGGCGGCTACCAGTAGTAATGTACCGAGGGCCAAGTGAGCCTGCTCAGAACACCAGCTATATTGAGACTCAAAGTCCATGGTGTGTAGCGCGTCTTTCATACCCAATTCCATCTGCGCATAGACAAGCTCATCAAGGTTTCGATTCGCCTTAAAGTCTTGAATGTAGCGCTCTACTTGGCTATCTAAAGGTGACATATCCGCAGCAAAAACTAATAGATGGCTATTATCAAGCACTTTTTGTTGCCCATACGAATGCGGTAGCAATGCTTTTTTCATCGATAGCTTGGATATTTGAATAATCTTATAAGGCTGTAAGCCAAATGCTGAAGCACTCAACCCCGTCAGTTCGATTAACTTATCTACTTTGTCCTGAGCAATGGTTTGCTCAGAAAATTTGCGGACGGCGTAGCGCCAATTCAATAACGATTCTAGTTGTGATGTATTCATAAGTTGTTCTCCATTATGTGTGAGGCAACTTTAACAAGGTGAAGAGCTTGGCTCATTTACCTATGTAAACGAACCTGAATTTTTTAACGATTTTCTTATTCGGCTTAACTGTGTAGGAGTGATCCCAAGATGGGACGCTAAATGGTATTGTGGTACACGCTCAGCAAGTTCTGGCTGCTCTTTTAAAAATGCGAGATAGCGCTCCGTGGCATCTAACTGCACCATATAAAGCTCTCGCTTATCCTTTTCTAACAACCAGTTCTTTTCAAGATACAGTATTTGAAATCGCATTAATTCCGGATTATCCATTAATAGTGCTCTAAACTGCTTGAAATTGATTAGGACTACCTGTGATGTTTCAAGCGCTTGGATCCCTTGATTGGCGGGCTCTTGGCGATGTAGAGCATGCATCACACCAGGAAACTCCCCCGCCACAAAAAAACGCTTATTGTATTCCTGCCCAGCAGCATTGGTGTTTACTAATCTAACTAACCCTTGATGTAAAAATGCAAAAGTAGTCAGATACTCTCCTTCTTTGTAAAGCCACTCATCTTTCGCAAGTAGTTTGATGCTGGTGATCGCAGCAATAGCGGACCAGGTGTCTTGAGAAAGCGGGTAATAGGCGTCCACCGCTTGTTTTAATCTTGTTAGTGCATCCATGAGTTATAGCTTTATGATATTATTCGGATTAACTATTCCTATTTGCAGTGTCTATGTCAATCTCTAGCCATTACCAAGCACAAATTGAATGTGGAAATCTTACTCCTGATGCAGCGCAGCAAGCTGCAATTTCAGCTTTAGATGCCCTTTCTCGTTCACTCGTTAGTGGTCACTCGAATAAAGGCATCTATTTCTATGGCCCTGTCGGGCGTGGCAAGACAATGCTGATGGATTGGTTTTATGAATTCACTGACGTCACAGACAAAACTCGCCTACACTTTCATCACTTTATGCAACAGGTGCATAAAGAGCTCAATCAAATTCAAGGTGTGAGAGATCCTTTAAAGCGCATCGCCCAAAATTGGGCAGAGCAAACATCGTTATTGTGTTTTGATGAATTTTTTGTCACCGATATTGGCGATGCCATTATTATGGCGAGATTGTTTGAAGCCCTTTTTGAAGATGGCGTGACCTTAGTTGCAACCTCCAATTGCCACCCAACCGAGTTATACAAAGATGGACTACATAGAGACCGTTTTGAGCCAACAATTGCGCTGCTTATAAGTCACTGCGATGTCATATCTGTATGTGGTGAGACGGACCATCGATTTAGCAAAGGCACAACGGCAAACCACTACTTCGTCAACGATAAACAAGCATTTTGGGACGCCTTTACTAATGCCGGTGGCGTATTCAAACAGAGCATCCTGGAGATTAATCATCGTCCAATTAACGTGCTTGGCGCAAATGAAAGCGTCGTATGTTTTGATTTTATGGAGATCTGCTCAAGCCCACGCGCTACCAATGACTATATTGAGCTTGCACAGCAAGTTAGCTGTATTTTTATCTCTGAGTTACCGATACTTGGTGTTACTCCAGAGAATAAAGATGTAGCGCAAGGAACTGAGGAAGGCTATATCCGCCCAAATAACTCAACGCAACCTAGGATTGGCGACGATGAGGCCAGACGCCTGATTGCGCTTATCGATGAATGTTACGAAGCCAAAGTACCGGTTGTTTTTTTGGCCGCTGCGCCCATATCGCAAATCTACCAAGGTGAACAACTGGCATTTGCTTTCGCTCGCTGCATTAGTCGAGTGACAGAAATGCAAAGTTGGTCTCTTAGCGCCTACTGAGCTTACAATTTTTATAATTGTATAAATTACAAACGAGTGCTAACCTGCTGCAAATAATAATAAAAAGTATGTTTCTATGAAAAAGTTTCCCTTGTCAGAGAGTACTGGCGACAGTGACTAATCAACAAAAACAAGCTCAGCCCTTTATTCCTGACTCTTTTATGCCACCAACGAGGGTTAGCACATCCCATTTTTCTTTTACCGTGCTCAATGAGAAAATTGCGATAGTAGATTATGAGCTGGTGATGGCTAATCAAGTACGCTTGCAAGGCATATTTGGTCCGAATTCAGACTGGCCGAAAGCTACTATGACTTATGAGGAAAACATTGCGAGTTTAGCCACCCACAAGGAAGAATTTATGTCGCGAGCGGCATTTGCCTATGCGGTTTACACCAGACACAGTGAAAAGTATATCGGTTGTGTCTATATCGATCCGCCACAATCTTCAGATTTTGATTGTGATGTCTATCTATGGATAGGAGCAGAAGATATCACATTGGATAACCTAGTCTATCAAACAATTACTCATTGGTTAAAAACGGCATGGCCATTTTCTAAACTTGCATTTCCCGGTCGAAACGTTGCATTCAATACAGAGTAAAAAACAATAATTTAAGGAAAATCATAATGAAAGTTCGATATGCACTGCTGCCACTCATGCTGGTTTCAAGTCTTTGCTCCGCAGAAGCACTGAGCAACAAGGTTAACGCTTACTTCGAGGCACAAAAAGCCGTTGAACACCAATATTCAAAAGAGTCTGATGTTACTCACCTACTTACGCTTTTAACGCCAGATGCCTCATTCGAGCACCCTCGCTTTAATGCCGTATTGTCAAAAGAAGAGTATAAGAAAGGCTTACTCAGCTATCTAGGCCAATACGGAAAATGCGATATCGAAGTCACAAACATCATTGAAGGCCTTAATGCGGTGACCGTTGAGTATCTACATCCTTGCGTTGATCAGCAAGGTAACACGGATGAAAAAGAAAATAAGCAAAAGCTTATGACAGTGTTTGAGTTTAGCGGCGAAAAAATAAAGCGTATTCGCCACTATTTTTAAGTGGCAATAAATACTCAAAAAATAGACCACATCGATTACCTAAGTGGCCTATTTGCGCATTTTGATTATCACTCACCAAGTAATTTAGTTAGCCGCTCTTTACGAGCAACAAAGACATCGTAGCCACCATCACCCTTCGATGACAATGCCAGCGCTTTGTTTACTTGCTCTAAAGATGCTTGGTATTGTTTGTCGGTTTCATAGCCATATGCTAAGCCGTTGTAGGCATCTGCATTATTTGGATAGCGTGAAACGCCAAACTTAAACAACTTAATTGCTTCTTTCACGTTACCCATGCTTACGTGGTAATAGCCAAGCTCTCTGATCACTGCTTCCTGTGGCTCAAAAACCTCGCCATATTGAGCAGACAGTTGTTGATAATACTTAGTAATAGAGCTCAATTCACCGGTATACGCACGAGCAGGCATTTGAGTTGGCAAAAACAGCTTTTGATACGCGCTAAACATACCAGCTGCAGACACAAGTCCATGAGGAACATTGTCGTAAGCCTCACTGAAAAAGCGCAAATCATGTGGTTGATTTGCTGCTAGAAAGCGTGCCATATCATCGTATCTTTCGCGCATCACGCCACCTTCCTCACCAATTGTGATATATAGAAAGTTATTTAGTTGCTTCGTTTTGGAAATAAATGCTTTGGTACTCTTTGCTGTCGCGCCAAAGTTCCACCATACCGCTGGGCTATAAGCAATATGCGCTTGAAATAGCTCAGGCTTTGCCTGCAAAGCATAAAGCGCAAAAGTACCCGCTGCAGATGCACCTGCAATGACTTTAAAATCATGAGTGCGATAGGTCTGGTTCACATAAGGAATAAGTTCAGTCTCGATAAACTCTAAAAACTTAGGTGCCCCGCCGCCAATATCCATAGGTCCTGCAGGCTCTTTATTCTTAGTTGGATAAAGATCTCTTAACCTGTCTGTATTTTCGATTGCAACAATAATAACTTCAGGTGCGGCAGAAACGTTTGCTCCTTGCAAACGCTCAAGTACAGCGGTCATCAACGGAAGGTTGCCTTTACCATCAAGGCGATAAATCACAGGGTATTTTTTATTGGGGTTGGTGTGATAATTTTTGGGTAGTTGAATTGTAAAAGTTCTCTTTTCATCAAGTACTTTTGACATCAAGGTTTTTGTTTGTTGCTCATATTCTTGCTTTGTCTTTTCTTCGGACTCTGCCATCGCAGCTACCGAAAAGAAAGCCGCTAAAGTCACAGCAAACAAGCACTGAACTGCCTTACCAATTCTCATTATTATTATTCCATTTAGTTGATTTCACTAACAAAGCTAGCATAATGGTTCAGGAATTGATAGCACCCCATGTCCCTCTTGTTGCTAGCTTACTTTTTAGATAGTCAGCGCATACACTTAAACGGAGAAATACAGCAAGGCGGCAATCACAAAGAAAACAACAATAACGCTGCTGCAGTTACCATTTCTGCCACTTCCTTTTAAGATTTGGCCTAAAAAGCGTTCACTTACGCGATGGTTACTTAACTAAACCATCGACGTTTTTATCCAATACACTATAAATGGCTTTCATGGCGGGATCGACACCATTGAAGTAGCTTGCAGAGTCCGGCAATACCGGCATATGTGGAGCAATCCAAATACGGTGGTCTTCTGCGCGAGAAGTTTGGTGAAACTGCGACGAAACGAGTCCAAACACCCCACTGAACGGTAAACGGAACCTTCCAGCTTCACCAATATGATTTGGCCGAGAACCACTTGGCTCTCCAACCAATATGGCATTGGTAAAGCTATCAATATTGGTCAAGAGGTTTTGCGCTGCAGAAAAGGTATTACGTCCCATCACTACAAATAACTTGCCTTCTGGCTTTGCCGCTTCAAAATAAATAAGTGCCTTTAGTAATGGTGGTAAGATGGAGCCATTGCCACCACTATTATGTCGTAAATCCAGCACCAAGTGATTTACTTCACCGTCTTTTATTGTCTCTATCAACTCCGCACTAAATTGCGCTAGCGACTGCGTTTTCATCTGTGCAACGGCATTAAATTGCACGTACAAAACCTCATTGCTTTTATCCACTTCGTACCAATAAGGTTTATTGACGTTTTGCAGATATTGTGGGCTTTTTTGATGATTTTCTGGCAAAGTCGGAAAGCCGCGAAACTCGAATGATTGGCCACTAAGGCGAATGGTCTTTTGCGCGCTCTGCGCATTTTCTACCGTGATAGACACTTCATTTGACGCATCGATCAACTCTAGTCCAGCGAGTACTTCGGGCATGGCGAGATAATAAGGCGCAAGCCAAAGCTGCTGCATTTCATTATCTCGCGGATTAATCTCGGCAACTTTCGCCATTGCATCTGCGGTTGGTGTTTTCGCAAAGGCTGTGACTTTATAGCCGATTAAATCACTAAACTCAGCTTCAGCATCAACAATGTAAAGGCCATCGGTAAAGGCATAAAACTGCACTGGCAAACGAGTGAAATTCCCTTTTTCTCCGAAGGTCGGCACGATAAAGTTATGCCCGTTACCAAGCGCGCCTATCATTTGCATCATACCGAAGACAATTTGCTGATCAGTTAACTTGGGTATATCTGAGCGCAAATTATTTGCCAACGTAATTAAATCCAGGTTGTTACTTGCCTGTTCGTTAACATGCAACCGCTTAATTTCTGAGAGTAAGAAATCTAAATCTGCATTCCACTGCTGATCCCGAGTGAGCGAAGTGTCTTTATAGTTACCTGTAAGACGCTGAAATTGCATATTATCTTTGATGGAGTCGAAAACGCCTTTATTTGCTAAGCTACTGCGTTCGTCGTACCGCGCTGACAAAGACTTACTCAGCCACTGATTAGCTTCATCCACTTTACCTAGTGCAGCATACGCGCCTGCAATCTTTATCATAATGTCATTTGAGGGGCGCGAACCGGTAGGAATATTGGTTAGGTTTACACCCAGTGACAACGCCTTTTTCAGCGCAATGATAGCTTGCTCATAATGCGCTAATTGTATTTGCGTTAATCCCAATAGATACCAAGTGTCTCCGTCATCTTGATACGACTTAGTAAGCTTTTGCAGTTGTGGTAACGCCTGCTGCCAATTTTTGCTACGTACCAACGCTAGTGCGTTGATCCGTGTATTTAGGTAATCCACTGGGGATTTAACATCTAGTTGCTGTGCAACATGCACTTGTTCGCTCGTTGATGTCAGCACCCGAATAGGTTCAGCCTTTGCAGGCTGCGCGATAAACAAACTACTAAAAGTCAGGTAAGTGGCCACATGAGTGAGAAAACTTGAATACATCATCTTTATCCTTGTTATCGATTTAACTCCAGATTACCTATAACGACTTTATATAGCGTGCAATATCAGGATTTTGTACTTCCAGGACTTTTAAAAAACACTCAGAATTAAGCATAAGCAATTGTTTAATATACTTATATTAATTTTGAAAATTGACTTGGAGTGTAACCCGTTTGCTTTTTAAAAACACTGTTAAACGAGGATTTTGAGTTAAACCCAGCATTCATTGCGAGCGCTAACAAGTTGGGCGTTGTTTGCTTTTCGCACTGTAGTTGCTGTTTTACCTCATCGACCCGCAGGCTATTGATATACTCATTAAAGTTGTAACCACCACAAGTATTGATGGCCCAAGAGATATCCTTTACCCCAAGTCCAATAACCTCAGCAACGTCGTGAATAGTCAGGCGTGGCTGTCGATATAAATAGTGCTGCATAATCGTGTTATGAATTGCATTGAATATCTCGGTTGGATCTTCTGACTGTTTGTCCACCTCATTGAACGTTATTTCTTGGGCTTGCGTTATAGAATCTTCGAGGTGTGGTTGATTGTGTACTTTGACAACTAGGTAAAGATTAATTGCAAGTAACCAAACTAAGTCAATAAAATACCAGAGTGCTTTAGTGCTGATGTCGTTGTATGTTTGCATATTGAGTCTAACCAAATCCACCAGAGCAAAGATCACAAACAAGACAACCGTTGTTCTTATCCATTGTAAATCGCACGTGTTGACGTCCGCTCTGATCTCCGCGGATGCTTGCTGGTAAAAGCCAACAAGTTGCACCGTAAAAGCAAAATAAATCAACTGACTGACAGTGCCAAACGCAATCACAAGCTGGGTGTATTCAGTAAATGGAAGCGCCAGCAAAACAGGTAAGAAATGTACTAATCTTCGCTCTTGCTTATCCCGATTAGCATGCAGTAGATTTTTAAACAGAAAATAGACTAAAGGCCCAGTAGCTAGGGTAAATACAGGCGTGATAAGTAAATAGCTTCTAGCCCCTAACGCTTCTTCAGCAAAATTGGTTGTCATCAGCACACATTGACATAACAAATAGATGACGAGCATTCTTGCGCGTGGTTGATTGGCAAAAATTAACATTGCGAGGAGATAAGCCCCAAGAGAGGCGAGTTGGATTACATTAACTGGAACAATGTGAAATGACTGAAGCACAAGCCGTATTTTTATAATTATTTTTCGCTATTGTACGCCACATTGGCTAAAAACAACAACGCCAGCGTGCTAGCTGGCGTTGTAAATAAAGCAAAAAAACAATTTTACTTCTTCTTTTGCTGCTTACGTACATTTGCAATACGAGAGCGGTTTTTTAATCTCGCTTCTGCACTTGCTTGATTCGAAGGCTTATTCACCCGCGCCTTACGACGTTGATGCGCGGGTTTCTTCTGGATAGTTTCAACCAGTCTTTCACGATTTGCCACTTCGTAGCCCGGCAGATAATAGCGTGAAATTTGCTGCTCGATTAACTGCTCAATATGAATAAGGTCAGATTCTTCTTCGCGGCTTACAAAGGTGATCGCATAACCAAACTGACCTGCACGACCAGTTCTTCCGATGCGGTGAACATAATCTTCGGCAAGATAAGGCACATCGTAGTTAACCACGCGTGGCAGGCCAACGATATCCAATCCGCGAGCTGCGACTTCGGTTGCAACCATAACGCGTACTTTGCCTTCGGTGAACTCTCTTAAAGCGCGACGACGAGCGCCTTGAGTTTTATCGCCATGACATACATTTGCATCTATACCATCAAGCTTTAACTCTTCAACTAGCTTGTCCGCGGTTTCTTTCATATTGACGAACACCAGCACTTGTTGCCAGTTTTTGGTCCCGATCAGCTCAGATAGTAACTCGCGCTTACGTTCTTCTTTAACTGGATAAACAACGTGGCGAACCGTGTCGGCTGTACTATTTTCTGGCGTCGCTTGGATTAACTTAGGGTGTTCCAACACTTGTTTCGCGAACTGCTTCATTGCCGACGGGAAAGTTGCAGAAAACAACAATAGCTGCTTTTGCTTATCCACCAGCTCAATGATTTTTTGCATGTCGGTGATAAAGCCCATATCTAACATGCGGTCAGCTTCATCTAACACTAAGTGTTTAACGTTACTTAACGTGACATTACCTAGGCGGATATGATCTAACAAGCGTCCAGGGGTTGCCACTAAAATATCCACGCCCTGCTTTAAGCGCTCAGCCTGGCCATTGGCGTTAACTCCGCCAAACAGTGCCTGCACTTTTAAGTCTGTGTACTTAGCAAATGTCGCACAGTTGTTGGCGATTTGCTCGGCAAGCTCACGCGTTGGCGCCAAAATCAACGCTCTTGGCGTCGACTGTGCTTCAGCCTCAAGCAATTTTTGGATGATAGGTAATGCAAAAGCTGCGGTTTTCCCTGTTCCAGTTTGCGCTGTTGCGAGCACATCACTACCTTGACGGACAGCTGGGATAGCCGCCTGTTGAATTGGCGTTAATGTATGAAAATTGATGTCTTGCAGCGCATCTAAAAGAGGCTGTGCGAAACTAAATGAAGAAAACGTTGCCATAATAACCTACGACCGAGTCAAAAACGGTCGCAGATTATAAATGACAAACCGACTTTTAACAAAACTTAAGCAAGGTTTCGTCAATTAATTTTGGTGTCGAGCCAACAAAGTCACTTTCTTTTAACTGAGAAAGGAGTTCAATCCCCTCTTTTTGCTGTGCTGGCGACAGTGGCACATAAGGCAATCTAAATACCGGTTTGACTGCGCCAGTCATAATTAAAGCTGAATTGATAGCAATTGGATTTGGTTCGCAAAAGAGCCAGTTCATTAACGGTTGCAAAGACTGGTTAAGCGCTTGGTTAGGCGTGTCCATCAATTGCCTGAACAAGCCCGGAATAATGTTTGAAGCAACAGAAATAACGCCATGAGATTGGCTGTTATGACGGCTATCGTGGGCTTGATCATCGTTACCTGACCAACACGCAATGCCTTTCGCTTCATAGTGTGCGATACGCTCATCACCCGCACATTCTTTCATACCAACAAAATGCTTGTGGCTGGCCAGCGGCTCAATGATATCAGGCGTAATGTCTTGTCCCGTTCTGCCAGGCACGTTGTAAATAAAGCCAGGACCGATTTCCAAGACTTCTTTCAGGTGAGCCTTCACACCCGTAATTGAGGTTTTGCCATAATACGGATTTATTTGTAGTGCACAGTGCATACCTGATGCAAATCCATATTCAGTCGCTTTTTTTGCTTCTCTGGTGTTATTGCTGCCAGTGTTACCAACAATCAGCAGTTTATCGCCAAATTTATTCGCAGAATGGGCAATGAGCATTAAGTGCTCTTCCCAATTCATCAGTTGGCCTTCACCTGTGGTGCCACCGACAACAATACCATCGACACCGCCGGCGATTTGCGCTTCGACTAGCTTGTCGTAAGTATCTAAGTCAATTTCACCCGCCATTGTGTAAGGGGTTTTAATAGCGGTAATTAAGCTTGCTTTTTTTATTGATTGGATCTGATGCATGGTCTTTCTATTACTCTTCCAGTTGACAGCCATTTTTACCATAAATCTGACTGAGATCCGACCCATAAACCTGAGTAAATCGGTTAAATCTAACGAAATTTAACTTTAGTGCTTGTTATTTGCGTAAAGATCCAGCAAAATCAAAAGCACTGTATATTTATCCAGTTTAATTTTATGGGACTGACACATTTTCTAAATACGCACTTTTATACCACTTTGGAGCTGAGCAGCAGCTTAAAGATACCTGAAGAACAGCTCTTAGAATGGCAACAAATGAGCCTATTCCCAAATCCGAGTTATAGTATTCAAAATCAAATTAAGTGTAGTTCGTACTTTGGCCTGTACGAATGTGAAGAATATACTGATTTTTATGCCCGAGGCCTACTCAATTGGGGGCAACTTTTACTTAAACATAAAGTAGATCAATCAAGTAGTGCATTTGAGTTATTTCAACAGCGTTACTGTGAAGCACTTACGAAATGTATCGAAAAAGGCTTTTACACCGAAGATCCAAGCTTTAGTGATGACCTTACAGAGCATGTACAGCAAGTTTGGCAACAGTTTTTATGTGGCAAGTATGGGGTGATCAGCCAAAATGGTCTCGTAGAGGAAGCACTTTATATTGACCTAGGCCGCGCGATTATCGACGACATTACAGAAGCAAGAACCGCCAGCAGCATTGCCCCAGAGCAACGTATTCAAGTACACAGCGCCATGAAGCTACTAAACAAAGCATTGGCAGCCAATACTCAAGCTGAGCAAACAGAATCGCTACGCACTCGATACATTGACCAATTGATTAGTAAGTACGACTTATCAATCAAATAATCTGCAGTCTGGCGCACAACCGTTTCGCCAGACAATCTATGCGTATTTATATTTGCTGTTCTATGTGCGCACGAATTATCTCAAATGCTTTTAAGACCTTTAACTGATCTTTACATAAGCTGTCGTACCAAGCATCGAACAGTTCATCATCTTGCTCACTGAGCGTTTGATACTGTGCCAGTAGTGTCACTATGTCACTATGTGTGCAAGAGAGTGTGTCTAATTCTTGCTGTAACGCGCTGTCATCGCTGCTGTGAAGCTTAGCCAAAATTGAGTTATCTAACTCAGCATGTTTATCCATAATAAATGCTCTATATCTGTATTGCGTTAGCGAACAAAGTACTTTCGCGAACGTACTAGGTTTTAATTATTTGCTAGACCTCTCTCATTTAGTGAAGGTTATTAACCGTTAAGCCAGCCTCAATTGGATCTCACTCTTTTATCTCATATCTATCAAACCAACAGGCTTACATCGATAGCTATATTCCAAAAAAGTCTATTCGCTACTATTCCGGTTAGGTGTCAACACCAATATGACTACTTGAGAAACTATCTAGAACTAGTTATATCAGGCAATTTTAAGGAAAGTAAGCCCCTTTTAATCAACTGCTCAAGATGCATTCAGTTTAGTTCCGCATGCGTCGACAAATTAGGCGTATCGCACTAAATAGCGGCAACGACAAATTAGTTGTTGAGAATAGTTTTTATTTGATTTATATTGATACAATATAACAACACATTATTTAGGAGTCGTTGTCGTGAAACCCAATATCCACCCTGATTATCAACTTGTTGCCTTCCATGATACATCGGTTGATAAGTACTTTATTGTTGGTTCAACCATTAAATCAGACAGAACCGTTGAACTAGATGGTAAGACTTACCCTTACTTCCCAATTGACGTCTCTAGTGCGTCTCACCCTTTCTACACTGGTAAACAGAAGTTGGTGGCAAGTGATGGTCGAGTTGCACAATTTAACCGTCGCTTTAAAAACCTTGCGACTAAAAAAGGATAAACCAGATGAAAGTACTGAGCTCACTCAAAAGCGCTAAAAATAGACCGGGGTGCCAAGTCGTAAAAAGACGCGGTCGGGTTTACGTAATTTGTAAATCTAATCCGCGATTTAAAGCGGTTCAAGGTAAAAAGAAGAAGAAACGTTAAAGGTCAAAATAAGTACGTTTTAAAGGTGGGCATTGCCCACCTTTAAACTAAAAGGCTAGTCTTTTGCTTCCCACAATGAGAATTCGCCTAGTTGAATTAGCCTTCCGCTAGCGCCGCCAATTCCACCGCCTTCACGGGTATGCTCAAGTTCCAAACGATACTGGGTATACGCATTTGGACTCTCGATAGCAAAGCTATAGTATTCCATCGTATTAGGTAGTTCGTTGAACTGTTGAGTATCTAGCGTAATCCAATTCGTACCGTCATTTGAGCCCTGTAGCTGCCACGCATTAGGAAAGCGATGAGGGTTGTCTCCCGCTGTCGCTAATGAGTAGTATTTTGCTATTTTAGCGCTGTCAAACACATAGTTAACCTGGGCCTTATCAACCTGTTTTATCGGCAACAAGTCAGGCGCATATTGTGCAAGCCAAGCGGGGGCTTCCAACACCACATTAAATTTAGAGATAATATTTCTATCATTAAGCTTATCTGCTCCCTCATTAAAAGGCACAAGTGCAGTTCCGTTTGTTGTTACCTGAGTGCTAGTGGGTGCAAAGTTCTGATAGCCAAGTGGTACTGGTGGTAACTTACCGATGCTAGCAAGGTAGACTTGATACTCTTCAAATACCGCGTCAATCCCACGTTGTTCACCAAATATAGATTTAAAAGCGGTGTCTAAACTCCACGCATCAAGCGTTTTTGCTGCCGCATTAAACTTGCGGATAAAATCGGTGTTACGATGACTGTTTTCTACCCACTCAAAGAAGAATGCTGTTTGATCGTAAGCATCAACATTGTAGTGTTCCATCCAGCGAACTCCACCGCGTCTATGCTCTAAGTAACCAGCATCTATTCGAATAAAGTTAGCTAGCGCTTCAAGATAGGTGTGATAATCCGTGCCCGGACGATATTCTCCTTCAGCCGGAACGTTGTTGTAACCATGGGTCAGCTCATGCCACAGCACGCCAATAACTTCGTTACGGATAGCCTCATCTCCAAGACCCTCTAGGTTGGCGATGTGCTTAACATCAAACCTAAGCTCCATAAATTTGCCTTCACCGGCCTTTGAAGCCGGCGCATCAAAGTCTCCGGTAATAAAAGTAACGTGCTCAAAAACGTTGATTTCGGTTACATTATTAAATAAGCGCTTGGCAATCTTCAAAGAAATCTCATGAATAAGGGCATTTAGATCTGGTACCGCACGTTCAAGCGCCAGCTGTCCAGGGTGCTCTGGTAGTTCCTTTTTCACTTCGATTACAGGCTCTGGAAACCCAGCCCATGGCGAGGCTGGCTCCCACACACGGATAAAGTCTTGCTGAACTAATGTCGCTTCCCCTTTGTCGTTACTCGCAACCAGTGTAATAGTTTTTGGCCCTAAAGCTTCAAACTTAACCAATGGGCTTTGCTCTGTACTTGTCGCAGGAATACCACCTTCAAACGTCCACTGCCAGCTAGTCGGGTTAACCAACGACTCATCTCTAAAAACAATATACTCAGAGACTTCAGGAGTCGTGTTTGTCGCATTAAATGCGACGATAGGAATATCCGATACCGTTTTGATTTCGAGTTCCGCTAGTTGCGTAATATCAGCACCATAGCTATCTGTACCACCATGTACTAAATCAAATTTGAAGTAGCGATACTTTTCGCCGCTTTCGGCCAATTCAAAATTGCGAGTCAGTCCTCGAGCAGAGAATACTTCTCCCGCTCTTGAGTCCAGCTCAATCCACTCAGCTTTATCATTTGAGCCATATACGACCCACTGTTTTGGATCTCGGCTTGCTTCATCGTTTGCTGACGTAAAGCTATATTCTCTAAGTTCAATCTCTGTCGCGGCTTTAAACACTACAGTGACGTTTGACGCAAAAGCCAGGAATTTTGTACTCGTGTTAGCGTCGATAAGTTTGTCGACACTTTCACCTGCGGGCGAGGCTTGTACACCATCCGCTAAAACAGCCTCAATCTCAACTCCAGTATCTGAGGTGATATTACGCAATGCGCTAGAGTCTGGCTGCCCGGATGATTGAGTTTGTTCAGGTTTATCACGTTCAACAAATTCAGACCCATCATTACAGCCTATTAGTGTCGCAGCGACGGCCATTGCCACCGCTGATAGCATTAATTTTCTCATTTCGTTACCCTTTATTATTAAAATTGGTAGTTAACTTTTAGTAAGAACTCGCGCCCGTTCGTGTCGTAATTACCCGCTTTATAAAATGGGTAACTTCTAAACGTGTCGTCTTGAGGCGGCATCGCATTTAATAAGTTTTGAACCGTAAACATCACTCGCGTATTGTCATTGATGTAATGGCCAATGGTTAGGTTATGCTTTATCCATGCAGGTAACTTTTCTCTTTGACCAAAATCAGCACCGTTCCAATTTTTTCCTTTATAATTTACCTGCCATGAAATTGCGGTCTTTTCCAACTGCCAAGTCAGGTTAAACGATGCCATATCTTTGAAGTTATAGTTATCTTGACTGTCTAGCACATCCTCAAGCGGATCTTCGGGACGAAGCTTTTCTTTTTTCTTTAAAACATGGCTGTAATCAAGCTTATAAATAAACTCACCAAGCTCTGACTCAAACGTGCCCTTCACACCAAAGTTGACGCCGCCATGCTGCCTTTCCGCGGCGTTTATATAACCTTCTCTGATAATTGCTGCGGTGTACGGTAACCCTTTTTTCGTGTTCCCTAACCAGTCGGTTGCCAGACCATCTTGATCAAAACGCTGTACTCTGTCTTGCATATTGGCGCATTTAGCAGAAGATGAATCAATTAGGCCGTTTTCACACTTCCAGACATTATCAAGAATTTCGCCAGACCCAAGTCGAGTAATTTTGTCTTTTAAGACAATGTCATAAACATCAACATTGAATGACAGCTCAGGGGAGTACTCATACACCAGACCAAAGGTTAATGAATGACCAGACTCTTCTTTTAAAGTTGGATCGCCTGCCGAGATTGTCTCAAAGTCAGCATCTAGCTTTGGCTCATTACTATTTGTTGTGTCTAAGTCTGCACAGCTGATAGTTAATGCATCAGCATTATATTGAGCGGGATCCCCTGTGGTTTGAAAACGTAGACATGCATCTGCAATCACTCTGTCCGAGCCTCGTCCAAAGTTACCAGCAAACCCTTGATATACTGAGCTCATGCTAGGACCACGGAACGTTGTGCCATACGCACTTCTTAGCATCAGCGCGTCAGTAGGAGAATACTTAAAACCGACTTGATAAGTGAATGCTCCACCAACATCAGAAATATCATCATAGTGGTCATAACGCAGCGCTATTTCACTAGAGATCTGTTCAGTAATTGGGATCATAAATTCTGTCGCCGCAGCATAACGGTTACGCTCACCATCGGTGATAACGCCAGTCAGACCGACAAATTCTTTATTTAGTATTCTGCTATCGGGCGTCGCTCTCGTCCCTTCTTTCATCAGCTCAATATATGCGGCAAAAGACACAAATCCTGCTGGCAATTCAAATAAATCCCCGGACAGATCTGCGGTTAGGGTTTCATTGAACGATAAGCCATCGTAGGTTGCCCAATCAGCCATGTTATACATATTGTCTTGGGTCAGAGGTGCAAAAAAAGCTTGGTAATTTGGACGGTAGATTGGCATGCCATCAACCTCTCCCAACTTAGGGCCTTTTAGCCAGTTATTTCCTTCAACCGTGTGATGCAAGTACCTATCAGAGAAGTCGTATTGTGAACGGCTGAAGCCAACGGAGTAATAGTAATCCGCTATCTCCCCTTCAAGACCAAAACTAAATGAATAAGATTTATCATCGTATACCCGACCTAAGCCATCATTTGTATATTCTGAATCATTCACTATTCGCCACATATACTTAACTGGAGCGCCGTAACCACCAGCTTTATTTTTTATATCAGGATCCCAAAACATAGATCCGTGAATTGACTCTGCATGAGCAAAGAAGAATGGGTTTCGTGCCCCTTTCTTTTCTTGATCGATATAAAATCCGTTAACAAAAAAACTGTGTTCGTCGTTGATACTGTACACCGAGTTGATATACAAACTCATGGTTTCAACTTGGTTACGTAATAAATTGTTGCCAGTTTCATCCCACCCACAGCTTAGGCCGTAATCATTGCGGCTAATAAAGTGCTGAACCGCAGTCGGGTGTGGATTATCATCTGTATTACAGTACTGCGCTGAATATTGATTTTTGAACTCGGTATTCTCAGCCCATACGGTAATTGAACGATTGAGCTCTCGCTTGTTTGTTGGATCTGGATTATCCCAAACGCTGTCATGAAAAGGTCTGTCGGCACCAGTTAGCGCCTCTTCCGTCTTGTATTCTAGTGAGTAGTCAAACGTAAAGTCGTCTTGCTCAAAACCACCAACAAACGACAAGCCTTTTTTATCACCCGTACCATAAGTATCCTGGCCATAGAATGCTTCAACGACATGCTCGTCCATACCTTTTTTGGTGATAATATTGACTACCCCAGCCATCGCATCTGAACCGTAGATTGCAGAGCCTCCGCCGGATTGAATATCGATGCGCTCAACCATCGCCGTTGGCAACATATCGAGATTAACAAAATTGGTTTGGCCACCGTACGGCATTGGGTAATAAGCCAAGCGCTTACCATTAACGAGAATTAGCGTGTATTCAGGTCCAACACCTAATAGGTTTAACTCTTTGGCGCCAGGTGTATAGGAGCCAGTTTCCACTTCACCGAGGACGGCACCACTGGCGGCTGAAATACTACTCAGTGCATCATACACTGTGTTAAAGCCACTTCTGACCATATCAGCGGAAGAGAGACTTTGGACATTGGTAACACCTTCAATGGCGATACGCTTGATACGAGATCCTGTCACCTCAACGCGTTCTATTTCTTCTGCTTGTTCTTCTGTTGCGGCTGTTACTGAGTTAGTTGCTACCGCTGCTAGGACAGCAGCGGCGATCAGGCTATGTTTATATATTATTGTTGTCATAAGACCCCCACAATTTAAAGGAACGTTCCAATTTTTATTAAAATTTCATTTCTCCCTTAGCAAAACCAACAAAGCTTCAGGCAGAAATCAAAAAGGGAACGTTCCAATTATGAGCAATAAAACAAACCTGTCAACAAATTATGTACATTTACAGCATAGTGATGACAAGTTGTAATCATCTAGTTCTTGCTAGTTCACTGCAATTTCTTGGCAGTTAGCTCACTTTGATAGCGAGACCAGAGCTTATCAAGAGGCTCTCCAGTAACTGATTTTATTGCATCTTCAAATGACCAATCTTCTATTTCTACCGCAGTTTGATTAAAACGATAGGCAAAATCCGGATGAGACTCAGCGAGCCACGCCAGAAAGAACCCAGTATTTGTGTATCCACCAACCCAAGAATCCGACGGCTTAGGTGAACGGGTTTTATGGTATCCCGCTTGAATTCGAATGAGATCCGCCATTCCTTCAATAAATGCATGTACATCGGGCTCAGAATAACTTCTCTCTTTTGGAAATAGCTGATATCCATGGGTAAGTTCGTGCCAGAGCACACCAAGGAGTTCGTATTCCACTTGCTCATCTGGCTGCGCAGCGAGTTTTTCGGTGATGTACTTTGAACTAAACACGATTTCCATATTTGTTTCGTCTCCAGAACGATACGCTATTGTGTCCATCCACTTCAGCCTAAATGTGACTTGCTCAAACTCTGGTAACTCTGCAAAGTGTTTGTACAACCTTGGGGCCAGTTGGCGAGTTACGTCATCCACCGTAGTGGCTATATCAGGAAATAGCGCTTGCAGGCGTTTCGACCCTGCCGACTCAGTATCTTCAATAACTACTTTGACCTTTGGCGGCTCAAAGCCTTTCCATGGTTGAGTTGGATCGTAGATTTTTAAATAGTTCGCACGGGTTTTTAGGTCCGAACCATGCGCATTTTTAGTGACTAGAGTGACATCGTAGTTACCTGGCTTGTCATAAACTACTTCAACACTTTTTGCGTTTGGCAGCATCGCTTTGCCCTCAACCTTCCAATTCAGTGCTGTTGGTGAGTTTGCAGATATCGACTGCAGAGAAACTGGCTCATTAAGCTTGGCAACAGTTTTATCTGCAGTAAAATTTGCCAGCGGTAAGTTTGTTTCTGCATAGAGTGCCAGATCAGCGATTTGCAAAAAACGGTCACCCCACTGCGTTTTACCTTCCTGTGCCACAGTAAAGCGCACGTACCTTGCATCCGTTGTTTTGGGTAGGTCAAAAGCGAGTGTTTCACCTCGCCTTGAAAATACGATATCGTTGCGTTTATCAGCCACTTGCCACACCTTACCATCTTTAGATACGGCTACAGTCCAATGCTTTGGATCTCGCGCGGGGGCATCTTGGGCTGAAGTGAGACGATACTGTCTAAGCGCTTTGACGTCTTTCAGATCAAATACAATCTCAGCGCTAGATTGCTTAGATAAGAATTTGCTTTTTAGCGATCTATCAACTAGTTGCTCTATCCCCTCACCTTGGATTTGCTCCTTTACGTCGCTCGTTACAGAGAATGCATCACGTTCGGTGATATCGTAGAGCACATTGGCATTCGCTAATGAGGAGCCACAAAATGAAAGTAAAATTAGACTAGCTATTGAGGAGGTTTTCATCAAAATTTCCCAGATTAAAAACAAACATACTGGATCGTTCCAATTTATAATGCAACTTCTTTTGAGCAGGTTTTTATGTAATTTCTAATAAGTGCAGAAAAGAATATCGCTATTTCACCGCTTTTAGATCTTATAAAGAACTAGCAAGCTTGAAAGGTCAAGCCACGACTCGCTAGTCTTTTTGCCATATTCAACTAAAGCCAAGACCGATAAGCAAAGCCGCTGTGATAGAACAAGGAATAACCACAGCGATAGGATAAGTTAACTATTCGAATCTCAGGTTAACTACCAAATAGTAACTCCCAAAAGCCCGGTGGCTCGTGTAGTTTGTGGTATTGCTTTCTCAGCTCATCAATTTTTAATAGCATTTCACGGGCTTTCTCGACTCTTCCCGAGTCTATTTCATGGCTCGCCTTAGTAATGGCTTCGAGTACTTTATCCAAGCCCTCAACTGACTCGGCAGACACCTCTTGCTTAAACTGAAATTGCTTACTTTCATTAACGAGTGTAGTCAGCTCGGTTAAGTGTGCTTGCATTTCTTGAGCAGATTGCGCTTTCATAGCCTGCTTATAAATATGGCCCATTTCCTTCATGGTTTTATTCAATTCGCTTGACTCATGCGCAACCCCTGACACCGAAAACAACAACACGAATATAAATACGATTTTTCTCATCAAAATCCCCTTACTCTTTGCGCGCTAGTATAAAGCAATTAACGCATGAGCTAAATTCAATGCTATGAAAAATATGCTGGTTCCGAATAGCATTCAAAAAACAGGCAGATAGCGCAACGATTCTAGCGTAAACTATACTTATATTAATGACGTCGCGTATTTAGCAGCACACTTTTTGAATATCAAAAATGTAGAGACTTATGATCCGAAAATTGTTGTTCATCTTTTTATTTTTATCGCCGATGGCCGTGCTATCTGCACAACGATTCAACGTTCAATTTGTAAACCCCGGTTTTGCAACAAAAAACCCTACCGGAGACTTTTGGTATAACGTCAGCAACGTGATGACTGCGGCCGCTAATAACATGAATATTTCCCTCAAAATTAGTTATGCGCAGCGCAACCATATTTTGATGAAATCGCTCGTAGAGCAAGCCTTGAAAAGTGATGCTGATTACCTTGTGCTGGTTAACGAAAAATCGAGTGTCGTTCCCTATTTGTTAAACACCAAAGCCACCAAAATCAAGATTATTTTCTTGCTCAACGGACCGACTAAAACAGAGGAAGTAGCTCTGTTAAAGTCAGGACACCAAATTATTGGCACCATTGAGCCAGACAATTTCCAAGCCGGTTTTAAATTAATGCATCAACTTGCGCGAAAAGCACTTAGGTCCTCCAATCCATCGCAACATGTATTAGCTTTGCTAGGAGACGTGGCGACGACTGCGGCATTAGACCGACAAAAAGGCATGCGCGCTTATCTTGAGCACCATACAAAGCTAGAATTAATCGCAGAGGCAAATTGTCAATGGTCTCAGAATGAAGCTTATCGTCTCACTAAAGCGTGGTTACAGCGAGATCCCGCAATCACAACCGTTTGGGCTGCTAATGATCCTATTGCTTATGGCGCGTTACTCGCTGCTAAAGAGTTAAGCCGTAAGATCGTCATAGGTGGGATTAATTGGGATGAAGGTATTGCGCCAAAGTTAGATGTTTCGATCGGAGGGCATGTGTTGCTTGGGGCCTATACTTTAGCTCGACTAGCACAATATCATAGAGACTTTACACCAATAGACAGCGTGACCTTGTCTATTTTCGAATCGCTGGATGACGCTCACTTACCTTTGTATCATGCCATACATGGAAACTTTCCTGAACACCTGGACTTTTTACGTTACATTAACGATCCAGCGCAATTTACCATTACAGAACTAACTCACTCACTTAATAAAAATAACCACAATAATAATGTGAAGAATTGAGAATTTAAGAACGATTAATTAATGCAATAAACAAAACCCAGAAAGATAATGCAATTTACACCTGTCTAATCTTTACACATTGACAGCGATGTCAACACCTGTTTTAGTAACAAACGTAAACAACATGTAAAACAGGTGAAATATGAAAAACAGTAATACGGTAGTAAAACTTCTTAAGCTTTCGACCCTTAGCACTTGCGTTTGTGCAAGCCTTTCAGTTGCTCACGCAGATACACAGCGCGTTATTGTCACGTTAAAAGACAGCGCAACACCAAATGTTCTGCCAGTGCGCTTAAATCAAGCGGAAATGGCGCAGTTTAAAGCGCAGACTTTGTCTGAAGCTGCCTACTCCACCTTGGGTACTGCTGCAGTCAACACATTGCCAAGCATTAATGCATATGTCGCCGAAGTTTCTTCTACGCAAATGCAACAACTACAAGCAAGCGGTAATATTGCACACGTAGAAGTTGACCCTAAACGCTATTTGCCAAGTGTAAAAACTTCAGCAATTGATTTACTCGCTGAAACCACACCTTACGGCATTAATATGGTGCAGGCTAACCAAGTATCTGACGGCTACAGCGGCAACCGTAAAGTCTGTATTATGGATACAGGTTATACGCTAGGTCACCAAGATTTACCTAGCACAGGCATTACAGGTAATGATGGCTACGGTAACTACGATACAGGTGTGTGGAGTAACGATGGTAACGGCCACGGAACACACGTTGCCGGCACAATCGCCGCTTTAGGTGGTAATGGCACAGGTGTGGTCGGGGTGAATCCATCAGGGCAACTAGGTCTTCATATTGTTAAAGTGTTTAATGACCAAGGCCGCTGGGCATACGGTTCCGACCTCATTAAAGCAATTGAGCAGTGTGAGCAGGCTGGCGCCAATGTAACCAGCATGAGTTTAGGTGGCAGCGGCAGCTCTACGGCAGAACGAAGCGCATTTGAGCAGAGTTATCAGCGTGGCATGCTACATATCGCAGCCGCAGGCAACGCGGGTAATAGCTCGTTGAGCTACCCAGCATCGTATAATGCAGTTGTATCCGTGGCAGCAGTAGACAGTTCTGAGTCAAAAGCCTCTTTCTCTCAATACAACAGCCAAGTAGAAATTGCAGGCCCGGGTGTTGGTGTAAACTCAACCTGGAATAATGGCGCGTATCGCAGTATTAGTGGGACTTCAATGGCAACACCGCATGTCTCTGGTGTCGCAGCACTAGTGTGGAGCCACTTCCCGCAATGTACAGCTCAGCAAATTCGCCAAGTGTTGAATACAACAGCAAAAGACAAAGGCCAAGCAGGTCGTGATACTTCTTACGGCTATGGTATTGTGCAAGCAAAGGCGGCGGTTGATTATCTAACAAATAATGGTTGTGATACTTCAGGTGCAGTCAATGCAAACTTTAACTTCAGCGTGTCCGGCCTCACTGCGACATTTAACAACCAATCAACAGCTGGTAGTTATCAGTGGGAATTTGGTGACGGTGCAACAAGCTCACAAACTAACCCATCACACACCTACGCAAGTGCTGGTACATACCAAGTGACACTCACTGTGACAGCTTCAAATAACAGAACTGCTTCTAAGACTCTAGCAGTTACCGTTAGTGATGCACCAGCTGGCTGCAATGGTATCCAAGAATGGAATGCAACTACGTTCTACAATACGGGCGACCGGGTTTCATTCAAAGGCTTTGAATACCGTGCTACGTACTGGTCACAAGGCGCAAGCCCAGAGATCTACTCAAACGTTTGGACTAAAGTCGCGCAATGTAAGTAATACCAATTAGTCATTTTAAGTGGCGCTTAAGCGCCACTGTTTAATGCTAACATTGCACTACAACACAGAATAACAGAGATCATAAGCCATTCTTTTGTTGAAATTATCTCTTTAAAAAACCACATCCCAAGCATACTTGCGCTGATTATGCCAATGGCTCTTTTCAATCCTTCAACAAGCCCCGGCTGAATTTCGGTTAACGCCTGCATTTGGAAGATAACAGCGACAGCGAATACCACTGCAGAAATAGTCCAGAGCAACCAATGTGCGCGGAAATTTTGATTTTTAAACTGTGGTCGTAACAAGATTAGATTAACAAAAAATACCATAAAGGTTAGAAACCCAGCATGAAAAGAGAGCGAGCTGTATTGCAAAGCCTGTTTATCGAACACGATGCAAAGCCCCCAGCAAAAAGAGGTGATTGCAACTTGTTTTGCACCTGGCTCTTGAAAAGAGAATCTGCCTCCTTGCAATAAAAATGAAGCGAGAACAATCGCAGCGATTAGCATTGACTGCAGCGTGGTTAAAGGTTCTCCAAGTAGCAACCAAGCAAACACACCTGCAAGTGCTGGAGTGATAGATAACAGAGGCAGGATAACCGCCATTCGCCCAAGCGCAAGCGCTTGAATAAAGTTTACGCTACCAATTGCAGCCAACATTCCGCTAGCTATCGCAGGCGCTAGATAAGCAGAACTTGGGAGCTGTTTGTCAAAAACCAACCAATAGCCTACGTATGCAGGTAAGACTAGCAGACTAAATATCACCGACATTTGTGCGGCTGAATAATGACTTGCTAGCCTTTTTCGTAAAAAATCAAATACAGCCCAATTTAACGCACTGAATAAGGCTATGGCCATTTATTATCCCTGTTGTAATGCTATTTCCGTTTGAAATTTCATGTAATCATTGATTTTTACATGGTCCGGTTTCCAACCCAACAGAAAGCGATAAAAGTCAGCCCACACCACAGGCCACAACGACTCCCACTCAGAAAGGATCTGAGCGATATCAATAGAGGCTGCTTTGCCTAATAATTCTATTCTCAACATATCTAAATACAATTTGAGATACTCATCGGCATGCTGGAGCTGTTCTTTTTCGTCTAATACCGACGTAATAAACAGCATTAAGTCTGATACACCAATACCCTTTCCAACATACTGAAAATCGAATCCCAGTGCTTGATCGCCATTAAAGGCAAAGTTAGCAAGCTTAGCGTCGCCATGGATCCAAGTATGCCAATGGCTATTTTTGATACGATCTCGTAATCGAGGTGCCGCTTGTTTAATGCTACTGTGTTGCATTCGCTCAAGTTCATCCGGTCGTGTATCTAGGTGCCAATAATTTCCTTGCTCCCACACATGCTCTGCAGGGCTTTGTAAAAAGTGAGCATGGAATTTAGCTAACCACCCTATCACTGCTAATATTTGTGACTCGGATGGATTAGCGGTTTGCGAAAAACCTTGAGTTGAGAAGTCTCTAAAGACGATGTAGTCCATCCCTTCACTTACCCCTTCACCTAAATAACTCGGCGTATTACAGGGTGAGAGTAACTCGCATGCATGATGCTTGTAAAAGTGGCGTTCTACTTGATAAGACTTAGCTTTACGCGCAAGCGCTACTGAAGATTGTTCAATTCGCCGATGTGCAATGTCACTAGGCACTTTAGTGCGCTTAATTGCAAGCTTCCCAGCATCATGATTGATAAATAACATATCACCACAACCGCTCCATAATTGTTGCTCTTGCTGTGTTGACATAGGCGCAGAAATTACATCGTTCGGAATACTTATTTTCACTGTGTTACACCTTTTTGTTATTTAACCTGAGAGCCGTTCAATAAATAGCCAAACTTCTTTATTGTATAACTCAGGTTACTTAAACACAGTACAACCCCTTACTTACTATTACGAATACCAATTTGCTTAATTAAGTGATCTATTTTGAGACGAGATAATCTTGTCGATAACTCCGCTACCGCATCCTGTTACCGCCAAGGTATCTACATCCATATAGACAAGGCAAAAATTTTGCTATTTAGTTGTTCTAAATAAAAATTTTAACGCTGTTAACGTCAGATATGCTCCTTCAAATTGAGCAAGTATTAACAAAAAATTGGTATAATAAGCAAACCGTTTTACAGTGCTTGATAATTATAGCTGGTGTTATTATCTTTACCCAACATGAAAAAGCCCTTAACCAATTGGTTAAGGGCTTTTACTTTTACAAAAAAGTTATTTGTTTAACTTACTCATTCACGGCTTGCTTGACTGTTTCTTTCGCACTTTGTTCATCTAACAAGTTTAAATCGAAGTCAAACTCATCCACTCGGATTGCTTTTTCACGCTTGCGATTGTAATCAACAAGTTTTGCATACTCTTCTTCGTTGATAAGGTTACCAACGAGCGCATTATCTAATGTTTGCTCGAAACGAACACCTGGTTGGATCTCGCGCTTGCGAACTGCCTTTTTAACTTTGGCAAGCAGGTCAAGGCAACCCATCTTAGCTTTATATGCTTGCTCATTGATATCATGACCATCACCTGCGGTAGGCTTCACAAGATGAGTAAGCTGCGCTTTGATTGGCGTATCCATTTGCGCCGCGGCGGCTAATTCTCTGATCATATCATCATTAATTTTAGGCATTTGTTTGCCACTAAACTGCATCGTGATCACACGCATAAATTTACGAGTACCACTTGCCGGGAAGTTATCTAAGAATTTATGTAGCGCTTCTTCTGCACTGATAAGTGCATGCCTTGTCGCATAATGGAAATAAGGTGCTGCTTGCTCACGCTCTGCTACTGCTACTTTTTGCTCATAGTATTTGATTGAAGCCATCGCTGCATACAAGTGACTCATTACATCACCAAGGCGTGCTGACAGCATTTCTGCTTGTTTCAGTTTTCCACCTAGTACGAGCAATGAAAAGTCTGCGTATACCGCAAGCTTAGCTGCTAATCTATGCGCGGCTTTTTCATACGCACGCACTTCAGGTAATGGTGATTTTGCATCAGCAGTAAATGGCATAAGACCATATTTGAAAGCACGTAAGCTGTTGGCAACACTATAGCTAACTGTTTTTGTCAAAATACCACGGAATTTACTGTCGGCGTCTTTCTCTTCGCTGTGAATAGATTCAACCATCGACTGTAGATATGGGTGACAGCGCATTACACCTTGACCAAAGATCATCAAGTTACGCGTTAGGATGTTTGCACCTTCTACGGTAATCGCTATTGGCTGGGCAACATAACCGCTTGCAAGGGTATTCTGAGGACCATTTTGAATAGCCTTACCTGCAAGAATATCCATTGCAGAGTCCAATACGTCACGACCAGTTTCAGTCATGTGGTATTTTGCAATTGCTGTTACTACAGATGGCTTAAGACCCATACCTAAACCTTCTGTTGTTAATACCCGCATCGCCTCTTGCATGTATGCTTTGCCTGCAATATCTGCAAGCTTTTCTTGAATACCTTCAAATTGACCGATCGAGAGACCAAATTGCTCACGTACCGCCGCATATTCAGATGCCGATTTCAGTGCGACTTGGCTAGTTGAAACACCTAGCGCCGGTAAAGAAATACCACGCCCTGCACCTAAGCAACTTACCAACATCTGCCAACCGCGACCGATATTCTTCTGGCCACCGATGATAAAGTCCATTGGGATAAAGACTTTTTCACCACGTGTCGTACCGTTATAGAAGCGTATTCCCATCGGGTCATGACGGTTTCCAAGTTGCACACCCGGATGGTCATGTGGAATTAACGCACAGGTGATCCCTAGTTCTTTTTTACCGCCTAGTAATCCCTCAGGATCCAATACTTTAAAGGCTAAACCGAGTACCGTCGCAATCGGCGCAAGTGTGATATAGCGTTTGTCCCATGTTACTTCAAGACCAAGTACTTCTTCACCGTTATACATGCCGTTTTTAACAATACCTTGGTCCGGAATGCCACCGGCATCGGAACCAGCTTCAGGGCTTGTTAGCGCGAAACATGGAATATCACGACCGTTTGCTAAGCGAGGAAGGTAGTGCGCTTGCTGCTCTTTAGTGCCGTAATGAAGCAATAACTCACCCGGACCTAGTGAATTAGGAACCATCACCGTTACCGCTACCGCAGAGGATTTAGTCGCAATTGTACCCACTATCGTTGAGTTTGCGTAAGGGCTAAACTCTAGACCGCCGTATTCTTTTGGAATGATCAAAGAGAAAAATCTCTCTTTTTTCAAAAATTCAAGCACATGCTCTGGCAAGTGTTTGCCATTTTGAATTTCCGAGTCATCGATCATACCCATTAATTCTTTAACTGGACCTTCTAAAAAAGCTTGCTCTTCTGCACTTAGCTTAGCTTCAGGTACAGCACGAAGCGCCGAAAAGTCAGGCTTACCTTGATAAATTGACCCTTCTAACCAAACATCACCTGCATCTAATGCTTCTTGTTCTGTAATTGAAATGCTTGGGAGGATCTTTCTTAAATTCGTTCTTAGGCTCATAATTAACTCATCCGACCAGATAGATATATCTACATTACGGCATAAAAATTCGTTTAGATCAATTACTCTACTTAATTTTTTAACGGCTTTTTTACTGAGTTATCGAGTGATTAATATAAATGACTGCTAAATTAATGGCTTACAGCTGTAAGTCGAAAAAAGTAAATTACTGTTCTTAGGGGGGAAATAGGAGTAAAAGAGGGACTTTGACACCCTTAGCAGTTCTAGACTGACATTTTATCTATAATAAAGATGGTTTTTAAAACCAGCACTGCCATTAAAACAGTGCGATTTTTGCTTTGCATAGCTGCTCTACCGTAGCAGGTGAAACAACGACTTCAACTCCCCGCTTGCCCGCACTAACATAAATTTGCTCAAATGCTAAAGCACTCTCGTGAAGTAACGTGGGCAGCTGCTTTTTCTGCGCAAACGGGCTTATACCGCCAATTAAATAACCAGTTACCTTTTGCGCGTTTTGTTGATCTGCAAGCTGTGCTTTTTTCCCCATACACGCTTTAGCAAAGGCTTTTAAATCCACTTGTTGCGTGGCGGGAGAAACAGCTACATACAATTTACCATCAACGTCAATCAGCAGGGTTTTAAATACTTTTTCTCGGTCTAGGTTGAGCTTTTTCGCTGCTTCATTAGCAAAGTCGTGATCGTTAGGGTCGTGCTCAAATTGCAGCACTTGGAACGCCACTTTCGCCTTTTTAAGTAGGTTAATTGCCGGTGTCATTACAAACTCTTTTTAAGCAGATGTTGATTTCTGTTATACCAAGAAACAAACGCTTATGCTATCGCCTTACGATGAGACCCATCATCCGTCAAAACAAAAATGCCCGCTATCGCAGCGGGCATTTTCAATAAGCTTAAGTTACTTAGTTAAGTCATCAAAGAACTTCTTAACACCGTCAAAAAAGCCTTGTGCCTTAGGACGGTTCTTACCGTTGTTTTCACCCATAGACTCTTCAAACTCTTGCAGAAGCTCTTTTTGGCGCTCGTTTAAGTTTACTGGCGTCTCAAGGACAACTTTACAAATTAAGTCGCCTACTGCACCGCTACGCACAGATTTCACGCCTTTACCACGCATACGGAACATTTTGCCAGTTTGACTTTCCGATGGAATCTTCAGTTTTGCGCGGCCATCTAGGGTCGGCACTTCAATCTCACCACCGAGTGCTGCCGTTGTGAAGCTAATTGGCACTTCACAGTACAAATTGTTGCCGTCACGTACGAAGATTGGATGCTCTTTTACACTCACTTGTACGTACAGGTCGCCAGCTGGAGCACCATGCGCACCCGCTTCACCTTCGCCAGACAAACGTACTCTATCACCCGTATCAACCCCTGCAGGGATCTTAACGTTAAGTGTCTTCGTTTTCTCTACACGGCCTTGTCCGTGACAGCTGTTACATGGGTCTGAAATGATCTGACCTGTGCCCTGGCAAGTTGGACAAGTTTGCTGTACTGCAAAGAAGCCTTGGCGCATTTGTACTTGACCTGCACCATGACAGGTTGTACAAGTTTTAGGCTTAGAACCTGCTTTTGCACCACTGCCGTCACATGGTTTACAACTCACCCAAGTTGGTACTTGGATATCCACTTCCTTCCCACGTACAGCCTCTTCAAGACTTAACTCTAAGTTATATCTTAAATCTGCACCACGCTGTTGTCTTGATTGACGACGACCACCGCCACCACCAAAAATATCACCAAATACGTCCCCAAAAATATCGCCGAAGTCGCCAGCGCCGCCAAATCCACCATGACCAGCACCACCACCTTGTTCGAAAGCTGCATGGCCGTATTGATCATACATCTGGCGTTTTTGACTATCAGTCAATATCTCGTAAGCTTCTTTTACTTCTTTGAATTTCGCTTCGAGTTCAGCGTTACCAGCAGTACGATCAGGGTGATATTTCATTGCAAGGCGTTTATACGCCTTTTTAATGTCACGTTCACTGGCGTCTCTCGCAACACCTAATACTTCATAATAGTCAGGTTTAGACATTTTTATCACACTACTCTTTCTTGGCAACTTACATCGTTGCAAACTCTGCCGAGCCCTGTCACTCGCAAATTAATGCCAGACAACAGTCTAATTTATAAACACGTAGGGCGCGACAAGCCATACAGCCAGCGCGCCCTCACTCAAGACCTACAATTACTTGTCGTCTTTAACTTCTTCAAATTCAGCGTCAACTACGTCGTCGTCTTTTTTCGCTGAACCTTGTTGGGCACCTGCGTCACCGCCAGCTTGTTGAGCTTGCGCTTTTGCTTGAGCGATTTCCATAAGCTTTTGCGATTTCTCTGCTAGTGCTTGTGTCTTAGCATCAATTTCGTCTTTGCTATCACTCTTGATTGCTGCTTCTAGCTCGCCAAGTGCAGCTTCAATTGCTGTCTTGTCATCAGCTGGAAGGTCGTCACCCGCTTCTTCAACTTGCTTGCGTGTAGCATGAACAAGTGCATCAGCTTGGTTACGAGCGCCAACTAGTTCTTCAAACTTTTTATCTTCTTCTGCGTTTGCTTCTGCATCACGTACCATTTTTTCAACTTCATCGTCGCTTAGACCTGAAGAAGCTTGGATTGTGATCTTCTGCTCTTTACCTGTGTCCTTGTCTTTCGCAGACACATGTAAGATACCATCAGCATCCACATCAAAAGTAACTTCGATTTGTGGCACACCGCGCTGCGCTGGGCGAATACCTTCTAGGTTGAATTGACCTAGAGACTTGTTATCGCTTGAACGCTTACGCTCACCCTGTAGTACGTGAATTGTTACTGCAGACTGATTGTCTTCTGCTGTCGAGAAAGTTTGCGACTTCTTGGTTGGAATAGTCGTGTTTTTCTCAATTAACGCAGTCATTACCTGACCCATAGTCTCAATACCTAGAGACAGAGGACAAACGTCAAGTAGTAGTACGTCTTTCACGTCACCCGCAAGTACACCACCTTGAACCGCCGCACCAACGGCTACCGCTTCATCAGGGTTAACGTCTTTACGTGGCTCTTTGCCAAAGAATTCAGCTACTGTTTTCTGTACCAGTGGCATACGTGTTTGACCACCAACTAGGATGATGTCATTTACGTCGTTTACAGAAAGGTCTGCATCAGCAAGTGCACGTTTTAGTGGCTCGATTGATTGCGCAACTAAGTCTTCAACTAGTGACTCAAGTTTTGCACGAGTTAGCTTAACGTTCATGTGCTTAGGACCTGTTGCATCAGCAGTAACGTAAGGTAGATTTACCTCAGTTTGCTGTGCTGAAGACAACTCGATCTTCGCTTTCTCAGCCGCTTCCTTAACACGCTGCATCGCTAGCGGGTCGGTTTTTAGGTCGATGCCTTGGTCTTTCTTAAATTCTGCAACTAGGTAGTTGATAACGCGGTTATCAAAGTCTTCACCACCTAGGTGAGTGTCACCGTTAGTTGCTAGTACTTCAAAGGTGTGCTCGCCTTCAACTTCATCAATCTCGATGATTGAGATATCGAATGTACCACCACCTAAGTCGTATACTGCAACAACGTTGTCGCCTTGCTTCTTATCCATGCCGTAGGCAAGTGCTGCTGCTGTCGGCTCATTGATAATACGCTTAACTTCAAGACCTGCGATACGACCAGCATCTTTTGTTGCTTGACGCTGTGAATCGTTGAAATATGCAGGAACTGTAATAACTGCTTCAGTTACTGGCTCACCAAGGAAATCTTCAGCTGTTTTCTTCATTTTCTTAAGAACTTCAGCTGAGATCTGAGGTGCAGCTCTTTTCTCCCCACGTACTTCAACCCAAGCGTCGCCGTTGTCCGCTTTTACGATGTTGAAAGGCATGATGCTAAGGTCACGCTGTACTTCTTCATCTTCAAAACGACGACCAATTAGACGCTTGATAGCATAAAGTGTGTTTTTAGGGTTAGTCACGGCCTGGCGTTTTGCTGGCTGACCTACTAGTGTTTCACCATCATCTGTAAATGCAATAACAGAAGGAGTTGTGCGGTCGCCCTCAGCATTTTCAATAACGCGCGGCTTGTCACCATCAAGTACCGCTACGCAAGAGTTAGTAGTACCTAAATCGATTCCAATAATTTTACCCATGAATCATCTCCGACTTCAAAATTCGTTGTTCAGTTAGTTGATTTGATAAATAAGGTCACCGATTTGTAATTCAAGCGTCACAACTAAAAAAAAATGAAAAAATTTGAAATTTTTTTGCTTTTCGAACGTTTCGGTCAAAAAATCACCCTTAATTGCTTATTTTGAAACAAGTGAAGAATAAAATACGATGTATTTGACGCTTGATTACCTGGTTAGACCAGTTATGCTAAATGCAACATAATAAATAATGAGAAATGACAACATGACATTTGATGAAATTATTCAGTCGGAGTATTTACAGCAAGCGCAAACACAAATGACGTTTCCTGCAAGTTGGTGTCAAGGCCGCACTGCGTTTGGCGGATTGTCTGCGGCAATCGCGGTGCAAAGCATGAAGCATCAACTGACAGAGCCTCGTCGACTGCTCTCTGTGAGCGTAAATTTTGTCGGCCCACTGCTAGAAGGCGCACCATTTACCGTTGCAACAACCATTTTGCGTAGCGGCAAAAATGCAACCCAAATGCAAACTCAACTGATCCAGTCAGGCGAAGTTTGTCTTATTGCTATCGGGTGCTTTGGCAAGGATAGAGAATCTGCTATCCAAGTTGCAAATGCGGATAGCCCTACTCTTTCAGATGTCAATCCAAAGGCTGTTCTTCCATATCAAGAAGGTGTGATGCCTGCATTTTTCCAACATGTCGCGCTCAATGCTCAGCAAGGCGCTTTGCCATTTTCCGGCGCACCATCTTCAAATCTGGGTGGCTGGATGCGATTTAAAGCACAAACTACATCGGTAAACGAACTACATACACTGGCACTTGCTGACTCATGGCCGCCAACGTTACTCCAGATGTGTAAAGCACCAAGCCCCGCTAGCAGTATGTCTTGGTACATAGAATTTTTGTGTGATATTTCACTCGACTCAGAGTCTTGGCTTGGCTTTGAAGCCGTGACTCACCATAGCCAAAATGGTTATGGTATTGAAGATGCAAAAATTTGGTCACAAAATGGCAAGCTGCTCGCCCTAAGTCGCCAAACCGTCGCGGTATTTGATTAACATTGATAAATTTGGGCGCATCAAGCAAACTAGCATAAAAGGAAATCAACGGATTTTTATGTGATTACAGCTTGCCCTGAATGCGATACGCTTGTTGAAATAGACGCTATCGAGTCCCAAAAGCGTGCGGTGTGCCCAAACTGTCGGTGCGTGTTGTGTCATGTACAAGGACACCAAAACCAATTAGTACAAGCCTTCAGCTTTTCTGCGTTACTATTTTTATTCGCAAGCTTATTTCCAGACTTTATCTCCTACACACAACACGGTATCACTCAAGTTGTAAGCCTCTGGCAAGCACTCATATTGTTAGCTGAGCATTACAGCTATTTTCTCGCTGGATTATTTGCCTTCACTATTTTAGTCATGCCTGTTGCCGTATGCTCATTGCTACTGCTTGCACACACCGAGTATTGGCAAATCATCAATGCGCACAATGCTCGGCATTTAGCAAAATTACTCTCAGCACTAAAACCACTTAATCTCACCGATATATTTTTAGTAGCCGTGCTCGTAAGCGCTTTTAAATTAATGTCTTTCGCTGAATTGGAAATGGGCCTTGGATTTTGGGCCTATATTTTGTTCGTTTTGTGTTTTATTGAAGCCCTCTCACTTTTTGATCACGAGTATATGTGGCGTAATCAGACTCAATGTAATCGTCACTTGGCCGAACCAAAGAATTTATCTACCACGCTAAAACGTTGCAAGGTTTGTGGCTTTTTAGGTGAAGGCGAAAAGTGCCAGCGTTGCTACGCCAAACTAAAATACCGCAAATCTCAATCAACGCAAAAAAGCTTAGCTTGGATGCTCACCAGCGTCGTGCTACTTGTACCTGCTAATTTTCTGCCCATCATGGATACCATCAGTCTTGGGCTTCATACTCCTGCAACGATTTTTTCCGGCGTTCAAGTGCTTTGGGAAGCCGGCTCTTATCCCGTAGCAACACTTATTTTTCTCGCAAGTATATGTATTCCTATCGCAAAAGCGTTACTATTGAGTTACTTACTAATACGAGTTAAGAAGCCCAAAGACCCAATCACAGCAACAAAAGTGTACCGCTTGCTCGAATTTATTGGTCGCTGGTCGATGATAGATGTGTTTGTGGTGATAATCTTAGTGTCTTTGGTACAACTTGGTACGGTGCTAAATGTCGAGCCGGAAATTGGTATCGTGTTTTTTACTTTGATGGTGCTTTGCCAAATTGCAGCCGTTAATAGTTTTGATCCGAGATTATTGTGGGATAAAAATAGTCAATGACTACTCAAGCCGATATAGAAGACAAACCAAAATTTTCAGTGATTTGGATTATTCCAATTATCGCGTTGCTCATCACAGGCTGGATGTTATATCAACATCAGGCAAATAAAGGCCACACTATTTTTATAAAAATGACTGACGCAGATGGCATAATTGCAGGCAAAACTGAGGTGAGAGTAAAAAGCGTTAAGGTCGGGTTAGTCGAGTCATTAAAGCTTGAATTAGCGCAAAATGCAGTGGTTGCGAAAGTTAGGATTTTACAGCCCTATCGTGATTTATTAGCTGAAGATTCATCGTTTTGGGTAGTTAAACCTCGAATTGACGAATCCGGAATATCAGGCATGAATACACTACTCTCTGGAGTGTATATAGAGCTATCCCCCGGTGAAGCGAAAGCACGTTCGAGCATATTCACCTTAATGGATGAACCTGCATTAATCGGCTCAGAAGTGCAAGGAAAACGCTATCAACTCGTGGCTTCAGATGCTGAAGTGTTAGACGTTGGCTCCAGTATATTTTTCCGCAACTATAAAGTGGGTCAAGTTGAGTCTGCACATTTTAGCGTCGAAAGCTTAAAAATGGAGTACGGTATTTTTATCTATTCTCCATACGATACGCTTATCACAGACAACGCTATTTTTTGGATTAGTTCCGGCATTGATTTTAAGCTGTCAACGGAAGGTGTTGAAGTGTCGACAGGATCTCTTGCCAAAATGGTTAAAGGCGGAATTTCTGTAGACTATCCACCAACCATGCCAAGTGGCAAAGAAGCACTCGAAAATAAAACCTTCGCCTTGCACAAAAATTTCGCAATGGCCTTAGAGCAACGCTTTGATCACTTCGATTATTATCTTATTGAGTTTGAGCAATCAATTCGAGGACTTCGAGCTGGTGCACCAATCGAATACCGCGGGATGCGGATTGGCACAATAGAGCAGGTACCAGCGACTGGTGTTAGCGATGATAGACCTTTATACTTTCAACAAAATAACACCTCTGTGCCTGTATTGGTTAAAATTGAGTACGGACGCATTTACGAAGATGCGCAACTTGCTCAAACATATTGGTCAGAAAACATAGACAAATGGATTAGTAACGGCCTTAGGGCGTCACTAAAAAGTGGCAATTTATTAACAGGTGCGGTATATATAGAGTTAGACTTTTATCCAAGTGCAGAAGTCGTTAGTTCAAACAAAACGACTATTTACCCGGTATTACCCAGCGTTCCGAGCGGTATTACAGCACTTTCTGAACAGGTCACAAGCTTACTGAACAAGTTAAATGGGTTACCTCTTGAAACAACTGTTAAGGAACTAGAAGGCGCCCTTCAGCAACACAGGTTACTAGCAATGGAAATGAATCAACTCGTAGAGTCTATCAATAACAACAAGATAACAGACAAGGTTGGCGGCAATTTAACGAACTTAAAAGATACATTAAGCCAGCTCACATCAAGCTTAAAGCAATTTGAACAAACTATGACGCAGTACCAAAAAGGCTCAGGTGTCATGGATCAACTTAGTAATACCCTTGAGGAGCTTGAAAGCCTGTCCAATCGCTTAAAGCCTATTTCTAAAGGGCTGAATGAGCAGCCGAATATGCTTATTTTTAATAAAGAAAGTGGCGCGGATCCGCTCCCAAGGAAAAAATAAATGAAGACTGGCTCTGTGATATTTTTGCTTCTATTTTGTTTAACAGGATGTATAACTAATCCATCCCAACCGGTTAGTTATTATCAGTTAGAAGCAAATAATGTCGCAGGCGAAAAGCAAGTTGAGCTCAATCGTGTACTACTGATTGATAAAGTGCAGTTAATCGAACTGTTTGATCAACAAGCCTTGGTGCAATTTCAGCGAGACAATAGAGTAAACATCGCTAATTTCCATTTTTGGGCCCAACCCCCCGCCGATATGTTGACATGGAACTTAGTAAACGCACTAAATGGAACCAACAAAGCTACTGCAATTAAAAGCGATAAATTTTATCGCAATGCGCAAGAGCACCAACGCCTCGTTGTAGAAATTAATGAGTTTGCAGGGCACTTTGAAAAAGGTGCTGTGATGAGCGGGACTTGGTATCTTTATCAATACACAAAAGGGAGCTATCAACTAACTCAAGTGCAACCATTCCAATTTGAAACAGCTCTTGATCAGGATGGCTTTAGCGCTCTGGTTGCGGCACATCAGAGAAACTTTACTCAACTAACGACACAAATAAGTCAACAATTATAATTGACAATCAAACACCACCACAGGTGTTAAATCGTTATCAATTATTATTTTACCAATACGACTAAATCCCACTTTGTAAAGCAGGCTTATGCTAGCTGCATTACTTTCTAGCGCGATAGCGCTCAGCTTAGGGTGATTCCCTTCTGATTTAACATATTGCATTAGCAATTTGGCAGCCTCGGAAGCATAACCCTTCCCAGTAAAATCATCTAAAAACGCGTAACCTAAGTCTGGAATATTAAAAAAAGGTCTTTGATATAAGCCACAGACTCCGATGCTCGTATTGCTACTAAGTTCAGCAACAACGTAAGGCGCTGGCGTACCGATTTGATAAGGAATTAGGTAAGCTTGCTCGATATGCTCCTCAGCTTGCTTTTGTGTTTTTATGCCTTTATCCCGAATGTTATCGATAAAACTTTTTTGATTCAAAAGCCTGAGTAAAAACCCCGCATCATTTAAATTTGCCTTTCTTAAAAAGATCTTTTCTCCCGTCACAATCACCATCTAGTCTCCGAAAATACTGTAATTAATTTCCGTTTATACTTTAGCATTTGCAAAAGCTAATAAAAAAGCTGGGAAACGAATTTTCCCAGCTTTTAATCATCACTGAAATACCGACTGATTATTGTTGGAATTTCACGTTTTTATACATCTGTTCAACTGAATCCAGCTTAGTTTGCTTCGGTAGATCTGCAAACGGTTCAGCTTGGAACTTGGCGCCACGTAATTGAATATTTAATCTAGCAGCATCGGTGTTCATTACAGTTTGCTGATAGTACGCTTTAATA
Source organism: Pseudoalteromonas sp. XMcav11-Q (assembly GCF_040104525.1). Lineage (NCBI taxonomy): Bacteria > Pseudomonadati > Pseudomonadota > Gammaproteobacteria > Alteromonadales > Pseudoalteromonadaceae > Pseudoalteromonas > Pseudoalteromonas sp. XMcav11-Q. The sequence goes on from NZ_JBECOX010000004.1 coordinate 350,575, forward strand.
TCTTCTAATGTGACCGCTTCAACTGCAGCAATTAGCTTAGCTTCGGAGTCAAACGCCATATTTTCTTTGAACCAATCGCCCAATAACGGTTGTAGTTCTTCAGAAAGATTTTTTGGCTCTTCGGTTAATGAGACTAACACTGCATTTTTTAACTGCTCGAACGTTGCCTGATCTAACGCTGCTAAGTCTTTAGCATATTCATCTTTATACGCGTCAAAGCGAGCTTGCATACTCTTAGCATCTTTTACCGGTGTTTGAATATAGAAGCCTAGCGCTGAATATTCGTCAATAGCAACGCTGGTTGCACCAACCGCATACGCTAACTGCTCTTCGGTTCTCAGACGTTCAAATGCCGCTGTTCTTAAGTGCCCTTGAAGCACCATCGCCGCCGCCTTTTGTGCATAACCTTTGACTGGGTGCACTGCAAAATCGATTACGGCAACATCAGCAACGTCAATGTCTTGCTGCCATACGATTGTCTGCTTTTGCTCTGGCTGCCAATATTTAGCTCGCGCGTACTTGGTCACTTTTTGGCGTTTAGGCAACGCATTATCAAGCGTCTCTTTTACTGTTTGCAAGTCCGTTTTATCGTAGTTGCCATAAGCAAAAACGCGAACTTGGTTATTCGTTAAAATTTGATTTTGCACTTTATCTAGATCGGCCAAAGTCAAAGACTTAGCTGCTGATATCAATGCAGAATCATCATAGCTTCCTGAACGGATAAGTTTTTGATATACACCAAAAGCTTGTCTGAATGGGAATTCTTTTTCTTGGTTTTTAATGCCACGCACGTAACGATCAACAGCCTGATCAAATGCGCGTTTATTCGTTTCTACACGAACACCTGAGAGCGCATCTTTTAGCAATAATGCTTGTTTATCAGTAAAACCTGAAATATCTAGCATTACCCCATTTGCTGGGGTCAAGCCAAGGTGCATACCAGCGATACTCGCTTCCGTCATCAGTTTTGCTTTATCCAGCCGGTATAGATCGGCCCAAATCGACAGTGCAACCTCAGTTTTGATGTCTTTTAATGCACTTGGGTTATTCAAGTAGATTTTCAGACTGCCTTTAGGCTGCTGGTAGAAGCGCTCACTCGCGGCATGCCAAACCGTTACCCCATCAGTATCAATAACCTTCTGAACGCCCTTTTTCGCATCATCCGCAGATGTTTTCAGTGCGAAGTTTTCAGGTAGCAAGGTATTTACACTAGGAAGTGCTAAATCGAAATTTGCCTCTTCTTTCCATTTATCAAAATCGCTACGCTTTAAGTCTACGATCTGATATTCACCATCATAGAAGTGCAGTTTTGCGTCGGTAGGCTCACCTTTACTGATATACCATACCCGCATTTGCTCAGGTGTAAGTTGCTTCAAGACAGCCTTAACTGCATCAGCATCAAACTGCGCGTAGTAGTAGCTTGCATTGATAGCATGGTTCATTGGGTAATGCTGCATGCTATCTGCAAGGTTACTAACGTAACCAAACTCATCGCCTTTTTCTAAAAACCTAAATTGATTATTTAGCGACGTTTGGATTTCCTTGAAGTAACGGCTATCGACTCCTTTATCACGGATCATATCGATATAATCCAGTACTGTACCTGTGATTAACTCACGTTGCTTTAGGCCTTCATCGGTTAGCTGAATATCAATCTGCAACGTCCCGTAGTTGCCATAACTATTTGGAGTCGCGAATGCACTTAACGATGAGATTAAACCTTTATCTTTTAGAACTTGAGCGGGGCTACCCGCCATTTCATTACTTAGCAGATAAGTAATGAAATAGTTCGGCTTAACCGCAAACGCATTGGCGTTGTTCTTGATAGTAAAATCAAGCTGTAGAGTCTTTACGTCTTCATTCGGTTTATAATGGACCAACTTTTGTCCAACATTATCGAAGTTAAGCGATTGCTTGACCTGTGGCTTCTCGATGTTCTTATTCTTAATTGTCGTAAAGTGCTTTTTCGCTTTTACCACCATCTGCTCAATCGGCTCATTAGAAATCATGGCTAACTTCATGATATTCGCAGAGTAGTACTTATCATAGAAAGCAACAGTCTCTTGATGTAGCTTGCTTCCTTCTTTATCCCCTAACGTTTCTAGATTACCTATAAGGAAACGGTTAGCAGGATGTTCTCCCATCATGTTTCGTGCAAGTTTAAATTGACCAAAAAAGTCCATTTCACGACGCATAGACCACTCAGCATTCACTGCATTTTTTTCTTTTTCCGTGTACTCAGGGTAGAGCTTTGGAGATTTAAAGAAATCGGAGAACCTGTCTAACGCCTCGTCATAGGCATCATTGTTCACTTTGAACATATAATTGGTAATATCCAACCAAGTATAAGCATTGTGTGCCCCACCGTTTTTGGTCATGAACTCAGAATAACCTTTGCTGTCTGGATACTTTTCTGTGCCAAGGAACAACATATGTTCAAGATAATGCGCCATGCCCTGCTGTGACATCGGATCGTGTAGTAGACCAACGCCAACACTCAGCGCGGCCGCTGATTTCGATACAGATGGATCTGATACCAAAATAACTTCAATGCCATTTTCTAAGGTTAACGTTTGATATTGCCTATCATCATTAGGACTTACAACCAGTTGCTCTGAAAGAAGATTCTCAGTCGTGCCTGAATGATTAAGTGAAGAAGTTGTACCACATCCAGTCAAAACTGCTAAGGTAAGTGTGCTAATTGCGAATAGCTTTTTCATAAAACAATCCATTATTGTGATAATTACTTTTTGGAACCAGACTATCATCGTCATTCAACTAAGCTTTTGCAATATAGAAATTTTTTGTTTTGTAACACTTCGTAAACTGAGGAGCCTATGCCAACATCCACTTATTTACTGCTCGCCGCACTATTTTTACAAACTCTGCTGACCATAGTCATCATGGTCATTATGGGTAAACGTCGATTTAAAGCGGCACGAGAAAAACAGATCCAGTTTGATCAGTTCAAAACCATGGCGCTCGACAATGCGCCTGAAAAAGTCATTCTGGCTTCCCGAAACTTTACCAATCAGTTCGAAATTCCCATGTTGTTTTTTGTTGTTTCTCTCGCCGCACTCGCAATGAAGCTTGTCACCTTGTGGTTCAGCATTTTCGCCTTACTGTTTGTAATTAGCCGTATTGCACATGCCTATGTTCATATCGGCAGTAATCATATTAGAACGCGTTTTCGCCTCTACCTTGCTGGATGTGCGTTCATTGTGTTGCAGTGGATCATATTACTTTTAACACTTATATAACCAAAAACGATAAAAATGCCATCCGTTTTAACTAATTGTTCTTTAATCTCTGAGTCAATTTGTTAGCATGGCGATGGCAAAAAGAACAACAGGGGCACATAAATGAAACAGGATAATGATATCTGCGATTTTGGACTTCATGCTGGAGAACCGTACTCCACGCTGCCAGCTAGCTTTTTAAACTGGATGATAGAAACAGACCATGCAAAATGTGAGTTAGCAAAGTTTGAACTGGACAGAAGAGTATCTGCGGTGACACAAAACGCCAGAAAATATAGCAATTTTGAGTGTTAGCACTATTAAAATAATTATAATGATCTAGAATACGCGCATAATTTATCAAATAGCTTCTAAATTATGCGCAACTTACTTATTCTTTCAACGGCTTTGCTATTATCAGCATGCCATTTTTCCTCTCCTAAGCAGTCGCAACAAGCAGAATACCTAACCGTATTACACACCAACGATAATCATGGTCGTTTTTGGCAAAATGAAAAAGGTGAATATGGTATGGCTGCCAGAAAAACCTTAATTGACCAATTAAAGAGCGATGCCGAAAAAGCAGGACATGCCGTTATATTGCTTTCTGGAGGCGATATAAACACCGGTGTACCAGAATCTGATTTACAGTTTGCCGAACCTGATTTTAAGGGAATGAGTAAACTCGGTTACGATGCCATGGCAATTGGTAACCATGAATTTGATAACACTCGAGATGTACTAGCCAAACAAATTGAGTGGGCAAGCTTCCCAGTACTGTCAGCAAATATTCTTGATAATACAAATCAAATGCCAGCATACGAGCCTTACACAATTATTGAACGTGCAGGATTGACCATTGCTGTCCTTGGGCTTACGACAATTGATACTGTTAAAATTGCCAATCCAAAACATGTTCATGGCCTTACTTTTATTGAGCCTTTAACAGCCACAGAAAACTGGGTTCCTAAGATCAAGGCCAAATATCACCCAGATGTGATGATTGCTGTCACACATATGGGCCACTATCACGGTGCTAATCATGGTATCAATGCGCCCGGTGATGTAACACTTGCGCGCCGACTTCCTAAAGGTATGCTTGATTTGATAGTCGGTGGACATTCTCAAGAACCTGTCTGTGTCGACGACAATGGTAACGAGGATACGTCATTCGCTCCTGGTAAAACATGTAAACCAGATAATCAAAATGGTGTTTGGATTATGCAAGCACATGAGTGGGGTAAGTATGTGGGTAAAGCCGTATTTAGAATTGATGGTGATACAAAAACCTTGATTAGCTATAACTTAATCCCTGTAAACTTAAAAGATAAAGCTGGCTCTGTGATTGGTGAAACGATTCAAGAAGATCCGCAAATGCTTGCTTTTTTGAAGCCTTTTCAAGAAAAAGGACAAGCTCAAATTGCTGGTGCAGTAGGATACGTTGATAGTTTTTTAGATGGTCGTCGCAGTACAGTGAGATTTAAGCAAAGCAACCTCGCAGATCTTATCATTAATGCGCAAATGGCAGCTGTCGAAGCTGACTTTGGCATTATCAGCGGCGGCGGGATCCGAGATAGCATAGAACAAGGTGATGTCAGCTACAAAGATGTACTGAAAGTTCACCCTTTTAAAAATCGTATTACTTACATAGACTGGAAGGCCAGAGATCTTATTAATTACTTAAACATTGTTGCTAAATTCCCGCCTGACTCTGGTGCTTACTTACAGTTCCACCATATTAAGTTTGATATCAAGAATGATAAGGTAACCAATATTAGCATTGCGGGCGAGCCATTAACCAACGATAAGACCTATCGTATGAGTGTGAATAGCTATAATGCATCTGGTGGTGATGGCTATCCAAAGATTAATCATCTTCCTGAATATACTGCTACAGATCTAACTGATGCACAGGTTCTAAAAGATTACTTCCAAAAGAATAGTCCAATAAAAGCTATCGATTTATAGAAAGACAATCCAGTAAAGCGGTGTGACTCACCGCTTTACTGACACCTGCTCTATTTACCAATAATATCAACATCAGACTTTTTCACTCCGCTCAGTCCATAACTATGTAATTTGGAACGAGACCCTTCTCCGTGTGCTTTTGGCGGATAAAACAGCACCTTTTTTTCTGGGAATGCGTCTAATACTTCGTCTAGTGCAGCTCTAATTTCACTTAGTGTTTTTTCTAAACTATTGGTGAAGTTTGGCCGTTTTCTTATAGTATGACCAAGCTCAACTAAACGATAAAAGTATTTATCCGCGAGATCCAATAACTCTTTTGGCATCTCTTTGTTTTGGTTGAGAATAGTGTCAGGGTTTACCTCGCAAAACTCAACAAGTGCCAAATAAAAGCATAATGGTTTATTGGCTAATTGAACACTGACTAATTTGTTTCTATTCGTTGTTACTGTTTTTGAGTACAAATCAATAACAAGCTTAAATTCCGGCAACTTCTCTAGTGTTTGATTTGAACTTACTTTTGCATCAATACCTTTTCTTCTCACCCAGTTGAACACCGCAACGCCGATAAGCGCCATAATCAGAGGAAAAATATAGGTAAATTTCGGTTTGGAGTCGTCTAATGACACCGCTACATAGAAATTTCTGTGTGGCGCAGACAATGTTAGCACTTCACTTTTTTCACCTTCACCTGCCCCAGACGTATTAATGTCAAGAACAGTTAAACGGGCACCTTGAGCGCCTAGCGCAGCATTGAGTGAGTTTATATATTCTCTTAACTCAGTTTCATTACCTGCATAATGTAGAAAAGGATCTGCGACAGGTAAACGATTCATATCAATAGCAACGCGAAGCGCAACCGCTTCTTTTTGTTGCTTCAAAACCCGCTTAGTTTCAATACTTTGAGAAATGTAGAAAATGCCGCTAAACAATAACGCCAAAGCAATAAAAACGGATATATTGCGCTGGCTAACGTCCATCTGCTTCTCCGATAAAGCCATAAGGTGAGGCTTCACATTGCCAGTATCGATCTACCTTATCAAAGTAACTCGATGTTCTTAATTGAGCGACTTGGTTAATAATTCCCTGCATTGCACAAGCTAGATCAGTGTTATTGTTGTTCATCTTTAAATACCATTTACTGCCGCTAACATTATTTGCAATTGGCGTAATGTAATTCTTCGAAAACCGCAACTCGTCTTCTTCGGACCAATAGGAGGCAATAATATCAACTTCACCAGCAGCTAGACGATCGCGGAGCGCTTGATGCGAGCTTAAATAGGTAATATCGAGCGCATTAATATCGATATCTAACTCTTTAAACGCACTTTTTGGTAATATGTGACCAGAGCGACTTGTTGGATAGTCAAGCAAACCTATTTTTTTATCTAAGAAATAAGATTTAGATAATTTGGGTTTTTCTGTGTTTGAGATAAAAAAGGCGGAATAAGCCGGGTACCCTATAACAGGCTTATAACTATGCGTTGATTCAGCCATCAAAGCCGACATGATATTGTCTTTTGTTAAAATAAGATCGGCAATTCCCTTAGCTAAAAACTCTATTTGCTCAGCGAGGCTTCCTCCCCAATACACTTTCACCTGCCCATATTGTCTAGTGACCACTTCATCTTCACACGCTCTAACTAAAACGTCTAACGCGAGACTTTTAATCGGAACATGTATTTTTAAAGTGTTGATATTGGACACTGAACGCGTTTTGCAAGTATTTGAGTACTGGACAACGGGATCAAGAATAAGAGGCTTTGCCGATATTAATCGAGCCCCTAAAATCCAGCACAATAATGCGCTTATAAACAACAAAGATACAATTGTTGATTTACTAGTCAAAATGTTACTATGTATCACTAATTGGAATAACCTATCCTTTCTTGACCGCTATTAGATCAATTTTCTTTACTCATTGCAATAGGTAATTTTACTAATAAATCATAAAACCATGAATTTATTACTTTATTGACAGGAAATTATGAATCTTATTGAGTCCTTTTATTTTGTTGAAAAATACGGACAATTGGCCTCACTTTTCGGTTGGGAAGATTGTTCCCTTTTCTACAAGAGATACAAATGTTACGTAAAAGCTTGTCATTACTTTTCGCTGTAGGGATGACTATAACGACGTCAAGTGCACATGCCTGGGGTCAAAATGGTCATAGGATCATTGGCGAATTGGCGGAGGCGCATTTAACCGATCAGACTCGCGTTGCGATTCAACCGTTATTAGAAGGTGATTCTCTGGCTGAGATTTCAACTTGGGCAGATGAGATGCGTTCGGATCCAAGCACATTTTGGCGTAAACAATCTTCAAAGTGGCATTACATCAATATCGACAACCCAAAGGCAATGCACGAGCATGTTCATGCCGATTTGAATGACAAAGAAAAAGTAAAACACATCCTAGACGGTATCTACTACTCCATCAATACACTGAAGTCAGAATCTAAGTCAATCGATGAAAAGCGTTTTGCATTTCGTTTCCTAGTTCACCTTGTAGGTGACAGCCACCAACCATTTCACGCAGGTCGCGGTAAAGACCGTGGTGGTAACATGATTAAAGTAAAGTTTTTTGGCAGTGATTCAAACTTACACAGCACTTGGGACACCAAATTAATCGAAAATGAAAATCTTTCATTTACAGAATTTACACGTTTTATTCAAACCACAAATAATGAAATAATTGCTGAATACTTAGATAGCTCGCCAGCAGATTGGTTGCTTGAGTCAAATAATATTGCTGAAAAAGTTTATAACAGCAATGAAACTGAAATAAGTTACGGTTACATTTATAAATATATGCCAACAGTTAAATTTAGGCTGCAACAAGGTGGCATTAGATTAGCCGGCCTATTAAACCAAATTTTCGATAAGGACTCGCAGCCATTAAAAGAAGCATTAAAAAAGACTTCTAATACTGCGAATATAAAATAACTTTAGTAAGTTCTGAAATATACGGGAAACAACAAAATGAATACTCTTTTACGCAAAACTTCGCTGTCTCTTGCTATTGCAGCAAGTTTAGCTGCAAGCGGCTTTGCACACGCAAACGACACAGCTTCTAGCTTAAAAGGTCAAGTAGTAGGTCCTATGGGTAATCCTGCTGCTGGTACAAAAATAACAATTATTCATACCCCTTCAGGCTCCGTAAAAACAGCCACAGTGAATGAAAGCGGTGTATTCTCTGCAAAAGGCCTTCGCGTTGGTGGCCCATACCAAATTATAATTGACTCTGATAAATTTGAAGATACTAGAGTTGATGATGTTTATTTATCTTTAGGTAAAACATACCCAGTTTCAGTTCAACTGCAATCACTACAAGACATTGAGCAAATAGTGGTAACTGGCCGTCCTTTAACTGCACAGTCTGGTGGAACAGGCCCCGCATCTCACTTTTCTCTGGCTGAATTACAAAATAAGCCTGCAATTAACCGCGATTTGAAAGATATTGTACGTACTGACCCTCGAATCTACGTAGACGAAAGCAGTTCAGGCGCTATTTTATGTGCGGGAGGTAACCCTCGGTTCAACAGCTTAACTGTTGATGGTATGCGAATGAACGATAACTTTGGCTTAAATAGCAATGGTTACCCAACTGAGCGGATGCCTTTTTCTTTTGATTCTATTGATCAAGTTGCTGTAGAACTTGCCCCATTCGATGTTCAATACGGTGGCTTTACTTCGTGTAACATCAATGCCGTAACAAAATCAGGTACAAACACATTAACGGGCGGTCTATTTTTTGACTATACCAGTGATTCGCTATCTGGTGATAAAATTGATGGTCAAAAGCAAAATATCGGCGATTATGACGAGAAACGCTACGGTTTTAACGTTGGCCTACCGCTGATTAAAGACTCTCTGTTCCTATTTACCAGCTATGAAAAGTTGGAAGGATCAGAGATCTTCGAATACACACCATTTGCAAATGGAAAAATCAGTCAGGCGAGCATTGACCGTATTACTGCAATAACGCAAGAAAAATATGGTTATGATGCAGGCGGTATGATCCCAAGTATGCCTGTAGAAGATGAAAAACTATTAGTAAAACTAGACTGGAACATCAACGACGATCATCGTGCAAGCTTCGTATATAACTATAACGATGGCTTTTCTTTGTCTCAATCTGATTCTGGTTCTGACAGGCTATCTTTATCGAACCACTTCTATGAACGTGGCGCAGAGCTCAACTCTTTTGTTACTTCAATCTATTCGGATTGGAGCGATGTGTTTTCGACTGAAGTCCGTATTGGTTATTCAGAGCTTGATAACAGTCAATTATCACTAGATCAAGCATCTGGTTTTGGCGAGTTTCAAGTAAATGTTGATGATGTCACTGTTTATTTAGGTCCGGACGACTCTCGTCAAGCAAACAAATTAAAGTACGATAACCTTTCTCTGAAACTTGCAGGTACCTATTACCTTGATGAGCATGAGCTATATTTTGGATATGAACGTGAAGAACTCGACGTATTCAATATGTTCGTGCAACACAACGAAGGTGAATATCGCTTTAGCAGTATTGAAGATCTCAGTAATGGCATTGCGCGCGTTTACTATGGCAATGCTTCATCACATAACCCTGAAGATGCAGCTGGTGAATTTAAGTACGCACTAAATACGTTGTACTTCCAAGATAAGTTCGACTTTATCGATTACGATATGACCATCACGGCAGGCGTTCGTTATGACTGGTATACCAGTGATGACGTACCAGCATATAATCCAAACTTTGAACAGCGCTTTGGCTTTTCAAACCAACAAAATCTGGATGGCGTTGACCTATTACAACCGCGTTTAGGTGTTAACTGGACTTACAATGACCAGCTAGAATTGCGTGGTGGTATAGGCCTTTACTCTGGTGGTAACCCAAATGTATGGATCTCAAACAGCTATTCAAACGATGGTATTCGTAACATCCAAACAGACAAGAAAAACCTTCAGTTGCTAGGCCCAAATGCAATTGCGTTTGTTGGCGACGGTAAAGCTGGTTTCGATATTCCTAAAGAATTATACGATACTATCTCTGCGGGTGGAGCTGATGATAGTACTAACGTAACTGACCCTGATTTTGAAATTCCTTCAGAGTGGAAGCTTTCACTAGGTGCAACTTATGTTACTGAATCTGATTATGTATTCAGTGTTGACTACTTATATACAGATAAACAAGATTCAGCAGTTATCAAGAATATCACATTGGCATCTGATGAAACTGCACCCGATGGCCGTCCAATTTACAACGATAATCTTCATTCTCGCGAATCAGACTTAATGCTAACCAATGTGTCCGGTGATGATGGTTATAGCCATGTTCTATCTTTTGGCATGAACAAGTCATTTGATAATGGTATAGATTTAGCGCTTTCTTATGCATACACCGTTGCAAAAGATGTGCATCCAATGGGTAGCTCTGTCGCGTTTTCGAACTATCACAGAATAGCAACTGCGGATCCGCAAAACCCAGAAGTCGCGACTTCAGATTACGAAGTACCACATCGCGCAACAATGTCTCTATCGTATAAAACTGAACTATTTGATGGCTTAGAAACTCGCTTTAGCCTATTCGGACAGGCAAGTATGACAAACCCTTATTCATACACGTTTGATAACACGGGTATGTTTGGTTACGCTGACGAAAAACGCGACTTGTTGTACGTCCCAAGTGAAGGTGATCAACGAGTGGTCTTCGGTGAAGATTTCGATAAATCTGCGTTTGACTCTTGGGTTAATCGTGAGGGCCTTTCACGCGGTCAAATTCAAGACCGTAACTCGCAAGACGGCGAGTGGTTTGTTACTTTCGATTTAAAAGTTGAACAAGAGTTTGCCGGTTTTGCTGATGGACATAAAGGTTCTGCATTCTTCGTAATAAAGAATGTTGGCAATCTACTTAACGATGACTGGGGCACTTTAGAGCGTGGTACCTCAATGCAAAACGCAGTGACAGCATCTATCAATGACAACGGTCAATATGTGTTTGAGAAGTTCAACAACCCTTCAGGCACTGACTTTGAAATTAAACCATCGTTATATGAAATCCGTTTTGGCGTTAAATATAACTTCTAGATGATAAGTCTTGGTTGAATTTATCACTTTTACGACACGGCTACCTTCTATAGAAGCTAGCCGTGCTACGTCGTAAACCAGCAGATGATTGTGCTTTATAAATTAATCAACATAGTTAGAGAACAGGAGTACTAGATGCTGTTTAAACACATCTAAAAATCTGACTCTCATAATCTACTTACACGGGAAATGAAACAATGAAAAACGTTCGCTTAACTAGAGTGGCCGGCGCACTTGCATTAGCTCTTGGGGTATCAGTCAGCGCATACGCTGCAGATACATCGTCTGCAATGCGCGGTAAGATCACCACCCCAACCGGTGAAGCAGCTGCAAATGTTAAAGTTACAGTTATTCACGAACCAACTGGTACTATAAGCACATTCACTACTAATGAATCTGGTGCTTTCATCGCAAAAGGTCTTCGCGTTGGCGGACCTTACAGAGTAGTACTTGACTCTGACAAATATTCAGATGCCCAACTTGACAATATCTATCTTGAGTTAGGCGACACTCACCGTATCAATAATCAACTTCAACCATTACAGCAAATCGAAAAAATTGAAGTTACAGGCTATAAGCTGGTACAACAAGCTGGTGGTTCAAGCAGCGTATTTGGTGCTGATACCATTGAAAATGCACCTAGTTTCAATAATGACATCAAAGACATTGCGCGCTTAAATCCGCTTGCCAGCATCAATGGAAATGGTGAACTCACGATTGCGGGTAATAACCCGAGAACGAATGGCTTAACCGTTGACGGTATCGGCCAAAATGATGACTTTGGCCTCAACTTTGGCGGTTACCCAACAGCACAACCACCTGTGGCACTTGATGCAATTGAGCAGATCTCAGTTGATACCTCACCTTTTTCTGCTAAAAAAGGTAACTTTGGTGGTGGTACAATCAATGCGGTTACTAAGTCCGGCTCTAATGAATATACTTTCACAGGCTTCTATGAGACAAGTACACCAAGCCTTGCAGGTAAGTTAGATAATATTTCCGACGCCAAATATAAAGAAGATGTTAAAGACGCTGATGGTAATGTAATCCACCGTGCTGGCTCAAATATTCTTGATGAAGATGGTCATAAGACTTTCGAAGTTGCAAGCACAGACCCTATCATTACCGAAAAGCGTTTGGGCTTTAGCACCGGTGGTGCGATTATCAAAGACAAGTTATTTTACTTTGTTAACTACAACTCTTGGAAACAAGAGATGGATATGGACTACGGCTTTGATGGTTCAGGTACAGCGCATGAATTTGATGTGAGTGAAAATGACTACAATAAATTCATCACTACATTAAACAGCGTATATGGTATCGAAGATGGATTTGGTGGTAACCCAGAAGACACCAGCGATAGCGTGTTAATTAAGCTTAGCTGGAACATTTCCGATCTGCATCGTGCTGACTTTACTTACCAATGGCAAGATGAAGAAGATGCAAGAGGTTTTTCGACCGGTGGTGAGATGGTATCAATGGCATCGAGCCGCTACACATACACAACCAAGTTCGATAATTTTGCCGCTAAATTGTATTCAGATTGGTCTGATGAGTTTTCGACAGAAATTGGTCTTGCTTACAAAAATGTAACTAATGACAGCGTAACAAACTCAGATTTAGGTACCATTAAAGTGTACTTGAATGGCGACCGTGGCGCAGGCTTCCAATTCGGCCGCGATGTATACCGTCATGCCAACGAATCTGAAACTGAAACCTTTGCGTTTACACTTGATGCCACTTACTTAATGGGTGACCATGAGATTAACTTTGGTGGTCAATATGAGAGCAAACGTCTTTACAACCTATTTGGCGAAGACTCAAGAGGTAGCTGGACGTTTGGTAGTATCGAAGACTTTGAAAATAAGAAATTATTTTTAAATAGATACGATGACTACAAGTTCTCTTACACTAACGCTTATACTAACAATGTCAACGACTTAGCTTATGACGCAACACGTGAGCAGCTTGCACTTTACGTTGAAGATAAGTTCTATCTGACTGATGACCTTGAAGTGACTGCAGGCCTTCGTTATGAGCGTTTATCTTCAAGTGACAAACCAACATTAAATACTGCTTTCCAAGAAACGTATGGTTATACAAACCAAGAAAACTTGGATGGTGCTGACATTTTCCTACCACGTATTGGCTTTAAATACTATGCTACTGAGTCATTAACAATTAATGGTGGTGTTGGTCGCTTCCACGGCGGTATTCCAAATGTTTGGTTTAACAACCCATTCCAAAAAGACGGCTTAACACAAGTTGATGCGACACAAGACGCTATCAATAATTACTTTGCAGGCGTAGATCAAGTTGATTTCACTCGCGTGCCTCAGCAAATTCAAGATTCTTTACAGCAAGGTGCTGGCAGCACAGCTTATACGGATCCTAATTTCAAGCTACCATCAAGCATTCGTGCACAGGTTGGGTTTGAATACGAATTTGATTCTGAACTGCTAGGTGACGGCTTCAAGTGGACTGCTGAACTTGCTTACCACAACAAGCAAGACGAAGCGGTATGGCATAACACTTCTATTACGCCAAAGCTTGATGAAAACGGTAACATCGTGCGCTCTGCAACTGGTCGAATCATCTATGATAACAAGTACTCTGGTGAGCTTAGAGATAACTATGACATCATGATGACCAATGCTGATGAAGACGCACGTTCTATTATTTTAAGCACCGCAATTGCTAAAGAGTGGGATAACGGTCTTTACGTTTCTGCAAGTTACACGAATCAAGATGTTGAAGATGTATCACCTGGTAGCGCTTCTCAAGCAGATGGTAACTACAAACACGCAACTACGCACAGCCGTAATGTTGACCTAGTAGGTCGTGGTCACTACGAAGTAGAACATAGCTTCAAGATTAACTTGCGCTACACTACTGAATTCTTTGACGGTTATGCGTCGAAGTTTAACGTGTTCTTTGAACGTCGATCTGGCCGTCCATTTAGCTACACAATGGGTTCATACAATGATTATGACTTGGGAGATACCCGTGACTTTGCAGGCACATCTGCATACCTAGCGTACATCCCATCTGGTCCTGATGATGCGAATGTAAACTGGGAACAGTCAGATTTATCTTGGAATCAGCTAGAAGCCTTACTTAACCGTGCAGGCATAACTGAGCGTGGACAACTATTAGACCGCAATACGGGAACTCAGCCTTGGGTTACCACTATGGATGTTAGCTTTAAACAAGAAATCCCAGGTTTCTATAAAGAGCATAAAGGCGAACTTTACTTTATGATCGAAAACTTCGCTAACCTACTTAATAGTGACTGGGGTGTAGAGAAGAAGCTAAGTTACTCTGACCAAGCCGTTTATGACTTCGGCGGTTTAGATGACGATGGCAAGCTAATCATCGAGCCACGCTACAACGGTGCTGATGTTCGCAATTACTCGACTATCGATAAAGGCGCGTCAGCATGGCAAGCTAAAATTGGTATTCGTTACACATTCTAATATCTAACACGTAATTAGATAATCTCCCAAAGGCCAACGATCGTTGGCCTTTTTTCATTAATCAGCATTGCTGGTATCACAGTTTGCTAGTCTATTTTGAAGCGTCATTAACAGCCCAATAAAATTTTCTTTCTGCTCATCGCTAAAACAACTAAGTAACTCAGCTTCCCATGCCAATGCAAGCGGCGTTAATGCTTGATAAAGCACTCTTCCTTGCTCTGTCACCGCAATAGTTTTTGCACGTTTATCACTTGGACTCACTAACATCTCGATCAACTCTCTGTCTTGTAACTGCTTAATTGCTCTTGAAACGGTTGATTTATCCATGCTTGCCAATTCGCATATGTGCTTTGCAGTAAGCCCCTCCGTCTGTATTGCGTGAGATAATACTCGCCATTGTGGCTGCGTTAATTCCCCCTTTTGTTCGTAGACGTGCGCAAAGTCATTGCTCACTTTTGTTGACAGTGAAACAAGTTGATATGGCAAAAATTCGTTTATATTCAGCAGTTTTTTATCAGTTTTAGACATTATTTCACACTCCCAACTGTCACTATTACTTTACAGAGCGACTAGATGACAAACATTGAAAATACTCTCACATGAGAGTATCTTACTATAAAACACAAAGGAGTCGAGACACATGAGCCAAGAACTTCAATATTTAACTGGATTTGGTAATCAATTTGAAAGTGAAGCACTGCCGGGCGCTTTGCCTATTGGTCAGTTTTCACCGCAAAAAGTAAAATACGACCTTTATGCGGAGCAATATAACACCACCGCTTTTACAGCGCCTCGTGCTGATAATCGTAGAAATTGGTTCTACCGTATTCGCCCTTCTGTTTTACAAGGTGAATATGAAGCGATGGATAATGGCCTATTGCGCACGGCACCAATAACTGAAGCCGTTTCCCCCCCTTCTATGTTGCGCTGGAGCCCTATCGATATACCACACGAAAAAACAGACTTTATCGATGGCTTAGTGACGATGGCAGCTAACGGCAGTGCCAATGGCCAAAGCGGGATTGGTATTCATGTATATGTTGCTAACGCATCAATGGAAGGTCGTTACTTCTATAATGCGGATGGCGAGCTGTTATTCGTCCCACAGCAAGGCGAACTCATTTTACACACAGAGTGTGGAAAACTCGCAATTAAACCAGGTGAGATTGCCGTTATCCCTCGAGGTATCAAATTCAGTGTAGAGCTTTTAAGCGATACGGTGCGTGGTTATATTTGTGAAAACTACGGACACCCTTATATATTGCCTGAGCGAGGCCCTGTTGGGGCGAATGGCTATACCAACGAACGTGACTTTCAATACCCGGTTGCCGCCTTTGAGGACAAAGAAGGTGATTTTGAACTCGTTGCAAAGTTTAATGGTAATTTGTTCCGCTGTGAGATTGGCCACTCACCACTTGATGTGGTTGCATGGACAGGTAATAGCGCCCCATACAAATATGATTTAGCACGATTTAACGTAATGAACACCGTAAGCTTTGATCACCCAGATCCGTCAATCTTTACTGTACTGACTTCTCCATCAGGCACGCCAGGTGTTGCAAACGTAGACTTTGTGATCTTCCCACCGCGCTGGATGGTGGCAGAAAATACATTCCGTCCGCCTTATTATCACCGTAATATCATGAGTGAGTTTATGGGCTTAATTGAAGGGGTATACGACGCCAAAGAACATGGTTTTGTGCCAGGTGGCATGAGTCTACACAACTGTATGTCTCCTCATGGGCCAGAAGCTGATGTATTTGAAAAGGCGAGCAACGCAGAGCTTGCACCACAGCGCTATGAAAACACACTCGCGTTTATGTTTGAGTCACGTTACATTATCTCTCCAACTAAGTATGCTTTAGAAGGCAAAGCACGTCAGCCTAACTATGCTGATTGCTGGAAAGGCATTAAAAAGTACTTTAAAGGAGCATAAAGATTATGTTGAAACTCTATACTTATTTTCGCTCATCTGCAGCCTACCGTGTGCGTATTGCTTTAAATCTTAAAGGATTAGAGCATGAATTAGTCCCTGTAAACTTGCTTAAATCGGAGCAAAACGGCGAGGCATATTTAAGTAAAAATGGTCAAGGATTGCTACCGGCGCTTGAAACTGAGCATGGCGTTCTTGCACAATCTTTAGCGATATTAGAGTGGCTAGAAGAAACCCAAACAGGCCAAGCATTGCTACCACAAGATCCTTGGCAAAAAGCGCAGGTAAGAAACTTTTGCTACGCCATCGCCTGTGATATCCACCCTATCGATAACTTGCGTGTACTTAAATATCTCTCAAGTGAGCTAGGTGCATCTGATGAGCAAAAAAATGAGTGGTATCGCCATTGGGTTATCGAAGGCTTTAAAAAGCTCGAGCCTATGATAGGCGACGGTCAATTTTGCTTTGGCACGGAGCCCACACTTGCGGATGTTTGTTTAGTACCACAAGTGTTTAATGCCCTGCGTTTTAAAGTTGATATGACTGCATTTCCTAAGATCAGTCGAGTGTACGAATATTGTAATACGCTTGATGCGTTTTCTGATGCGGCGCCTGAAAATCAATTAGACGCACAATAAGGCTAGTAAACGATAAGCCAACTAAAAAGAGTGACATGCTAAGCATATCACTCTTTCAATCAAATGAACGTTTGTTATTTCAACGCGCTATAGACATGATCAAAATGGCCAATAAGGTCGTGACCAAGATCAGTCAAATAACCCCCATCGGGGCTGTCAATGACCCCTTTTTCAAATAGCCGCATCGCGGCACCTTGTATACCTTCAGGCGCGCTGCTATGAATTTTTATCCCCTGATGCAAACTATGTCTTGGAAATCTAGCTAGTAAGGTCAACTCATCCAACAATTTTTGGTCTAATGCCATTGTCATTTTTCCTTATTCTTCTATAGTCATTTAACACTCTAGTTCAAAAAACCAAATTTGATGAAGTTTTTAATTTGTTTAATCACTGTTAATTTGATCTCACTGCCTGTTTTGGCTACAACGCCCGCTGATTTGAGGTTATATGGAGAAATACCAAAGCAAGTCTGTTGGTATGAAGGAAAGTCATATAGCGAAGGCGCACTATTGCTACAGTTTGACATGCTGTTTGTCTGTGCAACGAAAAAGTACAACGAAGACAATGGCAAACTTGTGTGGGTAAAGGCTGACGCGTCTGGGGCACCAATTAGACCTGAAATTTCGGATAAAATTAGGGTAAACTAGGCGTAATATCTAAAGTTATATAGAAGTAGAAGATGACAACCCAAGCAAATAACCCCCTTCACGGTATCAAGTTAGAAGAAATTATTGTAAAACTTGAACAGCAACTAGGCTGGAAAGAAATGGCAGCCGCCGTAGATATCAACTGCTTCAAAGATAATCCAAGCGTTAAATCTAGTCTCAAGTTTTTGCGTCGCACACCTTGGGCAAGAACCAAAGTGGAGCAACTGTATCTAGATACCTTCCACGGCTTTCAGTGGCCAGATATAAAAAAATAACCCGTTTTCTCTAAGTTTATTTGGCTACATAAAGCACGTTGTAAGTCTCCTGAAGCTTATCAAGAATATGCTTGGGAACATTTTTATTACAGGCTAGATAAAGAGACGTATTAAACTGATCTAACGTATATACCGGCTCAAGTAATTGAGCCGTTTGCTCTTTTGCACTTCGAAACCTAAACTGGGCATCGCTTAATATCACCAAATCAACAAAGTCTTTGCGCGTCTTGAGTAGCTCAAAAACCTTATCAAAAGAATTAATCAGGATAAGCTGTTTCCCTTCTTGAAAACCATGCTCCATTAAAAATTGGTGGCTAAAATTATCTCGGATCACCGCAGTTCGATAAGCTTGAGCATCTTCTAATTTATTCAGCTTGATTTTGCTTTCACGTAGTGCATAAAAAGAGGTGGTAAACGTATCAATTGGAAATACCCAATTAAACTCATTTTCGCGAATGGTATTTCTGGCTGTTGAAAACACACAGGTATCTTCTTTTCTTAATGCGGCATTATAGGCTGCAGGCCATGAAAGTACGTTGATGGTGTAATCAACGCCAGAGTCATCAAGCACTGCCCTAACTTTATCCGCTGAACGCCCAATTAGCTCCCCTTTTTCATTAAGGTATTGGAAGTCAGGAAAGTTCTCAGTGACAATATTTAGCGTATAGGCAAGCGCACTGAAACTCGTCAGTAAAATACAAAGACCAAAAGAGTATGCACCCTTCATGAAACTCTCCCCATAGCTACTTGAATAATATAGTCTTAACTTAAAGGTTGAGCAATTTTTAAAGAGATAGAATAGCTGCTTGTGAATGCGGGTTATGAGTAACTTATTGAAGTGAATGAGTGATAGACAAAGATGCCTTCGCCTATCACAGTGCTGTTTAGTTATTTAGTTGCTTTAGCTATTGTTGATAGCATCAATTAAAAACGCACTCAGCTTAGCGCCTTCTTTAAGCGTGGTTTCTGAGCTCGTTTGTCCAACAAGAGAGCTGTCGGTAAATGGGGCTATTTCCATCATGTCTGCACCTGTGATTTTAAACTCACCACGCAGAGCTTGTAGAATTAACATCGCTTCGTCTGGAGTCATACCGCCTGCCTCTGGAGTCCCCGTTGCAGAAGCAAACTCTTCATCAAGTGCGTCAATATCGAAGCTGACATAAAGCTCTTCAACATCATCAGCCTTTAACTGCGCAATAACCTCATCAACTATCGCTTGTGCACCACGCTCTCTGATCTCATGAGCCCAATGCTGCTTAACGCCGAATGTAGATTCCCAATGAGACTTAGGTTTGCCACTCGAGCGGATCCCAAATTGTACTAAGTGATGGGGTGCAGGTAAAAACTCTAGGATATGCGTACACCAAGAGCCAAAGCATAAATCGATACCTAAGCGCTCAACAAGTAAATCCGTGTGAGCATCAAAATGGATAATCGCTGTTTTTACACCACGAGCACGCTTTGCTTTAAGATACGCTTTTGTTAACGGGTAGCTGATTGAGTGGTCGCCACCAATGCCAAACACACCTTTATCTGGGTAATTTTCGTAAAAGCCATCACACACATCTTCTGTAATAGATAATGGTGAGACGTAATAATCACTCTCAGGGTCAGCATAAAGTGCCTTTTGACAATTACTGATCGTGCTCTCGTTTAAATATTTGTCATGTAGTAAATGTGGAATAACACGCACATCGCCAAGGTCAAACGCGCTCGTTTGCGGCTGTTGCTCTATTAATGTCGAACGCAAAAATAGTGGACCCCAGTTGGCGCCGCGTAAAATACCACCGCCACAATCTGAACTGATCCCAAGAATTGCCGCTTTATGTTCACTTTCGCCCAATTTTTCCAGTGAGGCTTTCCATAACGTATCGACACCCTCTGTTTGTCCATATAGCTTTTGTCTTAGCGCGTCTTTTCTTTCTTTCGCTGTGTTTACTGTAAACACACCATCTCCCGGTGGGCATAAACAGTGCTCAAGTTTTTTATGGAATTGTTTTTTGCTCTCAGACATCGCTATCCCCTCTTATATGCATAATCATGCGACCCAGAAAAATCTCCACTATTGCGCTTTATATATTGCGAAACACTCAAAATACGATTGGCTTAAAATGAGTAAAAACGACAAATTAAAAATAAAAATCCTTATAAATCAAAAGACTTGCTTGATCTCTAACTTCGTTTTCGAAAGACATTGACTGTTCATTAGGTCGTTGTTGCAGCACATATAACAGGTTCAAATAAGAAGTCAACCGCAGTACCAACAATGCTCATTGATGCTACGGTTGTTTATTCATAGAGGGTGTTTAGTTATTCGTAGTGGCGTGGCACTTTTGTTTTAATTACAGCGATATAGCCATGCCAACTTGCGTACGCTAGCAGCGGCATAATAACGATAAACCCAGCCGTTCCTGTTGCAAAACCAAGCATCACCAAGAACACTAAGATCCCACACCATACCACCATAGCGCCGACATTTTCTTTCACAGCATGCATTGAGCTTATTACCGCAGTCATAATATCCACTCGGCGCTCCATCATTATTTGTGGCGTAAACGCTGAGATTGCAAATACACACACCAATAAAATGCCTCCCACTATCGAGCCGAGTGCTAAAAATGCCGAAAGCTGTTCAAACGTAGGATTCGGAACATTTGGATATAATGCATGGATAAGCGCAGCTAAGCGCATCCAAACAATCATAATGACCATCAGTAACACCGCAAACCCCCACTCGCCAGCGGGATTACGAAACATTGATTTAAGACTATGCGTTAACGTTGGTTTATGGCCCTTTTCCAACTCCCACGCAACATCATACAAGCCAGCTGCGAAAGCAGGTCCAATAAGCGCAAAGGCGACAGCGGCAGGCAGAATTACCAAGTGGGTACCCGATTGGTACACTAACCACATGATAAAAGCAGGTATTAGGGTAAAAATAAGTCCATACACTAGGCTAAGTAATGGTGCATTCGCAATATCTTTAAATGCTAATGCAAGCCAGTGAAACGGTGCCAAGGTTGGAACTTTGTTGCATTCAAAGCAACGCGCAAATTCGTTATCTTTATTTATAGAATGTGTAGCAGGCATAACCATTCCTCATTGTTGCTCTCATGTTAAGGTTTAGTGGAACATCGACAATCCCGCAAGCTATCCTGAGCTATAATACCAACTGCGTTAATTCTCTAACCAATTTAACGGGTAAAATATCATACAAGCTTCGTTCAAAATTTCTTATTTAGAACAACTAAATAGCAAAATTTTTGCCTTGCCTATATGGATTTAGTTGCCAAAGCGGTAGCAGGACGCGAGAGCGGTGCTACTAATATTATTTCCCGCTTCAAAATAGCTCATTTACTTAATACGATTGGTATAATTTAAACACGCCACACTTAAATAGGACATCTGTCCTGTACTTGATAGGCGTTAACTATAAACATTACGCTTTAATTATAACTAAGGTTTACTATGGAAAAGGTATTTCACTTAGGTCTTACGAAAGCCGACCTACAAGGCGCTTCACTAGCAATTGTTCCGGGTGATCCCGAGCGCTCAAAACGCATTTCTGAATATCTCGACTCTCCAGTCTGCTTAGCACAAACTCGCGAATTTCATATTTACCTTGGCTTTTTAAATGAAAGTCCTGTGGTAATTTGCTCAACTGGTATAGGCGGCCCATCTACGTCAATCGCCGTTGAAGAATTAGCACAGCTTGGTATCACTACCTTTTTACGCATAGGTACGACTGGTGCCATTCAACCACATATCGATGAAGGTGATATTTTGGTGAGCACGGCATCAGTGCGTTTAGATGGTGCTAGCCAGCATTTTGCGCCTATCGAGTTTCCTGCTGTGTCTGATTTTCATACCACTTCAGCAATGGTACAAGCCTGTGAATCGTTGGGCATTACTCACCATGTTGGGATCACTGCGTCTAGCGATACTTTCTACCCAGGGCAAGAACGTTACGACACATACTCAGGCTACGTCAGAAAAGCGTATCAAGGTTCGTGTGCAGAATGGCAAAAGCTTAATGTGATGAACTATGAGATGGAATCTGCGACGTTATTTACCATGTGTGCAGCACTTGGATTGAAGGCAGCTTGTCTTGCAGGCGTATTGGTAAACAGAACACGCCAAGAAATTCCTAATGTCGACCATCAAGCTGTTGAAAAGAAAGCTGTCACTGCAGTTTTAAAAGCAGCTGAACTGTTACTTTCGAAGTAGTAGCAGTAAACGTAGAGATTGAGTGGTTACTCAATCTCTATATGTGTAAGCAAATGCTCGGCATTGTATGCCTTTAAAACCGCTAAGCTTACTTGCAACTGATTAGCACTGCCCTGTTTTTCTAGCAAAGTGATCTCTACGACATTTACCTCAGATAATACTTTACCCGACATAGCTAATTGACTTAGTGCACTTTGTAATGGCGATAAGCTTGGGTTATAAGCCGCATTTTCAGCATAACGCCCATAAAAGCACTCACCAGTGTCTAGTTTAATTTCCACCGCACTTTGGTTGTGTGTGTAGGGGCAATAAGCGCGCAGATAATGCCGATAAAGCGCCGCACTGATTGATGCAGGCGATGTTTCATTCGCAGCAAGATGTTGCGCTTGAGAAAAGAGCTTTTCACTGTTGCCCAGATCGTCCGGACCAAACGAAGTCGGCAGCAAGTCACACAACGAGGTTTTGCCTGTCGGCAATAAAATTTCAAGCTCCTTTGCCGTGCTTAGCTCATTCATAAATTGACGACAAAATCCGCAAGGCGCGGCATTAATCGTCATTTTAGAGATTTCCGTTGCACCATTTAACCACGCATTGTTAATTGCCGCTTGCTCGGCATGAACAACCAAAGAAAGCGCCTGATGCGAGAATTCTAAATTCGCGCCTAAAAACGCTTGTTGCGATTTATCATCCCAAGCAATGGCACCAACATAAAATTGTGAAATAGGAGGCGTAGCAAACTCAGCTGCAACTTCAAGTAATGCAGCCTCAAGCTCAGATCGAGATAAGTGAAAGCGGTTTTGATATTGTACTAATTGGGAATAACTAAATATTCCACGATGGGCGATGGCGTATTGCGTTAACGCACTTTTTATTGATGGTTCTATCTTTGCCATATTGTTGTCATGTTTATCTATGGCAGGATAGTTTACGCAAGAGTTACAGCCGACTCAACCATTCTCTTGCAGATTTAAAACACTCAAAGTTTTCAGCGCTGATATTAAAACGCTTAATTTTCTGTAGAAAAAGATCATGCATATAACCTTCAAAACCAACGACGCGTGCAATATGTAAATTGCCAATATTGTGCGCAACTTTTGGCATTATGTTCACAATATCAATTGCGGCGAAGCGGTGTTCAAGTTCACTCACATCTACTAATACTTTGCTACTATTATGCTTTTTTGCGTATAGATTGGCTTTCTCGTATGCCGAGACCACATCGTTTGCATTCGCAATGCCTCTGATCTTCATCATAATCAGATCATTACACTCATCAAATGTGACGCTAGTAGATATTTTGTGCATGTATCGTAGACCCATCAACCGACAATTCTTGAATAAAACAAATAAAACGACTGGTAAAACCAGCCGCGCATTTTAAATCAATGAGAATTACTGTCAATAAATATACTAATAAAAAACCAATCAAAATAAAAAAACCAATCCATTGGGATTGGTTTTGTAGCTATTATGCTTATAAATGTAAAATTTTACAAAAATAGATTATTCAAATTGTTGCACTAACCCGTGTTGCGCATCCCCGCCGCAATCCCTGTCATCGTGATCATGAGTGCCAGTTCCAAATCGTGATTGGTTTCTTCACGCACACGCTTTAACAGTTCTATTTGTAACAAGTTTAGAGGATCAGTATACGGATTTCTCAGCCCGATCGATTCTTTGATCCAAGGTTGCTGTGACAACAGCGACGACTCTGGCGCAAGGCCGCGAATAAGCTCGATGGCCTGTTGTAAGTTGTCTCTTAACTCATCCCCTAGGCCTATATACTCGTCACTAACTAAACTTGCATCATACATCTCGCTGAGCCAAAGGTCGGCTTTACAGAATACCATTTCGAGCATTTCTAAACGGGTTCTAAAAAATGGCCACTTTGCGCTCATTTCTTGCAGCATGTCTTTACCAAACGTTTCTACGGCAGCTTCAAGACCTTCTTTCGCCCCTAGCCAAGCAGGCAACATCAAGCGGTTTTGACTCCATGCGAAAATCCATGGAATAGCCCTCAAACTCTCTACTCCGCCGTTTGGATTTCGTTTAGAAGGCCTCGAGCCTAGCGGTAATTTAGACAGCTCTTGTTCTGGCGTTGCCATTCTAAAGTAAGGCACAAACTCAGGGTTCTCTCGAACAATACTGCGATACTTTTTGCAGGAAGCTTCACTAATCGTCTCCATAACCTCTACCCATTTAGGTTCGGGTCGAGGGGGCGGCAACAAATTACTTTGTAAAATCGCACTGGTATAAATAGATAGACTTTGCATCGCGACTTTAGGTAAACCAAATTTAAAGCGGATCATTTCGCCTTGCTCGGTCACTCGCAAGCCACTTTTTAGCGAACCAGGAGGCTGAGATCTCAGCGCTTGTGCAGCAGGCGCCCCCCCTCGACCAATCGTACCTCCACGGCCATGGAAAAGGACCAGCTCAACGCCCTTCGCATCAGCAAGGTTAACCAGCTTTTCCATTGCATCATACTGCGCCCATCCTGCCGCCATCATCCCTGCGTCTTTTGCAGAGTCGGAATAGCCGATCATGACATATTGCTTGGCACCAATCGTGCCTTTATACCAAGTGTTCTCAAATAACCCGCTGATCACTGATTGCGCATTGTTTAAATCATCCAGTGTTTCAAATAGCGGGGCTACCGGTAAGTTGAATTTACACCCGCTTTCTTGGAGTAATAAATGCACGGCAAGAATATCAGAGGCACTTTGCGCCATCGAGATAATGTAAATGCCGAGTGCGTTTTGGTCTTGATCCGCAATCGTTGCAAATGTCTCTAGCACCTCTTGGACATTGGAAGAAGGTTGCCAATGACGTGGCAGTAACGGTCGTCTCGAGCTTAGCTCGGTTAATAAGAAAGCTTGCTTGTCTGCTTCTTGCCACTGAGCATAATCACCAAGACCCAAATAGCGTGTTAATTCAGAAAACACTTCGGTATGTCTGGCGGAATCTTGGCGAATATCTAACTTACATAAAGACACGCCAAAACAGTCAATTCGTCTTAATACATCTAACAACAAACCGTCGGCAATATTAGCCATGCGACAATCAACCAGCGAGCGATAACACGCCTCTAGTGGCTCTCTTATCTGTGATACCTGTTTAATCTTGTCCTGATAATGAGAGGGCGTGCCTTTGATTTTATATTCCAATGCTGCAATGGTTTCTTCTACCTCAGCGCGTACTTGCTTTAGTACATAACGATAAGGTTCATTACTGCCGTCCGCTCGCGCTATAAAGCTTTCGGATGCATTACTCATAGAGAGTTCTGCGCCCAAAATTTCTAGATCTCGACGATATAAATCAAGCGCCATCCAGCGGCCGTGATCAAGCACAGATTGCGTCACATGAGAAGTAACAAACGGGTTGCCGTCTCTATCGCCCCCCATCCAAGAAGTGAGTTGAATAGGACTAAAATTGGCGGGTAGTTGTAAATTTAATCGCGTTTTCACTTGGGCGTTGAAATACCGAACAAACTTAGGCACGGCTTCCCAAAGACTATTTTCAATAACCGCGAATCCCCACTTTGCTTCATCCAGCGGCGTAGGTCGCTTTTCTCTAATATCGCTTGTGTGCCACGCTTGTGAGATCAACTGCTCAATGCGGTCAATGACCTCATCGTAGACAGGGTCCTCACCTGAGGTCACCTCAAGCACTTTTAAACATTCGCTCAGCTCAACGTGTTTATTGATGATGGTTCTGCGTGTTACTTCCGTCGGGTGAGCGGTTAGCACCAAATCGATTTTTAGTTTGCTTATTACATCTGCAACTTCGTTTAGTGTCAGCGCACCAGCATCAACTTTACTTTGCAATTCATCAAGCGCCTTATCGACTTCGATCATCACGCCGTCTGGAGAGCCTGATTTTGAAATGGTGTGGAATTGTTCTGCGACATTCGCCAGGTTTAAGAAATGATTAAATGAGCGAGCAACGGGAAGTAGCGCTTCATCGCTTAGGCTACGTAAGGTGTCAATCAGCGCTTGCCTATCTGAATCATTACCGCTTCTAGAGGATTTTGCTAGGTGTCTAATTTCTTCAACTTTGTCTAATGTTTCTTGACCCTGCGCTTGTTGAATAATTTGCCCTAACATCTGCCCCAAAAGGCTCACATTACTACGTAGGCTTGCGTATTGCTCAGTCATACAATCTCCTTGATGAAAAGATACTCGAACTCCACTATACCGAGAATAAATTGATTTGCGAACGATCTATTTTCAAGACGTTAACGTAATAACATGACAAAGATAAGTATTATTCGAGTGAGCGAATGATTGTATTTTACGATGGTAACTGTCCGCTATGTGTGAGAGAAATGAATGAACTTAAGCATTTCGATCAACACAATAAAATTGATTTTGTGAATATTCATGATGATCGCTTCTCGAGCGAGTTTCCTGAGATAGAGCATGAAGCGGCTATGGCTAAACTCCACGGTTATGATAACCAAGGTAAGCTTATTTTAGGACTAGATGTTACCGCAGCGGCTTGGAGTCAAGTTGGTAAACATCGCTGGATCAAATTATTAAGATTACCCATCATCCGAACAATTGCAGACGGCGTTTACCTGTTTTTTGCAAGGCACAGAATGAAAATTTCTAAACTTCTGGTCCCAAATCAATGCAGTATACAAAATAGTGGAGATTGCAATCGTGACTAACTTCGCCATCATAGTGATTGGTGCAAGTTCAGCGATCGCTGATGCCTTTATACAAGCGCAATCCGAACAAAATCCCGACGTAAAAATGATCACGGTGTCTAGGCAAGCTAAAACGGCTTCACATGCCAATAACCTGCATTTTCAGTGTGATTATTCTAAAACACAAATTCGTCAAGTTGCGAGCCGTATTCTCGAGTTGGACTTAATGGTAAAAAGTGTCACCATTTTTAATGGCTTACTCCATGACGAGTTTGATACATTCCCAGAGAAAAAGCTCGAGGACATTGATCTTGAATACAGCATGGCGCTGTTTAATATCAATACCATGATCCCCATGCTTTGGTTACAAGCTTTATTGCCAGTCTTAAAAGGTAAGCAGTCATGCGTAGTTACAGCACTCTCTGCCCGTATTGGAAGCATCAGTGACAACCAGATGGGCGGCTGGTACAGCTACCGCAGCTCAAAGGCTGCGCTTAATATGATGTTTAAAACCGCAGCAGTCGAGCTTGCGCGTCGAGCAAAAAACATTAAGCTCATTTTGTTCCATCCAGGTACTACCGACACGCCACTTTCAAAACCTTTTCAAGCCAATGTCCCGGACGAAAAACTCTTTACGCCGGAATTTGTAGCACATCAACTTAGTGGCATCATCGCAAACAGTCATCCTGATGGTACGGTGAGCTATGTTGACTGGCAAAATAAATTAATTGGATGGTGAACACAGCATGAAATACTTCTCAAGTAACGATATTAAAACCTTAGACGAGCGTTATCGCGCATTGATGATAAATTCACTATCAGGCTTCAAAAGCGCTAACTTAATTGGAACGGTTGATGAGACAGGTCAAGAAAACTTGTCTATCGTCAGCTCCGTTTTCCACCTCGGTGCCAGCCCGGCGCTCGTGGGTGTGATTTTTAGGCCTCATAGTGTACCTAGGCACACATTGGAAAATATCTTAGCGACTGAAAAATACACCATCAATCAAGTTAATGTTCAAATTTATACGGCAGCCCATCAAACCTCAGCCAGATATGAAAAGAATCAATCTGAATTTGAGGAAACGGGTTTAACCTCCGAGTATTTAAATGCTTTTCCTGCTCCATTCGTCAAGGAAAGCAGATTAAAATACGGGCTTAGCCTCAAAGAGCACCAAATCATCAAGCTCAACGATACTGAGCTGGTAATAGGCGAAATTGAGTCGCTTCACATTGAAGAAAACGCTCTACTCGAAGACGGCTATATCGATATAGAGGCGCTCGACTGTGTCGCGATTTCCAGTTTAGACGGCTATCACAGTACCAAGCGTATTAATCGCTTGGAGTATGCTAAACCAAACAAGCCAACCAGAATTAAATTACTTGGCTAGGTATCTCTACAATGATTCCAAGAGCTCAAGTAATTCTTCGAGCTCTTCCTTAAAGTGCTTCTTTTGTTTGCCGCTCATCGTGCCTTTAAGTTTAACAGCGAGATTTGCATACTCTTTTATTCGCCTTGCTTGAATATCTAGGATGCGCTCAGGCAGCGCTGTGGGTGTAGTAACTATCGCTTGCTGCAACAGCTCAGGTGAAACCTGCTCGACTCCGCTCAGTATCATGGCTTGTTTAAACTGGCTAAATCGTCTTTGTTCATGTGCACGCCAAACCTGACGCGCAAACTCGCCTTGCTCGTAATATTCGTTAATAAGCTCCTTTTGTTTATCACTCAAATCACCAAGCCAACGCTCGTAGCGGTTAAATTGGTCTCCTTCCTCCCAGTCATCGTCCAACATTTCTTTTTCTATGTTGGCTATCAGCATTTCTCGCTGTTCACGGTTAAGCGAATTTAGGTGTGTTTCTAACTTGGGATATACGGCTTCAACGACGGAATACCAATAGTTCCTTGTGGTATACACCATATGCACCATGTCACTCTCTGTCATGGTTTGCCAGTGCTTCAACAGTGATTGGATATGATATTTGTATTTTGGTAGCTCTGACTGTCGATGCCACGCAACCAAAGATTCTACATCAGCCTCCAGCTTTTCCTCTTGCTCATCCGTCAGCTCAACATAATCGGAAATATAATAACTCGCTAACCATCCTAAGTTGTTATAGGCCAATCTTTGACTACATCCAGCCAAACACAGTAAACATAGCGCCAGTGCTATTAATTTCTTCATCCCATAGCCTCAATTTTTGTTTTTATTACCTTATATTAACGCAGTATCTGCCATTTTAGATTTGTATTTTGTAAATCTGTGTTTCTGGCATTAGAATAACTAACAACATAGTTAGCATAGCTACCTTAAGGAGGTCTATGATGTTAGGCAGGATTTCAAAAGCATGTATCGCCATTGCACTTTTAAGCCAAGCACCTTTGGCAACAGCTGGATTGGAAGAAGGCATAGATGCACTCAATGCTGGCAGGTTCGAAGAAGCACTACAAGAATTCAATTATTTAGCTGAAATGAACTACGCCCCAGGCATTTATCAACTCGGTGTAATGTATGAAGGCGGCTATGGTGTCGTTAAAAATCAACGCAAAGCTGCAGAGTTATTTCAACAGGCCGTAAAACTTGGTGAAGCCGACGCAATGTTTGCGCTAGCAGTCATGTATGACGAAGGTCGCGGCGTTAAAAAGGACCGCTCAAAATACGTTGAGCTAATGACCAGAGCGGCAAACAAAAACATGCCAGCCGCGCAATTTAACGTAGCGCTAATGTATGCAAACGGTGACGGTGTACCACAAAGTTACCGCCACGCACTTAACTGGTATGAAAAAGCCGCCGCAAACAACTACACCTTAGCCATGTTTAATTTAGCACTCATGTATTTTCAGGGCTTAGGAGTCGAGAAAAATATTGAACGCTCGTACGTATGGAACACGTTAGCCGAATTTAATGGTTATGCTGAAGCCACAAAGAGCCGAGTACTCGACGAAAAACAGCTTTCCCCTTCACAAATCGAGCAAGCGAAAGAGCTCGCAAATAGTATTTACGAGCGAATTCAAGCCGGTAAATACGTGGCAGAAACACGTACAAAGTAAGTAAAGTGGTAAATAATAAAGGTCTCATGTGAGGCCCTTATTATTTTCCTTACTAAGAGATTGAGCTAGTACCATCACACCTAGGTAAAAGTCATGCTCATTGTTAACTGCGGCAATCTTTTTACATTGTTGAACCCGCTAACACTAAGGTAAACTAGCACTTCATTCATAATGAGCTGTGAAAATGAATCGCAAAAAGAAAATTTACGAAACCTTAAAGAAAAAAGACAAACGTGCTAATGCTAAACTCCACAAAAGCAACAAACCTCGTTATATTTCAAAAGCTGAGCGTGAGAAAATCGCAGCCCAGCAAGACAGTGACGAGTTAAATAGCGAAAACAATGAACATTAATTGCCTGAGTTTTGTGCCAGCTCGTCATTAACTGTTTTAATTTCAAGCTCTTTTTAACTATGATTCTGCATTGTTGCCTACCTCAATCAATCCTCCAACGTTAGATGAGGATCTCTGCTCTCAAATTAAAATTGATTTGCTGGTTTGAACAGTGAAAATTCACACGTGTTAGGTGTTACTATTTCCATGACTCTGAGTCTTTGCAAACAAGGTGGATAATCGATGCAGGGCTTGACACCCAGAATGCCTGAAATCCTTCAGGTAACGGCTCGAATTCATCACAGCGTACGACGCCAGCAGCTTTGAGGTGCTCTGACGCTGCTGCAATATCATTGGTAACAATCTCGAGCCATGTTTCGGCTTGGCTGATACCAGGTACGCTGTCGAGCCAGAGACTATTGGAGCCAAACTCAAAACCAACCGATGGAGCATGCTCTGTTATTTCTTTGAGGCCAATGACATCGCGGTAGAACTGAAGTGTTGCCTCGTACTGATGAGGCGGCAGCTTCATGGCGATATTACGACCAGCTGTGAACTTAACCTTAGTATTCATGTGAACTCCTTCCTGACTGAAACTGTCATCCTGTATCGTGTTAGCCTGAATATTGGGCTGAGCCAGCACTCTCTCTAGCATCAGCTTTTTTATCTGTTGATATAGTAAAGTCCCATAAAAATAACCAGTGATATTTCAGGCTAAGTCTTATTTCAAGTACATTGGATCTCAATATGTAATGGCGCTTCGCTCAACACATTAACGCTACTTTCTCCTCAAAAATAGCCACTCTAAAGGCTTTGTAAGCAGCTTCGAATGGCTAAGCAACATCTTGTTGCGCCATTTAGTATTATTGGATTGGAGAATGGGCTTTTTGTGGCTAAAGGTATAAAAGCCTTCTTCGCCATGATATTGACCCATACCAGAGTGACCTAGGCCACCAAAGGGTAAAGACTCAACAACCACGTGCACTATGGTTTCGTTGATCGCTAGAGTCCCCGTTGCGAGCTCCTTTGACACTTTATTCATAGCAACCTGAGATTGCGTAAACAAATAACTCGCAAGCGGTGTGGTGTCTTCTCTAATGTAGTTAATCGCATCATTTAAGTCGGATATTTTTAGTATCGGCAAAATCGTTCCAAATAACTCCTCTTGCATCACCCTCATGCTTTTGTTGACATGGGTAATGATATGCAGAGGGAGCTGACGGTTGTCGCATGCCGGCTCAGCTTGCCATACATTTGCGCCTTTACTTTTGGCATCAATAATAATGTCATTTAAGCGCTGAAATTGTCTGTCGTTAATAATTGAAGTTTGGTTTTTTACACCTACTTTTGTTTTATATGTTTTTTCGTAGTGCTGTTCCAGCTCAGCAATAAATGCGTCGTATTTTTCTTCGTGCACTAACACATAATCTGGTGCAACACAGATTTGACCTGAATTAGAGAGCTTACCCATTAACACGCTCATCGCAGCGGCGCTGATATCAGCGTCATCAAGCACAATAACAGGTGATTTCCCCCCTAACTCTAGGGTGACCGGCGTGAGATTTTTAGCCGCCGCCGCCATCACCTTTTTGCCAACTGCTGTTGAACCTGTAAATAGCAAGTGATCAAATGGCTGCTCAGTAAAAGTCGTGGCAATATCAGGTCCACCTTCAATGACGCACACTTCATTATCCAATCCTTTAAAAATGGCTCTTATCACCGCATTCACATTGGGAGTGAACTCGCTCAACTTGAGCATGACTTTGTTTCCAGCGGCGAGGGCGGTAATCACGGGGACAATCGCCAACTGAATTGGATAATTCCACGGGGCTATCACGCCCAAGACTCCTTTTGGCACAATCTCAATTTTCGCCTTAGATGGTAGCCACTGCGCACCGGGTGAACGATGCTGCACTTTGCTCCATTTGCGCAGGTGCTTAGCGATATAATCAATCGAATTAATGCAAGGCATGATGTCTGCAATCACAGTATCGAATCGACTCCGAGTACCAAAGTCCTGATCCGCCGCCTCGACTAATTGATCTTGCCGTTGCAATATACGTGCTTTTATTTCCGCTAGTAAACGTAAGCGCTTTTCAAGCGCTGGGTAAGGATCTTGGTTAAAGCGGCTTTTTAACTGAGTAAATGTGGCTATTAGAGTGCTGGTATTATCTTCAATCATTATCAGGTCCTGCTAATGTCTAATTCGAATATAGCAAGGAAAAAACAACGGGTCTATCTTCAAAAAGCTAGGTATTATACCAATTGTATTAAGTAAATGAACTATTTTGAAGCGGAAAAATAGCTTTAGTAGCTAGGCAAAAATTTTGCTATTTAGTTGTTCTAAATGAGAAATTTTTAACGACGCTAATATGGTATTTTGCCCTTCAAATAGGTTGGAGAGTTAACACAATTGGTATTACTATAGAGGCAGGCTGCGTATGACCGAGTTGCCTTTCGATGGACACAGCCTGTGGAGAATGGCAACTTTAAAACCCTAGTATGCTCCTTGCCAAAGTCAAGGTAACGATTGTAATTAACCCAATTGCGACTAAGTTCAAAACAAACCCTGCTCGGATCATGTCTTTAATTTTAATCTCACCCGAGCCAAATACGATGGCATTTGGTGGTGTTGCGACAGGCATCATAAAGGCGCAACTGGCCGCGATTGCTGCAGGGATAACCCAAGCTAAAGGAGAGCCCGTGATTGATTCAGCGACAGGTCCAAGTAAAGGTAAAAAGCCTGCAGCCGTTGCGGTATTGCTGGTAATTTCCGTTAAGAACGTAATAAGCGCTGCAACAACTAGCACGCCAAGCACTAAGCCCATGGCATCCGCGCCCACAAGTAAGTTAGCGATGTAATCGGCAAGTCCTGAAGATTTGATCTGTGCCGCGAGCGATAAACCACCGCCAAATAATAGCAAAATCCCCCAAGGCACCTTAGCTGCGCTTTCCCAATCTAAAATACGTTCGTCACTTCCCGACTTAGCAGGAAGAACAAATAGTAACAGTGC
Organism: Pseudoalteromonas sp. XMcav11-Q; assembly: GCF_040104525.1. NCBI lineage: Bacteria > Pseudomonadati > Pseudomonadota > Gammaproteobacteria > Alteromonadales > Pseudoalteromonadaceae > Pseudoalteromonas > Pseudoalteromonas sp. XMcav11-Q. The sequence continues at coordinate 384,089 of NZ_JBECOX010000004.1, forward strand.
AGCGGCAATTGCAATGCCAGTATCTGACAATTTAAGACCCGTAACATCACCAATTAGCGGTCTAAAGATCCAACATACTGCCGCTAAAATAAATACCGCAAAAACCCCTTTCTCCGCACGAGACATTTCACCGAGTGCTTTTAATTGGGAAGTAAATAACGACTTAGTATCAACATTGATTTCTTCTTTATCAACCTTGTAAGTCACTTTGGTCAACCAGAACCAAGCAAATGCCAGCATCACCAAAGACAAAGGCACACCAATCATCATCCAAGTGGCAAAACCAATCTCTATTTGATAACTGTCGGATAAATATGCAGCCATTAACGCATTTGGTGGCGTACCAATTAAAGTTGCAATACCTCCAATACTGGCACCATAAGCGATAGAAAGTAATAGCGCTTTAGCAAAGCTTTGGCTATCTCCACCCTGCTCTTTTACCAAGTGAATAACCGAAAGTGCAATCGGTAACATCATTACTGCCGTTGCCGTGTTTGACATCCACATAGATAAAAATGCTGTCACGCCCATCATCGCTAAGATCTGTATACTCGGTTTAGTGCCTGCGAACAACATGGTATTCAGCGCGATGCGTTTATGCAGCCCCCACCTTTCCATGGCGATTGAGAGCAAAAATCCACCCAGAAATAGATAAATCAAAGGATGCGCAAACGGTGCAGCGACTGCTTTAATAGATGCAATCCCGACTAAAGGCGAAATAACCAAAGGTAATAACGAAGCCGCTGGAATAGGCACAGCTTCGGTTATCCACCAAGAGGCTAGCCAAAACGCTAAGCCTGCGGTTCTCCATGCCTCAACCGACATGCCAGATGGTGGTTCAACCAAACAGATCAGTAACATTACCAAGGGACCAAGCCACAGAAACAGCTGCGTTTTTATCGTTTTTTTATTCTCTTCTGTCATTATCTTGAACCTTTAAAACTTATATTTTAAACCAACAGCGATGCTAGTATCGTCTTGTGTTTCAAGGTCGAGCTGCGTTGCCATTACATACAAGTTAGTTTGTTTATCAAAAATATAGTCTGTACCTAGCGTCCACTGAGTCGCATCTTCACTGTGGCGTAATCCGCTTGAGTCTTTGGCAAACTGTAGCTTCGGACGCCAATTATCGTCGAGTTGATAACTTGCGCTTAGCACATAGCCATTACCTGATTTGTCTTTCGCTAGATTTTCACTGTCTTGGATGATGGCACCAAGTTGTAGCTTTTGCCACTTGTAAGCCAACGCGATACGCGTGGAAACCAAATTACCAATACTGTCGGTATGACTCAGAGCAACATAGTAATCTTTATTTTTTAATGCTCGGTCACCATAAATTGCGGTAGCTGCAAACCCAGTTTCGTCGTTGCTCGCGTCGTCTTTCGGTGTGTAGGTCAGAGAAAAAGAAAAGTCGTTCCATTTAGGTGAAGAATAGGTAATTGAATCACCAACTCTGTCTTGGCCTGCTAGCACTTGGGCAATATCACTTTGGGTTTCGTTAAATTGATCGATTTTCCCTTCACTGAATTTAAAACGCGTGTCGTTTCTGCCCACTAAAACCGTACCAAATTTACCTTCAAGGCCAACATAGGTGTTTCTTGCTGAAAATGGCTCGGTGGTATCGTCGTGTTCAAAACCTTTAACTTGTACTTCATATTTGTAGACGAGTTTTAGATCGCTTGATAAGCCGTGAGTGCCTTTTACACCAATTCTTGAAAATGGTGCGTCAATTTGTGTGCCCTCTTTGGTATAACGCATCACACCTTCGTCTGTGTTAGCAATTTGAACTTCTGCTTTACCATAAATGCTGTAGTCTGCGGCTAACGCAGAGGCTGATAGCATTGCACTGGCAACTGCCAACGCCACTAAAGATTTACTTGCTGTCATAACTTGTCTCATTTTTTGATTATTGTCGCTTAAGACAACGCAATTCTGAGACCAGAGTTTATTTTTTAATATAAATCATATGGATAAATATAAATCTAAGATTAACACCAGCTAAAATGTGCGGATTTCCACACACTTAAATCTATAATGTGTCACTAAATTCACCCATCATCATTGGTGAACATAGTGCGATTTAAACCATACTTGCTCATCTTGTCGTACAAGGTTTTTCTCGGCACTTTTAATAAATTCATCGCATCTTTTATGCTACCTTGGCTTTGTGCCAGCGCTTCTTCAATTAACGATTGCTCGTAGTAGCTCACCTTCTCAGCCAAACTCAACGTTTCATCAGACAAATTGCTTTGCATGTTGTTACTCGCAGCCATCGCACCACCGAGTAAAATATGGCGCTCGGCGTGGTTTCTCAGCTCTCGCACGTTCCCAGGCCAGTCTTGCGCCAGTAGCTGCGCCTCTAATTCAGGGCTAATTGGCTGCATAGGTTTATGAAAGCGAGTAGCAGCAATGGAGCTAAAGTGTTTATATAGCAGCGGAATATCAGCTTTTCTGGAACGAAGTGATGGGATCATCACTTTGACGAGGTTAAGTCGATAAAATAAATCCGAGCGAAATTTACCCTGTGCGACTAAGGTTTGTAAATCCACTTTCGTCGCCGCAACCACTCTAATGTCCAGTGCTATCGCAGTGTTGCTACCAACTGGCGTCACACTTCTCTCTTCTAAAACGCGCAGCAGCTTCACTTGTAAAGCCGCAGACATGGCTTCGATTTCATCCAAAAAAACCGTGCCACCTTGGGCAAAAGAAAATTTTCCCTCGCGAGACTCTTTAGCACCCGTAAATGCTCCGCTTTTGGCACCAAATAATTCACTTTCAATCAGCTCTTCTGGAATCGCACCGCAATTGATGGCGACGAAGTTATGGTTTGAGCGCTCGCTATGGTCGTGTAAGTATCGCGCCACCAATTCCTTTCCTGTACCGGTTTCACCTTCAATTAGTACGTCAGCAGGAGTATCAATCACGGCATCAAGCAAATGTAGCATTTGCTGCATTTGTTTTGTCTCACCTAAGATCCGCACCCCCGGCGCAGACTTTTTCTTGACTTGCGCTTTTAGCTCTCGGTTTTCCATCACCAGCCGGCGTTTATCAAGCGCCCTTTCTATGCAGTCAAGTAGCGGCTCTGACACAGGCTTTTCAAAAAAGTCGTAAGCCCCTTTTTGGATAGCTTTTACCGCCACTTCAACATCCGCAAAGCCGGTTAGAAATACCACAGGTAACTCAGAATCAAACTGCATTACCTGCTCTAAAAATTGAATACCATTGATCTCAGGCATATTGATGTCACAAAGCACAACACCGCTAAACTGACGAGAAAGCTTTTTTAATGCAGGCGTTGCACTGGAAAAACACTGCACTGAGTACCCTTCTATTTCAAACAGTTGCTTTAGTGCATCTCGTATACTTTGTTCATCATCGATGATTAACAGGGTTTTCTCTTCAGTCATGTTGCGGATTCTTTGTGTGTAAACTAATTAAAAACTCGGCACCACCTTGCGGATGATTATGGGCACTGAGTTTGCCATGAAACGATTCAATGATCTGTTTTGAAATGGATAACCCCAAGCCCAAGCCATTACCTGATTTAGTGGTGTAAAACGGTTCAAATATGTTGGATAAAGCATGCTGCTTTATCCCTTCGCCCGAGTCAATAATAGACAGCTGGATCTTGCCTTCGTGCTCCACGGCGCGAATATAAATGCATTTATTATCTTGCTCAACAATGGCTTGGCACGCATTGCTAATAATATTCACCAGTACTTGCTCAAACTTAAATGGATCGACCCAGATATTGCACGCAAGCCCCTCACTTTGAATTGCTACACCGTAGCGTTTGAGTTCAGGCCCAACTATAACTAAGGCGTTATCTACAGAGTGTTTAAGGTTGGCCACCAGCATCTTATTATCATGATGCTGACTAAATGATTTTAGCTGCGCCACGATTTTATGCACTCGAGTGATCAAAGATTGGATCAGGACCATATTTTCGACTACTTTGCTCACTTCTCCCTTTTGAGCCAACCGTTTGGCGCTGGCAACATACGCACTCATGGCACTAAGCGGTTGATTGATTTCATGGTTAATGCTGGCGCTGAGCTGCCCTATGGTTGCTAACTTGGCAGCGCGAATCAGTGCATCTTGCGCCTGCTCGAGCGCTTGCTTGCGGCTGGCAACCTCAGCCTCGAGACTCCGCTGGCTGAAAAGCAGTTGTCGGTATCCTGTCAATTTACTCAACGTGTACTCGACAACAACAAAGAGTAAAATCAATACCAGTGCAGTTACCCCAAGCCGCGGCCACTGTGCAGCTTTGATAGGCGCAACTTCATGTAGCAAATAAAGAGTGTATTGCTTGTTAAGCGGCCTCTTTTGCATCAGCGCGTCGCTGCCATGAGATGAAGTTTTCACTCTGGTTGGTGAAAGCACGCGCCAATCAATCGGAAACAGAGATTCGTTTTCAAACTGCCTTGAGGATTCAATTTCTTTTCGCTTTGCTGGGGACAGTTCCCCTAACGAGCCTAACCGCCACTGCTCAACATCAGATGCCAGTACAATATGATTATCGTCCACAATTAAGAAATGGCTATCAGTTCCCGTATCAAGCTGGGCTTTATCTGATTCAAATTTACTGGCGTTAACCTTCATCACCACCACGCCCACAAGCGAGCCGTCTTTATAGACAGACTTAGCAAAATAGAAGCCACGGGTTTTGGAACGTAAACCGAGCGCAAAAGAGACATGCTCATTGCCCTTGATTGTTTCGTAAAAATAGGGGCGAAAGGCAAAATTGCTGCCTTTATAGCTATGCGGTAAATACCAGTTGCTGCTCGCAATCACAGTTCCACTGAGGTCTAGCAGGTAAACGTCTGACGCACCACTGGATATTTGAATGTCCTGAAGGTATCTGTCCAGTTCATTGGAGTTAATAGCGGTTGCTTGCTGTAAGCCTGATTGCACCAAATTGCTTAGGCTCAATTGCGTTTGGATAGCTTGATAACGAGTAAATTCAGTCTGGACATAACTATTGAACTTTTCTAGGTTGGTTTTAGTCTGACCAAGGACATTTTCCTCATCCTGTGCCACATTGAACAAATAACTTGCCCACAGCCCACAAAATAATAATAAAAGATAAATTAATATCTTAACTGAGAACTTATGTGACACACGCAACTCCTAATTGAACTCATTGAGTCTATCAGAAGCAGAATATCAATTAAATCAAATCTCTCTAAATCAATGTATCACTAAGCGCCAAGACCGGAGATAAGCAAGATTATATCCCCGGTCTTAATTTTAAACGCGTATTAGTTGGCGTATTAATTCGCGCTAATACTTAGCGTTACATTGCTCGCTGCTTGGTAGCCTTGCAGGCCGATATGCCAAGTGCCAACCTGAGGATTGGAGATTGTACATACCTCATTATTGCCATTTTTGTATGGCCGACATTGGTAGGTGCTGGTATTTGGTTGCGTGCCAAAATTAACATAAAGATCCGCATCTCCCGTGCCTCCCGACGTCGTAATTGTCAGGGTTTGGTATCCCGCGGTTAGTGCTTGACTAAAATACTGCCACTGACCACTGGTGACAGAAATATTATTGATAGTTTCGTCAATAGGCGTATTGCCACTTGAGGTATCGTATTGTCCTACCAAACTGACCCCCGAAATCGCGTTCCATGCCTCTACCATCACGTAATACGTACCAGTTTGCACAGCGGAAATATTGCATTGCTCGTTACTAGACGAGTTAGTGCTCTTGCAGTCATGAGTATCCAAAGTAGGTTTGGATCCATAGCGAACGTAGAGATCGGCGTCACCAGTACCACCTGAGGTGGTAAAACTTAAATTAGTTGCACCTTGTGGTACTTCCATGGTGAAAAACTGTTGGCTTTTAGAAGCGCCAGAAATCCCCGTTTTAGCCACGCCGTTTTCAAGCTTATTGTTTGGTTGTGGCGGAGGTGTATCACCCGCATTTTTACCAAGCTCAGCAACAAATGCCAGCGCGAGTTTTGCAAATTTTTGTGCATGTGTTGAATCAAATTCAGTATCGTTGGTGGTATGAATTTTTCTGTTGATCTCAGACATTCTTGATTCAAATGGCATAGAAGCTGGGAACCCTTGCTGATACCAAGATGCATGGTCGGAGCAGCCATAGCCACATTGGTCATAGGCATAGCTAAGGTTTGGCAAATAAGTTTCAATTAATTGGCCTAAGAACTGATTCTGTGCGCTGTTTGTATAGTCTGTCATCATCACAATATCCGCACTACTGCCATTGCGGCCAGTCATATCAAATTGTGTCATACCGACTACGTTTTTTCCCTGAGAGCTGTACGACTGCGCGATAGCTTTAGAACCTCGAAGCCCAACTTCTTCTGCCGCAAAGCCCATGATTTGGATTGTCCGCTGAGGCTGATAACCATCTTCAACAATAGCGCTTAGCGCTTCGGTAAGCACAGCTATCCCTGAGGCATTATCATCCGCACCCGGCGCAAACCCACTTGAGTTAGATTGGTTAATTGAATCAAGGTGCCCGCCGATAATAACGATTTCATCGCTCAGTTCGCTACCTGGAATGGTGACAATCACTGAAGACTGAGCCCAAGAGTGGCTAAAATATTCAACACTAATATCTGAGCGACTTGCTGCAATATCGCTCCATGTTTGCTTGACCCATGCAGCGGCATCAACACCCGTTTGCGAGGTATAATAGCGGTTATAAAAACTGGTTAGCGAATTGACACTGCTGTCTAAGTTTACCGTACTGACTTTTGAGATTAAGCTGTTAACCCGCGCGGGGTTATCAATGCTGTAGTTAACCAGCGTCGCACTTGGGTTTATGCTTTCTAACTGTGCAAGGTAGCTTTGCGCCTGCTCTAAAGAGTCATGAGCGACAAAACCACCACAGCGGTGATATTCGTCGTGCATAAATGCACTCAGGTGTGAATGTAAGCTTGCAGGTACTTTTAACGCTTTGACTTCGCTGTTCGGTAAAGAAAGCTGCTCAAAGTGAGTACCGCGAATAGAATTATGGACTTGGAAATGCTGACTAGACTTCGCATCCATCGTCACCCAAACCTCTTCTGACGCTTCAGAAAAGCCACTCAAACAGGCAATGCTCAGTAGCATAGGTGTAGTTAATTTCATTGTTGTATCCTCAACTCATTTGAATAACAACATGATTTAAGCGCTGAGCAAAATAAAAGAATTATTCAAATGAGGTAAATTTATGACTTTTTTGGGGCCTAATAAAAAAGGGAGCTTGCGCTCCCTATAAACTGTTACTTAGTTCGCTTTGATATTCAGTGTTACACCGCTAGCTGCGCTATAGCCACGTAAATCAATATACCAAGTACCTTGCTGCGGGTTTGCAATCGTACAAGTCTCATTGTTACCGTTTTTATAAGGACGACACTGATAGCTCGACGTTGTTGATTGAGAACCAAAGTTTACGTATAGGTCCGCATCACCTGAACCACCTGAAATGCTTACTTCAAGGCTGCTGTAGCTAGCATTTAGATCTTGCGTGAAACGTGTCCAGCTGCCAGATGCAACACTGATATTTGACTCAGTGCGGTCAATTGGTTGAGTTCCACCTGTTGAGCTGTATGTACCAGTCAAAGTTACGCCCGAAATCTGATTCCACGCTTCGACCATCACGTAGTACTTACCAGCTTGAATGTTACTAATATCGCAGCTTTCGTTGCTTGTAGACGTTGTGCTATTGCAGTCATAAGTGTTTAGTGTCGGACGAGAGCCATACTTGACATAAAGGTCCGCATCACCGCTACCACCAGAAGTGGTGAAGTTTAGGCTAGTCGCATCAGCTGGCACATCAAGGGTAAAAAACATTTGCTCTTTTGCCGCGCCACTGATCCCAGTACGAGGCTGACCGTTCGTTAACTCTTCATCGCCACCAGGAGGAGGTGGTGGGTTGGTGTCACAGCTACTACCTGTGCTTAAGTTAGAGTTAACGCCAACCGCTGCTAACGCAGCTTGTACATCACCAGGTTCATAACCTAGGTCACATGCCGCATCCATCACGCCATTACCAGCTAAGTCCCAGTCAGTATTAGCGGTCCAATACATTTGGTTAGCTTTTGCCATTACGATAAAGGCTTTTTTCGTATCCCAACCTGCCGTAGTTGCCAGATTGTAGAAGGCTTTGTTGAACACCCCTGAAGTGTGATGAACATCCATGCTAGACGTATAGTTAGACTGATGATCGATTGAGCGACCGTCTTGCGTTGGATCATTCATATAACGCAATGCACCACTCCCTTTGAAAATGTCTTGTCCAACTAACCAGTCATTGCTGCCTTTCATATAAAATTCAGCAGCTTCACCTGCCATATCAGAAAACGCTTCGTTCAAGCCACCTGATTTATAACGGTATACCAAACCTGAGTTTTGCTCAGTGAAACCATGGCTTACTTCGTGAGCAGATACATCAAGACTTACCAACGGATAGAATGTATTTGCACCATCACCAAATGTCATCGCACTGCCATCCCAAAACGCGTTTTCGTAGTTGCTACTATAGTGCACACGCATTTTAAGCTGGAACGACAACGGCGCTGTGCCGAGCCAATCGTTGTACATATTAAATACTACATTGCCAAAATAATGGGCGTCGTTCAGCGGTGAGTATGCACCGTTAATTTCTTTAACTGTATTTTCTGGGCACGTAAAGCTATGTGCAGTCGAGCCGCTGCTACCGTGATTTAAGTTAATTGTCTTAACGTTCGCATTAGTCATGGTACAAGTATTGCCCGACTGTGCAACGTCTAGATGACCATAATCAGTACCATATTGGTAACGACCAGTCTTTTGGTTACCACCAGGGCCTATCGCATCTGCATGCTGCAAGTTATTGAAGCTTTCTAACACTTCGCCTGTGTTTGCATCAATGATCAAATATGGGCGTTTAGGCTCATCACCATAAGTAACAAAAGTGACTTCATAGACTAAACGTGCCGTTGAATTGCCATCCAGCCAGATCGCAAGGCGAGATTTCTCGTTATGTTTTTTAAGCTTTTTGCCTGCACTAAGCGATTGCTTTTCAAACTGATTCAATGCCATTTTGGCATTTAGCTTGGGTTTTACCGAACCGATGTCAGCCGCGATGTTATAAACCGCTGCACCGTGAGCCTTTTTAAGCGCACCGGCATCGTCAAACGTTAAAATGACCGAATCGCCAATCACTGGTAATCCTTGGTACATTTGTTGAAAACGCTTAGTTACTTCACCTTTTTTACTATTGAAGCTTTTAAGCTCCTTTAGTTGGCTCGCGCTTTCCAAACCAATCAGCACTTCTGGTTGTGTACTCAACACAGTTTGAGAAGCTGACTTAAGCATAGTATTCATGTCAGCTTGCTGGTTTAAGTATTGTTTTGTTGCAGCTTGAGCACTGAGCGAAGTAAACGCAATCGCACACGCCGTAGCCATAGTTACTGTAGATAATTTCACGAATTACACTCCTAGTATTGTTGTTTTATTGTCCTTTTCATCACTGCTTAACAAAAAACATTAGATGAAATGTGACTGTTTTCTCCTTCAACTGCAGAAGACATGGCAAGCCCATTAGCACTCGCCACGCCTTATTAGACTAGGCAGCAATTCAAATAAATAAACCCCAAAGTTAACATTTTAATAATATTTAATTTACTTTAAATATTTATGCAATGCTTTCATGCATTTGTTTAAAAAATAGACCCACACTTAATATCTTGAATTAAGTAACAAAACATACCTTTGTAAATTTTTTGATACAATATGAGTAAATATGCCAGTTTCTTCCCTAAACTAACTTTATAATCATTATGTTGTATCAAAACATGTAGTAACTACTCGGTAATTCTTTCTGCCTTGTGCTTCATTTGTTCAACCCCACAACATCTGGAATCTAAAATTATTAATAAAATTCAATATCTTAGAAATCTTACACTCTCGGTATAACACTTGCAGTTTGAATAATTACAAGCTGCAACGAAATTAGGAGGAGTAATGGATACTTTTGAAATATTATCCTACACAGATCATAGAGTTGGGGCCGTTCTAACAGGGAAAGCAGCCGCAGAAAAATTGCAAAATGAATTGTTAAACAGCCACCTTGTTCAACATGAGCATCTAGAACTGGTTAATCCGTATGACAAAGATGCCGACAAAAAACTTGAGCCTAAAAGCGAAAGTCGCCTTGCCAAAAACATGCTTAATTGGCATTTGTACCTTGGCAGCATGGGGGTGATATTAGGCTTTCTCATCGCGGGACTATTGGTAAGTTATGGACCGGCTTTCACTCAAGCTAATCCTTATTTAACGTTTATCGCTTTACTAAGCCCCGGCTTATTTTTAGGGCTATTTGCTTCGGGCCTTATTTCTTTGCGTCCAGACAAAGATGCGTTTAACCAGGCGGTGATGAATAAAATCGCAGAGGGCAAGTGGCTGCTTATCATTAAAACGAATAATGAGGCGCATCGAAGCAAACTCATGTCGTTTTTTAAAAACAGCACCAGAACAGACGTTTTAAGCTAGAAAGAGGTAATCTACATGGAAATTTTTAATGCAATAAAGCAAGATCATGATCATCAACGCGCCCTATTGAACATGTTGGCAGAAACGTCTGGTGATTCAAAGGTTCGCGAGAAGTACTATAAAGAGTTGAAGGACGCGCTAGAGGCGCATGCCATCGCAGAAGAAAGGTACTTTTACGCCCCGTTAATGGAAAGCGACATGACGATCGAAGACTCTCGCCACGGTATCGCCGAGCATCATGAGATTGATGAGTTAATTGAGGCACTGGATAATACGGAGTTTTCCGATCCTAGTTGGCTAACTAAATTGAAAAAACTCAAAGACAAAGTTGAGCATCACTTGGCTGACGAAGAGCAAGCATTTTTCCAGCGTGCGGGTAAGGTACTTGATAAAAGTGAAAAGTCGCAACTTGCAGATGAGTATCAAAAAGAGATGGAAGAGCAGTTATAGCTTTCTATGCCCACAACATGTTGTGGGCATTTACTTTGCTAGATTTTGGTAACCGACACCATCACAGCAATTTACCAATCAATACCACTCCAAGTATGAGCAGTAGTCCATTCATCACCAGCAAAAATTGCTTTTTAGGTAAGCGTTTCGCAAGGTGCACACCGAGCCTATTACCAAGCAACGCTAAAGGTGTAAAACAGATAGCAAGCAGCACATGTTGCCACTGTAACAACCCAGTTGCAGAGAAGGTCGCTAACTTAATCACATTCATCAGCGCAAATAGTACCGCAACCGTCGCGATATAAGCCGTTGGCTCTAATTTGCGAGCGTTAAAATACACCATGAGTGGTGGGCCGCCTGCATGAATTAAGGTCGTGGAGATACCAGCTGCGGTAGAGGTGCTCGCGGCCAGTAACCTTAAGTGCCCAACACTTTCAGGTGTATTTTTAATCAGTAAGCTTTTAAGCGCAAATATTATGCTCATCGCTGCAATCACAACCGTCAGCCAAAACTCACTGACGCCTTGAAGAAAAAGCGTTGCTAAGGCTATCCCGACTAGTGTGCCTGGCAATAACCGCTTTAATTCTGGCATATTCCATAAGCGCCAATAGCTCTTCAGGCTAAAAACATCCGCAACGATAAGTAGCGGAAGCATCAACGCAATGGCGTCCCTTGGATTCAACACCATCATCAAAATTGGAACAGAAAACGCCCCTAACGCGCCTGCAAAGCCAGACTTTGAAATACCACTTAGCAGAACGACAAGGGCAATTACTGCAAGTTGAATTGGTTCTGTCATTCTTCAATTCCTTTAATTTTAGGCGCTGAATTTAATACCAATTTGCTTAGTTAAGTAATAAAAACCACAGCGCTTCAACATCTGTTACTGCCGTAACCTGCATGTTGTCATCAGCAATCAGACCGATGCCATCTCCTTGCTGAAACCTTTCACCATCAAGCGTCGCTTCACCGCCAACAATGTGCAAATAGGCTTTTTGCGCGTGCGCATTCAGCTCAATCTGTTGACCTTGATGTAGTTGCAATCGGTGTATTTCAGCGTCAGCATTGATACTCAGAGTGCTCTCCACGCCTGTAGGCGTAACAATCGGCGTAAGTGCACTACTTTGTTTGATTTGAATTTGTTCATAACTCGGGGTTATGCCTTTAAGCTTTGGCTCTATCCAAATTTGTAAAAAATGGGCAGGCGCTGTCTTTGAAGCATTATATTCTGAATGAAGAATGCCACTACCGGCGCTCATTCTCTGAACTTCACCTGCCGCCACAGTAAACTGATTACCCATACTATCTTGATGTGCTAATTCACCGTCAATGACATAGGAAATAATTTCCATATCTCGGTGACCATGAGTATCAAAGCCATGACCACCAAGTACTGTGTCATCATTGATCACCCTAAGATTACCAAATCCCATGTGGGCGGGATCATAATATCGACCAAATGAGAAACTATGTTGGCTTTGCAACCAGCCAAAATCTGCTTTACCTCTATCTTGTGCTTTTCGAATATATCGCATGTTTCGCTCCAAACGCATGTTGATGACCTTAGTCTATTGCCTGTTTGAAACGAATAAAATTTGATAATTTAACATCAACCATTCTACTCAAGAGAATCTTCTAGCTGCATGCACTGATATCTTAACTCACCAATAAAAGCGCGCGCGGCGGGCCCAAGCCTGTCACCATCTTTAAAAATAAGATGAAGCTGTGCTTTACGCTGACTATGTTGCGATAGTGGTAGTGGTTTCAAGACGCTAGAGTCTAGTTGCGTTTTAATAGCCGGAATAGGTAACCAAGCAAATCCTAAGCCTTGCGCTATCATATCTATCGAGGTTGTCATATGGCTCACCGTCCAACGTTGATGCGCCCCCAACCATCCTTCATCTTTTTTACGCGAGATTGCAGAATCTCTCACTACGATTTGACGATGGGATTTTAAGTCTTCGAATGTAAGCTCGCGACCAAATTGATGTAATGCGTGATTGGGATTTGCCACTGCAACAAACTCGATTTGGCACAACTCTTCACTGAACCCATCTTGTAAAGTAACTGGAGAAATGGCGATATCTACGTCGGTATTTTGTAAAAGTTCTGATGCGCCTGTTAATACTGACTCGACCAACTCGACACGCAATAAAGGGTATTGTGCAGATGTATTTTCTAGCACCTTATAGAGTACCTGCTGTGGGAAAATTTCATCGACCGCAATGCGCAATTGACTCTCAACTCCCTCGCCCAGCGTCTGCCCTACCGCTTCCACTTTTGCCGCTTCTTCCAAGAGATAATTGGCACGGCGCAGCATCATTTCACCCGCTTCGGTTAACAGGGTTCTTCGCCCTTCGACTCTAAAAAGCTTAACACCAAGGCATTCCTCAATTTTATGGACCGCAGTGTGGATACTTGACTGGCTTTTATGCACTTCTTTGGCAGCTTGATTAAAACCACCATATTCAACAACGGCTCTAAACATTCGCCACTGTTCTAATGTCACTCTCAACATACTGATTTAACCTAATATTTATGCGTTATTGCTCAATGGTTGATGGTTTATTTTCACAATCTTCACCATGGCAGGTATTAAGATCTTCTTGCGCTTTTTCGTCCGCCTGCAACACCTGTTTGAGGTCAGCCATACGCTGACGGATCGCAATACCATAGCTTTCATCGTCTCCCCACACATCGGCGAGCATATGCATAGATTCAACATCGTGTTTGGTAAAGAGGTAACCCGCTCGTGCGACATCTTCTTCACTATGGCCCAATAACTTGAGCGCCTGTTCACCTAACTTCACAGCAGAGACAAAGGTTTCTCGCTCAAACGCAGTGACACCCAATTTTATCAGTTGGTAGGCATGGCGACGGTCGGTCGCACGAACTACAAGTTTTAGGTTAGGGAAATGTTGCTGCGCCAACCTGACGATTTCGAGGGTTTTATCTGGCTCATCAATCGCCACGACCAGCATTTGCGCCTCGTGAGCCCCTGCGGCTTCGAGTAAATCTAATCGAGCACCATCGCCATAAAACACTTGATTGCCAAAGCGACGGAGTAATTCAATTTGGCTTGGGCTGTGATCCAAAATCGATAAATGATAACCCTGTGCATGAAGCAAACGCCCTATCACTTGGCCAAAACGCCCGTAGCCGACCACAATAACGTTTTGTGTCGCTTCCATCGTCTCTAAGCTATCTTGTTCTTGAGGAGTATTGGCCTGGCGTTCAACTATTTTGTCATAAAGAATAAAAATGAGGGGCGATCCGAGCATAGATACCGCAACAACCAGTGTAACTAACGCGACTTGATCTGGAGTTAAGATTGCTAAACTGCCAGTAACCGAAAGGAGTACAAACGCGAACTCACCGCCTTGACACAGGGCTGCGGTAAATAACCATGTCGCTCGCTTATGCAGTGAAAACGCCGTTGCCAACATATATAAAATAACCGCCTTTAACCCCATTAGTAGCACCACTGACGCTAAAATAAATAACCATTTTTGTGCCAATAAGGAAAAGTCGATTGATGCGCCTACTGTCATGAAAAAGAGGCCAAGTAGTAACCCTTTAAACGGTTCAATATCGGCTTCTAATTCATGGCGAAATTCACTTTCCGCGAGAACAACACCCGCGAGAAATGTTCCAAGCGCTGGGGATAAACCGATGCTTTGCATCAATAACGCGGTTGCGATAACGATAAATAGCGCCACCACGGTAAATAGCTCGCGCATTCGAGTGCTGGCAATATACCTAAATAACGGCGCGGCGACATAATGCCCAGCAGCGATAATAGCCAAAATGACAAAAACAGAGATAATCACTTGGAGATAAGTCGGAAAAGTGTGTAACAAATTGCCGTGACCATCACTCACAGCCAAATCACTAAATGCTAACAACGGCATAATCGCGAGAATGGGGATCACGGCTATATCTTGAAATAACAACACTGAAAACGCATTTTGACCGCCAGATTGTTTAATCAAGCCTTTTTCATTTAAGGTTTGCAGTGCAATGGCGGTAGAAGACAGTGCCAACATTAACGCAATGGCTAATGATTGCTGCCACAAAAAGCCAAGCGCTAAATCAATCGCGAAATAGAGTACAGCCGTTGTTATAACTACTTGTAAGCCACCGAGACCAACTATAGAGCGGCGCATCGTCCAGAGCCTTTTGGGCTGTAACTCAAGCCCGACTAAGAATAGCATCATCACTACACCAAACTCGGCAAAGTGCATGACGTCCGTTTGCTCCCCCACAAGATGAAGAAGGTGAGGACCAATTAGGATCCCCGCCAATAAATATCCAAGCACAGAGCCAAGCCCTAGCCGTTTAGCGATTGGCACCGCCAATATCGCAGCAGCCAAATAGATAGTCGCGAGCAGTAACATAATAAAGACACCTGTTATTGTTATCGTCTTTATTATGTTCAGGGTAAGTGTATTTATCCAGTCTTCGTTCTAAAAAACAAAATATAAATGACCGAAATCCTGCAATTAATCTTGTAAATCCGAATATATAGTGGGGTGGCAGATCTGCATCAAAATGCTCGGATCTGGCACCGCTGCAAAGCCGAATTTTTCATATAGAGTATGCGCATCAAAAGTTGCCAGCATAAAGCGCCTTAAGCCTTGTAGCTCTGGATGTTCAACCACGGCTTGAACAATCGCTTTGCCTACTCCTTTACCTCTGGCACTTTCATCAACTATCACGTCAGCAAGATAGGCAAAGGTGGCATAGTCAGTTATCACGCGACAAAAACCCTGAAACTCGCCTTTGTCATCCAAACACATGAAACTCAGGCTATTTTGAATGGCTTTTTCTAGCAATGCTTTAGGCATTTGTTTTGCCCAATAAGCATTAGAGATCAGTGCATGGATAGTATCAAGGTGGCGCAAAATAAGAGGAGTATCAGTGGTTATCATTATTGTCCCGGTTAACAGCAAGAGTAGAGCTAAAAATTAAGCGATTTTTAGCAAGAAGCAAAGTGAAATTTTCACAGTCATAAATCTTTCATTATTGCGTAACCCTTCGGTCAATAAAGCGGCGTAATCTCCTTTACGAAGACTCCCCTTGATTGATTTAGAGTTGTTGGCAGTGTTGACTCAGTTGACACTGCCTTTTTTTGCTTGATACCAAAAAATAATAAAAAACGGCGCTCTAAGCGCCGTAATTAAACAAGCTTTTGAATATAACTAACCTAAGTTTATTTGATAGGTTGGCGGTTGGTTAAGTTTATTGCCCAGTCGGGATAACCCTTTCCACCACGCAAATCCAAACAACAACATCGCTACAATCCAAAGTGAAGCACTCGTCGGCGAGGTACTTAACTGACTAGCTTGGTAAACTAAAGTCGCCATGATATAAGCAATTGAGGTCGTCCAGCCAATAACAAGCCACATCCACTTACCGCCAGATTCACGCTTAATTGCACCTAATACCGCTACACAAGGAGTATAGAGTAAGATAAAGACAAGATAACTAAATGCACCAATTTGACCATTAAATTTCGCGGCCATTGCGGTGAGTAGCACTGCGCCACTTTCAGCACCTGATTCTAATTCGTTAAGTCCTAATGGATCACCAAGGTTTGCGATAAGATCTTTACTATTGTCTACTATGGTCATCAACGCTTCTTTTAACGAAGCCAACAATGAAAACTCTCCACCTTCTTCTTCGGCACCGGTATAAAGCGCATCTAAAGTACCGACGATGGCTTCTTTGGCAAACATACCAGTCACAACACCAACCGTAGCAGGCCAGTTTTCCTCTTTTAACCCAATTGGCTCAAAGATTGGCGTGACAACTTGTGCAGCCTTCGCCAAAAGTGACCTATCTGTATTCTCATTGCCAAACGAACCGTCGGTACCAATCGAGTTTAATGCACTGAGTAAAATAACCACCATGACAATTGTTTTGCCAGCACGTTTGATAAAGCCGCTCAGACGCTGCCAAGTGGTAATGAATATATTGCGCCAAATTGGCATATGATACGCTGGCATCTCAGTAAACGAGGGTAATTTTTGCGTTTTGAATACTTGCTTTCTAAATAAAAAGCCAGAACCTACCGCAACCACTATGCCAAGCAAATACAGACCAAAAACGACATTGGCTCCGTTCGTTGGAAAGAAAGCCGCTGCAAATAACGCATATACCGTCAAACGTGCGCCGCAGGACATAAATGGCGCCATAATAATCGTCAGTAATCTATCTGACTCTCGTCCCATCGTTCTTGACGCCATAACCGCAGGCACATTACAGCCGAATCCAACGATCAAAGGTACAAAAGCATTGCCAGGTAGACCAATGGATGACATCAAACGGTCAATAACAAACGCGGCCCGAGAAAGATAACCACTGTCTTCCAAAATGGATAAGCACAGATATAGCACCGCAATAACAGGGATGAAGGTCGCCACTAATTGAATACCCGCACCAAAACCATCAGCCAATAACACACCCAGCCATTGAGGTGCGCCAATATCTGCCAGCAAGATTTTTACACCATCGATAAGTAAGGCGCCCACGGCGATGTCAAAAAAGTCGATAAATACAGCACCAACATTCACCGCAATGGTAAACATTAAATACATCATGGCTAAGAAAATAGGTACACCAAGCCAGCGGTTGAGCACGATTTTATCAAGCGTTTCTGTCGTATCTGCACGTTTTGGCGTAATGACACTTACGCCATCAGCCAATTTTTTCACTGCTTGGTGACGAGCAACCGCTTTTTCGAGGGGATCGCTGCTAGCACTTTCGGTGTTTGCCGTCACAGGTGCTTTTGGAAAACGCGTGATCTGTGCGAGTTGTTCCAACAACGCTTCTTGCCCTGTACCTTTAGCACCGTGGAATGGCACTACAGGTAACCCTAACTGTTCAGAGAGTCTTTTTAAATCTAACGTTCTTCCACGCTGTGTTGCGACATCAACCATATTTGCAACAACGAGAATAGGTTTGCCTAATTCTTTCAGCTGGGAAGTTAATACTAGATTTCGCTGTAAGTTTGCGGCATCCACGATGTTAATGATGACGTCAGCTTCATTTTGCTTTAGGAAGTCACACGCGATTTGCTCATCTTGGCTTGGCTCAATTTGCTCCATGCTATATAAGCCGGGCAAATCTACCAATTCTACGTTTGTGTTTTCTAAAGCAAAATAGCCGAATTTTTTCTCGACAGTTACCCCTGGCCAATTCCCTACTTTTTGTTTAGAGCCGGTCAGGCGGTTAAATAATGTGGTTTTCCCGCAGTTCGGGTTCCCCACTAACGCAATTTTCATACGTGAGCCCTTAATAACTTATAAAACTTCAATTTCAACGAACTGTGCGTCGGCCTTACGCACACTCACAAAGGTGTCACCAATTTTCACTTGCATCGGGCATCCAAGTGGGGCGACGTTAATGACTTCTATTTGCTCACCAGGAATAATTCCAAGTGCCATTATTCGACTCAGTAACGCAGTATCTGGATGGGTAAGAGAAGTGATGGTCGCTGCGCTATTTTTGGAAAGTTTATCTAATGTCATTGATTATGAGAACAATTTGCAATAAAAGTATGGCGCATCATACCTCATTGACTATTTTCTTTAAACTAGATTGCGACAATAATCTATTATTGCTTGTTATTTAAGGTGTTTACTAGTTAAGATGAACTAAACCATTGCCATATGCCTGACTGTATTAAGGGGTCCTGCCAATGAGTAACGACAAAAAAAAATGGACGCTCAAAAGCATTGCGGCGGAATTAGGTGTGTCAAATGCAACTGTATCGAATGCTTTTAACAGACCAGATCAACTCTCTAAATCCAAACGAGAAGAAATCCTAAAAGCCTGTAAAGAATTGGGTTATTTTGGACCTAACAAGGCAGCCCAATCGCTGCGTAAGGGCTCGTTTAACATTGTCGCGCTGGTACTACCCGATAGCGTTGAATATATGGTATCAGATCCCGTTGCGAGTAGCTTTATGCGAGGAGTTGCAAGCGTTTTAGAAGCTCAGCATATTAACCTACTCTTGTTCTCAGGCACCGCAGATAATGTCGGAGACATTGTCGATTTCGTCGACGGCTTAATTTGTTATGGCCGCCCGCGTAATCCCAAGTTAATTGAGCATCTTGCGAATGTTAGCAAACAGGTTGTGACGGTTGACTTTGATTTGCCCGCACATGCCAGTATTAATATCGACAACCAACAAGCCGCCTTTGATGTAGCGAGTAAAGCATTAAACGACAATAGTGATGTTGCTATTTTTGGTTTGAGATTATTAGACACTGATTTGCTATGCCGCGTATATGAGCAGAACCTAACAGATATAGAGACCTCTATTGCGCATCAGCGTTATAGCGGATATCTCAAAGCCATTGAAGAGCGTGGGTTAACACTTGGCGAAGACAGAGTGTGGAATATTCCTGAAAGCAGCGAAAGGTTTGCAAATATCGCCGCAAAAGAACTACTTAACCTCTCACCAAGGCCTAATACCGTGCTGTGTATGAGTGACTTAATTGCACTACCGCTGTTAAGAGAAGCCAAAAAACTTGGTGTAAAGATACCGCAGGATCTTAAAGTCGTTGGTTTTGATGGCGTTGATGAAGCGCTACGCTTTAGTCCCAGCTTAACTACCATTCATCAAAATAGTGAAGAAAAAGGCCGAGAAGCAGCCAAACTCTTCTTAAATAAAAGCGATGATAAAGTAATGCTTGGCTATACCTTAAAAATGGGGCAAAGCTGTTAATTGCCCCAAGCTAAATACTCAAATACGAGAAGTTCCTTACGGACACATGCCTTCCATTTCGAAAAGCACCTCTCCCCAAGGATCATAGAATGTCCATGTACAAAACTCTCCACCTACACCTCCACCAGAATTGCGACTTGGATATCGCCCAGTAGCTGGCGGTAAATCAATAGCACCATCTGAAGTATCACTACTTTTCACACTCGCTTTTCTATATATATTAAGCGTTTCAAGAACACAATTCGATACTTGATTTAGGCTTGCAGGATTCTCTCGTAAATAGCGCACAGATACTCCTGCGAATGTCGTCATGTCTTTATTTAAATCCATGCGAATATCATTACTAAACTCTAAATTATATACCACTCTATGGTTGCCATTAATTGCATCATAAAATTTTATATCTATCATTCTTGTGCGCGGTACATACTCTACTTGACCTGTAAATCCAACACCTCCCACACCTACCGTGTAACCAAACTGAGTAACACGAGTAGTCTCAAATGCCGCCCTTAAGCTACCATACTCTTCAATTAATGCATTTTCCGCACGTCTTCGTAGAGTCGTTCTTGTCCTTTCGTCGAAAGCGAGTATTGCAGCTCGGGTAATAGCTTCATTTTCACAGTTATTTTCAGATAACGCTTGCTGGCGGCTAGTGCTAGTATTGATACCCAGTGTAGATTGCATACTTGATGAATTATACTCTTGGGAAACTTTCGTTGTTGCCCGGCCCCAAGCATCATAAGACTTGATTAACTCGTCCGCTAATGCATTTGCATGATTTGGTACAGGTAAAATTTGACTACTAAGCTCCATTTCCGCACTAACCCCTCCTTGATTAGCATGCCATAACTTATAAAGCCACTTCTGTTTTGAGTTTGCGTTGATAATTAGGACTTCTCTAGTATCAGAGTAACATTCTTGAATGTAATCCCTATCGAATACTCCTTCATTTTCGTGACACGTCAGTGCTGGCAGATACTTTTTAGCAAAGCTTTCCGCAGTACTTGCATCGCATGTATAACATAGTTCCAAATCATACATTTTTCTGGTTGAAGCTTCAGCTGTAGCAACCTTAGTTAAGGTTAGTACAGCCGCTACCACCGAACTTGACACTAACAGGTATTTATTCACTTATATTCTCCTTAATATATAGTCAGCTGAATAAATCCAGATTAGTAAAGCATGAAACCATATAAGGAACAAGAATATTCACAAGCAAACACATTTACCTAACAATTTTGTTTGAAATCAGTCCTGCTGTGATTAAGAATATGCAAGATATTACTAAACAAGCCGCTAAGCCATACTCCAAAAAGATCCACCCTGACAATACTGTACCGAGTAACCGCCCGATGGCGTTCGCCATATAATAGAAGCCCACATCGAGTGACACTCCATCACTATCGGCCAAACTCACAATAAGGTAGCTATGAAGAGATGAATTGATAGCAAACACAATACCAAAGAGTAAAAGCCCACCTACTACGACTAAGCTTGTCCAGAGCTGCGTTTGAAGTGAAATAGCAATCAACAGCGGAATAGCCGCTAAATACAACGCCCATCCACTGACTTTACTTGGTGTTGATGCAAACTTATCACGACTAATAAACCTTGGAGTTGTTGATTGCACGATGCCATAACCGATAACCCAAGTAGCCATAAAGCCACCAACCCACCAATGATCCCAACCGAACTGCTGCGATAAAAAGACTGGAAGCGCAACCACAAACCAAACATCCCGTGCGGCAAATAAAAACAATCGCGCGGCAGACAGAATATTAATTGCTCGGCTTTTTGAAAATACATCGCTAAATTTGGGTTTGCTTTTAGCCTTGCCTAAATCGCTTTTTAAGCTGATAAGGCTAAACAACCACACTAATAGCAACATGATTGCCATTAACCACATCGCGCCGGTAAAGCCAAGTAAGGTAAGCAACAACCCGCCAAGAAAAAATCCGACGCCTTTTAGCGCATTTTTAGAGCCGGTAAGTATTGCTACCCACTTAAACAAGGTCCCTTCTTCACCCGATTTTACGATGGCCTTTATCGCACTTTTGGCACTCATTTTATTGAGATCTTTGGCAATACCTGAGAGCGCCTGTGCTGCCATAACATAAGGCACGGTGAGCCAGTGCGTTGGTACTACCAACATCAATAATGCCACTATTTGTATGCCTAACCCAATATTCATGGTGCGGTTTAAGCCAATGCGTGCGCCAAGCCATCCTCCAATTAAATTGGTGACAACACCAAAAATTTCATAAAAGAGAAATAGCATGGCAATTTCAAGCGGGTTATAACCCAATTGATGAAAGTAAAGCACCACCAACATTCTGAGCGCACCATCCGTTAAGGTAAACGCCCAATAGTTGCCTGTCACAATGAGATATTGCTTGATATTTTGAGGTATATTGCGCAGCTGCATAATGCTTTATTCGCCTAACGACAATCCGACTTTACGTACTAATTCCGCGGTACGATTTGCATAGCCCCACTCGTTGTCATACCACACGTACAACTTAACCTGAGTACCATTAACTACCATTGTAGATAACGCATCGACGATACTAGAGCGAGGATCCGTTTTATAGTCAATAGAAACTAATGGTCTTGATTCATAGCCTAAAATTCCGTTAAGCTCAGTAGCAGCAGCTTGCGCCATCCAGTGGTTAATCTCTTCCACTGTAGTTGGCCGCTCAACCTCGAAAACGCAGTCTGTTAATGAAGCATTCGCCAATGGAACACGAACGGCGTGACCATTTAGCTTACCTTTTAATTCAGGAAAGATATGGGTAATAGCAGTCGCTGAACCCGTTGTTGTCGGAATTAAACTCATGCCACAGGCCCGCGCGCGGCGTAAATCCTTATGTGGCGCATCCAAAATGGTTTGCGTGTTGGTGATGTCATGAATAGTCGTCATCGAACCGTGCTTTATGCCGATATTTTGTTGCAGGACTTTTACCACGGGCGCTAAGCAGTTTGTGGTACAAGAAGCGGCTGTAACGATTTGGTGGGGCATATCGTCATATAGATGGTCATTCACTCCCATCACAATATTCAATACTCCTTCTTCTTTTACCGGTGCCGTAACAACAACACGCTTAACGCCTTGATCTAAATACTGTTGCAGCAAAGCTTTGGTTTTCATTTTGCCGGATGCTTCGATCACGACGTCACATTGAGACCAGTCGGTTTGCGCAATCTCTTTGTTTTGAGTCACCGACAACACTGTTTCACCTATTTGGATCTGTTCATCTTGAAAAGACACACTGTGATGCCATTTACCATGGACAGAATCAAACTCTAGCAAGTGTGCTAGAGTTTCTGCATTGCCCGCAGGATCGTTAATTTGTACAAACTCGATTTCAGGCCAGTCAAAGCTAGCGCGAAGCGCCAAACGCCCCATTCGACCAAAACCATTGATCCCTACTTTAATTGTCATAAGAACTCCAAAATCTAATTATTAGTTACAGCAAGTTGCCATGCGTGTTGGCCGTTCGCCCATCGCATTTAGCCTCACTAACTCAGCTTTTATATAATCTGGTTGATGCATAACCGTGGCGTTTATCACCGCCTTCATCCATAGCGGTAGCGTTGGGTTTATAGAATAAAATACCCATTGTTTTTGCTTGCGATCACATAGAATTCCAGCCTTCTTTAGCTGCGCCAAATGCCGTGACACCTTGGGTTGGCTATCTTGTTCAAGCGCAGCCATTAGCTCGCAAACACATAGCTCACCTTCCACCATCAACATGGCAAGCGTTTTTAAGCGGATCTCATCCGCTAAGGATTTATAAAATTGCAAGGGTGTAAGTAGCGTATGTTGTGGCTTACCTTCGCGTAGTAGGGAAATAACTTGTTCATTGATGTCGAACAAGGTTTGCTCATAAGCATTATTGCGATTTCGCTCAGCTGGACTCGCAATATCCCACGCAAGGACATGTTCTCCTTGCAGTTTACCTTCGCATTCAGATTGCACTTCAGAGCATAAGGTTACCACCACATCAAAGTGTTCGTCCTTATACTCATTGAGGTGTTTACTGTACAGATTGTCCGTATTAATCCCTAAACGGCGTAGCATTGAAAGCGTAGTCGCATTCACGGTGCTCGGCTTAGTGCCTGCACTATAGGCATGAACATCCGAACCGCCATGAAAGTTAGTTAGCGCCTGCGCTAAAATTGACCGCGTTGAGTTTCCAGAACAAAGAAAAAGTATCTTCATCATTACATAACAAATTAATTATATAACTTTATTGTTATATAGATAATCCGCTATGTCAATTACGCTTTGTTGATATTTATCTATACATAGCAGCTCAACTAAGATTGCGAGCCGCTACCAAGGATAATCGATGTTGAGGAACTTAAAGCCAACTTTCTACGCGTAACTTTGGCTCCTCGCTATGGTTAGAAAAGCAGCGATTGAATGTTATAGCTCTGCTCTGTTGCGTTTTCAGAAGTTTTAATCATGGCTTCATCTTTTGCGAGATCAACTCGCAACTCCGCTTTTGCATTATTGCCCTCCCAAGTTATAACCAGATTTGAGCCTTGGCATGTTACTGCAAAATTGCCATCAAATGCGCAGCAAGTATTACGCAGTTTAATTAGAGTTTGCAGACCCTTCACGACAGGTTTATCGAGTGCAGCTTCCACCATCACTACATCCAAATAAGGGCGGTTGATATCGCGCCCAACATTACTTTTTTCAAGGAGCGCCATGTCATTTTCCATCGCCAATAGACCACCGTAATAAACTTGTGGTACTCCAGGGCAAAAGAACTGAACTGCTCTTGCTACTAAATAATAAAAATCATGCTTCCCTAAGGCTTCATAATAACTGCAATTGACTTGATACAAGTCGACATTGCTCGCTGCAGCGCCGGTTGCCTTGCGGCTTTGACCATTACTGTTGCTATGGATCTGCTCAACCAAAGCATCAATTTGATTAGCATCGAGTAACCCTGGTTTATCCCCTTCAGGCCCTGCGTCAATAATGCCAATTCCGTCATGAGTATCCAGCACGGTTAGACAATTACGCGGCGCAATGTCCAACCACTTGGCTAAAGCCGAGAAATCTTTATTGAATAAACTGTGTAAAATAAGCGGAGGGAGCGCAAAGTCATAAACACGGTCGACTTTGCTGGCAACCTCTACTTGAGTTTTGTAATAACTGTGGATTTCGGCAATGGTTTCCATGCCAAGCTCATTGGCGCGCTTAGATAATTGATTGATAAAAGCAAAGGCCTCATCGGTCATAAAACAGCTGGTATTTGCGCGTTTGATTGCATATCCTGCGGCATCTAGTCGAATAATTTTCACTCCACTGTCTGCAAACAATGTTAAGACTTTTTCTAAATAAGCGCGCCCCGCTTCTGACTCAACATTAATATCAATTTGGTTATCAGTAAAAGTGGTCCAAAAATCCACAACTTCGCCACTCGCTAACGCCTTTTTAGAAAAGCAACTTCCCGGCCTCGGACGATAAATTGCTTGCGCTTGTGCTTGCGTAATGCCATCAGGAAAGACATCTTCTTCTTTTAAAAACATCGACCAAAACTGTGACTCTTGGCCATGAGCCAACACATCTGCAAATTCTGCTGACTCTCCTGACACATGGTTAACGATAAGATCTGCCATTACCTCATAGTGCTCGGCAATCAACTTAATATGTTGCCAATCGCCCAATCGTCCGTCGACTTTGGCATGGTCAATCGGGTCGAAACCTGCGTCACTACCATCAATTGGATAGTAAAAAGGCAAAATGTGGACACCACCAAATAGTCCAGCTAACGGGCCCGTTAGTAACGTATTTAATTGTGCAAGGCCGCCGCCAGACAGGCGGTCAGCATACGTGATCAACTGAACTTGGTTTTTCATAATTTACTCATTAAAAAAGTTGAGACTTAATCGATTAAGTTATATCTTTAATCATGAACAAACAATAATCAAGTTTTATCGTAGCGTTCTACTAAAAATAATTCGCTTAATGCAGATTAGTATTACACTCAGTCTTATGTAAAGAAGTAGACCAGCTACATAACAAAGCCCTTCAAGAGGTGAACAATGAGCAGCAAGTCGAATCACACTCAGCTCAACACATTGCGCTGGTTAACTTATATGATGTTTTTGATGTTTGCGATGACATCAGACGCCGTTGGCGTGATCATTCCAACACTGATCAGCGAATATCAACTTAGCATGACCCAAGCCAGCGCCTTTCACTATGCGCCAATGATTTTAATTGCCTTTAGCGGCTTATGTTTAGGATTTTTGGCAGATAAAATAGGTCGTAAGCTCACGGTGTTAATTGGCCTCATGCTATTTTCATCCGCATGTTTCTTGTTCGCACTGGGTGAAACTTTCACCATGTTTTTAATGCTTTTATGTGTGATTGGATTAGCCATTGGCCTATTTAAAACAGGGGCCCTCGCTCTTCTAGGCGACATTTCTGACGGCGCACAAGAACATACTCAAACCATGAATAAAGTCGAAGGCTTCTTTGCCATCGGCGCGATAATTGGCCCTGCAATTGTCAGTTATCTATTGATACAGGGGGTGAGTTGGACCTATCTTTATGTGCTTGCTGGTGGGCTGTGCTTAATACTCAGTATCGTGACTTTAAGCACTGAGTTTCCCAAGTTTAATACCGCTCATGCACAAAACAATGCGGGCCTCTCACACACAGCAGCGATGCTCAAGAACAAATATGCACTTGGCTTTTCCCTCGCCATAGCACTCTACGTTGCAACTGAAGTCGCAATTTATGTCTGGATGCCCACTTTATTACAGGATTACCAAGGTGATTTAACTTGGCTTGCAACTTATGCCCTCACCATCTTTTTTATTTTACGTGCAGTAGGTCGCTTTATGGCTGTATGGTTACTCGCTAAGTACCGTTGGCAAAGCGTAATGCTAGCGCTGAGCTTTGCTATATTTGTATGCTATTTTTTGACTTATCTTTATGGTGTTAATGCCGCTATCTATACGCTCCCGCTAAGTGGTTTATTTATGTCTATGATTTACCCAACATTAAACTCAAAAGGGATCTCCTGTTTTGACAAAACTCAGCATGGCTCTGTTGCTGGTGTGATGTTGTTCTTCACCGCGCTTTCTGCTGCGCTAGCACCACTTCTGATGGGCATGGTGAGCGATTACTTTGGCCATGTTAGCTATGGCTTTGTACTTGCGACTGGGTTTGCATTTTTACTCTTTGCGGCCATGCTGTACAACTGGTTAAAGGACCCTGCCCGCTTACTATTGAGCAAAAACGCTAAGTTGCAGCGAGTGTAACCCCTCCAACCACAAATTTTTCGCGGGTTAAAATTCATAAAAACCAAAGCATTAAAATTTTGTTTGAATTATTGATTAATTTTTAATTGCAACCAAATTAAATTGTGCTAAAAATAAACTTAATCGATTAAGCTTATTTTTAATAGACCGCACGAGTTTGACAACGATAACAAGAGGCAAATGATGACAACAATCAAAACCACCCTATTTACACTCAGCGCACTCACGCTTGCAATCTCTCACTCGGCGGCCGCTGAAGAAAAAGCACACACTACGCCTGCCGATGGCTTCGAGAAAATAGTCGTAACGGGTGTACCAAAGCGAACAACCATTATGGCATCGAGTGTTTCTGTTAGCAGCATAGGACTGGAACAAATCTCTGTTGCAACCCCCAGAACTACCGCTGAAGCATTCAAACTAATTCCTGGTGTAAGGTCTGAATCAACCGGTGGTGAAGGTAATGCAAATATCGCTGTACGTGGTCTTCCTGTCGCATCCGGTGGCGCTAAATTTTTGCAGTTACAAGAAGATGGCTTGCCTATTTTGCAGTTTGGTGACATTGCTTTTGGTAACGCCGATATTTTTATGCGCCTTGATAATACCGTGGAGTCAATCGAGTCTATTCGTGGTGGCTCGGCTTCGACTGCCGCCAGCGACGCTCCCGGAGGCATTATCAACTTGATTTCAAAAACGGGTGAAAATGAGTCAGGCAGTGTTGTCACCACGTTTGGTTTAGATTATGACGAGTTTAGAACTGATTTTGAGTATGGGAGTTATTTAAGTGACGACATAAAATTTCATATTGGTGGCTTTGTGCGTCAAGGTGAAGGCCCACGTGACACCGGCTATACCGCAAATAAAGGCGGCCAACTCAAAGCCAATATCACCAAGGAATTTGAAAGTGGCTACGTTCGTTTATATGTAAAACACCTTGATGATAAAACAGCAGGCTACCTTCCTATGCCAATGTATTCTAATGGCGACTCCATCAGCAGCTTTGATGTACTGTCAGATACACCTCACTCTGTTTATTTCACCGCCACGCAAGGCTTAGGTGGTAACAATCAAATTCGTCAAGGGGATATGCGAGACGGAATGCACCCTGTTGTTGATAGTATCGGCTTTGAAGCAAATTTCAAACTAGGTAATGATTGGCAAATCGAAAACAGGTCCAGAAAGTCGAGTATCTCAGGCACATTTATGTCGCCTTTCCCTGCAGAGATCGCCAATAGCCAAGCAATTGCCGAGAGCATAGCCGATACCGGTGCGACACTCACCTTTGCCAATGGACCAAAAGCGGATCAAGCGTTCAATCAAGCACTACTAATGCGCGTTCATACCTTCGAAGTGGAAATGAATGATTTCGACAACATCATGAATGACCTAAAGCTCACCAAGTCATTTGGTACTGACACGTCACTCACCTTCGGCTACTTCATGTCATCGCAAAATATCAATATGTCTTGGTTATGGAATTCATACTTGCTCGAGGTTAAAGGAGATAACGCAGCGCTTGTCAACGTGGCCGCTGCGGATGGCACTGCATATTCTGAAAACGGATTATATGCCTACGGTACGCCCTATTGGGGAAATTGCTGCCAGCGCAACTACGACACTGAATACGATACTCGTGCCCCATATATCGCCTTTTCAACAAAGCTCGGCGATATTTCAGTTGATGCGAGTGTGCGTCATGATTCAGGTAAAGCGACAGGTACATTTGCAGGTGCTGTAACATCTCGTGTAGATATCAACCGTGATGGCACTATATCAAAGCCAGAGGAGCAAGTTGCAGCCATCGATCTCGCTAACCCCAATGTGGTTAATTACGACTGGAGCTACACAAGTTACTCTGTCGGCGCAAACTACCAAATGACCTCAAGCAGCGCCATATTCGGCAGATTTAGTGAGGGCGGTCGTGCAAATGCAGACAGACTATTGTTCGGTAAAGTGAATATTGATGGCAGTGTTGCTGATGAAGACGCTGTGGATGAAGTGACACAATATGAATTTGGTATCAAACAAAAGTTTGAACAAGGTCGTCTATTTGCAACTTTATTTTACGCCGAAACAGAAGAGCAAAACTTTGAGGCAACCAGCCAAAAGTTCTTTGACAGGCAATACGAAGCACAAGGTATTGAACTTGAAGGTGTCTATTTTATTGGCTCCTTCGACTTACGAGGTAGCTTAACTTGGACCGATGCTGAAATCGCAAAAGATGCACTCACTCCCGAAGTCGAGGGTAACGCGCCAAGACGGCAAGCTGACTTTGTTTATTCCTTATTGGGTAAATATAACTTCGATCAAGGTGCTATCGGTTTAAGCCTAATCGGCACCACTGACGCGTACGCACAAGACAACAACGAGTTAAAATTTGACGGTTACACTCAGGTCAACGCGTTTGCAAGTTATGATCTGACTGAACGCTTCAATATCGCGTTAAACGTAAACAATCTCTTTGATACCACAGGATTAACAGAAGCCGAGGAAGGCGTAATTCCAACTAACAATATTATTCGCGCTCGCAGTATTAACGGCAGAACTACGTCTGTCACTTTAAAATACCGTTTCTAATTGGGGGTAGTAGTTATGCAATTAACATGTTTTGGCGAGATGCTTATCGATTTGTTACCTACCGGCGACGGTAGCCTTAACCCTATTGCTGGCGGTGCTCCAGCGAATGTGGCGGTAGGCTTTGCTAAACTTGGTGGCAGTGCTCGGTTTGTGGGAGGTTTTGCTGAAGATCCCTTTTCGCTGCAATTAAAATCAACCTTGGCGTTATATGCTGTTGGAACAGAATATTGTGTATCCATAAGTGGAGCGCAAACCGCCTTGGCCATCGTCCACCTAGACGCTCAAGGAGAACGAAGCTTTTCGTTTTACCGCGACAATACCGCTGATATCGCAATCCGCCCAAAAGACTTTGAGCATTTGCAATGGCCAGATCACGGGATATTTCATTTTTGCTCAAACACGCTTACCGATGCAGAAGTTACAAGTACCACCATGGCGTTATTAAAGTCTGCTGCGGCTCATAATCAATTAATTTCATTTGATGTTAACCTGCGCTTGAATCTATGGCAGGACTTATCTTGCTTATCCGAACGTATAGAGGCTTGCTACCCCTATGTCGACATATTAAAAATGAGTAAAGATGAGCTGAGATATCTTGCTGAAGAAAAGAACATGAGAGAGGCTAGCTATTTAGATTGGTTATTTAGTATCGGCGTACAAGCGGTGATCTCAAGCGATGGGCCAAATCCTTGCAGTGTATTAACAGCTAAAGACTTTTATTCCGTCGCCTCTCCTACTATTGATGCGGTTGATACAACCGGCGCTGGGGATAGCTTAATGGCAGGGTTTCTATTTCAACTCAGCCAACATGGGATCTCAAAAGATACACTAGTGCAAAACTTCCCAACCGTAAAAAAGGCACTTAGCTTTGCTGTGAAATGTGGTGCGTTTACTTGTGAACACAAAGGTGTCATGCCCTTTATGCCAACGCTTATAGATGTGTCTGAACGGTTTTCTTCCTTCAACCCTGAGGCTTTGTTAGGTTAATACCTAAAGCGGGAAAAGGCTTTCCCGCTGTTTTATTATAAAAGTCGAAACTTAGAACCCGGTTTCATAATCAATATGAGCAGAGTTTGTCGTCTCGTATGTACCATCAGTATAAAGAATAGTTGCAGTCGCATTGTACTGACGATAAGCACGAATGGTCATGTTACACGTCGTACCACCGCTGCAGTTCGCATCACCATTCCAAATTACTTTACTAATCGCTTTAGTGGCATTTGCGATATAGAACTTACCTGAAGTTGAATTACCGAAAGAAAAATCAATTCCAGAACAATAGCTAGTATTGTTACCCCACACATTACCGCCTGATTTCACGTTCAAAGAGCATTTTAAATCTGCCGCTTGCGAACTAAAAGACAGGCCACCTAGTACAACCAATACTGAAGCAATTAATGTTGATTTCATTATTATTTCCTTTGATTAAGAATAAGTTAAGTAATTTTTAGTGACCAGTTTCATACGAGATACGTGATACATTCGTTTCTTCGTATGTGCCATCTTTGTATAAGATAGTCGCCGTTGCTGTATGTGTTTGATACGCATAAACAGTAAGTGCACATTCAACACCTCCGGAGCAGTTTGCATCACCATTCCAAATCACTTTGTTAATCGGCTTGCTGATATTCGTTAAGTAAAATTTACCTGTAGTTGAGTTGCCAAATGAGAAGTCCATACCAAAGCAGGTTTGTCCGTTACCGATGACGTTGCCACCTCTTTTCACTTGTAGGTCGCAATTCAACTCTGTTGCGCCAACGCTGCAGGTACCAACTAGTGCAATAGCTGCAAGTATCTTAGTTATTTTTTGTTTCATCTTGCTCTCCTTATATTTATTATGTTAACAACCAAGAAACCTTGGTTAAAAAACAAACTACACAATAAAAATAAAAAATTCAATTATTTTAACCCAATAAAAACATAAAATTCACAATAAGTTCAGAAGGCCATGTTCATTCGACTTGATGGCAAGGGATTTAAACGCTGAGAGTCAGCTGTAGAGATTATCGAAATAATAGACTAAATAAAAAAGGCCGCAGCGGCGGCCAAACACATCATGGGTAAAACAATGAAGGGATGTAAGTGTGAATACACAGCCATTCTATGCGAATAACCATAAATTAAAATCACATTATAAAGATTGTTATCATCGCTTTTTTCGAACAGTCAATTTTCTACGACACTCGTGATACAATTGCGGGATTAAAAATTACAACTAATTAACCATGCCATTACTTTGGATTGTTACTTTACTTTGGGCGTTCTCGTTTTCTTTAATTGGTGTCTATTTGGCAGGCCAAGTCGATGCTTGGTTTAGCGCTTTATCTAGAACCTTGCTTGCTGCAATTGTGTTTATTCCATTTTTGAAATTGAACTCAGTGAATAAAGAGTTGATAATCAAGCTGATGGCAATCGGTGCAGTGCAGATTGGTCTGATGTATGGCTTTTACTATCATTCTTTTTTATACCTAAGCGTACCTGAAGTGTTGCTATTCACTGTGATGACACCCATCTATATTACTGCACTCAATGACTTACTAAACCGCTCGTTCAATGCCACCTTTTTGCTGTCTGCACTCATAGCTATCATTGGTGCAATCACCATTAGATTTACAGAGCTTACTAGCGATTACCTTTTTGGCTTGCTACTAGTGCAAGGCGCAAACCTTTGCTTTGCGATAGGCCAAGTAAGTTACAAACGCTTAAGTAACCATTACCAGCTGGTACACCACCAAAGCTTCGGCTTTTTCTTTATTGGTGCGTCCCTCGTGCTCGCCATTGGATTTATGTTATTCGGCAATCCCCAACAACTCCCAAGTACGAATCTACAATGGGGAATACTGATTTATTTAGGCTTGATTGCTTCAGGCGTAGGATATTACGTTTGGAACTTAGGACTGACCCGCGTCTCGGTGGGTGAACTCGCGGTAATGAACAATGTGCTGATCCCAGCTGGGATCATTGTCAATTTGCTGATTTGGAACCGAGAGGCTGACCTCGTTCGCCTTGGTATTGGTAGTGCTATTATTTTTGCAGCCCTTCTGTACAGCAAACTCGGAACTAAAGGCGAAAAATGAGTAGAATAGTACAGCTCTTTCCAATCTGGGCCGTTATTTGCTCAATAGTTGCCTATCTTTTTCCAACTCTATTTAGCGCGTTTAAAGGCGGTATTATTCCGTTATTAATGTTGATCATGCTCACAATGGGTTTAACCCTCACTACAAAAGACTTTTTACGCGTGCTTGACAACAAAAAAGCCATTTGCGTTAGTGTACTGCTTCAATTTACCGTAATGCCGAGTGTTGCCTACTTGATTGCAACCACCATGAGCTTAGAAACTGACTTATTAATTGGTATGATTTTAGTGGGCACGGTTGCAGGCGGCACGGCAAGTAACGTTTTGTGTTATCTCGCCAAGGGAGATGTCGCGTTATCGATTTCTATGACCGCGATTAGTACTTTACTCGGCGTGTTCTTAACGCCACTACTAACCACATTGATGATAGGTCAGGTGGTTGATATTCAGTTTTCTGATATGTTGACGAACCTGCTAAAAATTGTGCTACTTCCTGTGGCTGTGGGCGTTGCTTTCAATACCTTGTTTGCCAAACCACTAGCGCACTCTGTTATCAAAACAACTCCGATACTGCCTTTACTTTCAATGCTCTCAATCGTTTTTATCATTGCAGTGATCGTTGCTCTTAATCAACCTAAACTTGAAAGCATCGGGCTCGTTATGCTGGTTGCAGTGATCCTGCACAATACTACAGGGCTACTTTTGGGCTATTTCATTCCGAAACGGCTCGGTTTTGACGAGAAGGTATGTCGCACCATGGCCTTTGAGGTGGGCATGCAAAACTCGGGGCTTGCTGTTGCGCTTGCCATGAAGTTTTTTACTCCTGCGGCGGCCGTAGCAGGTACCCTATTTTCTATTTGGCATAATGTCAGCGGCTCGATATTAGCAGGAATATGGCGACGAAGCGCCACCAGCTCATCTGATAACTATAAAGCCTAATATCAAAGGCTAGGCTTTATTGTAATTGCTTATAAAAGTGAATTTTGCAATCCGATGAGCCGTTGATTTGTTCACAATTTACAATCTGGTAATCGCGGCTTATTAGCATCAATAGCATGTTTTTGAATAGGTTTCTCGACTTTACTCTAATGGCGCTATAGCCTTGCGCTTTGCACCAAGTTTCTTGCATCACCAACAGCTGCTTGGCAATACCTTTGCCGCGATATTCGGGGATGACCGCGCCTAACCAGCTATAAAACTCGTTGTTTGGCAGTTCGTGACCTAGCTTATACCCTACAGGCTTGCCTTGAGCGTATGCCACCAGCAATAAATATTGTTTATCTCGCAGTTTGTCTACGACTTCCTCACCCTTTCTTGGCGTGGCAAATTCAGGAATTTGGTTTTCTATCGCAAGGAGGTCATCTATCGAGCCGACTTTATATTCTAGATTCATATTAATGTCTGTGTAATTGAAAAGGTATCGCTAACAGTCACTTCGGCATAAGCGCCGTTAATAAGCGTTAAATTCGGCGCTTGATGGCCTATATCCACATTGTATAGCACAGGGAAATCGCAACCAGTAAAGACTTTTTGCAATGCATCTACGTGCGTCCAGTCGCTATCTTTTGCTAGCGGTTCTGGATTTCGACCAATCAAAACTCCAGCGACTTTCGAAAACCAACCTCGTAATTTAATACTTTGCAGCGCACGATAGTATGCCGCTGGCGGCATTTCGCCATTTTCAAAATATAAGATAATCGACTCATCAGGGTGCGCCTGTGAAAAAGCGTCCAGATCAAAATATTCCGTACCAGCCAATAACATGTGAATATCCAAACAGCCACCTAATAATCGACCAGCAAACCGCTGCCGGTGATTGCCATTGGCCAAAATACGCCATTGAGTGCTCGCGGACAAGTTAAATCCAGCATCGGGAAAATCAACAAAATTGAGTGGCTCAGCTTCAAAATGTGTCGAGGGAAATTGCGTGAAAGAGTCCTTAGGCGCACGCCTCAAATAGTCAAAAAGTCCAACCGTTAAAGGGTCTTGTTGATGGACATTTAATTGCATAAGGTTAGTTGCATGCACGCTTGCCCAGCCTAGTTTACAAGTCACTGCGCTCAGCAAAGTGCTGACATCAGAGAAACCGATGAGCCATTTTGGCTGAGCATACGCCAACTTTTCCCAATTAAGTAATGTCAGTAAATCCATTGCGATTGCACCGCCCCATGGCGGCATAATCGCGTCTATTGTGTCATCGAGTAAGTATCCCATAAGCTCATTAGCACGGGTTTTGACATCCGCGCTAACGTAGTTGTGGTTATCGCGCAGGCATTCACCAACCACGAGTTCAAAACCTTGTTGCGTTAGATAATCCAAAGCGTTGTCTAATCTCGCGTGCATAGCAGCAGGTACGCCCGCTGAGAATGCCGTGATCGCAATTTTACTGCCCGCTTTCAACGGTTTGGGATACTTCATCATGATTTCCGTTATTTTTTTGCTTATCCTACCTGAATTTCCGCTTTTGCATACTTCAAATTCTCCCTTTTCGGGCGAGCGATCAAGTATAGAAAGGTTAACGGCCCCAAGCGTCCAATCAGCATTAAAAATATGATTACCGCTTCACCGGGTTCAGACAATGAGCCAGTGATCCCTCGAGATAAGCCAACCGTGCCCAATGCCGACACGGCTTCAAACGTGATATCCGTTAAATTTGCCTGCTCGGTGATCGTTAAAATAAGGGTTGCGAGCATCACGGTAAAAAAGTAAACCACGGTGAGACTAAGCGCCTTAAATACCGTTTCAGGCGAGATCTGTCTGTGTCCGATAGCGACTTGATCTCTGCGTCTTAGATAAGCGTAAGTTGCCATTAATAGCACCACAACCGTGGTTATTTTAAGACCACTTGCGGTACTCATAGAACCGCCGCCTATTATCATTAACCAAATGGTCAGCACGGTACTTTCGTCATTCACCAGCGCAAAGTCGATACTGTTAAAACCCGCTGTCCGTGGCGTCACAGCTTGCATCCAGGCGGTGATCACTTGCTCAGACACCGGCAAATTTCCAAGGGTCTCTGGGTTATTTGCTTCAAAAAGCCAAAATAAGCTAAATGCCAGCACATTTAACACCGCTGTTGCTATCAAGACTAACTTAGTGGCAGATCCAAACCGGCTCCAACGGCGTCTTTTCACTACATCCATCAACACCACAAATCCAAGTCCGCCAATCACAAATAATCCCGATATCACAAGATTAACGACCCAATCACCACGAAAACTGGTTAGGCTGTCATCATGCAATGCAAAGCCGGCATTGTTAAAAGCCGAAATAGTGTAGAAGAAGCTTTGTATTATCGCATCACCAAGCGGTAGCGTTTGATACCAATGGGCAAGCAAAATGGTAAATCCTATAGATTCGATGATCAGTGCATAAACTAACACGCATTTGGCTGTATCAACCAACTGATCAAATCGAGCTATGCCAAAGCTTTCTTTTGCGATAAGTTGTTTACTAATGTCCATTTGCTGCCCCATCCCCCGCAGCACCACAACCGTAATGGTCATAAAACCAAGTCCACCGATTTGAATAAGACTAGCAATAACGAGATGGCCAAAGGTCGTAAAATCATTTGGCGTACTCAATACGGCAAGTCCTGTCACCGTTACCGCGGAAGTTGCAGTAAATAACGCTTGCATCACTTTGATGTCTTGGGTGTGTGCTACCGGTAGCAACAACAAAATAGTACCCAAAGCTATCAGCCCACAAAACCCAATAAACAGAACTGCTGGGGGGCTTAACCTCAAGGGTTTTTTGCGGGCTTTGGGCTGGCTACTTGGATAGGGATAATAATGGGGACTCCATGTTTTCATTACGCCCCCAGTTTTAGCGCGATAGAATTTAACGCTTTTAACTGACCGCTGAGGATCACTTTATCATCTTCGTTGATCAAAAATGACTCTGCCGGATTGCTATAACACGCTTTGCCGCGCTGTACTAACACAGCCTTGATTTCGCCCTTTGCACGCTTTAATAGCGTTGCCAAAGACTGCCCGCAGCTTAATTTATTCACGATGACTTCCACCATATAAAAACCATGCCCCAATTGCATATATTGATTGACCATGGGGTAATTCAGTGTTTGTGCGACCCTGATCCCCATTTCTTCTTCAGGGCGGATCACGCGTGTTACGCCTAAGCGGGATAAAATTGTATGATGCGCTTCTGAGCTGGCCTTAACCCAAATTTGCTCAACGCCTAAGTTCTTTAACGACAGTACACATAAAATGCTCGATTCTAGGTTTTCACCTATGGCGACCAATACCGCTTTGCTTCTCGTAATATCTAGTTGGCGTAATGCCGTTTCATCGGTCGCGTCTAAAGAGGTGGCATAATCAATATGCTCAACAACTTGGTTCACCACACGTTCGCGACTATCTACCCCTATCACTTTGTTTCCAAGCCGCTTTAATTCCAAACAAGCCGCAAAACCAAATCGACCTAAACCAATAACTACAAATTGTGCCATAACAACCTCTATATACTCCGTTATGAGAAATGCTTATTGAGCGGTAAAAGTAAAAACCGATAACCAACCCCGGGCTCAGTTTCTATGATTTTTGGTGTAGCAGCATCATCACTGAGTTTCTTACGTAACTGGCTGACTACAATCCGTAAATAGTGACTATCTTCGACATGACTTTCGCCCCAAATTTGCTTTAATAAGGTTTGCTGACTGACTAACTCTTGTGCTCTTTGCGCAAGCATACTAAGTAGTGCAAATTCCTTTTTCGACAGTGCTAATGGTGCGTTATCCATAATGACTTGATGCTTTTGTAAATCTATCATCAATTTGCCGTAGTCAATGGCAAGCAAGCGTTTGTTCGGTACTAAATCTCGTAATAGCACTTTGACGCGCACCACCAGCTCTTTGATGCTAAAAGGCTTCGTCAGGTAGTCGTTTGCGCCGCCCTCAAGCAGTTTAATCTTCTCAGCCTCTTGATCTCGCGCAGTTAAGATCAATACAGGTAACTTGCTGGTTTCTCGGATCTTCTTCAAAATGCTATATCCATCAAAATCTGGTAGCCCGAGATCTAAGATAACTAAGTCTGGCAGCTCACCTTTTAACACCGACATGGCTTCCTTTCCGGTGCTGGCTTCCACATAATTCAGCCCTTCAGCTTTTAATGCTAAGCGGATAAAACGACGGATCTCTTCTTCATCGTCAATCAATAAAATGGTGTGAGTCATCAATGCGCCTCCTCTTTTGGCAAACTAACTTCCATTGTGCAGCCTTGCGTCGTGGGCAAAATGCGAATATCACCGCCGTGCGCACGAATAATACCTCTTGCCACACTCAGCCCTAAGCCACTGCCACCGTCTTTGCTGACGCTTTGTCGAAACGAGCTAAAGGCGGTAAAGACTTCTTTTTGCCGAGCAACGGGGATCCCAGGACCATTATCCTGAATAAATATCAACAACGCTTGCTGCGTTTCTCCAAAGGAAATCTCAACCCGCTCTCCATCGGGACTAAAGGTGACTGCATTTTCAATTAAGTTAAACAGGGCTTGTTCAATGAGTGCAGCTTGTATCGTGAGAATTGGACTCATATTCTGTGGCATTCTCGAGACGCATGGCGCGCCTAGCCGCAAAATCACGTTATCAATCAAGACATCAATAGACGTAGGTTGCTTCAACAGCGAAAGCTCATCCCCTTGATGCTGTAACTTTGTGGCTTGCAAAATATTTTCGATATAGCGAAACAAACGGTGGCTTTCTGATCGTGCGGACCCCAACAGCTCATTTTGCTCGTCTTGGTCTAACTTATCACGATAGGTTTCTAGCGTTTCGAGCGCGCCCATCACCGCAGCGAGCGGTGTGCGTAGATCATGAGAAACCGACAACAAGATATTAGAGCGCACATTCGCAACTAAAAGCTGCTGCTTTTGCTCTTTGATATAGCTCGATAAATAGCTGGTAGCTAATGCTACAGCGATAAAAACGACTAAATTGACCACATCTTCGGTATTATTCATATGAAGCGTGTATCTGGGTTCTGTGATAAAAAAGTTGAACACTAGACTGCTAACAACCGCCACCCCCAGTGCCATCCAACGTTTTGCGATGAGAGAAACAACAACAACCCCCAACTGTAATACCAACAGTACACTGATCGCCGAATGCAACAGCGAGTCTAAGGCAACGGCAAAGGCGCTGGTTAACAGCAAAACCAGAAAACTAACGAGATACTCGTTCTTGGCAATAAATCCATTCTCGGAAAACATAGTGACTCCAACTTGCGCTATGTCTTTATTCTATCCTTGTCGAAATTCCGTTGCCGTATAATTTGCGTAAAATTTACTTAGCTTTAGGCTATTTAGCACAAGAGCCTGTTTATCTATCAAGTTTGTTTTTGCATGTTGATGATAAAAAGGCTAAGTGCATATCTGATAAAGCCATTGTGATACGCTGGCACAAGCTGTTTAAAGCAACTAACTTAGAAATTCATTGAAGAATGGCCGAGAGCGAGTAATGACCATTTATTGTAAAACACTCAAAAAACGACGGCGCACAAACCTAGCAAATTGTGAACGTTTGCTGGCTGGACCAAATAAAGGCTTTAGCAATAACGCCTCAAGCTGCGCTAACCGTAGCCTCCCCCATGCAGTGCGCGATAAGCTGATTTTGACGTCGAGAAATACGTAAACGCCAATAACTAGCTTATTTTAGAAACACTTTTGATATGAGTGATGAACAGTTTTTTGTAATTCTAAGTCGAAACTGCCGTAACTATGGTGAATAGATAACTTTGGGTGTCTGTATTGTTCTTACTCGGTTACTTGAAACTAAACTCAAATTGCTTGTTAACACGGATAAAAGTCAGATGGTTAAAACCACACAAAGTAAATTCTTAGGGTTTACCTTTAAACATGGAGCAATCAAATGGCATGACAAAACCTTGCATAAATTTAAGCGACAGGTACGCATTTTAACTAACCGTAATTGGGGCGTGAGCATGCAATATCAGTTGTTTAAATTAAGCCAATATCTAAACGGATGGATCAATTATTTTGGTATTGCAAACGCATACCAGCAATGTGTTGACCTAGACCAGTGGATAAGGCGCAGGATCAGGATGTGTTACTGGCGACAATGGCGAAAACCGAGAACTAAAGTGAGAAACCAGATGAAGCGTGGAGTTCATGTGCAAGCAGCCGTTGCCTGTGGCATCACAATTAAAGGGCCTTGGCGCAGTTCCAAAACACCCGGTATTCAACAGGCTTTAAGCTTAAATTATCTGAAAAACGAGGGACTTTATTCACTCAGAGACGGATGGATAAAAGTGCATTACCCAAACGGGTAATCTGTTAGATGAAACGCCCTGTGCGGCCCCGCATGCAGGGTGTTGTGGGGGCTGAGGGTTAGATACCCTCGGCTACCCGATTAGCTATACTTGCTCAGATATTTACTACCAAGTACACCTAAATTTTTATTCCAAAGCTCTGCTATTAATTTAATAGAAAAATTATGAAAATTGTTTAAACCTAATTGCTCCTTTTTAACAAGACCTATTAAGCCATTAAAGCATGAATCTTGTAGGCGAAAAATTGGCGTATGCACAGCCTCGTTACGCAGCTCACGAAACCAGTCATATAGTTTAAATTGAAATTCATCGATAACTTTTTCTTTTCTCAATTTTTCCAATCGTTGATGATGGTTTGATAATTTTAATCCCGGGTTATGGTGATCGATTAGAGTTTTCACCATCATTTCAACGAATGAATGTGCAACAATTATAAGCAATCGATGATTATCTTTAACGATACCGATTTCTTCCCCTACTCGAAGCAAATAATCAGATTTCAAATAACTCTCCCTGTATAGCTAACGAAATAACTCGTTTCAAATTTGTTTTCGCTTAAATCGCTGACACCCACCACTAATTTGCACCTTCCTAAGATACCGCCTACGCTTTAATTCTGCACTCAATGGATTGAGGAATACAAACTATGGCTACTGCCCGTAAAAAACAAATCAGTTTAACCGACACCAAATACTACCACTGTATCTCCCGCTGCGTAAGGCGCGCTTTTCTGTGCGGTGAAGATAAATTTACTGGCAAATCATATGAACACCGCCGTGATTGGGTTGAAGAAAAGCTATTGATGTTGGGGTTTGTGTTTTGTATTGATGTTTGTGCTTATACCGTGATGAGTAATCACACTCACATTGTTTTATATGTTGATGATACAAAGGCTAAGCGTCTGTCGGATAAAGCAGTTGTGATACGGTGGCACAAGTTGTTTAAGGGCAATTGGATAAGCCAAAAGTATATTGAAGATGAGCCACTCAGTGAGTCGGAGCAATTGATGCTAGATGAGCTGGTTGATAAGTACAGAGAAAGACTCGCAGATATTAGCTGGTTTATGCGCGTACTTAACGAAGACATCGCCCGCCGAGCAAATAAAGAAGATAATTGCACAGGTCGGTTTTGGGAAGGGCGATTCAAATCCCAAGCATTACTGGACGAGGCAGCGCTGACTGCCTGCCTCGCTTACGTAGACCTAAAC
The DNA here is from genome assembly GCF_040104525.1 of Pseudoalteromonas sp. XMcav11-Q. NCBI lineage: Bacteria > Pseudomonadati > Pseudomonadota > Gammaproteobacteria > Alteromonadales > Pseudoalteromonadaceae > Pseudoalteromonas > Pseudoalteromonas sp. XMcav11-Q. The sequence goes on from NZ_JBECOX010000004.1 coordinate 425,216, forward strand.
CCCATTAGAGCCAAAATCGCCGCAACGCCTGAAACCTCAGACTACACCAGCATCAAAAAGCGCATCGACCACGCTAAGCTGAAACAACCTAAAAGTCTCCTACGTTTTGCTGGCAGCCCGCGAAAACATATGCCTAAAGGCCTACCTTTTGAACTCAAATCCTATATTGAATTAGTTGAACTCACAGGCCAGTGCATTCGCGCCGACAAACGAGGCTATATCTTTGAGTCACAACCCATACTCACTCGACTCAATATAGAGCCTGAGAACTGGATAAAACTCACTACGCAATTTTCTCGGGTATTTCACGGTGCTGTTGGTCGAGAGCGAACAATAACCGCTTACTGTGAAACACTGCAAAAACGACGACGGACAAACCTAACAAACTGCGAGCGCTTATTGGCTTAGCAAAACGAACACTATCAACTCGAAAATCTATAACTGTTGTATTTACAGCGCTTTGTCGTGCGCGATAACTCGGTTTTGATGTAGAGATACGCTTGAGCGCTAAAAAATAACCTATCGATAAACGTTTTTGGCCAAAGTGACGGCTGTGCTTTCATACTTTTTTACTTCACCTCCTCAGCTTTGATGTTAATAGTGATGGGTGTCGCTTATTTTCCTTGGCTAAACTAAGCGAAGAATGAGCGCAAGCCTGCTGTTTTGCGTCCACGGTTTAATTAATTTGTTAGAGTTACAAAACATCTTTTTTGATTGAGTGTGCTTCAAGTTCCTTTGCTATTAAATTTCGATCCATATCTTCAGGTAATAAGAATGTGATTTCACTATCATCAGTAAACTTAAAAACGATGCCGTTAAATATAAACCTGTACGAAGAGATCAGCTCCCAAGGTATCGAAGTTATATTATCTGCTTTGATTCTGACAAGGCCTTTGGGACCGGAATCAATTTTAACTGGTGACAGCCACGTGACCGTATACAAAACCCAAGCTAAAGTGAAACCTAGCACAGGAGCAATCCAAATTGTTTTAGCTAGATGACTGATAAAGTCATCTTTAGTCAACAGGCTTACAACTGCCAAAAAAACGAAAAACAACGTCCATAGTAAGCAGCTTATTAACACCCCCTTTGAAATGAGGCTATATTTCTCTTGGTTTTGGATTGATTTAATCCAAGGTTCAGTCCACTTCATTGCCTGATTGTAACCCTAACGCCCGAATAACAGGCTAAAAAATTTTGGCTAAAATAGCGAGGCACGAGCGGAGCCAAACTTTTTTAGTCCTTGTTGATTTGTTTGTGTACGCCCGACATGGGCATTAACTAATGAGGTGAAAGTCCTCTGTAGGAAGATCACCGTTTAAATAACTGATTGTTATTAAACGATAACTACTAGCGAATGGCAAGTGCAAATCCGCGA
>NZ_JBECOX010000005.1:0-415182 GCF_040104525.1 Pseudoalteromonas sp. XMcav11-Q
AAGAAGTAAGAAGTAAGAAGTAAGAAGTAAGAAGTAAGAAGTAAGAAGTAAGAAGTAAGAAGTAAGAAGTAAGAAGTAAGAAGTAAGAAGTAAGAAGTAAGAAGTAAGAAGTAAGAAGTAAGAAGTAAGAAGTATTGTCGCTTCGAGCTTAATGTCCAGAGGTATTCAATCAGTTGACTCAAATAATCTAGGTAAGGCCAGCTACCACGCCAACCTTACCTTCTACTATTTCTAGTACCTATGATCTTAGGTTACGGGCACCAGAATACGGTCAAATTAATATCAGGATGATTTAATACAGCACGCAGTGGTACTTCATACTCTGAGCCGGGTTGTTTTGCCGCTTCATACACCGCTTTTTTTTCATCACCAGAGATCAATAAAACAGCCGCCTTAGAATTAGCTATTCCTGCCAAAGACAAACTCATGCGCTCGGTGATCTCACCTGTCACTTCGCTTTGATGAGCATTAATTGCGCACACAGTGTTTGTAGTCGTTAATGCGTGTTCTAGGCCATTTGCACTTGGGAATAAACTGGCGGTATGACCATCCGGCCCCATTCCTAAAATGGTTACATCAAACGGCTTTTTCAACGCTGCATAAGCAGACTCACATAGATCAGCGCCTTCTAGTGCTGACACTGCTGCATTCTTCATTGTCACAAATCGAGCATTTGCCGCTTTGTCTTTCAGTAATGTCGACTTAATAAATGCTTCGTTAGACTTTTCGTGATCCGGTTCGACCCAACGTTCATCAACCATAGCAACCGTAATTTTGTCCCAGCCTAGCTCAACACCTGAAAGGTAACGATACGCTGGAGCCGGTGATGAACCGCCAGACACTAGCAACACCGCTTCACCGTCTTGCTCAATACCTTGACTGAGCCCAGTTTGAAGTAGCTCTGCAAGCGCTGCTGTCATTTCGTCTTTCGAGTTGAAGTTTCTTTCTGTTAACTGTGCCATTACGCTTGCTCTCCCGCATTGAACCAAACATGTTTGTTTTCTTCAAGCAGTTCATCGGCATCTTCAGGACCCCAAGAGCCAGCACGATAAAGTGACGGAGTCCCTTTACTCTGCCAACGCTCAATGATTGGATCAACCCACTGCCACGCTTGTCGTACTTCGTCACGGTGAATAAATAAAGCAGGGTTATTTGCAGCTGCGTCTAGCATTAAGCGCTTATATGCATCTGAATGATAGCCATTGTTATACTTTTCACTCAATGAGATATTTAGCGTCACTGGCTCTAGTTGCATTTCAAGGTTATCTAGACGCTTAGACATTAGCGTTAATTGAATACTTTCTTCAGGCTGTAATCTTATCACCAAGCGGTTTGGCTGAATTGGACCCGCCGCATCACCATAGACGTTATGAGAAACAGGCTTGTACTCAACCACAATTTCAGCACAACGCTTTTTCATACGCTTGCCTGTTCTTAAATAGAAAGGCACACCAGACCAACGCCAGTTATCAATGTGAGCACGAATAGCAACAAATGTTTCTGTTTTACTCGACCCTTCGCCCAGCTCTTCTAGGTAACCAGGTACCAGCTTACCTTCAAGGTCGCCTGGTACATATTGACCACGCACAACATTATTATCTACATCTGAGTCAATTAGCGGTCTAAGCGCTTCTAATACTTTAAGCTTTTCAGTGCGAATACTGTTGGCATTAAGTTTATGTGGTGACTCCATCGCAACCAAGCAAAGTAGTTGCAATAAGTGATTTTGCACCATATCACGAAGCGCGCCCGCTTTGTCGTAGAAGCCAGCTCGGCTTTCAAGACCTACCGTTTCAGAGATACTGATCTGAATATTATCTATGGCTTTAGCATCCCATAAATTCTCGAACAGTGCGTTTGAGAACCTAAGCGCCATCAGGTTTTGAACCGTTTCTTTACCTAAGTAATGATCGATACGGAATACTTGCTCTTCCGAGAAGAACTCACCGATTTTGGCATTAATTTCTTCTGCAGATTTACCGCAATAGCCAATAGGCTTTTCAACAACTACACGTGATTGCTCAGTGATTAGCCCTTTGATTGACAATAGCTCACAACAACGGCCATAAACCGCTGGAGGAAGTGACAAATAGAATACACGAGACTTATCTTCCCCATCGGCCAACATATTCTTTAGCGTATCCCAGTGTTCGTCTTCTTCAGTAACATTGACTATCACAGGTACTAAAAACTGTTCAAATGCGGACCAATCTTTCTTGTTGTATTCGCCTTTGCCAAGGTGAGTTTGTAATGCGATATGTGCCGTTTCGATAAATTCTTGTTGTTTGTTTTGTTCACGAACGGTCGGTAAGATGCGAGTGCCTTCAGGTAAGTTACCTTCTTGATATGCACGATACAAAGCAGGTAGGAGTTTGCGAAGTGCTAAATCGCCTCCCCCACCAAAAATTACGATGTCAAAAGGATTAAGCATAATTCACTCTCATTAGGTTAGGCGTGCACTACAAGCACGCAGTGTTTATTCGATTTGGAGCCACTCCAAAGCCTACCAAACTCATTGTGTAACGGGTGATGATTTCGATTGCAATGCACTAGTAATATCAATTCGACTTAATACCTGCTCAATTTGAGGGATTAAGTAAGTTGGTATAAATGAGTCTTAGAAACCTGTATTTCCTCTCACAAAAATACAGGTTCTAAGTACTCCAGCGCTACCCGTTCAAAGGTATTCTGTTTACTTCCAGTTCCACTCGAAGTATTAATTTGTTCTCTTTTGCTTGTAATAAGCGATTAGACCCGCCGTTGAGCTATCATGCGGGTTAGTAACGCCTTCTTGCGTTAGCTCGGCTTCAATATTTGAAGCAAGCCCTTTACCAAGCTCAACACCCCACTGGTCAAATGAACACACATCCAAAATAATACCTTGGCAGAAAATTTTGTGTTCATACAAGGCAATTAGTCGGCCCACAGCTTTTGCATCTACCTTATCTAAGATAAATGAAGAGGTTGGACGGTTACCTTGGTGTATTTTATGCGGGATCAACTTGTCGATTTCCGCATCCGACTTACCTTTAGCCGTTAAATCTTCACGAACCTGCTGTGCATCTACACCCGCCATCATCGCTTCCGTTTGCGCAAAGAAGTTAGACAGTAAAATATCGTGATGCTGGCCTACTTTGTTTTGCGGCTCAATTGAAGCGATAAAATCAGCAGGCACGATTACATTACCTTGGTGCAAACACTGATAAAAAGCGTGTTGGCCATTTATCCCTGTCATGCCCCAAATAATTGGCACAGTCGTATAGTTTACCTGTTCTCCTGCAAAAGTAACATGCTTACCGTTACTTTCCATTTCACCTTGTTGTAAATACGCAGGCAGCATATGAAGCGCCTGATCATAAGGCAAAATAGCTTGTGCTTGATACCCTAAGAAACTGGTATTCCAAACGCTAAGTAACGCCATCAACAGTGGAATATTGTCTTCGTTGTTTGCCGTTTTAAAGTGCTCGTCAATTTCAAACGCACCTTCAAGCACTTCGACAAACTTATCGAAGCCTAAATAAAGTGCGATTGGCAATCCTATCGCGCTCCAAAGCGAGAAACGACCGCCAACCCAGTCCCACATCGTAAATACGTTGTCATCGCTAATACCAAACGCTCTGGTCTTCTCAAGATTGGTGCTCACCGCAACAAAATGCTTGGCGATTGCCGTTCTATCATTTGCAGCATTCAAAAACCACTCAACGGCAGTCTTTGCATTGGTCATGGTTTCAGAGGTCGTGAACGTTTTTGATGACACAACAAACAAGGTGGTTTCTGCATCCAAACCTTTTAGTACTGAAGCAATCTGTACACCGTCAACATTCGAAACATAATGCACGTTTAGCGTGTCATCTGCATACGCGGCTAGCGCATCAGTCACCATTTGCGGACCTAAGTTAGAACCACCAACGCCAATCGCAACCACATCTTTTACAGCTTTGCCTGTATACCCTCGCCACTCACCTGAACGAACTCGGTTACTAAATGCTTGTAGTTTTTCTAATTCCGCATTGACTTGCTCAGTAACATTTACGCCATCCACATAAATAGGTGTATTTGCTCGGTTACGCAGCGCCGTATGTAAAACCGCTCGGTCTTCGGTGATATTTATTTTTTCACCAGAAAACATCTTTTCTCGCCAAAGCGCGATATCGCTCTCTTTTGCGAGCTGCATCATTTCAGAGAATGTTTGGTCGTCAATGCGTTGCTTGGAAAAGTCGAACAACACACCTGGGATTTGACGAGAGAACTTTTCAAATCTTTGTGCATCGTTTGCAAACATCGTTTTTAAATGCTGCTGCTCTACTCGCTGCGCAGAACCACTGAGCTTTTGCCAACTATCCAAATCTACACGACCACCCATTACATATTCCCCTAAGACGTAAGTGATTGTTAGTTACCTTACTTTTCAGGTAGTAACAACAAAGAAACATTATTAAACAAGCACATTATGCCAAAATGACAACGCTGTCAAATCGCTTCTTTTCAATTTTACATTGCGAATAATAACCTAAAATAAAATTTTTGACACCGGTATCATTCATTTATTTCTGCGAATTGTAGTGCTAAATTCTGTACTTATTAGATAGACTAAGAAAAACAGATGATCCTTTTATTAAGCCAATAGTCACCTGAGCGGCTAAATATCTCAGAAATTGGGCGCTAGCTTCTGCATACATAAAGCGCTACTATTCCTCTGTGCTTAATAATGATCGATACAGACCTGTAAATAGAAGAACAATTACATGAAAGTCACTATTAATGATGTTGCCAAGCTAGCTGGCGTATCTATGAAAACCGTATCGCGGGTAATCAATAAAGAGCCTTCGGTTAGAAAAAAAACCTACGATCAAGTAATGCAGGCTGTAAAAGAGCTTAATTATCAGCCTAATATTGCTGCGAGAAACTTAGCTGGTACTTCTTCATTTGCAATTGGCTTGGTCTACGACAATCCCAATGCGTATTATGTCATTGATATGCAAAATGGGGTGTTATCTCGCTGTAGGGATGAAGGGTATGAACTCGTCATCCACCCCTGTGAATCCAATTCGGAAAATATGGCCGAAGAATTCGTCACTATGATCAAACGCTCACGTCTTGCAGGTTTGGTTTTGACTCCTCCTCTATCCGAGCAACAAACCATTATTGATATGCTAGATGAGCTGGGCATTCATTACGTGCGTCTACTTTCAGGCCGAGCGCAAGAAGCGGAAAACAGCGCAAATAACTGTATCTTTGTTGACGACTACGCTGCAGCCTATGAAATTACCGAGCATCTGATCCAACTTGGACATAAAAAAATTGCTTTTGTACTTGGCGATGAAGAGCATAAATCAACTGCAGAGCGACTAGCTGGATATCGCGATGCGCTGAAAGCACACGATATAAAACAAGACGATACACTGCTCTATCACGGCACGTACTCATTTGAATCTGGAGTAAAAGGCGCTAAAGCACTGCTGGCCGATGGTAATCCAAACCAAATCACTGCGATTTTAGGTGGTAACGATGAGGTAGCCGCTGGAGCTTTATTTGCTGCGCGGCTGATGAATATAGAGATCCCGGGTCAATTGTCTATCAGTGGCTTTGAGGACTCTCCATTCTCCCGCCAAACTTGGCCAAAGCTTACGACTGCACATCAGGCTAACAACATTATTTCTGAACATGCTGCGCGTCTATTGTTTTCTAAAACACGTGGACATCGAAAAAATGATAAAGAAGTCTCACATGTGTTCACACCGAGCATGGTGGTTCGTGAAAGCACGGGTAGAGTCACACAATAACTACTTATTTATAGTCGGCTCATGAGCCGACTAACATCAAAAAAACTTCACTATTTCACCAATAGTTCTTCACTCTTACTCGACCATGCATTGATCAGCGCCTTGACCAGAGATGCAAGTGGAATAGCAAAGAATACCCCCCAAAACCCCCATAAACCACCAAAAAATAATACTGCAACAATAATATAAACAGGGTTAAGATCCACAGCTTCTGAAAACAATAACGGCACTAAAACATTACCATCTAATGCTTGAATAATGCCGTACGCGATGAGAATGGTCCAAAATTCTGGCGCTAGACCAAATTGAAACAAAGCTACTGCGGCAACGGGTAAGGTAACGAGTGCAGCACCAATAAATGGGATAAGTACAGAAAGTCCAACCAATGTCCCCAGTAATGCGGCATAGCGTAAATCCAAAATAGAAAAGGTCACAAAGCTCACTACACCAACGATGACAATCTCAAAAACTTTACCACGAATATAATTCATGATTTGTTGGTCCATCTCATGCCACACTTGTGAAATAAGCTTTCTGTCCTTAGGTATAATTTTTGACACTCCAGATGTAAGTTCTGACTTGTCTTTCAACATGAAAAAAGCAAGCAGTGGCACTAAGACCAAATAAATCATCCATGCGACAACGTCTTTTAATGAGGTTAATGAGGCTGAGACAATAACTTCGCCAAGCTCTAGCAATTTACTTTCCACAGAGCTCACAATTGCCTGTACCTGAGTTGTAGAGATCAGCGTCGGGTAGTATTCAGGTAAATGTAAAAGGAAGTCCTTACCCTCTTCTACCATGGTTGGACTTTCTTGGAGCAAGTTACTTAACTGTTGCCACAGAACAGGAACGATACCAAATACCAGCCCCAAAGCGACGCCCACAAATACCGCCATTACGACTACTGCTGATAACATCCTACTGCCAGTCACTCGGGTGAGCTTATTCACTGGCCATTCAAGTAAATAGGCTATGACAATTGCGACCAGTACCGGCATGACATAACTGCCAAAAAAGTACAGCAAAGCAACTGTGGCAACTAGCATCAACAATAGCGTGACGGAATGTGGATCTGAAAACTTTTTGATGTACCACGCTTTTACTAACTCAAACATCCATGATCTCCAAACACACTTCACCGCTTTCAATTTCAATAATTTGGTAACTCACCGAGTTACCATCCAAATACTTTTTGATATCTAACAAGCTCTGATCCTGACTCATCAGCAATTTTAGTTTGCCTAGAGTATAGTCATGGCGCTTTAACCGCCACTTAAACTGAACAAATAATGCAGGACAGGTAAATTCTCGTAGATCATGTACAAATTTTGTCGTCTTGTCTCCACACAAATCACTCAATGCGGTAGCCCTCAAGGCGTTGATGGTTTATTCTTAATAGCATACTCTACTTCTTGGGAATCTTAATGCCAGGCGTTAATAATAAGGCCCGATTGCCAGCCAATCCAACACTAAAAGAAATAAATTGGTACAAAAAGCAAATTAATTGGGGAGAACTTCCGCCTTTTTATCACCTTGTCGCCTCAGCGGTAAGTGAATGTGAAGGTCTGCTCCATCACGGCTTTGACAATGCGGTAAAGCGTTTGCTAGATAAGCGAAATTGGAATATAGAACTATTAGGTGGTTATGAAGATGACAGTGGCATAATTCACTGTGACAATAAACCTCAAATCGCGTTACATCAAGCATTTACTGACAGAGGTTTTGAGCTTTGGGCTTACCCAATAGCCAAAGGCACCAAGATTGATGCCTATGTTAAAGACAATCGTTTTTTGGAGTTTCGAGTATGGGATCCGCATACGATGAAAAACTTACTGCGCATCAACCAGCTCCATAAATTCATTGCGTTTTACTTTGAACGCGGTGATATAGCTGACAAAGCTCTGATACTTCATGCGCACAAAGTGCTGCATATGACAGTGACGTTTTTGCAAAAAGAATTGAACATCACTAGTGTTGCTGGGGTCTCAATAAAAGATTTTTACCAACTTTGTGAAAAAGATGCTCGAGCATGCAATGATGAAGTCGACTTAGCTAGGATCATGCTCGGAGAAGACCTTAAAAGGGATTAAAATGCGGTTAAAACCCCTATTAAATTCAATCGTTTTAACATTTGCGCTCGCTGCATCAAGCAGCGCTATTGCACAAACAGAACTGAAACTACCAGATTTAGGCACTTCAGCTCTCCAAGTACTACCTATTGAAAAAGAACAAGCGATCGGCGAAGTCATGATGATGCAGCTGCGCTCCCGCTCCCCAGTGGTTGGCGATCCGGTACTTGAAGAGTACTTAACCAGCCTAGGCAATCGCCTCGTCGCCAATGCTAATGATGTACGCTTTCCATTTACCTTTTTTTGGATAAATAACAAAGATATTAATGCCTTCGCTTTTTATGGAGGCCACGTTGGTGTACATACAGGACTCATTGCGCAATCCGATAATGAGAGTCAATTAGCATCCGTTATTGGCCACGAAATTGCGCACGTTACCCAACGTCATTTAGCACGCCGCGTACAAAACGCAAAAGACAACAGCGCCTTGACCATAGCGGGGCTTATTACTGGTATTTTGGCAACCGTAGTTGCCCCAGATGCGGGTATCGCCATTTTATCCGCAAGCCAAACGCAATCATCGTTGAACCAACTAACGCATAGCCGAAAAGCCGAGCAAGAAGCCGACCGATTTGGTATGAATACACTACATAAAGCCGGCTTTGACCCCTATGCGGCCAGTGAGTTTTTAACTAAGCTCTCGGATCAAATTCGTTTTAAAAATAAGCCCCCTGCATTTTTGCTTACGCACCCGTTACCCGACAGTCGAGTATCGGACGTTAGGCTTAGGGCACAACAATTCGAGAAAAAGCATTATCCCTCAAGCCTTTCCTACGCGTTAGCTAAAAGCCGTGTGCTTGCACGATACTATTATTCAGAAGATGCTGGTGAAGCCTTTTTCAGAAACGCTCTAAAGCACTCAGCAGAGCTCGACAAGCGCGCCCTACAATACGGGTTAGCAATTACGTTACTCGATCAAAAAAACTACGAGGAAGCTGGCAAACTATTGGATGAGTTGTTAGAAAAAGATCCGAATAACCTGTTTTATCTTGATGTGTATACCGATTATTTAATTGCGACAGAGCATTCTGGCAAAGCGGTTGAGATGCTTCAAGCTCAACACCAACTTAGACCCAATAACCAAGTTATCACACTAAACTATGCCAATGCCGCAATAAAAGCAAAACAGTATGAAGTTGCCGAGCAATTGCTTAAGATCTTTTTGCTTGAGAAACCGGATCATATTCTCGCCCGTGATTTACTCACACAAGCCTATGAAGCCCAAGAAAACAAGGCGGCTTACCATGAGTCAAAAGCGAGTGTCTATGCCCAGTATGGTGCATTTAATAAAGCAGCAGACGAAGTCCAGCGTGCACTCAATCATGTCGAAGATAACGAAGATATCAAGCGTACCAGATTAAAAGCGCTACTTAGCCAATACCGTAATATGCAAAAAGAAATCGCTAAGCTGTGATGCTTGGCGATTGCTTACAGCGATATACAGCGATAGTAGAAACGTATTTAAGCCAATTTTCTTGCACATCGCTTTTCGTCATCTCTGCATTAAGCTATGATCCGCTTACATTACGACTTAGAGCAAAATAGAGCGAAATCATGTCAGTAGAAATCTATCACAACCCGCGTTGTTCAAAATCACGTGAAACCCTAGCTTTACTAGAGTCCAATGGCGTTAATCCTACCGTTATTGAATACCTAAAGACGCCAATCGATAGTGACACTTTGGCTAATTTACTTTCTAAACTTGGATTTAGTTCTGCTCATCAGCTTGTACGTAGCAAAGAAACGCTCTACAAAGAGCTTGGACTATCGAAAGAGTCGGACGAAGCGACACTGCGCACTGCCATGCTTGAAAACCCTAAACTGATTGAGCGTCCTATCGTTGTTAAAGGTGATAAGGCGGCGATTGGCAGGCCTCCAGAGTCGGTGCTTAATATCCTGTAATGAGTAAAATTCTTATTTTATACCACTCCAGTCATGGCTCTGTGGCAAATATGGCGCACGAATTTGCAGACACCATAGTGTCACAAGGTGGTGAAGCCATAGTGCGCGTATTTGAGAAGCGCCAAGACCATGATGTGATCGTAACAAAGCAAGACTTAGTAGCATGCGACGGGTTAGCGTTCGGTACTCCAACACGCTTTGGCATGATGGCAGCCCAAGCGAAAGCGTTTTGGGAAACCACCAGCGATTTGTGGCTTAAAGGCACGCTCATCGATAAACCAGCCTGCGTATTTTCGTCTTCAAGCAGTATGCACGGTGGCAACGAGGCTACCCTACTCAACCTCTCCTTACCGTTATTACACCACGGCATGATGTTGTTAGGTATCCCCTATGATGTTCCAGAGCTTTTGGCGACCGAAATGGGCGGAACGCCTTACGGTGCAACACATGTTGCGGGCAGCCAAAACAATGCTTCACTCACTCAAACAGAAATCAAAATTTGTCGTGCAGCAGCGAGTCGACTGCTACGCGTCGCGGAAAAGTTAACATGAATGAAATTGCAAAAAAGCCCATCACTAGACGCTTTCAACGCTTTGCGCTAGTCGGGTATTTTGGTCTTTTGATCCTGATGCCACTGTGGCTCTTCGTGCTTGCACCAAGAGAAGGTTACAGCTTGGGCTTTGTCTTTGTGGTGTACGTTTTACCTTTATTACTCCCGCTTAAAGGTATTTTACAAGATAAGCCATACACTTATGCGTGGGCAAACTTTGTCGTAATGTTTTATTTTATCCACGGCTTTACCCTGTTGTGGACATCTCCAGACGAGCTATTGTTAGTCCTGCTTGAGATTGGCTTTGCAACGTCCATGTTTATTGGTTGCACTTACTATGCAAGACACAGAGGCCAAGAGTTAGGGTTGAAGATCCGCAAGTTAAAAGAAGACCTTGCTGACGAAAAGGCAGCGCACGAGCATAAAGAGTCATAATCTCGCTCGCATAACTCCATTAAAAAAGCGCAGTCTTCAATGAAGTAACTGCGCTTTTTAGCATCAATCCGTCAGCTTAGTTCGTTACTGTAAGCTACTGCAACGATAGTACGGCTATCAACACCAATACTGAAAACAATACCTGCACACCAATACTAAGCCATGCTAACGCATTTACCCCGATTAGTGACCAAGGCGTTGAGCTGTTTGGGTATAGAGGGTTGCTGCGTTTACGCCTCGCAAAAACAAAAATTGCGATAGAAGCTGCCGTAGTGACAAGTGTTGCGATGGTTTTTTCATCCACCTCATCAGTAAAGAATAAAAATAACTGCAGCGGTAGCAAAATAGCAGCAAAGGCATAAAGAATATGGACAGTTTTTATTTTTTGATACTTTGCCTCATTAGAAAGCTCGATAATACCGTGCTGCTCAAATGTTTGCTTAGAAGTAAGCGCCTGATTTTTCATAGCCACACGGTAAGGGGTGTCGCCATGAATATCCGCAAGCGTCGGGTCATCACCATGTTCAAAAATCATTTCGATCATAGCTGCAGAGTTCGATGCCGCCGCATAGTGCATTAAGTTCCTGCCCGATTCGTCCAATTCATTTACTTTATGGTGCGGCAACATGGTTTCAACCGCGCTCACAAAGCCATTTTCAACCGCTAACATAATAGCTGAGCGCCCACTGCTATTATCTCTCGCAGTTCCTGTCGCGCCCTGCGTGACTAAGGTGATAATCGCTGATTGCTTCACCTGTTGTTGGGTTAGCTGGAACAATAGCGCTTGTTCCAAAAGACCCGTTACTTCATCTTTGTCACACATAGTGCAAAGCAGCTCAAAAGTCTGCTGTCCATCCAGCAAACTATCTGTTGCTAGTTTAGCCGTGGCTGCTCGGTCAAGCAGACAAGTATCAATATGAGTCAATAGTGCCGCATGTGTTGCCTCCGAGCTGTTGCACCACAGAGAAACAATTTCTTTCGCGCTAAACTTAAGCCCTTTCTCCAGTAGCCATATCAGCGTTTTTTCATAATGTTTGTCACAGAGCAACTCTACAAACGATAAGCTTTGCTCTTGCACCTGAGCTTGAATATTAGAGTACTGGCCAAGACGCTGAATGAGTGTTTTTATTAGCTCATCCTGATCAGTATCATTTTCCTCAATGTGTTGAATTACGCTATTAACGTATTGACGCTGTTTATCGTCATAGTCATCAATATGCTGAAAATAACAGGCTTCGAACGGCTCTAGCGGTCGTAACCAAGCGAGGTAAAATAAAGGAGGTAGAACAGTGGTCGTTACGCCCTGCTCATCTTTCATTTGTTGGCAATTCGGCCATGCCTCTATGGCATCTAGAATGTAAGCACCGTTTTGTTCGATTAACCCCTTTAACAGCATGGGATACTGAGCAGGCCAAATTAACACTTGTTCCATGAATGCGCTATTATCCTCAGAATGTAAATATATGCAGCATAATTATCGCGAAATGACTAGGTGGTGAATAATATCAACAGTCGCGCTAAAATGCTCACCTATTTCAGGACAAATTTAAAAAATAGGGCTTTTTTGAGGAGCTAGAATGGGCAATCAATTAGAAACATGGCAAGTGGTCTTGATCATTGCTGGCGTGTTAGGGGTGATTTGGAGCAATATTGCGTTGTTAAAGTATTCCGCCAAATTTGAAATGAAAAAGAAAATAGACGAGCAAACGGCACCTTTTGACAAAGATAAAGTAACATCCAAAAACAACACGCCTCAAAACAATCCAAAAAAGGATGAAGATTGAAGCATGTTGCGACGTTAGACGTGCTGACTAATCATTCATCCACATTTGAAATTTAATCGCACATCATAAGGCTTACCGAGCGCACCATCGGCTATTCCTCCACCTATGGTCATTGCAGCCCCTGCATCATCAACACTATTTCGACCAAAAATCCACATCGCCATACCGGCAGCCTCAACGGCGTTAGCTACGCCTTTTTGCGTGATATAAGTACTCTCAGGCGTATCGCTGTTATAAATGATATCTAGATTCACAACATACGCGACCATATCAGCTTGTTTGCAATAGTGTCTAGCCTGCTTTAATGCTTCTTTACTACCCGCATCACGGCTGTCGGAAAATAACATAATATTATGCACACCATCAGACGATGGACGCACATCATCATGATGAGCACACCCAGATAACCAAACCGCTAAACCAACACTTAATAGAATTCTTTTCATCACACTCTCCTATTCATTAAGCGCAAGCTTAAAGGTTATTTCGGTTTAGTTCCGTTAGTCATTGTTTAAATTTGTAGTAAGCGACACGGTTGACCAATCACTGAGCTCACTTAACTTCCACGTCCACCCAAACTAGGCGATGATCGGAGCTGGCATGACGACTTTCCACTAAACGGAATAATTCATCTTCTTTGCTTGGCCAGAAAACCCCGCTGCTAAGTACTCGAAAGCCGAACTTGGATGGTAGTACGTAATCTACGCGTGCCCCCCAATGTGCGGTATAACTGCGACTCGCACTTTCCTTGCTATGTTCACTTCCGCCTCTACTCGTTGGCGCTAAGTCCGAGAATACTTTAGGGTTATCTAATAATTGTTCTATCACACCAGGTCTATGTTTATCCCCTGTATCGGCAGCATTTAAATCACCGACAATGACAAACCGTGTATCATTTTTAAGGCCACCTTTAACGCCATTATCATCATAAATGTACTGGCTACGTTTAGGGTCGATATAATCGGCCATTAAGCGGATCTCATCGTGATTTCTGTTGCCATTTCTATCCTCTTCACCATCAAAAACTGGAGGCGTTGGATGCATCG
This sequence comes from Pseudoalteromonas sp. XMcav11-Q, assembly GCF_040104525.1. Lineage (NCBI taxonomy): Bacteria > Pseudomonadati > Pseudomonadota > Gammaproteobacteria > Alteromonadales > Pseudoalteromonadaceae > Pseudoalteromonas > Pseudoalteromonas sp. XMcav11-Q. The sequence goes on from NZ_JBECOX010000005.1 coordinate 13,633, forward strand.
CCAGCAGGTGAAATAATTTACCGTTCACTTCAATTGGCAGATCCCAGTGAGATTTTGAGCTTAGTCTCAAATTTTGCCACTCTTGCTCACTATACCAAGGCTGTTTCGTCACAGGGTCTGTTGTGACCTTATGGTCTGGCATATCTTTCCAAAGAAAGGTCTGCAGAGTTCGGGCCTGCTCTTTTTTAATCGGGTACTTTGACAGTACAACCATCCCATATTGCCCCTCATATAAACCAAACCCTTGGGCATCACCGCCATAACTAGATTGCTTGCCGTCATTATCTAAATCATACGGTGTTGGTAATCCAGTATTGACTGGCGCAATATAAAAGTAAGGATACGATATCGGCTGCTGATCCGCTTGAGGTTGTGCTAGATAGTTATTTACAAATGCCTGTACACCTTTATTTGGTTCAGCGATGTAATCAAATTCATTAAGTAGAATCACATCTGGGCGAACACGCTGAATGATTTCTGCAATATTTCTGATTTGTTGATGTTGACCATTCTGTAGCAGTTTACTGAGCTTTTGAGAGTCCAGAGCTTGCCCTTTTTGTTGATAGTTCGTTGCTTCCATACTGACATTAAAGGTAGCAACACGAAGTGTTTGTGCACTTACGACCGTTGTCATTAATAAAAAAAGTAGACCTACGTATTTCATAGACTTGCCTTAAAAAATTGTGAAAATCCCGCGTCGACTATTTTATTCATAATCCTTTGAAAAATGGAAATTATCTCGACAGATTCAAACGATTTAATGTTGGCAAGTTAGCAAAGAGCGGTTAAAGTTAAGTGATTAACTGCCTTGTACTGCCAATGTGAAATTTGTGAGTATTTTAAAACGATTACACCTCATCACCACAAACCAAGACACCACATTTGAAGAAAAAGTGACGGCGCTGCTGACACTTGGTCTCGATGTGTTTGAGCTTGATATTGCAATCGTCAGTGAAATTCAGGCTGATATATACACAGTAAGACATGTGATCACCCCAGATAATTCTTTGTTGGTAGGTACGGATTTTGAACTGGCGAACACCTATTGCTGGCACACTTTACAAGCTGACAGCGCACTGTCTTTTCATCACGCTGGTATCAGCGAAATTGCCACTCACCCTTGCTACGCAAACTTTGGCCTAGAGAGCTACATTGGTGCGCCGATTATTGTTGATGGTAAACGCTATGGTACCGTCAACTTTTCCGCATCTAGTGCCAAAGCCCAAGCGTTCAGTCAAGAACACTTAGATTACGTGAGTTTATTAGGTCAATGGATTGGTGTTGAAATTTCTCGGCAAAAGGCGTTAAAAAAGATACAACACCGTTCACAAGCATTAGCAGCGATGAGCCGTCTTGCTGATATTGGCTCATGGGAAGTCGATTTTAAAAAGAACAAAGTGTATTGGAGCCAACAAACGCGACTCATTCATGGCGTTGATGATAACTTTACACCAACACTCGACAATGCCATCAGCTTCTATAAACCCGGCGTTCACCAAGGAAACATTAAACAAGCCATAGACGACGCCATCACCTCCAAAACCAAATGGGACATAGAATCCATTATTATTGATGCCAACGGCAACGAAAAGTGGGTCGCCTCTCACGGTCAAGGTGAATATGAAAATGGCGAATGCGTTCGGGTTTTTGGTGCCATTCAAGATATAGATGAACAAGTCAAAATGCGTATTGCATTGGAGCAAAAGCGCGAAGAAGCGGAGCAACTTCTTAAAACCCGGAGTGAATTTATCGCCAAAATCAGCCATGAATTAAGAACCCCGCTGAACGGATTAGTCGGTATGCTTCAAGCGTGCAGAAAAGAAACCGACATAAAAGAAATCAAGAGCAACCTGAGCGTTGCAGTCAACAGTGCAGATATGTTGATCACATTAATAAACGACGTATTAGACTTCAGTAAGTTAAATAGTAATAACCTGAAGCTAGACAATACTCCGTTTGATCTTCATCAGTTAGTCGAACAAGTTGTAGGCCTGTACAGTCCAGCCTGTCGCGAAAAAGGGCTTTCAATTAACTTCCATATTCATAAAAAAGGTACAAATTGGCTCTATTCAGATCCGACGCGAGTTAAACAAATTATTGCAAACCTCGTGAGTAACGCCATCAAATTTACACCAACGGGTAGTATCGATATTTATGCCGACGTGCTGGGAAGTGAAACTTCACCGGTTCTACAATTAAGTGTCTCAGACACAGGCATAGGGATTGCTAAGACCAATCAAGTACATCTTTTTCAGCCATTTAGCCAAGGCGATGTCAGTGTAAGTCGGCATTTTGGTGGTACTGGTCTTGGCCTTTCAATCGTATTTGAGCTTTGTAATTTGTTACAAGGCGAAGTACAGGTAGAAAGTGAGTTGGGTAAAGGAAGTACCTTTATCGTTACCTTCCCAATAGAGTTTGCAGACGAGACCAACGACGTACAAGAGCAAAAGACTGAAGAGCAGCATATTTCCTTATCAGAATGTAAAATCCTGCTTGTAGATGATAATCAAATCAACGTACTGGTGATGGAAAAGTTACTGAATCAGTTTGGTGCAACTCACATCGACAAAGTTTATAACGGCGAGCAAGCCGTAAAATCATGCCAAGACAAAACCTTTGATATTGTGTTTATGGATTGCGTCATGCCGATTATGGATGGCTTTGAAGCCACTCGTAGTATTCGTAGGCTGTCAAAAGAGAAACGCCAAGGACCACATATTATTGCGTTGACCGCCAATACTTCAGAGTCCGATAAGGCAGCCTGTTATGAGGCCGGCATGAATAACTTTCTGTCTAAGCCTATTCAGCTTGACGCACTAAGAAGCGCGCTTGAGCCCTTCACGCAATAAAAAAGGAGCTTGACCTAGCTCCTTTCTTGTTATGACGTAGCGGTATTATTCCGCTGCTTTTTCTTTGCTCGCTTTAGTGCCGTTACTGCTCTTCTTTGATTGACCAGTGCGATTAAAGATCCCTAAGCGAATTCGAATAAAGTGTAAAATCTCTCTCGCCACATCAATGTCTACAGCCTGTTCTAGCCCTTCAAAACCTGGACTTGAGTTTGCTTCACAAATTTTAAAATGCTCTTCATCGAATAATAAGTCGATGCCAGCAACATCTAGATTCAGGATATTAGCGGTCTGTGTTGCTAGCCATTCGATTTCAGGGGTGATCGGGTGTGGGCTACCTTTTGCACCTAAACTTACGTTGGCCTTAAAGTTCTTACCGCCAGAATTACGCTCCATACAAGCGACAGCACGGCCGCCAATGGTCAATACACGTAAGTCTCGACCATGACTCGACTTCACAAAACGCTGCAAAATGATATTTGCTTTTGGATTTGTTGCTTCAATAAGTTGCATCAAATCATCAAATTCACCGCGTGATTTTGACAAAAATACGCCGCTGCCCTGCGAGCCTGATAGCGTTTTAATCACGACTGGGAAACCAATTTGCTTCTCTACCAGTTCAATATTTACAGGGAACTTAACCAACATGGTTTTTGGTGTTGGTAAGTTTTGCTCTGCAAGGATCTGCTGCGCATACAGCTTATCTTTTACAGTTTCGATAGACTGCGAAGAGTTAAAACAATGTACGCCTAAACGCTCAAGGTGACGGATAATCGCAAGCGTAAAGTAAGTCGTGCCTGCACCCATACGCGGCAGTACAAAGTCAGGTAACGCAACCGGCTGACCATCGATTAGAATACTTTCTTCATCTTCTCTAGTTACCAATAGATCGAATTGATCAGGTGAGTAAACTTGAAGATCAATACCTTCTTCCTTTGCCACCGCCATCAATCTATCTATTTCATAAATTTCAGGTTTTAACAAACTGGCAGAGTCTTTGTAAATGATCCAACCGCGCATACGAATTGCCCCTTGAGTAGCGGAATAAGAGGGTCGCTGTTGACACGAATTGTTAAGTGAAAACACCTAAGCTGGTTCGTGTATCACCGACCCCCAAACAAAAGCGCGATTATGTGGACTCACCAGAAAACAGTACAGCAAAATAAATTTATCGACACAATCTAAAAAACTACTCACGATTTTCAAAGTAAGATTGTGTCCCGTGGGCTTCCAAGGCGCTCTCAATACGTTTTAATGCCAGTTTGTATACGGCATCTCGCATTTCAAGCCCTTCATCACTTCGCAGCTGCCACGCCGCTTCAAATGCATTCGATAAATATTGCGCCAATTTATCTTGCACAGTTTGCTCGTCCCAAGCCTCTCCTTGGCGATTCTGACACCACTCAAAATAGCTTACGATGACGCCGCCGGCATTAGCTAAAATATCAGGGATCACTATCACGCCCTGTTCATGCAAGATTTCGTCGGCGTCCGCCTCAATGGGTCCATTGGCAATTTCGACAATATATTTTGCTGATACTGCTTTGGCGTTATCTCGGGTGATTGCGCCGGATAGTGCTGCGGGCACCAAAATGTCCACATCCAGCGCAAGCAGCTCTTCATTACTCAGCACTTTATGTTCAACGCTTTCACAGACCGAATCATCACAGTACACGGCTTTAAGCGCCTTATTGCGTTGCTTTTCTTGATAAATGCTTTCTATATCTAAGCCATCTTTACAGTAAATCCCGCCTTTTGAATCGCTTACTGCAACGACTTTATAACCCGCTTGCTGCAACAGCCTTGCACAGTGATAGCCACCGTTACCAAAGCCTTGAATAGCTACCGTTTGTTCCGCTTTATTCCAATTATTTTTTTCACTAAGCCGCTCTATCATTAAAAATGCACCGCGACCCGTGGCGGACTCTCGCCCTTCACTCCCTCCAAAAATAAGCGGTTTACCAGTGATCACGGCAGGACTTTTTTTACGGACGATTTTCTCGTATTCATCCATCATCCAACCCATGATCCTGGCATTGGTGTACACATCCGGTGCGGGAATATCTTGATTGGGTCCAATAAAATCAGCATTAGCTCTAATATATGCTCGAGCAAGGCGCTCAAGCTCCATGGGACTCAGTGATTTAGGGTCAACGGTTACGGCACCTTTACCACCGCCAAATGGCACGCCAACCGCCGCACATTTTAGTGTCATCCAAAGGGCTAAAGCTTGCACCTCACTCATATCAGATTCTTGATGGAAGCGTATTCCGCCTTTTGTTGGGCCTAGCAAATCATTGTATTGACAACGATACGCCTTAAAATAATCAAGCTTACCGTTGTCACGACGAATTGAAATGTTGCTCGACAGCGTTCTTTGAGGCTGGGCTAACGCTTGATAGGTAGACTCGTTAACTCCTGTTTTTTCGACTATATGGTTTAATCTTTTCAACGCGTCTTTTAGTAGATCCGTACTCATCCTTTCCTCGCTTATGTTTTAATTCAACAAGTAATTGTATGAGTGCCTGGCGCAAAAAGATCAAGTCCATCAACAGGGATTAATAATTATGCGATTTCCTCTAAAAAGTAGGAAGGTGTATCATTTGGTGCTAATAAAAAGCATTGTTTCTTCGCTCTAGTTAACGCCACATAGAATAAGCGTCGCTCTTCTGCGTCGGGAAATGCCCCTTGTGCAGGTAAAAGCGCATCGACAAATGCTGGCGTTTTTACCTGTGACGGAAAGTTTCTATGCTTGAGACCAAATACTATCGTAAAGTCTGCTTCAGACCCTTTGGCACCGTGAAAGGTGTTATGTGAAATAATAAGCTCTGGATAGAGCTGCCGCCACTGCGCAATCTTTGATTTATCAGGTAATGCTCTGTGATTCCTTGCCAGTAAGGCAACGGAAGTTTTCCCTTCGTTGCGCTGCTCAATATGATTGAGCAGTTGTTGCGCCTGCGACAATTCATCATCAACCATCACTTTCACTACGCCCTGTCCTGCCACGCCTGTGGTATGAGAAGTGATATGCTTGGTTATTTGTTCTGGATTGCGGCAAATAAACTCACTCGCCGTGTCTAAAATGGTTTGAGGATAACGGAATGTTTTATCCAAATATGTGGTCGTTGACTTACCAAAATACCGAGTAAACTCGGTAGTTAGGCGCATATCGCCACCACTAAAGCGATAAATAGCCTGCCAATCATCACCAACGGCGAACAATTGCGAGCCGGCTTTTTTATCTAGCAACACCTGAATGAGCTTTGCCCGCACACGGGAGATGTCTTGAAATTCGTCGACCAAGATGAACTTCCACGGTGAAATAAACTGACCAGACTCTACGTAATAAATAGCCCGCTCCAGCATGTCATCGAAATCGATGCTAGATTCATTGCTTAGATACAGCTGATATTCCGCAAGAACTGGCATGATCACACTCATTTGATTGCTAAATTGCGTCAGCAGTTGCTCAACCTCCCCCATTATTTGAGCATGCTTCATCAATGGTAATACCTGACTTATCAGGTCTATCGCCTGTGACGCTTGCTGTGTGCTCGAACTTTTCAGAAATAGTGCAAAATCTCGCTCAAAGTGGCTTTCTTGTCGCAACGACTGCACGGTGTCTGCAATAAATTGTTTAAATAGTTTTTTATCCGTTGCTAGATTTGAAATTGTCGGCTTTTCCCCGGTAACCGCTTCGATGATCTGCATGCCAAGCGAATGAAAGGTAGAGCAATTTAAGGTATTACAGAGAGGCCGACAGCGCTGACGCATCTCCGTCGCGGCATCATTACCATACGCAAGCAACAACAGCTCATTCGCCTGAGCTAATTTACGATGCAAGAGATACCCAACTTTGGCCTTGATAACGCTTGTCTTACCCGTGCCTGCGCCAGCAAGCAGTAATTGCCTGTCATCTTGGATCACACAAGCCTTACGCTGAGCTAGCGTAAGGGGATTTGATTCAATGCTGTCAAAATAGTTGGCGTCTTTTGCCAAGTAGTGTTCGACAAAAGCAGACTGAAATTCCGCAACCTCACGCTCATTCCAAAGTGCAATTTCTCGCACTGTTGCTACTTGAGGCTTTAACGAACTTGGTACGATATTGTCATCTAGGTGCTGCCAGCTGGACCATAAGGCACCGCAAACATGACGCACTAAACTTTGATTATGATGGCTAAGATATCGACGCGTTAATAATTGCTCAATTTTACGAACTTTGACTTGCAAGTGCTTGCCATGGTGTAAAATCCAAAGTCGTTGCAATTGTTGCACTAACTCATCTGCACCTTGATTTTTAACACTTAACACATAGGTCTCGTGACCCTGTTTGATCAGGACTTTTTGAGCAAGCCAACCACGCTGAGGTGCTGGTGGAACTGTCATAGCGCTAAAGGGGATGAAACTGTCAGCAGATTTCGACTTAAGGTGGAGGCCTTCTTTCGTACATTTGGCACCACGTACCCCATAAAACAGCCGACTAAAGAGATGTAATGCTATCAATTGGTCAATCAGACAAAGTAATTCCGTTGCAGCCATGCTAGCACGAAACCCAAAAACGCGCTTAATGAAATTTTGTCATCGCTATTTATTTTTTATTAATTTCAATGAACTAATCTAATACCTAGCTAACAGATTGTGCGACTCAATATTTGAGAAGGCAGGCGAATAAGGCCTGCACATCAACATATCAAGCAGCTGTTATTGTAGTTAGCTTTGTTTTAGCCGCTAACGTTGCTTTACCAACCAGTACGAGTACCACTGCACCAATAATCACAGGCGTAAATAAAAAGCTCCATCCCTCCAGTGCCAACATGATCAGTATTGGATTTGCGCCAGCCGGTGGGTGGGTGGTTTTTGTTACTAACATACTAAATACGCCAAGCCCCGTTGCTAATGCCAAAGTGAATTCGTTAACACCGATATACTGCGCAAAAATAATCCCGATTGTTGCGGTAATGATATGTCCAAAGATGACGTTTTTAGGCTGCGCTAGTGGACTTTCGGGCACACCAAATACCAGCACTGCCGTTGCGCCCAAAGGTGCCATTAAAAAAATATGCTCAGCACTTATCGTTTGACTAAACGCCAATATTGCAATTGCGATAAACGCCCCCGCTCCAGCAATTAAAGCAAGTTGTATTTCTCTCATTGTATTCTTTCCCTTTCCAAAAAGTAGACCAACTTGTCTACTCCGCAAATGGTAGACAAGTTGGTCTACTTCTGTCAACCTATAATCACGGTAATAAACATGACTGACTGATGAGTACAAAAAGACAACAACTGATCGATTGCGCAATGGACCTGTTCTATCAACATGGCATTCATGCCATTGGCATTAACGAAGTATTAAAGTCATCTGGCATTGCTAAAAAAACCCTGTACAACCATTTTGAGAGTAAAGAGGCACTGGTGCTTGCAACACTTGAGCAGCGGCATCACCTATTTATATCTTGGTTATCTCGTTGCCTCGAAAATGCTCGAACGAATGAACAGCTCACAGAGCAGCTATTTTCAGCGCTAGATCAGTGGATTAATAACAAAGTGGCAGTGCTGGGCGATTTTCGTGGTTGTTACTTTATCAACACGGCGGCAGAATTTGGTGAGCTTACCAATCCAATAAATCAACTATGCCAGCGGCACAAACTTGCGGTAAAAGCGTTACTTAAACAAGCGCTCAACGACGCTGATGATGCCGCTGTCGAGCGCCTGTTTCTATTGAGCGAAGGGATTATTTCAACGGCCTATACCTGTCACGATACGGATGTGGCCAAGCGGGCACTCAAGAATTAAGGTATTTCTCCACTTCTGTAAAGCAAGATGCAAACTTGCTTGGCACAAACTCGATAATGTCATACCGAGCCACTTCGGCGACATAAAAGGGATCTTGACGAACAATATCAAGTAGTTCAGCTTCACTACTCGCCTTTGCCAAAATAACCCCACCAGTTCGTGGGATTTTTCTGCCAGAGGCGATAAAAGTACCATTGGCATAGAAGCGATCTAAAAACGCAATATGAGGGGCGAGCAGCGGCTCTACCTGTTCAATTTCGGTAACATAAGTAAGGTTAACAATAAATATCGAAGCTGACATTAAGCTATTTTCCTGTGTAATTATGGTTCTGATTTGGGTGCTTTTTTACGTTGTTCTTGTTTGGCTTTCGCGACATTTTTAAAAACGGGTGGTGGAATAGGAAAAAGAGAGATGAGCGGCATTAAAGCCAAAAATAGATAGGCGCCTTTTGGCATTTTTTTGGCCCATAGCACGACCTTAAAAAGTAAAAAGGACGCGATAAAAATCGCCGTAAATAACAACAATACTTCTGTGATCCCTATATCCATTATTATCTTCTCATCTATTCAATAAGCTGGATATGGAGATAAAATGGGTAAAAAGCAAGCGACGTAAAACAAATAAGATAAGAACGAAAAAAGGCCCCGTGGGCCTTTGGATTTTAGTTACTTTGGGATAATCTGCGATCAGTACAGCATCGCAGAAACTGTGCTGTGATTATCAATCGCCATCGCGATACTTAGGACTGTGATATTGACTATTGAGAATGCAAATACTTGCCTCGCCCAACCATGTAAATCTAAGTCTCTTTGGTATCCTTTTAGCGCCATCAATAACCACCAAAAACTGGTTGTACAGGCCACCGCCATAAATGCTATGCCGGTATAACCGCTAAGCGGTAGTAACATCACCACCAGTGCATAAATGGCGATATACAAAACAATATGATGCTTAGCCTTCTCAACACCTTGCGCGACTGGCAACACCGGAATATTCGCGGCCCGGTAATCTTCAAAACGGAAAATCGCAATGGCATAAGAGTGCGGCATTTGCCAAAGACAAAACATCAATAATAAAATGGCAGCGCCAGAGTCAAACACCCCGCTTACTGCGCAGTAACCAACCACAGGAGGCACTGCCCCTGACAGGCTACCAACCACCGTGCCATACACTGAGTTTCGTTTCATGTATAAGCTGTAAACACCGACATAAATAAAAAACCCAAATGCGGCAAAACTCAGCGCAATCCAATTGGTGAAATAGGCTAAGAGCCCAAAGCCAGATAATCCGAGTACCAGACTATGTGACAGTGCAGCAACTGAGGAAATTTCCCCAGTTACTGTCACGCGAGTTTTAGTACGGGCCATTGCCGCATCGATATCCCTGTCGATGACATTATTAACTACACAACCTGACGCAACGACTAAAGATAGCCCTAGTAGAGTCAAGGCAAATAGCAGCCAATCAACTTCACCTCGAGAGGCCAATAAAAAGCCTCCTGCGACTGAAATCAAGTTTCCCATAATGATCCCAGGTTTTGTCACCTGAAAATAACGACGCAGCATGACTACTCTCCTGTTAATACATCATCATGGCGTTCGATTCGTAGATGATCCAGACCGACAGCCCCACTACCATCACAATAATCAACGCACTAAAGATAAAGGAAAGCGTGCTTGCCTTGCCTTCTTCCGTAACAAAATTCAGGTGTAAAAAGTACTTTAGGTGCACCCAAATTTGCACTAACGCCGTTGTCACTAACGTCCAAAATGTCGTGCTAGATGACAAGCTGCCACTCATCACGGCAGCAAAAGGAATGGCTGTCAAAATAACGGATAGCACAAAACCAATTAGATACGACTTCACACTTCCGTGGCTGTCGTGTTCATGCTCATGAACATCCATCTGTGCTAACGCTTGAGATTCACTATGGCTCATTACATTGCCCCCATTAAATAAACAACGGTAAATACACAGATCCACACGATATCTAAAAAGTGCCAGAACAAGCTTAAGCAGCTCAAACGCGTTACCGTTTGTGGCTTAAGACCACGACGTGTCACTTCAATCATCATCACAGTCATCCAAATCAAGCCTGCCGTCACGTGCATGCCGTGCAGACCCACCAATGAGAAGAAAGAAGTCAGAAAAGCACTATGCTGCGGCCCATGACCATGTACTATCAAGTGATGGAATTCATACACTTCCATGCCAATAAACACCGCACCAAAGGCAAATGTCACCGCAAGCCAAGATAAGGTTTGCGACTTTTTCTGTTTGTTTGCCGCTATCATGGCAAACCCAAAGGTAATACTACTTAACAGTAGGGCCGCGGTTTCAACCGCAACAAAACCCAGCTCGAATATGTCTTTGCCAGACACCCCGCCTGCCGTGTTCATGTACAACACGGCATAAGTGGCAAAGAACGAAGCAAACAACAAACAGTCCGTCATCAGATATAGCCAAAAACCGAATACGGTGTTTGAACCTGTGTCATGATCTGCATGCTCGTGAGCATCTTCTAACGCATGCAGCGTAGCGGGAGTAATCGCACTCATGAATTAACCCTCCTGTAATGCGCGAGAAAGGTGGGCAGACTCAATCTGCTCAATCTCGTCAACCTGAACATAATAATCAACGTCGCTGGTGTAACAACGCTTAATAAATACCGCGATAGCACTGACAAAACCCACCGCCGCTAACCACCAAATATGCCAAATCATGGCAAAGCAAAACACGGTCAATGACGCGCTGATAAGCACTCCAGTCGGGGTATTTTTTGGCATGTGAATAGGCTGATAATGTGCAGGCTTTTGATATGCCTGTCCCTGCTCTTTCATTTCTGTCCAAGCGTCAATATCGTCAACCACAGGGGTTTTCGCGAAGTTGTAGTACTGCGGGGGAGAGTCCGTTGACCATTCCAGCGTATGCCCATTCCACGGATCGCCTGTGGTGTCTTGCAATTGCTCGCGGTTTTTGTAACTCACCACTAACTGTACCACTTGGAAAATTATCCCAAACATAATGATAAAGGCACCAATACACGCGATGTATAGCCAAATGTTCCACTCTGGCGTGTTGGTATGATTAAGACGACGTGTCATGCCCAAGAAGCCGAGCACATAAAGCGGCATAAAGGCCACAAAAAAGCCAACCAGCCAGCACCAGAATGAGGCTTTCCCCCAACGCTCATCAAGCTTGTAACCCATTACTTTAGGGAACCAGTAAGCAAAACCCGCTAGATAACCAAACACCGCCCCACCGATAATGGTGTTATGAAAATGTGCGATCAGAAAAAGACTGTTGTGCAGCACATAGTCCGCGCCTGGAATTGCAAGCAGTACGCCAGTCATCCCACCTACGGTAAAGGTCACCATAAACCCTAACGTCCAAAGGACCGGCACCGTGATCCGCAAACGACCGCGATACATCGTAAATAACCAGTTAAAGAGTTTTACCCCCGTCGGGACCGCAATGACCATCGTCATGACCCCAAAGAAAGCATTAACATTGGCGCTTGAACCCATAGTAAAGAAGTGATGTAGCCAAACAATGAAGCCCAAAATAGAAATCGCACCGCTGGCATACACCATCGACTTATAGCCAAACAGGCGTTTGCCTGTAAAGGTTGAAATAATTTCTGAGAAAATCCCAAACGCAGGCAAGATCAAAATATAAACTTCAGGGTGACCCCATGCCCAGAACAGATTGATATACATCATGGCATTACCACCGGCTTCATTGGTGAAGAAGTGGAAATCCATATAACGGTCAAGCGTTAGCATCGCTAGCACCGCAGTAAGAATTGGGAAAGACGCCGCAACTAGGATATTTGCCCAAGTACAAGTCCAAGTAAAAATAGGCATTTTCATTAGCGTCATGCCAGGTGCACGCATCTTAAATACGGTTACCAAGAAATTCACGGCGGTGAGCAATGTCCCAAGCCCGGATATTTGCAGTGCCCAAATATAGTAATCAACCCCGACACCCGGACTAAACGACAACTCCGACAATGGCGGATACGCCACCCAACCGGTTTTTGCAAACTCGCCAAATGCCAAGGACAAGTTGATCAGAATTGCCCCGCCCGCCGTCAGCCAAAAACTGAGATTATTCAAAAACGGAAAGGCAACATCTCTAGCACCAATTTGCAGTGGCAAGATGATATTCATCAAACCAATCATAAATGGCATCGCCATAAAGATGATCATGATCACCCCATGTGCGGTAAAGATCTGGTCATAGTGCTCAGGAGGTAAGTAACCGGCAGCGCCGCTTGTGGCCATCGCCAACTGCGTACGCATCATGATGGCGTCGGCAAAACCACGCATTAACATAATTAATGCCAAGATAATGTACATCACGCCTAGACGTTTATGATCGATTGAAGTGATCCAATCGTGCCACAGCACGCCCCATTTTTTGTGTTTTGTGACCATTGCCGCCACAATTAGACCAACAATCGCCACCACAGCTAACGTCACCATAATGATGGGTTCGTGATAGGGGATTGCCTCGATGGATAATTTACCAAACAACGACATAATTACTCCTCAGCCTTGCCGTGATGTGGATGCGCAGCATGCTCTGGTTTAGCGTAATAACTCATTTCGCCATGGCCCTGCATGTACTTCATAACTATGGTGTGGAATAAGCCCTGCTCTACCGAGCCAAAATATTCAACGGGGTGATATTCCGAAGGCTCAGCCAGTTGCGTGTAACGACCTGCGGTTAAGGCTTCGCCGTTTGCTTTGACATCGGCAACCCAGTTATCAAAACTTGCTTGATCTTTGGTCGCAATGGCATCGAACTTCATACCCGTAAAGCCCGCTCCACTGTAGTTAGCAGAAAAGCCTTTGAATGTCCCCGGCTCGTTGGCAATCAGGTGAAGCTGCGTTTCCATTCCAGCCATCGAGTAGATTTGGCTACCAAGCTGTGGAATAAAGAAAGAGTTCATGGTGCTTTCGGAAGTGATTTTGTACTCCACTGGTACATTCGCTGGAAACACCAACTCATTCACTGTAGCAATGCCTTGCTCAGGATAGATAAATAACCACTTCCAGTTTAGCGATACCACCTGAACAGTGAGGTGTTCACCCTTACCTTCCAACGGCTTGTACGGATCAAGTGATTGTGTAGAGCGCCAAGTGATCACCCCAAGTACAATAATAATCACAATCGGAATGGTCCAAACCACGGCTTCTATTTTGTTAGAGTGAGCCCATTTAGGTGCATAGATCTCGTGGTCACGACCGTCTCGGTACTTCCACGCAAAATATAAGGTAAGAATAATAACTGGTACTACAACGAGTAACATCAGTACAGTGGCAATGATGATCAAGGACTTCTCATCCATGCCAATTTGCCCCTTGGGATCTAAAATGCCACCACTACAGCCGGTGAGCATAAGCCCCAATGAAGCGAACGCATAATTCACAACACTACGTTTATTCAATTGATTACCCTTCAACGATAAGCTGCGGCTTATTTATCAAGCACGCTGAGTATCTATTTGTGCAAGCTATGCTGCACAAGTTCGAATTGCACTGTATCCATCAGGGAAAATGCATTAGTGAAGGGAAACGCTCCTTTGATACCAGTCACTAACCATTTACCAAATAATCGATACAGTAAACGGACAATCACATTTGCTAAGCTTACAATTCGCCCAAAAAGGACAGTAAATAGCCGATTAATGTAATTGAAACTGAATTGCTGACTGCTGATCCAAATCGCTTAAATCAAACACATTGGACTCAAATATTGCGATTACGCAAACAGGCAGCGGTATCAAAAAGGAGGAGCACGACAACCATGTGCACTAGGCACCGGTTGAGGATGAATAGCCTCAGTAGAGGCGAATGCCGTTTTACGCAGGACAACGCCAGCGCGTGTAGGCAAAATAGTATGGAAAACTAACCAATAAAGACCTATCAATAATTGTAATGACAAGATAGGCTGAGCCCAAAACTCTCCGAGCATCACCAAAACAGAGTCAGGTAGTGAATTATCTGCAAAAAGTGCTTCTAATTCAGCTACATCACCTAGCATGCCAGTGAATAATAATGCCGCGTTAAACATCATCAATGCGCTTAGCACACTGAAAATACGACCGAATAACTGCGCACGCGTCATCGCACAACTTTGATAGGTTGTGTCGTTAGTAGTAGCAGTTTGTCGAGCATAGCTTAACAGTGGCACAGATTATCCTGATGTTTTTATCTTGATAGAATTGATTAGTTCAGAACTTTCAGTCCAAACTGAAAATTCGCAGCGAGTATAACAAAGTCGCTATTCGATTCAAGCGATATCTGCAATGATCTATATCAAATTTCCTTAATCTACCTCTAACCTTCATCCTTCTCTAAGACAAAATACTTAAACACACTTATTAGAAATAGTTCTCATTCACAATAATTTACAAAACGTGAATATTAACATTTTTATTAACTATCAATTAGATAGCCGTCTGCACGGCTTAACACCTTATTCATCTTTTGTTCATGCTATTTATTTTTGGTTCGTTCTAAGTATGATCCACGCCAACTGACATCGCTGTCATTTTAACTAATTCTTTGTTACTAGAGGAACTCATGAAGCAGCTGAATAAACTCTTAGGTTTAATGAAAGTGCCCAATAAACTCAGACTCAGTCTGCTTTTGTCTGTCGTGATCATTACCCTTGTGCAACTCTCATCAGCACTCGTTTTACGAGACAGCTTAACGCAAGAAAGACACATTAATGCAAAAAACCTAATGGAAACCACAATTGCGCAACTTAATATGGTTGCCACCGAGGCCTCGCTCACCCCACAACAAAGACAAGAAAAAATAAAAAAGCTCATTGATGCCGCACGCTATGGTGATGCAGGTTACTTCTTCTTATTTGACCTAGATGGGAATATGGTAACACACCCCATTAAGCCACTGCTCAATGGCACCTCAATGACTCACCATCATGAACGCTTTATTCGCGAAGCATTCAGCCAGTTCGTCGTCATTGCGAATCAAAATCAACAAGGCTTTGCCCAATATCAATGGCCAAAACCGGGGACAAAGGAGCTTGAGGGCAAGCTCTCTTATATTGCTAACTTAGGGCACTATAACTGGGCAATTGGAACAGGCATTTACCTTCAAGACGTTGAAGAGCAATTTTATGACCGCTTCATGTTGATGACTGCTGAAACGCTCGGCTATGCGATATTACTTATTTTTCTCTCTAGCTTAATCAGCAAAAATATTACCAAGCCACTGGATAAGCTCACCCGTACAATGGGACTTATTTCAGCGCAAAAAGACCTCACCATTGCACTGAAAAGCCACGGAAAAGACGAGCTTGCCCAAATGGCTATCGCATTTAATAAAATGAACTCGCATTTTCGTGATGTACTGCATGATATCAACGAAAGCACCCATTCTTTGGCCTCCCAAGCAGAGGAATTATCCTGTATTACCGAGCAGATCCAAGCTGGTATTGGACAACAAAACAGTGAAACAGAATCAGTGCAAAACCGCATGCAATCGCTTAATCAAGTGGCACAAGCTGTCAATAATGAGTCAAAGCGTGCGCTTGATAAAGTGACAGAGACAACCACACTGACGACCCAAGGGCTGACGCATGTAGACGAAAATGTAGCAGTCATAGCGCATGCCTCTCGTAGCGTCGACTCAGCGCAACAAGCTGTGCTCGAACTACAACGCTCATCAACCGAGATTGGTGCAGTACTTGACGTCATCAAAAAAGTGGCAGATCAAACTAATTTATTAGCATTGAATGCGGCCATCGAGGCTGCGAGAGCAGGAGAACAAGGTCGTGGTTTTGCCGTGGTGGCCGATGAGGTAAGAACACTGGCCCAGCGTACGCAACAATCTACCGATGACATTCAAGCGATCATTGATAAACTGCACAATGGCGTTACCACAACCGTTGAAGAAATGGAGAGCTGCCGTGCAGCATCCGAACAAAGCCTCAAAGTGAGCCAAGAATGTAAGCACGCACTAGAACAAATCAACCTCTCCATCGCAACCGTGCATGATATTAACGTTAATATCGCCACCTGGAGTGAAAAGCAATCTGAAGATCTTAATGACATGACTGACAACATCAGTGGTATCGCAACAGTGGCAAACCAAACCGCCCTTGGCGCTGAACACACCAAAGCGTCGAGCCAGCAATTAAGCGAAATGTCACAACGACTCTCGCAAATGGTCAATGAATTCAAGGTGTGATCTTACACCTGTTTGCAGACGCGGAAGTGCGTACTTCCGCTGAGAAATGTTGGGTAGCAAGGGGGGGTTAGCGCGCCAGTCACAAAGTGCTCGGCGGGTAAACCGTCTCCTACCAGACTGATGTTACTTCGGAGTAGGAGCTGCTTTACGCAACGATCTTTAAAAGCCTTCACCCTCCTCTAAATAAACACCAGTCACAACCGCCTTATACCAGACTGGATTTACTTCAGAGTAGGAGCTGCTTCACGCAGCGATCTTTAAAAGCCATCGCCACACAACCCCACCTAACAAAATCCACAGCGATTAATCAGCATAAGGGTAATGAACATGACGCTGCTCTTGTAATTTCATACCCAAATATTCAAAGGTTCCCACCAGCATCTCAGTAAATGGTGCTGGTGCTTTTTCTTGGCATGAGGTCGACAAGATAGAAAACTGCTTTTCACGTAGCGTTCTAAGCTCCGGCTTTAACGCTTCTATGTCCATAAAGTCGGTTATTCTGTCGATAAATGCCTTCATTCTTGGTGTCACTGCATACCAATAAACGGGGGATGCAAAAATGATGTGCTCAAAACCAAGTACCCATCTAAAAAGGTTAACAAAGTCATCATCACTGTGAGAGTGTTTGTAGCAATACTCACCAATTTTGTAGCGGTCTAAATAGATGAGTTCAGCTCTTTTTTCTGCTGCTAGTGCCTTTGCAGATTGGTAGGTATTTCCATTGGGGTTTGAGCTTGAGTAAATAACGACTGTTTTCATAATGTTCAATTCCAGTTGCACTAATAATAAATTGGGTGCTACCTTAAAACCTCACCTTAAGTTAAGGTAAAGTACTAATTTATGAAAACTGAAAAATTATTAAGAGACGAGCCCAACCTCAGTGTCGGTAAGGTTGCTCAAAGAGCTGACGTTGCGGTGTCTGCTCTGCATTTCTATGAGAACAAAGGGCTTATTCGTAGTTGGCGTAATAACGGTAATCAACGCCGTTACAAAAAGGATGTGTTGCGCCGTATTGCCATTATTAAAGCTGGCCAAAAGATGGGGATAACCCTAGGAGAGATAAAAGAAACCCTTGATACTCTGCCCGACTCAAGAACACCAACTAAAGCGGACTGGGCCAAACTTTCTACAGCCTGGCAAGCAAAGCTGGACGAAAAAATCGCTTACATGCAACGTTTAAGAGACTATGTCGATGGTTGCATTGGCTGTGGCTGTTTGTCGATGAAATCATGCCCTATCTACAACCCCGATGACATCGTTGCCAAAGAGGCTAACGGTGCGGTGTGGTTGGATGAGCCAGACAAAGCAAATAAAGCAAAATCTTGTTATGATAGCGAAAACCATTAAATAGGACACAATAATGAAAAAGACTGCCTTGTGCATGGCGCTAGCCATGGCAATGGGCCTGACTGGCTGCTCACTTTCTCCTTCGTCTGTCGAGACGACGCCTTCAGCTTCACAGCAAACAGTAGCAACAAATGCACAATTCGCTGACTTTTCTCAGCAATTTATCAATGACTTATGGAAACAGTACCCAGAAGCGTCGCTCTGGGCAGGCTTTGGCAAGTACGACGATATTATCACTGTACCAACCCAAGCGACTCGTGATGCAAGTGTTGCCTTCTCTCAGGCGCAACTGGCTAAGTTACAACAGTTCGACCTTGCTAACTTAAGCAATAGTCAAAAAATCGATTATCACTTGATTGAAAATCGCCTAAAACGCGATATCTGGCATATTGAAACCTTCAAAAGCTGGCAGTGGAATCCGTCAAACTACAATGTTTCTTATGGCTTTGCGACGATACTCAATAGCCGCTTTAAAACGGATGACGAAAAGCTCAAGCTCGTTTTAGCACGTCTTCAATATGTGCCAGCGTATTATGAAGCAGCACAAAACAATATTAACAATCCAACGCTCGAATATACTCAGCTTGCGATTGCACAAAACCAAGGCGCATTTAGTGTATTAAACGACGAGTTGCTTGATAAACTCGCGACTTCATTATTAACAGCCGAGGAAAAAGCCCTATTCAAGCAGCGCTTCGCTGCCGCGAAATCTGCCATCAATGGATATGTATCTTACCTTAGCAACCTTGAAAAAGAGTTAAGCGAAAACGGTAATGCGCGCTCATTTAGAATTGGTGAGAAGCTGTACGAAGAAAAATTTGCCTTTGATATTCAGTCTGGCTACACCGCCAAGCAAATGTATGAAAAGGCAATGGCCGACAAAGCCCGTGTTACTAATGAAATGGTTAAGATTGTTGATCAACTCTGGCCAACGTATTTTGCTGACAAGCCACGCCCAAAATCTGACATTGATGCGATTGCCACCCTTATCAAGCACCTTTCGGTCAAACACGTAAAGCGTGAAAACTTTGTGAGCGAAATCAAAGCGCAAATTCCAGAGCTTGAAAAGTTTGTGATGGAAAAGGATCTCATCACGCTAGACCCTGAAAAGCCGCTAGTTGTTCGCGAAACGCCTGAATATATGCGCGGCTTTGCTGGCGCTTCAATCAGTGCTCCGGGCCCATACGACAAAAAGGAGAACACCTATTATAACGTGTCTCCGCTGGACTCAATGAGCGACGAGCAAGCTGAATCGTATCTACGTGAATACAACCATTGGATCCTGCAGATCCTAAATATTCATGAAGCCGTGCCAGGCCATTACACTCAGTTGGTTTACTCTAACGAATCTCCGTCTTTGGTGAAGAGTATCTTAAGCAATGGCGCGATGATTGAAGGATGGGCAGTATACACTGAGCGCATGATGCTAGAAGAAGGCTATGGTAACTTTGAGCCTGAAATGTGGTTAATGTACTACAAGTGGAATCTACGTGTGATCTGTAACACTATCCTAGATTACGGTATCCAAGTAAAAGGAATAAGCAAAGAAGAAGGCTTAGATCTGCTGATGAATGGGGCTTTCCAAGAGCGTGCAGAAGCCGAAGGTAAATGGCGCCGTGCAACCTTGAGCCAAGTACAATTAACCAGCTATTACTCTGGTTATCGCGAAATTTACGACTTCCGTGAAACGCAAAAACAAAAGCTTGGAAAGGAATTTGACTTAAAGACATTCCACGAAGAGTTCTTAAGCTTTGGTAGTGCTCCGGTGAAGTATATCCGCCAGTTAATGGCAAAGTAACATAATAATGCCGGCCTCATGGCCGGCATTATTTTTCGAAAAATTGATATCACCCGTTAGTCGGCCTTTAGGCCGACTAACGTTTAAACCTAAAGGGTACCCTTTAAACCCAAAGACTACCCTTTAAACGTTGGGGGGATTGTCGACCTAAAGGTCGACCTACTTTACTATCTTCATTTCATCTAACAGGTTTTGTGCATTATCAACCTTGTCCATTACCCATAACATGTAACGCGAATCAACATGAATTGAGCGGTTTAGGTTTTTATCGTAATCCCAGTCACCAATAATGCTTTCATATACACCGTCAAACAGTAAACCTACTAACTCCGCTTTCCCGTTTAAGGTCGGCGAACCTGAGTTACCACCTGTGGTATCCACGTTAGAAAGGAAATTCACCGGTACGGTATTCATGCCACCTGTATATTGACCATATACTTTTTCGCGGATCAACTGCTGTTGCTTTTTCGGCGCGTTAAATGGTTCAACATCGGTATTTTTAGCCAGTAACCCTTCAAGCGAAGTAAATGGCGTTGCCACTAAGCCATCTTGCGGTGAGTAGCCACCTACCGTACCGTAAGTGACACGGAGTGTGCTGTTAGCATCTGCGTAAACTGGCTTATTTTGCGACTTGTTGTAAGCAATAATGGCTTCCATCAAAGCTGGACGTGCAGATTGCTGCTTACCAGCCAATTCTTTTTCTTCATCTTCGATTTGCTTCATCACTGCAAAAATCGCTTTTGCATATTGAATGAATGGATCAGAGCTTTGATTTAACTGCTCAAGCTCTAAATCTAACATCCAAAGACGGGCTTTTTCATCAGCAAGCTTAGAGTTAGCATACATCTCATCTAGCAGCGCTTGGTGTTTTGCTTTATTGAAGCCGCTTTCGAGTTGAAGCTGCTTATCGACTTCAGTTAAACGCGCTTCTTTTGGCAAGGCTGCATAAAGCTCCATGAAGTAAAGCATAATCGCTTTATCAACTGTTTCATCATAGCGGCGCGTCATACGCTGAAGCCCCGCTTTGATTTTTGGCATATCACGTTCTTGATAACCACTCTCACGCTCAGCATCAGGCTTTTGTTTTTCAACCGCCAAGCGATAAAGCTTACGCGCAGTAGACATCATTTGCGAACGGTGGATATAGCCAACCATCATATCACGCTCATAATGAGCTTGAGATTGAGCAACCAACTCGCTCAATTCGTTTAGCACGGCGCCATACTTTGCTTTACGGTCTGCATCGGCATTGATCCAAGTGCTAAGATCGCGCTCAAATTGCTGCTTGCGGCTATACATACTGCCTTTTTTGAAGCTCTCAATCATTGAACCAAAGTTTTTGATGTAGTTGTTGTAACCTGCAATGGTGCTTTCATAGGCGATACGAGCTTGCGACCCTTCTGGTGCATTTTCTCCAATTAGTGCCACATACTTTGAGTTATGTTTACGTACCATGGGGTAAACCGTGTTAAACACATAATCTACTTCAGAAGCAATGCGATAACGGTTGGTACGACCCGGATAACCCGTCACCATTACAAAGTCGCCCTCTTGCACGCCTTTTGCACTCACACTCAAGAATGACTCTGGGTTGTAGGGTACGTTATCTTTAGAAAACTCAGCGGGTTTACCATCTTTACCCACATATGCACGGTAAAAAGCAAAGTCGCCAGTGTGACGAGGCCACATCCAGTTATCTATATCGCCGCCATATTTGCCCACGCCCATCGCTGGCGTGTATGCCAGACGGACGTCTTTTATCTCTAGCGATTTAATGAGGTAATATTCCAATCCACCATGAAAGGTATAAACATTACAGCGATAGCTTTCATCTTGCTCACACTCGGCAACAAGCTGTTTGCGCTTACTGTCAATGGCGTCAAAACGTGCTTTACCGGTCAGTGAGTCCGTCCCAGCATTAACTTTATCCGTTACGTTCGACACTTCTTTTGTCACATAAACGCGTGAGCCCGGTGCCGCCGGCAAGTCTTCACTTGGCTGTTTTGCTAAAAAGCCATTCTCAAGAATATTGTTATCTGTTGTTGAATTGTATTGAATAGAGCCGTATGCACAGTGATGGTTTGTCACAACCAGACCTTTAGGAGAGACAAATGACGCCGTACAGCCACCTAAGCTAATCACCGCATTCATCGGGAACTCAGTGAGTTTTGAAATTGACTTAGCATCAATCTCTAGTCCTTTAGACTTTAAAATAGACTCAAGTTCAGGTAGTTGATGTGGTTGCCACATGCCTTCATCGGCAGCAACGTACTGAGAAAAGGCCAACACCATGGCCGCGGAGATAGCTTTAACACGCATATTCCAATCCTAAATGTTATATTATTTTAATTGCGGTCAGTAATGTGACCCAAGATAGCGCCAAATAGCAATTTATTTCGGTGGAATTCGATAAACCGATGTAAACAACCATGCAGAAAGTACCAAGATAAAACGCCTAGTTTTCACTTTTTAGCGAAACATTTCATCGGTTAATTCAAAGGGTTCCCAAGTCGCTTGTGCCGAACCAATTTCTTCTAAAATGCGTCCTTCCACGCCATCAAACGGGGCATTAGAAATCCACATTTTTACTTCACCCTTTTCATCACCAAAGCCGAAGATTATATAGGGCTCAACATCGGTTTCTGTTTCGCCTGTGTAATGAGTAATGCTCGGTAAATTACCCGCGATTTTGTACGCCTTGTCACGCTGTACAGATAGCGTTGCACGATAGTGTTTTCCCTGCTTGTAGTCCCACCACTGCGCTTTTACTTTATGCGGGATTTCGGCTCCCCAAAACGTCCCACTTCCTACGGCATTTCCCCAACCACCGCCTACCGCACCAGCAGGGGGGTGAAAACCTATCATCAAATATCAATTTCACCATCAAATCGCTTTTTTCGTACGAAGAAATACCTATATGTAATTTTTCTAGCTCGGTATGTGAAGAGCAACTGCAAAGCAGTATTACTAGCAACAAAATGATGTAGAGTTTATTTATCATCCTTTTCTCCAAGTCGAACATCCCTTGTCTTATTTGTTTTTTATCTTAACTTTGAATTGTGGGCGCTTATCTAATTAAACATCTCATCGGTTAATTCAAAGGGCTCCCAAGTCGCCTGTGCTGAACCAATTTCTTCTAAAATGCGTCCTTTAACTCCACTAGCAAACTGAGAATTAGAAATCCACATTTTTACTTCTCCCTTTTCACCAAACCCAAAGATGATATAAGGATCAACATCGGTCTCCGTTTTGCCTGTGTAATAAGTCACACTCGGTAAATTATCCGCGATTTTGTATGCCTTGTCTCGCTGTACTATAAACACAGCACGATAATGCCTGCCTTGCTTATAATCCCACCATTCTGCTTGAACTTTATGTGGGATCTCAGCTCCCCAAAACACACCTTTCTTTTGAGCGTTCCCCCAGCAACAGCCTATAGCACCAGCGGGAGGGGAAAATCTATCGTCAAATATCAGCTTTACCATCAGGTCACTTTTTTCATAAGCGGAAATGCCTATATGTAATTTTTCGAGCTCAGAATGTGAAGAGCAACTGCAAAGCAGTATTACTGCCAGTAAAGCGGTATAGAGCTTATTGAACATCCTTTTCTCCAAGTCGAACATCCCTAGTCTCATTTGTTTTTTATCTTAACTTTGGATTGTGGGCGCTTATCTAATTAAACATCTCATCGGTTAATTCAAAGGGTTCCCAAGCCGCTTGCGCCGAGCCAATTTCTTCTAAAATGCGCCCTTTAACTCCTGCAAATGCTGAATTAGAAATCCACATTTTTACCTCACCTCCTTCACCAAACCCAAAAATGATGAATGGATTCACATCATCATCAACACGTCCTGATGCAAATGTAACAGGAGTCAATTCGTCAATTATATGGTAGGCTTTCTTCCGCTGAACTTTGAATGAAGCTCTGTAAAGTTTTGCTTGCTTGTAGTCTCGCCATTCAACATCCACTTTATGTGGGATCTCAGCTCCCCAAAACACACCTTTCTTTTGAGCATTCCCCCAACAGCAACCTATTGCGCCCGCTGGGGGGGAAAATCTATCGTCAAATATCAGCTTTACCATCAGGTCACTTTTTTCATAAGCGGAAATACCTATATTTAATTTTTCGAGCTCGGTATGTGAAGAGCAACTGCAAAGCAGTATTACTAGCAACAAAATGATGTAGAGTTTATTTATCATCCTTTTCTCCAAGTCGAACATCCCTTGTTTTATTTGTTTTTTATCTTAACTTTGGATTGTGGGCGCTTATCTAATTAAACATCTCATCGGTTAATTCAAAGGGTTCCCAAGTCGCTTGCGCCGAGCCAATTTCCTCTAAAATTCGTCCTTCGACGCCATCAAACGGTGCATTAGAAATCCACATTTTTACTTCACCCTTTTCACCAAAACCAAAGATAATCTGAGGGACAAGCTCTTCCTTTATCTCTCCCGTGTGGAAGGTAATACTAGGAAGGTTTTTTGCGATTTTGTATGCTTTATCACGTTGTACACTGAACTCAGCGTTGTAATGCCTTCCTTGTTTATAATCCCACCACTGCGCTTTCACTTTATGCGGGATTTCAGCTCCCCAAAACGTACTATTTGCATTAGCATTACCCCAACAACAACCTATTGAGCCTGCTGGTGGAGAAAACTTATCATCAAACACTAATCTAACCATAAGGTCACTATTTTCGTAAGAAGATACACCAATCCGCAACTTATCCAATTCTGTACTTGAAGAGCAACTGCAAAGCAGTATTGCTGCCAATAAAACGGTATAGAACTTATTGTTCATCCTTTTCTCCAAATTGATTTATTTCCATTTTTAAATGCTTTCCAAATTTGTACCTGCGGTAGCGCTTTTGCATTATTGTAAAACATTTCCCTTTGTCCATTTTCAGTCACGTACTTTGCTTTTGTTTCCTCACCGTGAGCCAATTTATCTGTAAATCCCGAATACCTAGAACTAATATGGATATAATGCTCGTATAGTTTCTGCCAAGCTTGGCTTGCTGGCCCAGCTTTAAGAGCTTTAGGTACCAAAGTTGCGACCTTGTTGCTAAGTTCATAAGGGTAGATACTTTGAAGACGCGCCATTTCTTTTAGCGGAACGCCATGTTGAATCGCCTCGTTATACATTTGGTGCAGTCCATAATGGGCAAGGGTATTATCTATTTTACGTCTCCAAACAGGCCGGTATGTGGTGTAAAAATCCTTATCTCTTCCCGAGCGACTAGCACCATACCTTAGCCTTTTAAAGCGGTAGACCATATCCACATTAATGCCAGGCCACTGATATTTATGTTCAATTGCTAATTTCGCTTGTTGCACTTTTGCTTCATGCTCTGGATTTCCGGGAATACCACGAATGCGCTTTAAAGGATACTCAATATCAATACTGATAGGGGCATACCCGCCTCCAATATCAGAATGAACACCTGGCAAGTAGACTTCCTTATGGTTAGCAAACAAACTACCATCCTTATTTTTTAATGAGCTTAGTGGGAATTTATCACGCCGCTCATCCCAAGCCGTTAAGTGATATACAGCCCCTGCACTGGCTTGATTAAGATCGAGTCTAACCGCATCGTCTAACTCATCTTTCGCATACAGCTCACCATGATCATTATCTCCATCCCCTCCAATAGACGCTACGGTATCGAAAATCCCAACAAAGCGAAATACCACTTCTTTATCGGCTAGTCTAGCATCCTGGTTCTCCCTCATTTTATTGACTAAATTAGTAAGTGCTCTTGCTGCCGCAGCACCTCGACTAAAGCCAAAGCAATCAAGTAATACCGTGCTACAAAGACTAATTGAGCTTTTACTCTTAATGAACGTCTCGATTACATCTATGACTTCTATCAACCTTTCATCAAATGAGTAGGCAACGGCTAAATCAATTGTACTATTATCTTCTCCTGCCTTAGTGCCTACGCCTTCGACATAATGTTTAAAATGAAATTTATCATCCATTTCATACAACTCATGGAGCTTAGCGATATTCGTCGGCTCTTTATCATCAAATGGGTCCAAAATATCGTTGTACTTGTTGTTGCCTGTACCATCAAAGAAGATCCCGATACTCGGTGGCTCGCTAATAAAATATAGGTGTACATTACCCTCACCTGACACTCTGTGTTTAATCAGCTGCACTCCGCCCTCAGCGCCAATCTTAAGTGCTTTTACTTTTTCTATATCAAGTAGGTCTGCATAGGGCACATTGTTAAAAAGCACCTGCTCCGGCACACCCAAGATTTTTGCTTTTAGACTATAGCGACCATCTTCACTCAACTTGCCGAATATCAAAGGCGTTTGTGTTGTCCCTTCAGAGGCTCTGGATAATGTGGGAGTATTAGCACCTTGGATCACAAAACTCACCGCCAACTCCCCTTCCAGCGACACCAATATGCGCTTTTCAGCCACCTCAGGTGATTTATCGACGTTAATCGAGGCCAATACCTGTTCAACCGGTGTTAACGGGTCTAATTGGCTTGCGCCAATGGGCTGATTAGGATCAACCCCACCACTGCTTGTAAAGGCATTGTTTCTAATCTCTGCTTTGAAATAAGACTTGCGTTTAACGATGATTAGCTGCTCTCTAGAACCGGCAGCACTGCCAGACCTTACACTTTGTAAGCCCTTTTTGGTCTTTATAAAAACACGAGTAAATTCGTCACGCTGAACATGGCGCCAATTATGTCTTTGTTGCAATACTATCCAATCACTGGCATGAGGCTTTAGTTGCGTTCTAATTTCTGACGGTAAATGAGCGGTTGTGGTATGGGGTGGTAAGACTTCCAGCGCATCGATTTGTTGGTCAATCAACCAATTATGTTTTTCTTCAACTATTTTCATCCTTGTTCACCAGAGTTAGTTTTCTATATCATCCTTTCGCATTAAAACAGGCTAACATTTAACCACCTAATTGGTAAATAAAATTTAATAAAATCGTAAACAAAACATCTTATGGCGATAAGTTTTCAACGCCTAGGTCTTTGCTATATCAGCCGCAAAAGTAATGTGTGAGTTAGCCAAACTTTTTACATCATTTGTCACCCATAAATGATAGGATCGCCGCAATTGTCAGTAATGAGTCAAATTTATGCTTTCGTGTAACAACATCACTATGCAGTTTGGTGCAAAACCACTGTTTGAGAATATTTCCGTTAAGTTTGGTGACGGTAACCGCTACGGCCTAATAGGCGCTAACGGCTGCGGTAAATCCACCTTTATGAAAATCCTAAGCAAAGAGCTAGAGCCAAGTGCAGGTAACGTAAACTACGATCCAAACGAGCGCATCGCTAAGCTAAATCAGGATCAATTTGCCTACGAGCAATATACGGTTGTAGACACAGTGATCATGGGTCATAAAGAGCTGTGGGAAATCAAGCAAGAGCGCGATCGCATTTACTCATTACCTGAAATGAGCGAAGAAGACGGCATGCGTGTTGCCGACCTTGAAACGCAATTTGCTGAAATGGATGGCTATTCCGCAGAAGCAAAAGCGGGTGAATTACTCCTCGGTGTGGGTATTCCAACCGAGCAACATTATGGCTTAATGTCAGAAGTTGCTCCTGGCTGGAAACTGCGTGTACTACTTGCACAGGTATTATTTGCAGAGCCAGATATCATGCTCTTAGACGAACCAACCAACAACTTGGATATCTATACTATCAAGTGGTTGGAAGACGTATTGAATCAGCGTGATTGTACTATGATCATCATCTCGCACGACCGCCACTTCTTAAACTCAGTGTGTACACACATGGCGGATATCGACTATGGCGATCTGCGTATTTACTCAGGTAATTATGATGAATACATGTTTGCTGCGACGCAAGCTCGCGAGCGCCTGTTGTCAGACAATGCTAAGAAAAAGGCGCAAATCGCTGAGCTACAGCAGTTCGTTTCGCGCTTCTCTGCAAACGCCTCAAAAGCGAAGCAAGCGACATCTCGTGCTAAGCAAATTGACAAGATCCAACTGGAAGAAGTTAAAGCATCAAGTCGTCAAAATCCATTTATTCGCTTTGAGCAGGAAAAGCCGCTATTCCGTAACGCACTTGAGCTTATCTCGCTATCACAAGGTTATGACGACACCCTATTCTCTGACCTAAATGGCCTTGTTGAAGTTGGCGAGAAAGTTGCCATCATCGGTGAAAATGGTGCCGGTAAAACGACACTACTCAACACCTTAGCAGGTCGTAAAGCGCCGCAAGCAGGTGAGTATAAATGGTCAGAAAACGCCAATATTGGTTACTATGCGCAAGACCATGCTGACGAATTTGAAAAAGATCTGGATCTTTTCCAATGGATGGAACAGTGGCAACAGCCAGGCGATGACGAGCAAGTCGTACGCGGCTTCCTTGGCCGTATGCTGTTCTCTCAAAACGACATCAAAAAGTCAGTTAAGGTGATCTCAGGTGGTGAACAAGGCCGTATGCTATTTGGTAAAATCATGATGCATAAGCCAAATATCCTACTAATGGACGAACCAACGAACCACATGGATATGGAATCAATCGAGTCTCTCAACTTGGCACTTGAACAATACGAAGGTACGTTATTCTTCGTATCGCACGACCGCCAATTTGTCTCATCACTTGCAACGCGCATTTGGGAAATAAAAGACGGTAAGATCACCGACTTCCATGGTACGTACGACGAATACCTCGCGAAGAAAGCGGCTGAAGCCGTATAAGATTAGACAGTAAAGGGCCAAATTGGCCCTTTTTATTTTCTCAAGCACAGCGGATCTTTGCCCCCTCACAAACCAGCACAAAAAATAGACAAACACACAATTTTGCTGTTAGGATTGTTCTCGCAAAAATTGGAATAATAAAAGGGTCGGCTATGGAACGTTTACAGAATATGTATTCGATAATGTTGCTGTCTAAGCTGAAAGCAAGCTTTCCAGAATCGTGCGATATCAATCACCATACTTTTTCACTCCCATACGTAGATCAACAACTACTCGAAGATGTTGTAACCACTCACCTCAATGAAGGGCTTATCCAAGTGGATGGCCGTGACCAGTATAGTTTGACGACAAAAGCGATTGCACTGTTTGGCGAAGACGAATAACTTAATAATAAAGAAATAAGCGCACCGAAGTGCGCTTCCAAGTTATTAACCTGAGATCAGGTTAACTAGGGACTGTGATGCTATCGTTAGCATCTGCAACCAAAGTAACTTGGTTACCTATGAAATCTACGTCTAAATCCGAAAATACCAGCCAGCAACATAAGGCCGGCAAACATTGAACCGCCAGATGAATCAGAGTCAGTTGAAGGCTTATCAGGCACTTGATCAATCAAGGTATTTGCTTTTGGGCTTAAGCCTTGAGCTGATTTGGGATCATCATCCAGCACAGTAATTGCGTTTATGGTTACAAAGTTAGCTGCCCCCGGCTCACTATTGCTATCTTTACACTGTTCATCAGTGAAGTTAACTAATGGCACATTACCACAACGAGGAATTTTTGCTATCGCTTCTAATATTTCCATGCCATCACCAGTCACTTGACCAAAAACTGTGAAGCCACCGTTGTCAACGTCCAAATTTTTACTGTTGTCTACCAAATTAAAGAACCATTGGCTTGTCGCACTATCAGGTCTATTTGCTACCTTTGCCATTGCAATAGTGCCTTTTACGTTAGACCATTTAGGTTCATTTTTTACAGCATCGTAAGTAGCGATGGCATCAAGAGGCACGTCTCCTTCATATTTGAAGCCACCACCTTGCACAACAAAATCTGGAATAACGCGGTGAATTACCGTATCAGAATAACGCCCGTTATCTACGTATTTCAAAAAGTTTTCCACGGTTTTAGGCGTACTTTCATCAAATAAATTGACCTGAAAGCTACCATGAGAAGTTTGAAATTCGACAATCGTTGCATTAGCAGCGAAGCTTCCCAACAAAGTTGAAGCGAGCAATAGAGAGTTTAGCTTGAACATACTTTTCCACTTGGTTATTTTAATTCTCTTTGCAAACTAGAATAAAAATTTATTTATAAGTCGGCTAGCAATTCATTGCCAGTGGTAACAATTAAGAACATTTGCAGACTTAGATTTACAATAACCGGTGAAGAACCCACCACACCTTGAGCAAGTTTTAGTCAAACAAACGTATTTCACCGCATAACTCCTCGGAGTAGACGGTTTATACATGCAACACTTCGTCATTTTTTATATGATGCGCCCGATTATAATTCTAAATCCAGGACAACAAGTATATGAGTAATTCCTCTGAAGCGATGATGGAGATGAATACCATCAGCGACGGGCGCTGGACCCAACACGACACACATTGGGTATTAAGTTTATTTGGCACTGCGGTCGGCGCAGGTATCTTATTCTTGCCAATTAACATAGGTATTGGTGGTTTTTGGCCACTCGTTATCATGACAGTGCTTGCCTTCCCTATGACCTATTTAGCACACCGAGGATTGGCCCGGTTCGTCCTTTCATCAAAGCAAAAAAATGCCGATTTTACGGATGTAGTAGAAGAGCACTTTGGCGCAGGTGCTGGCCGTTTAATTTCCTTACTTTACTTTTTCTCTATTTTTCCTATTTTGCTTATCTATGGTGTTGGCCTAACCAATACCGTCGACAGCTTTATTGTCAATCAACTTGGCTTTGAATCGCCATCTCGTATTTTACTCTCCGGTTTGCTCGTTGCCGGGATGATTGCCATTATGCTAGGCGGCGAAAAGCTGCTACTGCGTGCTTTTGCTATTTTGGTTTACCCGCTGGTTGGGGTATTACTGTTTTTGTCACTCTATTTAGTGCCTAACTGGCAAATGCCAGTGATAAGCACGCCTGACGTTGCGAGCTTAACCGAGTTGCTTTGGCTATCCGTTCCTATCGTAGTATTTTCATTTAGCCATGCAGCCGCTATATCTAGCTTTGCTAACGTGCAGCGTCGTCACTACAAAAGTGAGGCAGTTCAAAAATCAGAAGCCATTCTTCGTACGACCTCCATTATGTTGATCGTGTTTGTTTTGCTATTCGTGTTCTCCTGCGTATTCTCTCTAACACCAGAGCAAATGGAAGAAGCAAAATCGGCGAACGTCTCTGTTTTATCCTATTTAGCTAACGTGTATAACAATCCATTTATTGAAATGCTTGGCCCTCTTGTGGCATTTATCGCGATTACTTCGTCTTTCCTAGGCCACTTCCTTGGTGCACGCGAAAGCTTTAACGGCCTTGCAACCAAGCAAACGAGTATGAGCTACAAGCTTGCTGACAAGCTAGGCGTGGTATTTATGTTTGTTGCTATTTGGGTGTGCGCCGTATTAAACCCAAGTATTTTGGACATGATGGGGGCTATCTCAGGCCCGATTATTGCGATGATCTTGTTTATCATGCCAACCATTGCCGTGTTTAAAGTACCGGCACTACAAAAATACAAAAGCCACATTGGCACTTACTTTGTACTATTCGTCGGCTTGCTAGCGGTTTCTGCATTACTGTATAACATGCTAGGCTAACCAAAAGGGAGGCATCGCCTCCCTCACCTCCCTTTCTTGTTGCTTATCCTCATGGCAGTTCAGACTAAATATAGTACTAGTTTTCAGTGTATTGAATGAACCACCATAACCGAAAAATGAACTTTGACTTTGTTTATCTTCATGGCAGTTCAGACTAAATTATGGTAGTTTTCAGTGTCTTAAATTGAATACTATAACCAAACGATGAATTTTGACTTTCCACCAGCAATTAACAAGGAAATCACAGCGCTAATCAATCAAGTGCATAACCTACCTGTGCACGAGCAAACGCTGTTGAGTGTGCTGGCGGTCGTCTATAAACCAGTTTCAGCAATCAAACTCAAACGCCTAGTTCAAGCACTCGTGGCAAAAGATATCATCCCCGAAAATGACTTTGAACAAGGTGTAAGTCATAGCCAAATTATGAAGTGGCGTTCAGACGGGTTAGTGACTTTTAACGAAGATGGAGTGCAAATAAATCTAAAACTCGCGACCAGTTTAAGCCATCGAGTCATGGCTGACGGCCAGTTTTTAGCAATCCTTAACGCTGCTGAAGAGTTTATCCCTGTATTGAATGCTTATGAATGGGAACGCCAATTTGCCGATGAACAGCGACTCATTCGAGACTTTTTATTTATCAACCAACTACCAAAAGCCCGCAATCATTTAGAACTGGCGAAAGACCCACAGGCGGTGTGTCATAAGACCAATCAAGTGCTATTACCACTGTATTTTTATCCTTTTTCAGTTGAAGGATTTTCGGCGCTTGCTGATGACTTGCAATATCAAGCTTTTGCAACTTTGCTCTATACCTTACTACAAGGTGGTCACAGCATTAGCTATGCACTTGAAGTACTCATACAGGTTCAAGCCAAGACACAGAGCCCACTACTGACCTGCTTATTAGCAGAGTATCAAATCTATACCCTGCAATTGGATAAGGCTCAGGCGTTGGTAGCCAATATCCAAACCGCTTATAGTGCACAAATTATGGCAAGCATTGCTTTTTTACAACAACACGACGATATTATCGTTTGTTTTGAACAAGCATTAAAAGCCAAAGACAAAATCACCAAACGTAAAAAGCAGTACCTAGGTAGAACACTGGGTTTGTTTCATAAGTTGGCGTTATTGCAGCAAGCCAATAGCCATGATGCCGCATTATTTGACACCCTCTCTCAACAGCTTGAGTTTGAAAGCCAAGACAGCAAAGCGCCTTATAATAACTTCTTTGCCAATAACGTGCTGTTATACTGCGCAGAGAGCTTGTCGCAAAACAGTACCTACAGCAGCGCCCATTTAAATTATTCAAGTCTGAAGAAATCTCATGTTTTTGACTATTCCTTAGGTCGCTTGCTCGACTGCTTTGCACACTTCTGGTGTAATCAGAGCTTAGATGCCAAAGCGCTTGCCAGTCTCGACGACTGCATCGCAATTTTTGAGCGCCTCTCTTTACCTCTTTTTGCTGGGCTTGCAAAGCAGTTGATGCTGGCAATGCACGGTGAGCAATATCCGCTTGCGTTTAATCCCGAGCTTAATGTTAGTCACCTTGTTGCCAAAAAGACGGCGTGGGATCTGGCACTGGACAAGCTTATTGCGCTCAACCCGAACGCAAATACCAGCCAAGAAGTTGACGAACAATTTCGCCTGATTTGGCAAATTAGGCAAGGTCGCTTTGATATTGAGTTTTTAGCACGCGAGCAAAAGCGGGGTAAAACAGGCTGGGGAAAAGGTAAGCCAATTTCCTGCAAACAACTGAAACAACACCCTGAGCAATTTAGTTATATCAGCCAATCTGATAAAAAGCTGATCGACGCCATCGCACCACAGTCAGGTTATGGCTACAATGGTCGTGCGGACTACACCCTTGCTGGAATTCCAGCGTTAAAAGCCGCAGTCGGCGCCACCAACCTATACCATGAAGAAGACTTAAAACAAGCCATTACCATTGCCGAGAAATCTCCCGAGTTACACATCCGTCAACATGGCGACGATCTGCTACTCTCTATTCCTAATTTACCCAGCTATTTTGGTCAACCGCAAACCTACTCATTTACTCAACAAGCTGAGCATCACTACGAGTTTATTGTGTTTAACCAGTCACATATACAGGTCGCTGAGATTATCGGCGAGTCTGGATTAACCGTGCCTACCAGTGCAAAACAAAAGGTGCTATCGAGTATTAAAGCCATCGCACCTTATCTTAATGTACAGTCTGATTTAGCTGATATAGATACTGGGCTGGATAGTATCGAAGCGCAATCGGCGCTTGTTATTAACATTCAACCTTATCATCAAGGCCTCGATTTTCACTGTGTGGTCATGCCCTTTGGCGAAAAAGGGCCGATTTTTCATCCAGGACACGGTATTGCCACTGTCAGCGCCGAAATTGATGGTAAGCGCTTATCCACCACCCGAAACTTGTTACTTGAGCAGCAAAGATTGGATGAGTTAGATACGCACTGTCCGCTATTTTTGGAGATGACGGATAATCGCTTAAGTTTAGCCGAAATGGATGCAGCGCTAGAGGTGCTGCAAGAACTTGAGCTGGTGATTAATCAAGAGCCTTGCCCTATGGCACTCAAGCTCAGATGGCCTAAAGGCAAAAAGGTTAAGCTCAGTAGCAAGCTCGAAAGCCAACATTTGCAACTTGCCATGAGCAAGAAAAATGAATGGTTCGACATGACCGGCGAGCTACAAGTAAATAATGACCAAGTTATCGAACTTAAACAGCTTCTAAAAATGGTTGCCACCAGCAATGGCCGCTTTATTGCGCTGGATGGTGAGCAAGTACTCGCGCTTTCAAGTGACTTAAAAGCGCAACTTGACCAGCTCAATAACGCGACCGAGGGCGGAAAGTTTCACCCGTTAGCCGCGCCTTTAATTGCTGAAGCCACCACAGGAATGCGGATGAAAACCTTGCCGGCTTGGGAAGAGCAAAACGAAAAAATGCAGCAAGCCGTTGCATTAACTCCAGCGCTTCCTTCAACATTACAAGCCGAGCTGCGCGACTACCAGCAGGCGGGCTTTGACTGGGCAATGAGACTTGCCCATTGGGGTGCAGGTGCGTGCCTTGCCGATGATATGGGATTGGGTAAAACCATCCAAGCGCTGGCGATGATATTGGCCCGTGCCAATGTCGGCCCGACGCTTGTCATCGCGCCAACATCGGTCTGCTTCAACTGGCAACAAGAAATCCAAAAGTTCGCTCCAACCTTGTCGGTGAAACTCTTTTCTGACTATCCACATTCTGATGCTAGAGCCGAGATGCTGAGCAACTTGCAACCACTGGATTGTGTGATATTAAGTTATGGTCTACTCCAGCGCGAAGTTGATATCTTAAAGCCTATCGCTTTTGAAACCATTGTCGCCGATGAAGCCCAAGCGCTAAAAAATCCTTTAGCAAAACGTACTCAAGCCGCGTGCGCGCTCAGAGGCAAATTTAAGCTGATCACCACTGGGACCCCAATAGAAAATAACCTCACCGAGCTTTGGTCACTCTTTCGTTTTGTAAACCCAGGGTTGCTCGGTAACCTCAAACGCTTTAGCGAAAAGTTTTCCGCTCCCATTGAAAACGCCAATGAAGATAAGCTCGCAGCACACCGCGCCCGTAAAGGCCTCAAACACCTGATCCAGCCTTTTATTCTGCGCCGTATGAAGCATCAGGTATTAACTGAATTGCCACCACGCACTGAGATCAATGTACCAATTCAATTGAGCCAAGAAGAACAAACCTTTTACGAAGCGCTGCGCCAAAATGCCATTGACGAAATTTCACAGTCAACACAGCAAGACAGTGCCAATGAACAACGCTTTAAAATGCTGGCAGCGCTAACCCGCTTGCGCCAAGCCTGTTGTCATCCAAAACTGTTAATGGCAGAAAGTCAGATAACCAGCTCGAAATTAGCGGCATTGGATGAGCTTCTAACCGAGCTGCAAGAGAACAATCACAAGGCACTTATATTCAGTCAGTTTG
This sequence comes from Pseudoalteromonas sp. XMcav11-Q, assembly GCF_040104525.1. Classification (NCBI taxonomy): domain Bacteria; kingdom Pseudomonadati; phylum Pseudomonadota; class Gammaproteobacteria; order Alteromonadales; family Pseudoalteromonadaceae; genus Pseudoalteromonas; species Pseudoalteromonas sp. XMcav11-Q. The sequence goes on from NZ_JBECOX010000005.1 coordinate 49,119, forward strand.
TAGGCCATTTGCAACTTATCAAAGCTCGCTTGGAAAAACGCGGGATCAGGTTTCAATATTTAGATGGCAGCACCCCAAGCAAAGCACGTCAGCAGGCCGTGAATGCCTTTCAAAAAGGTGAAGGCGAGGTATTTTTAATTAGCCTCAAAGCCGGAGGCTCTGGTTTGAACCTTACCGCGGCAGATTATGTTATTCACATGGATCCTTGGTGGAATCCTGCGGTTGAAGAGCAAGCGTCAGACCGCGCACATAGAATGGGACAAACACGCCCCGTTACTATTTATCGCTTAATTGCCAAAGGCACGATTGAAGAGCAAATTGTCGAGCTCCATCACCATAAAAAAGACCTCGCGGATCAATTGCTCGCAAACACCGACAAAGTGATGAAGCTAGACGTAAACGATGTGCTATCCATGCTCAAGGAGACGCTGTAATACAAATCTCTGGCGCGCGATAAGGTAAATCTAATAGCGAAAAGTAGTTTTGACCTAAGGCGATCTGGCGAAAAGCATTGTCATCAAGTTCGGCGAGAATTCGGCTATTGATATCGACTTCTTCTAAATAATCGAAAAAGCGTTTATTTTTACTAGCGACGAAGTCACTGCCTGGCAAAAAACGCTCAGCATGGGCATTAATAAATTCAACATACTGCCCCTGAATTTTCGGGTCACTAAAATAATAGTCGTACAAAATCCGCCATGACAGATCGGCCTTTAGGTTTTTATATTGGGAGAATAACCGCTCCATGGTGTTTATGTGCAGCTCTGGGTCAATTTGGTTTAACTCTTTTGATACTCCCATGTGCATCCAAATAATATCGTTTTCTGGGTAGCGTTTTAACACTTCCTCAAGCAAAGGTAAGTATTTAAGTGGCGTGTTGTTATCGCCTAAGTCAGCGTGCAGAGCAAGCGGAATACGCTTTTCTTTTAGCACAGCCATAAATGGCTGCCACTTGGCGATAGTCTCTTTTTCTACCGCTTGATGCCCATTACCAAAATGCGCTGCTTTAACTAAATTCACTTCTCCCATCCAACGAAATAAGTCACCAAACTCGCCTTCAAGTAGTGCCATTTTTGGCAAAATAGTCTCTGGTTTGTGTAAGTCAGCAAAGGTCATAGACAAGGTAATATGCACGTTATCTGCGCCATATTTAAGATAATTGCTCGCATTTTTAAAGTCATTTTGAATGCTGGGTGAAATCAACTGACTGTAGCACCCACGCTCACCAAAGCAATCAGGCTTTCGCTCGTAGGTTTGACCAATGCCATAAACGTTGACAAACACCACTCCCGCACGCTCTGCCCAAGTAACGAGCTTATCAAATGGGACCGCATCTCCCCGAAATGGCTGAAAATGGTGATGAGAATCAACGGCAAAATAACTAGATTGCGCCTTGCGGTCGTAGCACTGAGTATTATCTACACTAAAAGTTGCTAGCGTGCGTGTGCCAGTGGCTGACACACTTTGGCAACCAGCCAGTAAAACGGCACAGCTCATAGCAATAACACTTTGTTTTACATTCATTTTTATTATCTACTGAGTCTCCTTTACCAAGGTACTTTACCACGGATAATGTCCTTGTACATGACCCAGTCACCCATCAAGCTATACAGTGGATATTGAAATGTCGCAGGCTTATTTTTTTCAAAAAAGAAATGCCCCACCCAAGCAAAACCATAACCCGCGATTGGCAACAACCATAGTAAAGACCAATGTGCAAAAACCAGCGCAAAGAGCAAAATCAAAAGCACTAAGGTTGAGCCGATAAAATGCAAGCGACGGCAGGTTTTGTTTTTGTGCTCAGCGAGGTAATAAGGGTAAAACGATGCAAAAGAATTGAACTCTTTGTTATTATTTTTGGTCATGAGAGTATGCGATTCGTTATTCGACTGTAATACTCAGCATAGTGCAAAGTATTTACGTTGAAAATAAAAAAGGAATGAGCGTGGCAACAGGCTCAAAAACAGTATGTTGAAACCCCTAATGATTATCACCGCTGCTATGCTGCTCCAAGCTTGCAACGACACCGCCCCAACTACAAAATCAGAGGCAACGATGAATGCACAAAGTAACATTCAATGCAGTGTGAGTAAGGGTTCCGACTCAGGTATGACCTACCCCATTAATTTCACTTTTACCAACGCAGGCCATAATGATGAAAAGTTTCTAATTTGGCATACCCCTTTTGAAGGCTGGTGGAGCCAATTTTTAGAGGTAACACAAAATGGTAAGTCGCTTAATTATCAAGGACCCATGGCGAAACGACTCGCGCCGACAGCCAATGAATTTATGACCCTAAATGCTGGGCAAAGTAAAAGCGTAGAATTAGATTTAGCACTGGCTTATGAGATAACCACCGCACAGCCCATTACCATCACCTATCACAATCAGCTAAGCCATGCCAATGCATTAAAAGCGTCATGTAGTACGGTATTAGAATAAAACCGATATCAGCACCGTGTCTCGGCTTGTAGGTCGGCTTTTAAGCCGACAACCCAACTAACCAACAACCCACTACAAAACCAAAACCCCAACATCAAGGTCTTGAAATTTGGATCACGACTCGACGGTTCTTACCGCGACCAATAGCATTGTCGTTGGTATCAATATGGCGTTTTTCGCCAAAGCCGTCAGTCATAATCTTATTCTCTTCAACCCCTAAGCTCGCCATATATGATTTAATCGCCTCGGCACGTTTCTTTGACAATCTCAGGTTGGTATCACGGCCGCCATAACTATCGCTATAGGCCGAAATATAAATTTGCTCAATTTTCGAGTCATTTTTAAGATATTCGCCGATCATATCCAAGCGTTTGCGTGACGACTTTGTCAGTTCGCTGGAATTTTTCTTGTAATTCATCACCGTAAAAGCGATGTCTTCAAAGCTGTATGGCAACAAGTTATCGCGACATTGTAAGAACGCCCAATATGCCTGTTTAAAGTTTACTGACGACAAAGAAACTGAGATTTTATCTACGTCGTTGTGCCAATCTTTATAATAAAAAGTGGGAAAGTAGCCCTTTTCAAGCTCAGTCAGCAACTGCCACGCGACGTCATTTTCAAGTTCACCGTCAAATTTTTTCAGTAATTTCATTTGCCCGATGCTTCTTGCCGGTTTGCCGGCTCGCCAAAGCGGTGGCACCGATTCAAGTCCTGCAAAATCGTAACTTTCAGGACGTACCATCATATCAAGGTTAAAGGTTAAGTCTTTATTTTTACTGGCATTACTTGAAAATATAGCTTCACCGTAATACGGAACTTCATGATTAAGCGCACAACTCAAGCGATTGTTTTGGTCAACATTCCAATGTGATGAATCAGCTTCGGCAGCGTATTGCCGCATTGCAGCCTCGCTATTAAAGGTAATGGCGCATAACGATATACCAACCCAACCTACTGATTTATATAACTTGATCACCCCACACCTCACAACATCAACCATTAATCTACATGCGCTCAACACGCCAAAAACTAGAGCTTATCTCTACCAATTCGCGCTATTTAGAGTTAAGCAATAAATGTACCATATTAAGCGCTCTCAAGCTGCTCGCTTCTTGTCGAGGTATCAGTATAATAGGCCGCTAAATTTCACAAACCAAGAAGATTATGTCTGATACCGAGCAAACGCTATTTTCAAAACGCTTTCGCGGCTTCTTTCCTGTAGTTATCGACGTGGAAACCGCTGGCTTTAATAAAGATACTGACGCCCTACTAGAAATTGCCGTCAGTATGTTAAAAATGGACGATGACGGGGTATTAAGCTTAGATCAGACAGTACACTTTCATGTTGTGCCTTTTGAAGGCGCAAATATTGAGCAAGCTGCGATTGACTTTAATGGCATTGATCCATTTTCACCACTTAGAGGCGCAGTTGCAGAAGATGAAGTGCTGAAAGAAATTTGCAAAGCCGTGCGTAAAGCCCAAAAAGCCGCGGGCTGTCAGCGCTCCGTTGTCGTTGCCCATAATGCCGCTTTTGATCACGGTTTTTTAAATGCAGCGATTGAGCGTAACAAGATAAAGCGCACACCTTTTCACCCATTTGTCAGCTTTGACACCACTTCACTTGCCGGGCTTGCTCTAGGGCAAACGGTGCTTGCAAAGGCATGTCGTGCAGCAGGTATCGAGTTCGATAACAGTCAAGCACACAGTGCACTTTACGACACAGAGCGCACCGCAGAGCTCTTTTGCTACATAGTCAACAAGTGGCAAGCATTAGGTGGCTGGCCATTACCAGAGCCTGAAGCCGAGTCAGAACCTGATTCAACAACCGACACCGAATAATAAAAATGCCAGCAAATCCAGCTGGCATTTTTATCAATGCTCGTTTTTAAGCTATTTCTGCGGTTTTGGCAGTCGTAAACTGCTGCATGATCTTACCTTCATGCAATTTAACGAAATTAGGCGGGTAAATTCGTGAAAACAGTTTAGTGTCTTTCGCTATTTTCACTTCAGTTCCGGGGTGCATCAGCTCATTAACAGTGACTCGACTCAAGCGTGCTAATCGATGTATTTTTTGCTGTATTAACCCGATGTTACGCTGATTACGGCCGTAGTGTTTGTTGATTTGCATTTCGCTGTGCTGCAGCTTGGCAAGATATGCATCTCGTTTTTGCGATTGCGGCGACGCCTGTGCTTTATTCATAGCTTGTTTAATATCGATGACTTTGGACGCCAACACCTTTTCCAGCTCCACTAATTCGCGGTGCTTATCGTGCAAACTATCCCAATCTTGGGCTAATGAAATACGCGTTCTTGTGCCTGATGGTGCTCCAAGTTCACCCGTTTCAATACGCATGGCATCCAATACATTTCCGCCAATCAGCTTGCCTCTGGGGGTTTCACCTTTACCGATTTTGATTAAACGCTTGGAAGCCAAGTCACAATGCAAGGCTTGACGTTCAATGAGAATATCTTGTTCGCTTTCAATTCGGCAGTACTGCGCATAGCCTAACGAAACACTGCGCTTTGCTTTAATCGAGCACGAAAAAGGTTCGCCTTCGGTGCGCTTACGACCAATGGTGCCAAGCATTATCGTGACCGCGCTACCACTTTCAAGAATGGCCGATTCCACAAAGCCAATAACAGTAATATCGCCCGAAGCCTTAACACGCATTCCATCTTTAATATCACCGCTCACAATCACGCTGCCATCAAACTCAACATGCCCAGTCGTCACATCAATGTTTTCATAACACAGCACATCGTCAACACGCATGCCACGAGGAACGGCTACAGGCACGCCTTTTGAATCGGCAATAAGCAGGTTCTTATCGTTGGGATCGAGCTTGGTGCCTTCTGACACCTCAAGTGGCGCGTCTTTGCCTGGTTTAGGGTCAATCACGTCACCAAACACGGTATAGCCCGGCTCGCCTTCAGTTGGCGGGACTTTTTTCATTAATGGGCTGCCCGGCTTTACGGTGATGATAGCACCTAAGTTGCGCATATCGACTTTACCGCCGCTCGATTCTTGCGGGCTGAGCACTCTGTCCTGCGCTGTCATACACAGGCGCACAAACCGTGCGTCATTGCCATCTTTGGCTCGTTGACCATGCGCAACAATACCATTGTAAGTGTGTCCAGGAGGGAGTTCTAACTGCTGACCGAGAAGATTATCGAGGGCTTTGCCACTGACACCTTTTTTAATACCAGCTTGCTTTAATGCTTGTTTGGCTTTGTTCATACAAACCAACTTACCGCCTCGGGCTGTGGTTACTCTCGCTTCAGCAAGCATGTTGCCTTCTTCAATACGCACAGAAATAGACGCATCGATAGCGCGAGCCACAATCAGCGAGTCCTGCTCGGGCGTCTCACTAGCAGCGAATAATTGACCTATATTGGCATGAATGATTTCAAAATCCGCATATGGCGACTCCTCAATCATCTCTATCAATTGAGACGAGCTCGCCGGAAATCCGGATTCCACTGGATGAGAGAGCAAGTAGACATAGCCCTCATCCTCATCAAAACGAAATAATGACATTCATCAACCCTGAAAAGTATGCATGATCTTATTGTTATGTTGTTATTTTTAATGCAGCGAACTCATTTGAGCATAACTTCGCCAAATTGTTAAGCTTAACATTGCCTGAACTGCTACAAATTATAAATGAATGTAAATCATTCCGTGCATTAAAAGTACAACTTATTATTTTCCTTAGATTTATCGACTTTACAGTGCAGAACTTTAGACAAACTTTGGGATTTCACGCCAAATGGCGGCAAATTCATAACTAAGTATTACTCTGTTTTACACTTGCCGTTTTATAGGGTAATTTCATCTTTCATGAAGGACATAACTTTTACGGACAGTCATGACAAAGCACGTACACCTTAGTTTTATCGACACTAACTTTATTAACACGCTTACACCTGTACTCGACCACAATATCGACTCGGATGAAATACTCTATTTAATAGAATCTCAACAACAACAAAACCTTGAAGATATTAAAAGAGTGTTGGGGCCAAGAGGGGTAAAAGTACATCATGCCTTTATTCCTACCAGCCGAGATAGTGACACCTTAATCGACAGCTTCCACCAGCTCATTGATACCCTAATTAGCGAACAACCAGATACTCAATTTGTGTTTAATGCCAGTTGCGGCGACCGCCAACACTTACTTGCGATGTATGAGGTGATCCGCGCCTATCCAATAGAATGTTTTATCATTGAACCCGAACGCGACGAACTTCACTGGCTTGTACCAACAGAGCGAGTCAACACCATCCTTGCCGATAAATTAAAGATACGCGATTTTTTTAACCTCATCGACGGCGATATCACCGAAATTGCAAATGAGGGGATCGTTGATATTCGCTATCGCCAGCTCGGCGCCAAATGGGCAACCAGTCAAACAGATTTTAGCCATGCTCTAGCCCAGCTCAACTACCTCGCTGCCAGCAGCGAAGATAATGCACTTATCAGTGAGCCTTTGAGTCGCAGCCAAATGAATAGCCCAAGTTTGCAAACACTCATTGACGATTTAGAAGATGCTAACGTCGCCACAAGGCAAGACGACAAATTAAAGTTTGCTAATGAAGGCGCTCGTTTTTTTGCCAACGGTGGCTGGCTAGAAGAATATGTTTACGCCACCCTCCTCAGCCTAAAAAAAGAACTCACGATTTTACAAGATGTCGCCCAAGGCGTTGCGATTAAACGTCGCGTGGGGCAAGGCTATGTCAATAACGAGCTAGACATTGTGGCGCTCGCCAACAATAAACTTCACCTCATTGAATGCAAAACCAAAAAGTTTAGTAAAGGGGAAGGCAACCAAGTGATATACAAACTTGATTCCCTTAGCGAGCTATTTGGCGGCGTACAAGCAAGAGGCCTACTGGTGAGCTACCAAGGCATTAGAACCTCGGAAAGACTGCGCGCCAAAGCACTAGAAATTGGCCTGATCTGCGAAGACGACCTTGGCCAACTTAAAGATAGACTACGCAACTGGTTGCGCGGAGCGTAAACACAAAAGGCAACATATCCAGCGTTTGTTGGCGCTGCGTTTATCACCCCTACAAACACACAAAAGCGGTGGCGAGTGCGCCGCTTTTGTGTGGTACAAACCGCAACTACTCGCCGTGCACTAAATAGACTTGTTGTTGCTCACGGGTACGCTCATAATTAATGTAAATCCCTGCGCCCGAGTCAAGCAGCAATGGCCCTACTCCTTGTGCGCTTTCTTCTAACATGGATTTATATTCACTTTGCGGTGCAATAAAATTGAGATGCGCACCCAATCCAACACTTAGTTTTAATAGCCAATTCCCTGCGTTATCAAGCTGTACATGTGCATCATCGTTTAAGTTGTAAAACCCAACTTTTTCCTGCCAATACCACGTATTTGAGTCGGGATAGTATTGTCCAACAATGGAAGTGGTATCATAACCTTCAGTGGCAACCGCTAATACGCCAGCAGGGTTGTAGTCAAGGCTCAAGTAATTGGCTTGGCGATAGGTATAGTTACCAAACTGCGGCTCAAGTAAAAATGGTGCCTGCCAGGTGTCGCTGTTTTTGTCATAAAAGCGGCATAACGTTCTCTCGTTATAATCAAAACACCAGGTTTGATTTCCCTTGTTGTCTTTCGCTGTGCCTCTGAGCGTCATGTTTTTCATCGGATAGTCGCCTTGCACAACTACTTTGGCACCTGCTTCCGAGAGCGCATACCAATCAAGCTCTTCACTCTGGTCATTTGGCAAGCCAATAATTATATGACCTTCAGCTTCCATGCGATTGATATACTCATAAAACTGCCCTTCATTTAAGCCGGTGTTAGCAACAAGCGACTCTTCAACAATGCGCATAAGTACGTAACCACCGATATAAATACCATTACCATCACTATCGTGAGCAACATGCACTAACGCCCAAGGTGATTCAAGCCAAGGTTGTATCACCTCAATAGACTGAATGATCCCTTCGACCCCTTTATAATTGAGCGCTTGATCAAACTGATATTGCTTTTCAATATGTTGATAATTAGGTGCCTCACCATCAAGCTCAATGGTTTTTACATGGGTTTTTACGGTCACTATCCCACCAGCTCGGTTTGACTCACTTCGGTGTACCCGCAAACGTTCACCTAACTGTGTACTCTCTTTAAACTGGTTAAGATGCTCAGTTAAAGCATCACTTTTTACCAGCGCATTTTCGCCAAGCGCTGGGTCAAAAGTGTAGGCCAATGGCGCTTCCGTGACTGCTGCACTGGCTAATATAACAAAGGTGTCTTTGCTGTCGTTTTTCCATAGATATGTTGGCCTATTGCCATCCACCGGTTTTGGTAGCTCGCCCCAATGGCTTAGCTTATCTGCGGCAATATCGCCAGGATTGGTCGGTGCGATTTGCCATTGTTCGTTTTGATATACCACTTCAAGAGCATTCCAATCGAGCGGGTTTTGTGCGTCTTTCCATGCCTTAATAAGCGCAGCCACTTGCTTGGCGGCGAGTGGTTTTTCAGTCGCTGCAAGGTCGCTAAAATACACCTTTTGAAATGCCGTTGAGATAGCCATTAGCGCCTCGTCTGACTGAGCGATATAATCTTTAGCGATATCTAATTGGCTCAACCCAATATCACTCGCCGCAGCCGCGACGGCATCAGCCAACTCCCCACCGCTCTTAAGCTTATCTGCAACATAATGAGACAAGGGCGAAATCACACTGGCCAGTGGCGGCGCGATAAGTTGCTGAGCAGATTGAACCGCAGGCTGACCATCAGCCCGCTTAGTGACCCCCGGTACAAAGTTAGCGACGAGCAGATAGTTTTGTTCGTCGTCTATATCTTTAACATCTAGCGTGACTTTACCGTTTTCTGCCGTTAAACCACTCGGCTCATCAGCCTGCATCGCTAAGTCGCCATTTACATCCATAAATACGCGTACACTTTGGTAACCAGGTACTGTCACGGTGTGACTGTCTAGTGCCGTGGGTGTATCTGTGTTATCTCCGTTATTGCTGTTGTCACCATTGCTACTGTCACCGTTATTTACCGGTGTTGTAGAACTTGAACCGCCACCGCATGCACTCAGTGCGGTAGTGATAGCCAAAACTAAAGTCAATTTACTAAAAGAAGTCTTTAACATGCTAAATCCTTTATATTCACCTGTTGATAAATTTAAACTTTTCAATCACGTCACATTCGCTATAAAGTAATACCAAATGTAACGCCAAGAGAAAGACCGCATTAATTTGCTGGGCGACATGGGCGCAACTGGTAAAACGCGACACCTTAATCTCTCAATACCAATTTGCTTAATTAAGTGGTCTACTTTGAGGCGAGAAAATCTTGTCGATAACCAGGCAAAAATTTTGCTATTTAGTTACTCTAAATAAGAAATTTTTAACGCCGTTAGCGTCAGATTTACTCCTTCAAATTGAGCAAGTATTAAGGCCAATTGGTATCACACAGCATAAAAGATGAAAATGCAGAGAGGGATTTCACAAACTTGTGAAACCTAATTTCAGCACAAAATGGAGTTAACTAACTTAGTCAAACTGAGTAGCAGGAGGCGATATAATGAAACAAACAAGTTATGTAATCTTGGCGCTAGTAGCGCTAATAAACGGCTGTGAAAGCACCAGTTACCCATACCAAAAAAGCAAAGCGTATCGGCCAAACCAAGTTGACTTAGCAAGAGTATGCAGTGCTCAAATCGCGCCTTGCCACCAAGTCTTTTTAAGTCATTGGGATGCATTAAAACGTGCGCTGTTTCCACGTAAATCTTGGTTTGTGGATAACAAATCGCACCAGCCTAGTAATTATGTTACCCAAGCTGCACTCACGTATTGGGGCAGTTTACAGCAAGTAGAAAAGCAAGATTGCCCAGCCAACTACAACACCTGCCCAACCTACAAGCTGAGCGACCTCCAAAGCCCTGTTGCCTATCATCAATATCGTCATGGCCTGCTTAGTCAATTTGGCATACCAGAAAAGCACCGCGACTTTTCTTATACGACTAAAAACGTGCAACATATTACCTTTACCAATCAAGGGCACTGCCTCAACTCTCCGCTTGGTACAGCGCAAAGCGTGTGTGCTTACTTAAATGCGCCCAGCATGGCAGAGCAAGCAGGAATCATTAATAACCACAAACCCAACCCCTACAATAACGACCAAAAACTCAGCGGCAGCTACGCATTATTTGAAATACACATAAGTAACAATGAATTAAAACAGCAAGGCGTGTTCAACCACAGCATCGTGCTTCACATCGCCGTGCCCGGTGATAAAAATATGTGGCAACAACAAAGCTGGGCACAAATACAAGATGCCCTAAAGCATGCCGTTGTGGTATTTGAACAAACAGAGGAAGAATAGCAATGAAACACACACTGCTTGCCGTTACAGGCATGTCACCTCAGGTGATCACTGAATCCATTTATGCCTTTTACAAAAAAGGACAACCCATAGACGAAGTCAAAGTCATCACCACAACAAGAGGTAAAAAAGAAATTTGGCTTAACCTGATGCTCGGCCAAGACGGGCAACCACCGATGCTACAGCAACTCATCAATGACTATAATTTGCCCTCGATTACCTTTACCCAAGACAATATTTTTGTGATTGAAGATAACCAAGGAAATCAGCTAGAAGACGCAAGAACCGAGCTTGAACATCAAGCCTTAGCCGACTTTATTACTCAAAAGGTTCAACAAGAAACCGAAAAGCCAGAGCAAACCGTGCATGCCTCTATTGCTGGCGGTAGAAAAACCATGACCTTTTTATTGGGATACGCCATGAGTTTATATGGCCGACATCAAGATACTTTAAGCCATGTATTAGTAGACGAACCATTTGAAAGTAGCGAGTTTTATTACCCAACCCCCTACTCAAAAGCGATCCACACCCGACTTGGTCGCACCGAAGACGCTAAAGATGCCAACGTTAGCTTAGCGCTTATCCCATTTGTTAGATTACGTCAAGAGTTGCCAGAGAGTCTGCTCAGCGGCCAAGCAAGCTACACGCAAGCCGTAGAGATTTTAAATTTGGCCCATGAGAAATATACATTGGTTATTGATGTTTTTAACAGGCAACTACAAATTGAAAACCACATAGTAGAACTTCCTCCTTCTGTATTAACTTTTTACTGGTGGTTTTTAACCATGCAAGAACAACAAGGTGGAAGTGTTGTTTCCCCAAAACAAAGAAGTAAAGAGTATGGTGACTCTTTTGCCGAGCTAAACAGTATTATCAAAGACGAATTTAGTATGGATGACTTAAAAGCGTCAGCATTTAAAAAAGACAGTTTAGGGCAAGGAATGTCGAGCGCCTTTTTTACAGAGAAAGTCTCACTACTAAACAAAGCCATAGCAAAGCAGCTAGGACAATCTTTTCTACACCAGCTAGGCATTAATAAAGTCAACTACAACAGAAGAGATAGCTTGTACTACAAAGTCGCACTACCACTTGAACGAATAGAGGTGATCTCATCATGAATTATTTTATCAGCCGCCATAGTGGTGCAATTCAATGGGCTAAGCAACATCTTCACATAGACCGTTTTATCACCCATTTAAATATTAACGAGATCCAAGCGGGAGATGAAGTATATGGCACCCTGCCCGTTAACCTAGCGGCGCAGTGCTGCAAAAAAGGAGCACTTTATTTTCATTTAAACCTAACTCTACCAGAAGAGCTCAGAGGCAAAGAATTAACGCACACGCAAATGGAAACACTCGATGCAAATGTAACCCAGTATGATATTAAGGAAATGCCATGATCCGTAATAGACTCAAGTTTTTCCAACAAAAGATCTCAAGCAAAAACGCGGGGGTCTTTTTGTCTGGTACCTTATCCCTTGTCAGCCTAGCCTGGATTGGCGATCAGAGCTTTTTTTATTTTTACAACAAAGAGCAGTTTATTCTCTCTGCGCTGGTTTATGCCATTGTCGCTTTTTTTGCATTTAGCACCTTAACCGCGTTTTTAGCCTTTGATTATATCCGCGTGCGTGACTTGTCTAGCACCAATGACCTACCCAAAGCCGAGATCCTAATTATGGCAGTGTCGCCCATCTCGTTTGGCTATCAAATACGTGAGCATGGCGGTGTGTTTACGTTATACCAAAGGCAAGTTGATGAGCAGCAACAAGTACATTGGATTGAAAAAGCCCAATTTAGTGGCACATTGCAAAAAGATATTACCATGCTCGATAATTATCGCCTGAACTGGCAACAAACCCTGCGCGCACTCAAAGCAAATATAGGTGGATTACAGCAAGCCGTGCTCGTTCCAAGTGAGCAACTAAGAGAGCACATGTATGACGAGGTGAAGCAAATTCATATTTATCAACGCTGGCTCGCCCAATACGGACAAGATCCTCATGCCCCCGAAAACAATTTTATTGTTACCATCCATAAAGAAGCCGTTAACAAAGACAATATGCGCCAATACTATGATGCCTTTGACTATGAGATTGATCTAGCGCGATTGCAGTGCCATGACGAAAAGAAAATTCGGGTGGATGTAACCGGTGGTCAAGTTACCGCCAGCATTGGTGGTAGCCTTGCGACCCTACACAACAATTGCGCTATGCAGTACATAAACAATGACAAGGTCGTAAACAACTACAGTGCAGGTATCAAGCAAGTGCAAGCCAATCCATAACCACCTACCTTAGCATCACGCTCAACACATTCCGGCGCAAGTACTTAACTAGCACGTGCGTTTTAGTTAGGATAGTAGTTGGCCGCTAACCCGAGCCTACTGACATAACAATAAGCATTGAAACTTCAGTAGGTTAGCAAGATTGTATACAAGTCCCTATTTTACACTGTGTACAAGTATTTAGTTGGCCTAAAAGCACACACAACGAGCTATATTTGAGTTATTAAAGACCAGTCAACATAACCAAAAAGAATAAAAGGTTTACACGCTTTTTACCTTCTAATGCACTACACTTGCTGTTATCCACAAAATTCGACCACATAAAACTTGCTCACGTTATAAGCTGTGGACTGTAATCGATTTTGCTCTTTAAAAACATCACATTATCACTGTACCCATGACGTAATATGACAAACTCATCGGAACAGACAAAAACGCTAAAAACCGCAAGTTCTGAAGCCATTGAACTTTATCGGTTTTATGCAATAGCCCGTAAGCTAAATCGCACAAATGTCAGTAGCTATTGACTATTTTAATAACTCTGGTAAAACTATGTATTATCCACCGCTGCAGGCCACGCCACACAAGGCGTCAACACTGCAAGGGTTTGGAGACCCCCCGTTTAATAGGGGATTAAGACGTTCTTCAGTTTCTTGGAAGTTAAGCTTTTGTAGTTTGGAGACCCCCCGTTTAATAGGGGATTAAGACTTATAATCCTCATAATGGGGGCTATAATGATAGCCCGTTTGGAGACACCCCGTTTAATAGGGGATTAAGACTTATAAAAAGGTAGCCTTCTGGCATTGCCAGAAGGTTTGGAGACACCCCGTTTAATAGGGGATTAAGACATTTTGCATTCATCACCATGAACGATTTATTTGGTTTGGAGACACCCCGTTTAATAGGGGATTAAGACCGAACCATCAAAACGTCAGTGTTAGAAAGGTCTGTTTGGAGATACCCCGTTTAATAGGGGATTAAGACGTCAAGATCAGCATTACAGCCAGGGTGAATAGAGTTCGGAGATACCCCGTTTAACAGGGGATTAAGACTCATAAACATAGACACCTTTGGCAGCCACTTGACTGTTCGGAGATACCCCGTTTAATAGGGGATTAAGACAATTGCATTTTCTCATTCATACTCCACTCTGGTGTGTTTGGAGATACCCCGTTTAATAGGCTGAAACCCGTCTCGAGACAAGCGAGTGCTCGCAGCTTGGCTAGGGTTGAAACTGAGGCCTTGGACGGCCGAAGCGGTTAGCGCTTCATGGACGAATCAATGTGCACGGCCTAAAACTGGAAAGCTTTTTAGTTTATACAGCGATTTAAAGCTGAGCCGTAATACATCCCTGTAGCTGGTTCCATCAGGCATCGCCCTCACCTCCTCAAAACAAGCAAGTTAAAAGAGTCGCGACGTAAAGTCGCTGCTACGACTTGGACGGCCGAAGCGGTTAGCGCTTCATGGATGAATCAATGTGCACGGCCTAAAACTGGAAAGCTTTTTAGTTTATTCCAACATTTAAAACTGAGTGGTAATACATCCCTGTAGCTGGTTCCATCAGGCATCGCCCTCACCTCCTCAAACCAAGCAAGTTAAAAGAGTCGCGACGTAAAGTCATAGCAACACCAGCCCCGTAGCAGCGGGTTTATCCCGCGATAGGAACTGTAAAACCAATTAAAGATATCTAATCTAAAAGATTCGCGACGTAAAGTCGCTGCTACGAGTTATGCCCCCTCCCCCTCAACAATGCGTGTATGATCCAGCCTTTGATCTTACTTTATCGCTAGCCTGAGGTTCTCATCAAAACTCCACACAGCTAGCGGCAAGTTAACTTGGTGAATACCTTATAGTTTACAAAATGACCCGTGGCACAAGATCAAAAATAGCAGTACAATGACCATATCTAGCGGAAAACCGCTGATTCGCTCTTTAAAAATAGTCGCTTTGGCGCTGGCAGTTACACCCCGCACACATAGGGGATTGAGACATCGATAAAGTTATTAACTTCTTGCGTAACTACAGTTACACCCCGCACACATAGGGGATTGAGACATACGTTTCCCCTGATACCACGGTGCCGTTGATAGTTACACCCCGCACACATAGGGGATTGAGACCGCGCAATGGACGTTAAGTTAACTGAGTGTTGTTGTTACACCCCGCACACATAGGGGATTGAGACCTCGAATTGGGAACCACGCTTCACGAGAACATTAAGTTACACCCCGCACACATAGGGGATTGAGACCTATCCGTTTTTTCTCACGGATAGATTGGTTTTTTTGTTTGGAGATACCCTGTCTAATAGGTTGAAACCCGTCTTGAGACAAAATAGATTCGCGACATAAAGTCGCTGCTACGAGTTGGACGGCCGAAGCGCTTCATGGGCGGATCAATGTGTACGGCCTAAAACTGTAAAACCAATTAAAGATATCTAATCTAAGAGATTTGCGACGTAAAGTCACAGCTACGCCAGCCTCGTAGCAGCGGGTTTATCCCGCGATAGGAACTGTAAAGCCAATTAAAGATATCTAACCTAAAAGATTCGCGACGTAAAGTCGCTGCTACGGGCTATATGCCCAACTGCTCCCTCTACGTACATAGATTTAAACCCATAATATTAAACCAAACCAATATCCTAGGTTTGTTGAGCCACTTTTGGGCATAAACCTTGCTGAAGTTGTTATACATATTTCAGAAGGATTTGCTAAATGAAAGTTCAACACCAAGCAATGCTATATAATCAGGCTCAGGCTCAGGTGCGACGCGCGCAATCAATCGAAAATGAAGCGAAGGGAAGCGTTTTGCCAGCGTCAGAGGCAACAGATAGCCATACCAAAGAAGCGCAATTCGACTTTACCCACATCACCAAAAAAGAGCTTTCTCAAGCATCCAAAGCGCTGTATGACGAAGGAATATTGGATTTAGGGCAGCATGCTTCGCTTTCTTTACATTATTTTGCTGTTGAGCAAGGTCTAAGTCAGAGGAGTGGACTCCCCTCTCCTGCCGACATTTCACAAGCCGAGAATGAAAAAATCGACGTTATCGCCATACAAAAAGCCAGCTTAAGAGAGGCCCGCCGGAGTGGCCGTTCAGAAACAGAAATTCAATTTTCTGAAAAGCTGCTCAATACTTTAGAGAACTATCAATATGGTGGCAAAGGACGATTCTTTGCAAGTGCTTAGTCGCATATATTCAACACTTACGGTCTTGTTCAACAATCGGTGAGTAATTAATCAAACACGCCTCTGCTTCGTTAAATCATCAGCAAATGGCATGATAAGCCATTGTAATGACATTAATCCTATGTATAATGCGAGACATAGTTAGATGTATAGACACTAACAGTACTGAATTTATTCAGGGGCTGATTAGGATTCGACGGGATTCAAGAAGCCTAAGGTGCATGTCGAGGTGCGGCTGGCCTCGTAAAAAAGCCGTATTTAAAGTAATCGCAAACGACGATAACTACGCTCTAGCGGCATAATAGCCCGCTAGCACTCCTCCATGATATTCTTGTGGATCTGGTTCTGGAGTGTCACCCTACACAAGATCGCTACGGAAACCCTGGCCGGGGTTGAAGGGCTAAAACTAAGCGGCCTCGCCTTTACTTATCGTGTTCGTCCGAGATTTAAAGGTTAACCAAAAGACGATACTAAACATGTAGGACCGAAGGTCGACGCTTTCCGGACGGGGGTTCAAATCCCCCCAGCTCCACCAAATTTTAGCGTTTTAAATCAACCAGTTAGAGAGATTTTCTTTAACTGGTTTTTTTACGCCTGAAGCAAAGTGTCCACATCGTGACCACATTTGTTTTTTGAAAGTCCGCAATTTGTTCATCAGGGCGGTACATTGCCATAGTTCAAAAATATTTTTTCTGCGCGCATGGCAAGTTTTGTGAACAGGTAAAAACGGAGTGTGCTTGCGTTAACCATCAAGGGGCACGCCCCTTAATAATCCCCTTAGCTTTGACTTCCATGAATAGGTTTTGTTTGGTGTGGTGGTTTAGGTGATCTTTCGCATCTTGCCAGTTTTTAAGCTCCTTGCCATGTATGGGATATGGTCGGGGTTCTCGGTTAGGAATTCGACCATTTGTCTGATTTCGACCTCTGATTGGCAGGGAACCCAAAGCGTAACCTTGTTAAGCCCCCTATCCTTTTGCTTTTGTTCATAACGTTGATTACGTGTTTTCATGTGTCACCAGTGACGGGCTATGTATGTTGCCCTTGTTGATGTAGCGTGAATTGGTTTGTGGTGTTCGGTTGGGAAGCGCCAAAAGCGAAATTCAGACAAGCTGAATTGCGCTTTTTTGGGCGCTTCCGTTAGCCGTTACTCTGAGTACAACTTCGATGCAGCATCATCAGGGATTTGATTGAATATATCGCCCATCGGTTTATACCTAAAAATGGCCGCTAACGTTTCCCCAATGTATGCCTCGATACCTATTTCTGTGTTTCGCAATCGATACCCGAGCATCAATAGTTCGTTGCGATTAAACCTATCAATGAGCTGTTTGGATTCGGTTTCAACGACCAGTGTTAGCTCAACAATTTGGCCTTTGTAGATTTCCGAATACGTAACGTAAGCGCGGTTTGTTTGTATGAGTTCACGCATTCGTTGTTTTGGGTCACTCGATATATTGACCCGTTTAGGTTTGGGTGTTGCCTGATTGGTATTCGTCTCGGTCGATGTTGTGTCGGTTCTTGGCGTCGTTTGCTCACTGGCCTGTTTGGATTTGTCATCAACGATTTGTGTTTCACCACTAAACAAACTCGATAGATAGTAAATGGCGTAAGCAAAAATACCGATGAATAACGGCAAATAAAGCTTAAAGCTCTTTGACTTAAACAGATTTACCCTATCGTCTTGATAGACGTCTTTGTTATTGGTGTCTTGTTGGTGACTAAGGTATGAGCCAAAATATTTAGGGTCGTAGGTGTCCGTGCCCGATTTGATTTTCTTAAACACCACATCGCTTTTTTCACCCGATAACATGCCTTGGTACATTTCCCATTTGTACTTTTTATCGAGTCCGACCATAGATAATTTTAGAAACGTGATTTTGCGCTCAACCCGTCGCTTCCATGTTGTGTGGCAATCGGCCAGTGCTTGACCCATACACACAATGTCCATCCCTTTATGGCGGTGTTCGGCAATAAACTTGGTCATTTCATCACTGAGCTTTTGACGCCCAGACGGAAAAAAGTTTTGTAGCTCGTCGATAACCAGCAATGAATCATTTTCCACGTGACTATAGACCTCAGTAACTTGCTCTTCAGTAATTTCGGTATAGAGTTCTTTAAGCTCATCGACCGTCTTACCTGTCAGCTCGGATACTTTGTCGTAGTTAAAGCCATTGAGTCGAGCATACACTTTACGACCTCTTTCGAGGTTGGGAATAATGTGCTTAACAATGGCTTCGTAACTTTTGCCAGAGCCTGGCAAACCCTCATGGAAAATAATCATTGCTGTGTCCTTACCACTGGAATAGTGTTAATAATTTTCGGGTGAGTCGGAATGTATAGCCAAGGCCGATAATCGCCAGCGCATCAGCAAACCCCGTTACCCCGAGCAAATACGCGACATCATTAGGGATAGCGCTAGAAAAACCGCTAATCCCGCCTTGGATAAAATCAGGTGGCTCTATCATTGAAAACACATGCCTGAAGCCCTCTAAAATCAGAGAAAATACCTGTAATGACAGCCACATCATGGCATTAATTACAAAGAGGCAGACACCATAAAACCATTCAACCAGTGCTTGCCATGTGGCGATTAGCCAATCTATAAAATCATTCAATTGCTATCCTCCATGCAAAGAACGCTGCGCACAGCATTAGAATTGCTCGAATGAGCGGTAAAATATCCTGAACCACAGGACTACAAAATTGGTCAATTGATACCTCGAAAGATGCGTCTAAGACTCGAACGTTGGTTGACCATGTAGGGCATGAACCACCAAATGAGGTTTGGAAAAAGCCGTTGACGGCCTCGAAGATGGGTTCTTTTTTCATTTCGGTAACGTGTTCTTCAAGCACCGTCCCAAAATTCTCTTCTTCCCAATCAAATTCCGCGATTTCAGTCCACGCATCGGGCTTGGTTTCTAAATCTAGCGTTGGTTTTTCACCGTCATACTCGGCCATTTTGGTGAGTAGTTCAGTTTGTTTTTTCAGCTCTTTGTTGGTCTCACCAATAGCAGCAATAATGCCGTCTTCGTCAACACCATTGATATCGGTTTCAGTGCCATCCTCACAAATAATTTTAGCATCGCCCTTTTTAGGACCTGCTACGGTAGTGCATGACTTGCCATTTTCTAACGTCGCTGAGGTCTCAGCACAAACGATACTCGCCCCATCAGGCGTGGCAATAACAGAGCAGTCTTTGCCGTTCTCACCATCAACACCATCAGCGCCCTTTTCGCCTTTGTCACCCTTATCACCTTTTTCACCTTTTAGGCCGTCCGTTCCTGATTCACCTTTCTCCCCTCGTTCTCCTTTTTCACCTTTTAGGCCATCAGTGCCAGACTCACCCTTTTCGCCTTTCTCGCCTTTTTCACCATCTACACCATCTACACCGTCTACACCGTCTACACCATCTTGGCCCTTTTCGCCCTTTATACCGCGCTCCCCTTGCTCTCCCTTTTCCCCTTTCTCGCCCTTTTCGCCTTGGTCACCTTTTAATGTGCCTGATTGAATTAATTCATTGAGTTTGGTTTGTGATATGAAGGACGCCTCTATAGCGGATATGCGCTGATTATCGAGCGCGCTGGATTCGGCCAACATACGAACCTGATTCCAGTTGATTGCGATAGCGCTATCTGGGCAATCCACTTTGAATATATCGCCGTCTCTCGTTGCGGTGCAAAATTTATCCTCATATTCAGGCTCTGGATTCGGGCTGGATGCGTTGCCACAGCTCGCACCTGTGAATGTCGTCCCATTAACTGGCGACCACATTGTATGTGAATCAGATTGTTGCTCGTTAATCCATACATTGGCGGTCACCTCACAATAGGCCATTGAGCCGTCAGGTTTGCGCCCGTTCTCAACACAGCGTAACTTTGAGCTATCAGGATACTTATCATTAGACGTAGTAACGGAGTAGAAACCCGCATCATTAGATACCAAATCACTGCATTTTTTTGGTTCTTCAGGGACTTCATTCGGTTGCAATCGGCGGTAGCACATTTCTTCGGCTTCACCATCAAGCACCCAAATACCATCACGCATGCTAATTGATAATTTGGCAGTGTGACGAGGGAATGCGTCAGGTGGGCATGTAACACTATCCTCAATGGTTCTAACGTGGTTTGCACTAAATCGCTGGCTATACTCGCGAAGTTCGCAGTCTCCCTTCCAGTTTTCAACACCCTGAACGCCCCTTACTTCATAGTCACTAACCCATTCGTAATTGAAATGACAACGACTGGCGCCATATGCGTCAGCTAAACTACTCCAAACACCACGACATGCTTCTCCTGCGGTCTCTCCCTCTGAAATGGATGTTGACGATGTGTCACACTGATACTCGCTGATAGTTTCAACTTTTGGACCTTTAGCGTCACCAACATCATATTTAGTCGCTAAATCCGTTGCGGCCATTACCCCAAACGCGCAAATTGAACCTAACAGCAACACCAACCACAGGCGAACGATAAACCATGCTGTTTTTAATGGATGGCGCAGCATGTAGCATGCTAACCGCCACAATGACCGTGCGAACCTATTCAGATTCGAAGCCGCGAATGACTGCAACCGCGCAGGCGATACCCAGTGACGCATACCATAATCCCCATATCATTTGTAAATCCTCTGTGTTTAGATCAAAAAAGCCCCGCGTAATGAGGGGCTTTGTAGACTTGGCGTGTTGGTTAGCGGAACCAGCCGATTACCTTGTTATAACCCCACTTAGCAACGCCCGGTGCGATTTTAACTGCTGCAATTGCAGTGATTGCCGCCACGATTGTTGCTGAGTCAACTGCGCCTGTGATACCTGAAAAGTCCATAATGTTCTCCTTAATGTGTGTGTTTTATGGTTTGTCGTGTTCTGGCCGAAACCAGTTGATTACTGTTCCATAGCCCCAAGAGACTAAGTAACAAAGAATGACCAAACTGAAGCCAGCCATGAAAAGCATCTGGGCATCAGCTTGGGTAATTGCGCTTGGGTCAAAGAGACTTGAACCAAGCAGAAATTGTTGATATTCGTTAGGCTCAAGCAGTACAAAGCCCGTGCAATCATCTATGGATTGTGGCGTTGGTTTGAGTTCGCCATATTCGAGCTGTACGCAAGTAGCCATGATTTACCCCTTACTTCGCTTGCTGTGTTGCGATCGAGTTCAAGCGGAAGCCTTTCCATTCCATTTGGCGTGCGACGTTTGCACCCTCGTAATATTCAAGGTTGAGTAGCACAGGTTTTAAACCCCACCCATTCGGGTCGGATTGGAGTTTTTCTAGCTGCGAAAATGTGCCGTTAGCCATTTGGTCATTCGTGACCTTTACCGTCCAAATGCTCGCGGGGCTTTTAGTGTGAAATTTAAATTCAGCGGTTTCAGGCAACGGTGCGCCTTTGTCGTCCGTACGGTTGACACGTTGTAAGTCTGTGATTGCACCTTCAATACTGGCCATGGTTATTGCTCCTTTGAATAGTCTTCAATAAGTTGATGTTGTGACCGTAGTAGGTCGTTTAATCTGCTGTGTTGCATGTGAATTCCTTAGGGTTACAGTTAATGACACAAGTCCAAGGCGACTTCGTCGCTACCGACTACAGAAAGTGCCTCGTAATCCATAAACAAACACATGTTCTGATAGTCTTCGATTGCGCAGGATTCTAGGAACTGCATTTCTTCAACGCTTGGTTGTTCAAAGCGGCCATCGTCTACCCAGTTCTGGATAGATTCAGATACTCCTAGCATTATCTTGCGCTGTGATTGAATATCTTTTTCAGTCAAGACTTGGTTCGTACCGCGACGGGTAATGACCACAACCGAATCCCATGCAACGCCTAAAATACGCTTGGCTGGCATATCGCCATATTTGGTGGTGAAGTACGGGCTATTAGATTCACTGCGGCTGATCTCCCCTGTGATTTGGTCAACGATGTCAGGGATTTGATAGTGAATGCGCACGGCTTGGTCTTTACGTTTAACCTGCACACCACCCATGGCAAGACAAAAAGCCGCCCAATCGGAAGCGTCGGCCGCAGCTCTTACTTTCTCAAGGGCGTAACGGGAAACCGTGTCTAAGTTTGTGTTCATAGAGTTTGCAACCTCACATTTGCCGCTTTCACCCATGCCAAGGCGTCTAAGTTCGCGCCATGTGGTCACACTCGGGCCACCGATTTGCTGAAAACGTCTGATATTAAAAGTACTCGCCCATGTAGATGCGCGTTCGGCTGCATCAGCGGGAGCGATTGAGATTTTCCCCGCTTCAGAGCAAGTCACTTGATTGATGTGTTCACCGTTAACAGCTTTGGTGATGTATTTGGCGATATACCCCGCAGCACTGCCCTTTTTGGGGTCAATGCTGATTGCCTTAAAACGGGTTGATGAT
This sequence comes from Pseudoalteromonas sp. XMcav11-Q, assembly GCF_040104525.1. NCBI lineage: Bacteria > Pseudomonadati > Pseudomonadota > Gammaproteobacteria > Alteromonadales > Pseudoalteromonadaceae > Pseudoalteromonas > Pseudoalteromonas sp. XMcav11-Q. The sequence continues at coordinate 71,767 of NZ_JBECOX010000005.1, forward strand.
GTACGGACTTCACTTGGTGTGTCTTCAAGTGCCAAAGACTTGAGGATTTTACGAGCCTTGATTGCTTGACCTTTTTCCATAAACAGCAGCATGTGCCAGTGTGGACAGCCGTCATGATGAGGCTCTACAACACGAAAGCCATAAGGGCGAATATCAGCCTTAGCGAACAATGCCCTTGCACGTTTCCATAGGTCATTGAAATAGTTCTGCGCATCGTTGGGTGTTGAGCCGTTATATTTGCGGTTAGGAATGCCGCTTGCGTGTACTGAGTGAAAACGACTAGGCGCGGTGATAGTGTAAAACTCTCCACGGTGGCCGAGTGTCTTTGAACATTCTTCAAAGCCGCGAATGCGCACCATAAGTTCAGCGGCTAGCTGTTTACCAGACGTTGAGCTTTTAGCAGCAACGTCTTTCAATGATTCAAATTCATCAAAGGGATTGGCATCATTTGGTACAACATACAAATCATTCATTATCGCGTCTGATTTGGCGTTACGTTCGCGCTTGCTGCGAATGGTAAATTCACTGACATAAGGTGAGGACTTCTTATGTACGGTGCGCATATCACGGGCTAATTGCTCGATAACCAATGCTTGTTTAGTACGTAAACGACGACGCCACCAAAGTGGGCAAGCCATGCGATTTAGCGCACCTTTCAATTGATTCATTACGCCTTGGCGATAAGCTGGAGGAAGTTTCGAGCGTTCAGCGGGTGATAACGTAAAGTAGTCATCATCAAACGTGGGTGGTTCAATACAGTACACACGGAAGTCATTACAAAGCTGTTTGTAGAATTTGTAGGTAGGCTGATTGCGCTTAACACGCAATTCGAATAAACGCGCTTTGTCTTCTGCGATTTCGCATAGCTCATCATCAGAAACACTGAGATTAATACCACCTAAAGTGAGCACCCTATCGGCCTCTAATAAGCGTTTGCGTGCTTCAGCGTAACCAAAGAATTTTTCGGTAACTAAATAGCCATTAGCAAGCATGACCGCCAAGTTACTATGGGTGTGCAAAATCTCTGAACGCAATTGGTGACTATCGAGTTTTGATTCTGCTAAACGTTCTTTGTTCGGCAATTTAGCGCGAGCAAGAATAGCCGCAGCACTGGTATCAGGTCTGATATCAGCAACAGCATTTACCGCTGATTGTGCGGGGAATGTTTTTTCAAAAGTCGTCAATTGGCGTTCGTTAAGCATGGCTAGCCCTACCCTTGAACTTGAAATTCTAAATTCGCGGCTTTGGCTGCCTCTGCATATAATGCAACCATGTTGATATATTTTTTGACACGAGCAGGATTCTCGTGAGGTGCGCACGGCGGGGTGTATGTGGGTAAGCGTCCATTTGCTACAGCATTAACCACATCCTTGACCTTTTGACCTTGCAGCCTAGCGTATTCGTCATACGTCAAAATAGGCGATGCGAGAGATAAAATTAATTGGTTACTCATGTTATATTCGTCTTTGTCTGTCTGAAACTAACGAAACGAAGCTTAAGTAATAAATTTTATTACGTCAAACTAAAATTTAATTACTTTGGTTGCGAGGTATATTACTTTGGAACTTAACTCATCAGAAGTTTTTGAAAAACTTAAAGATTTGTATGGGTGTAAAACCCTAAAAGAAATTTGCGATATTTTCGGGAAAAACAAAGCTTGGGCTGGGCAAATGATAAAAAATAACTCCCTACCTTACCCACAATGTGTGCAAGCGGCAGCTGAAAAAGGAGTTAGTCTAGATTGGTTATTGTTTGGTAAAGACTCATACACGTTAAGTAAAAGTGCTGTTTTGAGTGAGATTCAAGATGGTATTTATGAGTCCGTTGAACTGGGGATTCTTGACGAGATCAGCACCGAGCAGCTAAAAGCCACATCAGCGCTGATTTTAAAGAAGTTAGAAAATATAACTCAGATCTCTGCTGAACAAATCAAAAATGAAAAGGCTGTCAGCTAGCCTTGTCTAAATCTGTTTTTAGCGCACTAACTTCCCGAGTAGTAAAAGCTTGATACACCACTTTTGCTACCTCTTCTATCTTGTATGCACGCTTGGCATCAAATTGGTAGAGCTTTAAGTCGGCACTGATACAAGCTTTTTCTAAAAACGCATCTCTTTCTTGTCTTGCTTTTTGCTTATGCGATTTATCATTTAACTCAATGGCCGCAATTACCTTTGAAGTTTGTGGGTCGCATAAAACATAATCGAAATGTTTTGAAGATATGGCATTAAAAGACTTCTGCCATAGTGATCGGTCTCCGCTAACATCTGGTTTTAAAACATCAGCAACTCTAACCTTTGAAAAGATAACCGCCTTACTTCCAATCACTGAAACTAAAACGTGATAAAAGCTCAATTCGGCAGGAGACATTAACTCTGATATTTGCTTGTATTTAAAATCAGACTGCCTAGGTTCGTCGTTCTCGATACTCCCCTTTTTAGAGCTTTTGGCCGCGAATACAACGAAAAGAGCCATAGCCAAAAAAAGTAAACCTATTAAAGTATATTCTGTGATGAAGTTCATTTTACAATCCTTAGTGCCCTGTCAGGCTCGATATTTTCCTTTAACAACCTCTGTTGATAGAGGTCAAACTTTATATCCCATAGACGCTTAGCCTCAACTCGCTTTTCTATGGGTAATAATTTTATAGCTTGGTACTCCGACAATAACAACATGGCAAGTTCGCCTAACGGCATATCTTCCTCGTCTTGTTCCTTTAATACGAAAAAGAAAATCAAAAATACTAATATAAAACAGAGCAATGCTAGCGGTAGCTCGATATACATTGACGAACCTTGATATTTGACCAGCTAAGAATGAAGTTTGTTGAGATTAAAACTGCTGTTGTATTTACAATAACGGTGTAAAAATCATAAAACCAATGTGTTTGATGACGATACACAAATGCTAAAAAGTGCATAGTTAAGTATGCCGACATATTAACTATCGACATTAGATAAGCGAGTTTAACTTCACTTGCATGGCGTTCTTTAGTCATCGTATGAACAGCAAATATTGCAAATACGGTAAACGCATCATAAATAAGCCAATTCAGATAATACGCATTAAGCGCAAAATATCGTCCCCCATCTTGTACAAGTTCACTCATAAAGAAGCTGGCCGAGTATGATAGCGCGTAACAAACAGCTGCATACTTAATTGATAAATTCTTATCTTTAAAAAATACCCACAAAGCAGCCGTTACCATTAAACAAAAAACTAAGGTGTCCATGGCCACTACCTGAGACCATGAACTAAGCAAATTAACTTCTAACATGGCAAACTTTTAACTACTAACCGTGCTAGTTTTAGTTACCTTTGCCGTTGCTGGCTCTTTTTCCGGTGGAACTACGACTGCACCACCATCACGACCACCTGATATTTTTTGAAGTAAACTTAAAGGGATTATTGATTTTTGGAATTGCATCGCTGTAACCTCCATTTGTTGCGATTCAGGGTATATTAATTTTTTGTAAAGTTTTGGTCAATGGAGTTTCGATGTATGACTATAAAAAAAGTGGCAAGTGGGTATAAAGTAGACATCAGGCCATGGGGAAGCGATGGCCGACGGATTCGAAAAGTATTTCCCACCCGAGGTGAAGCACAAAGATATTTAAACCACACAGTAGCTCAGGCAGAGGAAAAGCCTTGGAAGCAAGAAAAAACAGATCTAAGAAAGCTATCTGATATTGTCGCTACGTGGTACAAAATTCACGGCCAAACTTATACTGACCCGAAAAAAGCACTCAATAAATTAGAGATGATGTGCGAAGCATTCGGTAACCCAATTGCTCAATCATTCAGCTCAAAAACGTATGTTGATTGGCGAGGTAACAGAATGACAGGTGAAAAGGCTATTTCAGGTAAAACGGCCAATAATGACTTGGCACTTATCAAGGGTGTATTCAATAAGCTAATTGAAGTGGGTGAAATTAATTACCCTAATCCCTTAGCTGATGTTAAACCATTTAGACTCCAGCAGACCGAACTTGCTTTCTTAACTGAGGATGAAATACAAACCGTGCTTAACGAGCTTAAACGCTCGTCAAATCCGCACGTTTATATCGTGGCAAAAATTTGCTTAGCTACCGGATGTCGGATAAGTGAAGCATCCTCACTGAAAGGTTCTCAAGTGATCCACTCCGGTGGTAACTGCAAAATTATGTTTATGAAGACCAAAGGCAAGAAGAACCGTACTGTGCCAATCACTCAAGCACTCTATGATGAAATCCCTAAAAAATCAGGGCCGCTGTTTGCAGACTGCCGAAAGGCATTCGAACGAGCAATAAATAATACAGACATCATTTTGCCAGCTGGTCAGTGCAGCCATGTGTTAAGACACACGTTCGCCAGTCACTTTATGATGAACGGAGGGAATATATTGGTATTACAACAGATACTAGGCCATGCGAAGATAGAGCAAACGATGGTTTACGCACACTTCGCACCTAGTCACTTGGAAGATGCTATTAGGTTTGGGCCTAAAATACCTTAGCCCTAATAGCTCATATTTGATCTTACAGTTTCAATGAATGGGTTTGGACTTCTTCTACCTGACAGCTATGAGCGTATAGCGAACGGTTGCTTTAACAATATTTTGGAAATTTACGAGTTGAGGGTAATACATGATTTGCACGACTAATGGATCTTCAATTCTTATATTTGAAAGCATGTTGGATAGCGCCTTTTGCTTAATCAACCTCGTTCATGTAAATCGGTTAAGTGGCGCAGCCAACAGAAAGATGGTTTAGTTATATCAACTTTTTCATGCGTATATGACCCCTGGTGTACGACTTGCTCCCGTAGACATCAATCCTAATCAAATATTTTTATTTGCAAGTAGTCATCATTAACTATATGTATTCTATCTTGGTAGTTTTTAGAGCGTGGAAATACACGCCAAGAAGTATAGTCGTCAGATAGTAAATACTCTCTACGATCCTTAACTCGAAATAATTCATCTGAATCTGTTTCAATAAATCTTCCAGAATTAATTTTTTTAACCTTAGATATAACAGTTCTGCTTAGATCAAGTGTAGAGTCTGACAATTCTATCCATCTATTATTTTTGAACATATACTCTTTATTTCCTTCACCAGCGGCATATAATTTACCTTCTTCAAACCAAGAGTTGTTAAATTCAATTCTTGAGATATTTTTTACTTCTTCATTGTTCAAAATATCTGTTATTTTTCTTATTGATTTTTCTTTTTCTTCACTTACTAAGTTGTTTTTACTGGTACTTTTAAAGTTAGAGTCGCTGGTTATCTTGTTGAACAAATACACTATCTTATCTCCCAACCCTTCAAGTATTGCCAAGGTTGAGTTAGAGTTCCATTCGCAATCTAAACAAATACTATCATTTATAATTTTTTCCTTTTTTCTGCTAAAGCCAATATTTTTTAACTGTTCGACATCATTATTCATTATTTCTAAAGCACCGTTATCTCCAGCAGCAAGGATAGTTCGTCCCCAAGAACCAGTGCTCAACCCAAAAACTTTTGCCTCTTTCCATAATGGTACTAATTCATTAAATTTCATTATTTTTCCATTATCCCATTCTTCCAAGAATGGTAAGGTCTCTAACCCTCGCTCTGAAGATATATAAAGAATATTATCTTTCACATCTAGATCAGTACTCCAAACATCAAGGTCACAGCAAGTTCCTTTTTGATATTTCTCTAAAAATGACTTTTCGAAGTTCAAAGTTATATTTTCAGTAATAGGGTTGTTATTCCTGTTCCGACAATCTAGTATTTTACTTTTCATAAAGGAATATTCAGGGTGAAGACTAAAATAACGTTCAACTAAATGATTCCAGCTATATGAGCAAAGCCGACCATCTGTATCAACAGTAAATAAAACTCCTGAGTAAATAAATGAATCTATAAAGTCACCAGTGATGTTAATATTTAATTCTTTCATTTTCACTATCATTTTGCCTTGTTAAGTTTCATAATTTCTTTTTTAGGAATTCCTGGGCTCTTGTTCCAAGCTTTCAAAATTTCGCTGCTAGGAAAATCAGTAAGCGCGTTAACTGGATATCCATGCCAACAATTGGTGGTATGCTCTACAAACTTAGCGAGAACTAGCTCAGTGTACGTTTTCCCTTTTTTTATAAAGCGAGGGCGGTGATCTTCACCTATCACATCCAATGTTTTATCCGCACTCTTTAAGGACCAAATGTTTTCGCCATCGAACCATTTGGCTTTGTAACCACTTATGAAAACATCTTTTTCTTGCTCAATACTTATTATCCATTTGCTTTTTTTTGTTTTATTCCACCCCGGCAATCTATGATCGGCTTTATTTTCATATATCGGCATCTGCATTCTAATTAAGTCCTATTAAAAAGTGATAACATAAAGTCAAATTCAATTACTTTGCTTCATTTTAATTAGTTGGGAAAGTTTTTCTAAATTTTATTGCTACTCATACGAAATAGCATATTCATTCATAATGATATAAAAAATTTCTTCAGCCCGAGAGTTTGTAATACAAACTGATCTTTGAACTAGTTCAAACTCTCAAAAATACAAGAACCAGATTCTTTCACTTTTGTACGGAAAATGGGCACATCTTGCATTTGGCACGCTAATCCGAGTTTCATCTACGTCTGCTATTCGCTCAAAAAGTATCTGCATTAAGATACCTTGGAGTAGAAAGGAGTTACGCAGCTCGTCGACTATTGACACACTTGCAGCAGTCAGATTTGATTTAACTCTGTTAATCTATCCTGGCAGTTCGAGTTAAGACTTACTCAACTTAGCTAAATCTCAGTTTCAGATAGCTCCATATAACTACTAAGTATCCTGAAACGCTCTTTGATGTTTGAAGCATCATTGGTCCCTTGCTGTGCTAAGCGGTCAAACTCTAATAGCTCATATGATGATTCTGAATAATTTTTTTCTGCACGAGCTCTGTTATCAGAAAGCAAAACTCTAAAATTCAAAAACTTTCTTCTTTTTAACTTCTCTAGCTCTCCAAGTAAACTAGCTTTCCTGAAAAGAAGATAATAAAGCACCATATTACCTTGAGCTTTCAATATTTCATCGGATTGGCTGAATGTGTCACACATAAGCGATAGGTTTCGTGTTACTTCCTTAACCAGTCTTCGCATTCTAACTCTATCATTCACGTGAACTTTAGCAAACTTATCCAAATAAACCTTTTTGGTATCTACAATTTTCCCGTGTTCTTGCAAGCTGTCTTCTGTTAACAAAATTCTGGCAGCAACTTCTAAATGTTGATATCTCTTATTAGTAAAGCGAACACGATTAACAAAGAGATCTGAACCTGCAATATCCCTTATAGCCTTCACAGCTGCTCCTCCGAATGCGTTTCTCTTTTCAGCAGCATTTAATGGAACAGCTTCATTTAACCTAGAAAACATATCTTCTATTAGATCAATATCATCAGTTTCGACACCAACAATTGGCAATATAAATGAATCAAATTGAATTTTTATTCTCGGAAACTCTTTAGCAATGTCGCTATAAGTCAAACCTTTCATGTTTATTTCGGTATCCTTTTGATACTCGAAGTCTGACGATAAAGGGAACTCTCCTTCAATAAATTGCCAAATTGTTTCTAATCTTTGCCTACCATCAATTACAGAATAAGCAATGCCAGTTTCTTGGTTTGATTTCCTGTCGTAAATATGAAAATAAATCTTTGGTATATCATAGTTATTTAGAATAGAATCGATAAGAAGTTGTTTTTTCTCTTTTGTCCAAACATCGCTCTGGCGCTGGTATACTGGATCTAACTTAATTTCTTCTCGCTCTGCATAAATCAGCATTATGGTTGAATTTTTTAGCGGATTCGTTTGAATAAAGCTCACTGTATACTCTCCTTAATAATATCTCCAATACTTGCCAACTCAGGAAACAATTGAAACTTAGTGTATCCAAGTAATTCTAACTGTTTTTTTATAATCTCCTTTGAATCATTGGGAATGGTTATTTTAATTACATGTTCAAAAGGTTCGATATCATCAATAGCTACATTATCTAAGTGATGAATTGTAAATACCCCATGTTGAGCTTGAATTCGAGCATTATTTCTGGTCGCAATTGTAGCCACAGGTAGAAGCTCTGTATTCGGCGTACTTTTAAGACTGTCTATAGAATAGTTGGTTAATTCAACATCTTCGAAAGATGGAATGTAATCATGCTCATTTTTGTTTCTAATTCTGGAAAGCATATTAAGCTCTGTTGGAAAAAGCACCCAAAGAGCTGCATCTTCTCCTTCGTGCGTTGCTAAACTTTCTACAGCAAAATATAGAGCAACCAAAGGACTTTCACTCCAGTCTAAAAGGCGCGTAGGAACTCCGTAATGTTGCATTAAAAAAAGCCAATCAAAGTCTGATTTGGGAATGGTATTTGTATTTATAAGCATTGCAGCACTTTGTTTGAATTTTTTTAAAAAAGTTGATTCCGATGGCATGTTATTCTGACGCATGTAAAATGGTAATAAGTTCCAGGTGGAACGAGCCTGTCCACGAAACCAAACTTGTTTACTATCTGGATTGATCTTTCCTAATACTTCCAGAAGATCCTGAATTGATTTTATTTCCTGCTGATTAACTGCCAAATCCATTATCCTTAAACTACTGTTTTTGAGTGTCCACATTGTGCCCACATTCACTAGTTAACACAAGATACAACTAGCTTACATGAGATTACAAGTCATTGTTTTTGATGTAAATCATTGTTTTTAAAAGAGCAGTGAGAAAATCGACGCTTTCCGGACGGGGGTTCAAATCCCCCCAGCTCCACCAAATTTTAGCGTTTTAAAACAGCCAGTTAGAGCAATATGCTTTAACTGGCTTTTTTGTTTTCAGGGCAAACATCCACATTTCATCCTAAAAAATGTCCACATCGTGACCACATTTATATAAAGCCCAAAATCCGCATATTTATTTTAGCTTTTATGGTCACATGGCTTATCCGATTTCAATCTACAATTTATCCAAATAACAATTCAAAATATGTCTTTATTGAGCCAATTTAGGCATAAATTCGGGATTGTCACTTCACCGTAATCACTATCAATTCTATGCTATCTGGACTAACATATTGATTAGATTTAAAGCGTAAGGAATATAGCGTGTCGTTAGCGAATGCTCACACAGTTCGCCAGAGCCGATTTTTGCCACTTGTTGCTGCACTACTCGTGTTAGTTGGCAGTATGCTTTATGGGTTGGTGTTATATGAGCAAGAAAAGGAGCATCATGCTGAAAAGGTAGCGGCGGCACTTGCCTCACGGCTTGACCATGTGACTGAGGGTGTAAACGAGCGCGTTACGCTGTATTGGTACGGTATTTTAGGGCTTCGCACTGCAATTTATGCGAATCAACAACACAGCTTTGACTACCAGGCGATGCAGCGTTATATCAGGTCCTTTGACTTCCAAGCAGAATATTCTGGGGCTCGTGGCGTGGGGATCATCAAATATGTCCCCGTTGATAGCGTAAGCAGCTTTGTGCAACAAGCACAAGCTGAGCGTACAGACAGAACATTCTCCATCAAAACGCTAAACCCACATAGCACCAGCAAATTTGTTATCCAGTACATTGAACCCGAAGTAAACAACGATAAAGCCGTCGGCTTGGATATAGGTTCCGAAGCTAGTCGTAGAACAGCAGCAATAGAAGCTGCAACTGCCAATGAGCCGAGGCTTACCGCCCCAATTACCTTAGTGCAAGCCGACAATAAAATTAAATACGGCTTTTTGATACTCGCGCCAATTTATACCTCTATTGGTATGGCAACAAATGAAGAAAATCGGTTAGACAACTTAGTTGGTTGGACTTATTCCCCGTTACTTATCGATGAGATCCTGTCGACTTTGCTGTCTTTTCGACAAGATGTTTCAATTCAAATTTCCGATGTAACCAATAACGATGAAAACACACCATTTTATCAGGTGCTAAAAGAAGATATTAAAGAGTTGGATAACTCAGTGGCTAAACAGGTCACCTTGTTTGGTCGCTCTTGGGAAGTAAAAATTTGGCCAACTCCGCAATTTATCCGTTCACTCAATCTCGTCTCTCCTAATACCATTTTGCAAGTTGCGCTGCTGGTGTCTGCGCTATTGGCAATCATCACTTATATTCTGCTTTTAAGCTTTACGCGTCAGCGCTTAGCAGAAAAGGAAAAGCTAGCAGCCGAAGAAGAAAAAGCACAGTCCCTTGCTAAACTGAACTCTTCATTAGAACAGGAAGTAAAAGCACGAACTAAAGAAATCGTAAAATACAGCCAACTTCACACCAGCATTGTTGAAGGTTCGGGTTATGCCATTGTTGCCACCGATCCTGATGGTATCATTACCCAGTTTAACCCTGCAGCTGAGCGTTTATTAGGGTACAAAAAAGATGAACTCATTGGTAAATCATCCCCTGCCATTTTCCATCTTGAGGAAGAGGTCATAGCAAGAGCAAAAGCGTTAACGGAAGAGCTTGGCAGAGTCATTGAACCTGGATTTGAAGTGTTTGTCGCCAAAGCCAAACAAGGTGTGGTAGATACTAGTCGATGGACTTACGTTACTAAGCAAAATCAACACGTCCAAATTAAGTTAAATGTAACAACCTTGACCGACGAACACGGCAATATTGATGGGTTTTTGGGCATCGCATTAGATCTCACTGAGCAGCTCAAACATGAGCGAGAACTCTCGCACGCCAAAGAAGCAGCTGAGCAAGCAGCCAAAGCCAAAGCCGTCTTTTTGGCGAATATGAGTCATGAAATACGAACCCCCATGAATGGCTTATACGGCACATTACAACTATTAAAGTCGGAACCACTTAACAGCACCGCTACCAACCTACTTGAGAAGGCGACTTACTCGGTTAAGGCACTTAATACTATCATCAACGATATTTTGGATTTCTCTAAAATTGAAGCCGGTAGAATTGAGCTTGAAGAACGACCATTTAATATTGAGGTGTTGGTTGAACACCTACGCTCAGATTTCTTAGTGTTGGCAAAAAACAAGGGATTAAAACTTAAGATCTACGTTGAACTTGAGCATAAGTTTTGGCTTGGAGACGAAGTCAGAGTCAGGCAAGTGTTGCTTAACCTCTTGTCAAACTCCATTAAGTTTACTGAAACTGGTAGTATTATTACCCATATAAAACCACTTCAAAATGATTCAGGTATGCTTATCACCGTTGCCGACACCGGCATAGGAATGACAGAAGCCACAATCAAAAAACTCTTTTCACGATTTGAGCAGGCGGATAAGTCCACCACCAGAAAATTTGGTGGTACGGGGCTCGGCCTTTCTATCACCCGCTCCCTAATCGACCTGATGGGCGGCACGATAAAAGTAGAAAGTACTGTCGGAGAAGGCAGTCAATTTAGCATCAAGTTGCCCTTGCAAAAGGCTAAGTGTACATCAGAGCAACCAAAAGGCGATCCGCTAACAGCAGCAGACTTGAGCGGTACGTCCATATTGCTGGCTGAGGATAATCCAGTAAACCAGCTGGTAGTGCGCTCTATGATCAGTAAAGCCAATGGTGATATTACGATTGCGAATAATGGTAAAGAGTCCATTGAACAATTCGAGCTAAACAAACCCGACTTAATACTTATGGATATTCAAATGCCTGAAATGGATGGCGTTGAAGCCTGCAAGCGTCTCAAAAGAAAGGATCCCAATATCCCAATAATCGCATTGACTGCAAATGCCTTTGCGGAAGACAAAGCCTTGTATGAGCGCGTCGGATTTGATGGTTATGTTGCCAAACCCATAGAGCAGCTTGAGCTTATCAATACCATAGCGACCGTACTCGCACAGAGCCGCAATGTACAATAATAAATTAAGAAGCAAAAAACACTTTGCGGATACATTAAACATTCTTAATCGTTTAACAAAACACGTGTACCAGTCTTCCTTTGCTGATAAAATAAGCATGCTTTATAAAACGCTCAGAGATTTACGCCATGAAATGTTCTATATCACTTTTACTTAGTTTACTTATCACATTTTGGGCATTTGAAACTTTAGCGAAATGTAGCAAAACTTTGCGCATAGGAATGAACGAAACACTGTGGCCTCCTTATATTTCCCGTAAAGAAGGTAATGTCTCTGGTTTAGAGATTAATGCGCTAAACACCTTGTTTAACGACTCATCTTATTGCTTGGAATATGTCTTTTATCCCACTTCAGCGAGAATGCTAGCAGAGTTAAAGGTAGGTAAGGTAGATGTACTAATGGCTGCGACCAAAACGGCATCTAGAGCTAAGTTTGCTTACTTCACTACACCTTACCGCCAAGAAGTCATGGCATTATTCCAACATAAAGAAAAACCAAAAATTGGCGGCGAAGTCGAGTCGTTGATCCTTGCAGGAAACACATTTGCTCTGAATGCCGGCAGCTACTATGGAATTGCCTTTGAAAAACTGATCCAAGACTTTTATAACGATCAGCTGGTACACCTGCCCAATGCCGCTCGCCGCTTTAAAATGTTGGGTAAACAGCGAGTTGATTATGTTGTTGAAGATAAGCTCGCGGGCGAGCACTTTATTCAAGCCAAAGAGTATACCGATGTTATCTATTCTGGTATCGACGCGAATAGAACTCCGGTTAGCTATATGCTTAGCAAAGTCAGTTTAACCACTGTAGACCTTGAAAATATTAATCGGCTAATTGAATTGCACCAGAGTGAACTCAACAATTTGTTTTCTTTTCATCACGTTTCCGATCCCCATTTATAATTGAAGAGGTAACCTCTACATTGTTGCTTATCTTTGTATAATGCTGTTTGTCGTAATTGATTTGGAACTATTTGTTACTGCCGACTACAGTTAATAGATGCGCAAAAATGTGGTTGGGATTTGCTTGGTTCGGTTTTTACTCTTTGTAACTTGTACATTTTATTTTTGCCAACATGCGTTGGCGAAAGACTTCTCATATTTTGAAAGTAAGCTAGACGAGGCCAGCGACTATTTAACGGTTAACCCTGCACAATCCTTGATTATTCTCGACAGTTTAGAGCAACTGCAAGATGTACCTGTACCGTTATTTATTCAGTGGCATTTGCTGAGCGCTCGTGCATCTGTACCAACAAACAAAGTTGATAGGCTCTATACCTCAATAAACGCGACCTTTCTGTATCCAGATGACATGTTTTTTAAAGCCAACCTCCCTACCATTTTGAGTGCGCTAGGGATTTGGTTACGCCGACAAGAATACCTTGATGATGCTGATACTAGTCTTAAGTGTGCCTACAAATATGCAGAAAATGACCGCCAACGACTTACGCTGACTAACAGTATGGCGCTAGTTGCCCGCAACCAAGATGACTACCAAAAAGCGAGAACATTGTATGCCAAAGCACGCAAATTGGCTGAGGAGTTAAAGCAAACCCCGGTACTTGCGATGATCGAAAGCAATTTGGGTAGCCTCGCACTTGATCAAGGTCGAGTATTTGAAGCCGAGCAGTATTTTCGCCATGCTCTGTTGGGCTATCAAGCCGTTGATAAACGCTCGGGTCAAATCTCAGCGGGGATTAACTTGATGTTTGTCTTTCTTATTCAAAAACAAATCGTGAACTACGAACGTTTACAAGGGCCCACGTCTACCCTAACCACAGCCTTTCCAAACGAATCAAAACAAGCTTGGCTACAATGGCTTGAGGCGCGCTATAAACAACTCGAGGGGGAGATGCCCAACCAAAGCACTAAGCAAGCGTTACAACTGGCATATACCCAGTTAGAAAGCGATAAAGTAAAGCTACTAGTACATAGATATTTAGCAAAAGAGTTAGGCGTCGAAGTAACGGCTCCCCTCCCCATCACAGCCAAGTCTTTTTCAAGCCCTTGGTTTGATAGAGTGAAGCTGTGTAGCTGGTAAGCAAATACATTCGTTCCTAAACGCAAAAAAGCCGCTCAATGAGCGGCTTTTTCAAATTGAATTTGCTTATTCAGCAGCCTTAGAGACCATCACCATTGCAGGGCGCAATAGACGACCGTTTAAGGTATACCCTTTTTGCATCACAGCAAGCACAGTATTTGGTGATACATCATTGCTTGGCTGAATTGACATTGCTTGGTGTAGCTCTGGGTTAAATGCTTCACCCTGCGGGTTTACCGCTTCAACACCAAATTTAGCAAGGGCATCAGCAAATGTCTTGATAGTCATATCAATACCTTCAAGCACTGGCTTTAAAGTTTCGTTTTCTTTGTCAGAAAACTCAATCGCACGCTCTAGGTTATCGATTACAGGTAGTAATTCGTTTGAGAACTTTTCTAGCGCAAATTTATGCGCTTTTTCAACATCCTGCGCTGCACGGCGACGAACATTTTCAAGCTCAGCAGCGGCGCGAACAACGCTATCTTTTTGTGAGTCGATAGTTTGCTTCGCGGTTTCAAGCTCAGCATACAGACCAGCGATTTCTTCTTCTGGGCTCAACTCACCCGCATTTTCTGCCTGCTCTTCCTGAGTTTGTTGTTCTGCTTGTGCTTCTACAACTTCCGCTTCCGCTTGTGTTTGTTCTTGTTCAAGCTCTTGCTCTGGGGCTTTTGTCTGCTCAGACATGTGGTGATTCTCCGATTCTTTACAACTGCGGTAATTATGGGGATTGAAATGAGAGTTTCAACCCTTTATTGCGGCAATTTTTTGAATTCCGACAAGATAGCTTCGATCTTTGAATCCGCAGGGCAAATGACGCAAAAGCGACTTTGATATTCTCCTTTGGAGAAATACGGCACACTAAGCACCACTACGCGATGTAAACCGAGCATGCTTAGCTCTTCGCCAAGTAACACGGATATACCGTCTTTAAACGCCAAGCGGTCTTCAACTTGGTCTAAAAATCCGACGCCAAGATTAATCTCTCTATCCAACTCTAGGCGGTTATATAAGTAGCGCTCGCCCACAACAATCGCATTATCTGAGCCTAATTGCTGACTTAACTGCTTAGTCCACTGGGCCAAAATATGATGACAACTCGGCGGTGCGCTGTGTGCCATGGCGCGCATTCGGTGCAACCCTTCAACTAAAGTTTGTTGACTGAATACAGTATTCATCCAAGCCGCGAACTGGTAACGCAACGCGTCGGAGTCATCAACGGGTTTATCTATACAAATATTGTGTGATTGCCCCGCTCTGTCTAACAGCAGGACCAGCCAATTTTTACGATCAAAATCGAGCACTTCGACACGGAACATTTGTTTGCTGCTAACTTGTGGTAATCCAACGCAGCAACAGACCTGGAAGTTTTGGCTCAATAAGTGGGCAAAAGAGACTATTGCGGATTGATCTGGTTGCCAATGAACGGCAACATCAGCCAGAGGAAAAAACTCCTGTAGCCAGAATTTTACACCTTGATCGGTGGGCACGCGGCCAGCTGACGTGTGCGGCGAATACAATAAGCCTTGATTTTCAAGTCTTGCCATTGCATTGCGTACGGTTGCAGAACAAATAGCAAGGCCGTCCTGCTTTGCTATTTTGCTGGATGCAACAGGCTGCCCTTCACCATTACAATAATGGCGCATGACCGCACACAGAATTTGTTCATCTCTGGGATTTAGTTTCATAATTATTTTAATATGGGTGTCAATTGCCAGTTTCAAGCACTACGCTTTTAATATAATCTTGCAACAAAGATACCAAGGACAAATGACTGAATGACGACCACGTTTAACACCATCGGCTTAATTGGCAAACCCAACCACGAAGGCGCGGGGACGACCTTACAACGACTCTACACATTTTTGCAAGCATTAGGATATGAAGTACTCGTAGAAGATCGCGTTGCGGAGCAAATAAAGTCGTTAGACGAAGACGCTGTTGTCGAGTTAGTTGAACTAGGTAAACGCTGCGATCTTGCTATTGTTGTTGGTGGTGACGGTAACATGCTTGGTGCGGCAAGAGTACTGGCTCGTTTTGATGTCGCCGTGATTGGGGTTAACCGCGGTAACTTAGGCTTTTTGACAGATTTGAACCCCGAAGGCTTTGAAGCGCAGCTAGAAGCGGTGTTAAGCGGCCAATTTATTGAAGAATCGAGATTTCTGTTAGAGGTGGCAGTATATCGACATCACCAACTTAAAAGCGCAAATTTAGCAATGAACGAAGCCGTATTACACGCTGATAAGGTTGCTCATATGATTGAATTTGAGGCCTTTATCAACGACGACTTTGTATTTTCCCAGCGCTCAGACGGTTTAATTGTCTCGACACCGACGGGGTCAACCGCTTACTCGCTTTCAGGTGGCGGGCCTATTTTAACCCCAGAACTCGACGCTATTTCTTTGGTGCCTATGTTTCCGCATACCTTATCCAGCCGGCCTTTAGTGGTGGATGCAGAAAAAGAAGTCAAACTTAAGTTAAGTCTAGAAAACACCGATAGCTTACAAGTAAGTTGTGACAGCCATGTTGTACTGGCTGTGCTACCTGGCGACGAAGTTATCATCAAAAAAGCGGAGAAAAGATTAAGATTGATCCACCCTAAATGCTACTCCTACTACAATGTTCTTAGACAGAAATTAAATTGGGGCAGTAGGCTTTACTAAGCACGCAAAGTTACGCAAAATAACCTTGGTTAATTTTTCTAATTTAGGTAAATAACAATAAAATGGCTTACGTTGTATTTTTCACATTGGCGCTGCTTATCACTATACTTTCAGTGTATTTAGTGATTGAAAATAATAGAAGAAAAGCCCGTGAAGCGGAAAAAAAAGCCTTTAACGATCGTTTAAAAGTGATTAGTAGCAACTTTAAACTTAAAGTTGCTGAATTCGTCGAAGCGAAGATTTTAAGGCCAAAATACGCACCGCAGATCAATGCAATTGTTGGCAACTTTTTTGTCGTTCAAGCCCACTCGGAAGAAAACTTAGCGCAACTGGAAAAAGTGTCTGAGTTATTTATCTATTCAGTGACAAACGAGCTTAACAAGTGTCGCTCAAATGGCAATATGGATTTGCTTGCTGAGCAATTACAATATTTTGTTGCCGAATTACCCACGGCAGGCATTGCCTATAATCGCGATTTCTATCGCGAGATGCTCCCGGCCCTCATTGCTCGCATTCAAACACCTGAAACACCAGCACAACAGCAAGATGAAGATGTATTAGACTCACCAGAACTAACTAGCTCAGAGCCATCCAACCAACAAAAGCAAGCAGCAGCCTTAGTAAAAGAGCATGCCGTCGGTTAATCTTGCTATTATTTTTAGCAGAATTTTTTAATTTGAGTTGCTAAACAACAAAATACTGTATAAATTAACAGTAATTCTCTGTTAGGGTGTACAGTATGCTTTTAGCTTTAAATATTCAAAATTTTGCTATTGTTAGTGCGCTAAATACTGACTGGCATTGTGGCATGACCGCAATTACAGGTGAAACAGGCGCAGGTAAGTCCATTGCAATTGATGCGCTTTCTTTATGTCTCGGTGAGCGCGCTGATCCTTCTGCTATTCGTCCAGGTACCGACAAAGCGGATATCTCTGCTCAGTTTGATGTTTCAAATCTCCCAGCTGCCAAACGCTTTCTAACGGAGCATATGCTAGATAACGAAGAGAATGAATGTATTCTTCGTCGTGTTATTAGTAAAAGTGGGCGTAGTAAAAGCTACATCAATGGCTCCCCTGTTACTGCTGGCCAGCAAAAAGAGTTAGGCCAACATCTTATTGCAATCCATGGACAACACGCCCATCAGCTACTGCTAAAGCCAGAATATCAACTGCACTTGCTAGATGCCTATGCTAACCACACGACTTTGTTACAAGCAGTTAAGGGGCAATATAATCACTACCATAAACTGCAAAAAGAATATGCCGAACTACAAAAGTCACAGCAGGCACAAGCCGCAAAAAAACAACTTCTTGAGTACCAAGTAGCGGAGCTTGACGAGTTTGCCCTACAAGAAGGCGAATATGAAGATATTGAGACCGAACATTCACGCCTAAGCCATAGCCAAACCATTTTAGAACAATGCCACCGTGAGCTCTCTCGCCTTTATGAAAATGACGAGCAGACTGTGCTATCGCAACTACAACAAAGTGCACAAGTGTTCTCTGAACTCACCAGTTTTGACAAAACCCTTGAGAATATTGCGCAAGTGCTTGAAGAGGCAGCAGTACAAGTGGAAGAAGCCAGTAGAGAGATCCGCAGTTATTCCGATTCTGTCGAACAAGATCCGATGCGACTACAGGAGCTAGAAGATAGACTCTCTCAAGCTCTAGATTTAGCTAGAAAGCATCAAGTTCAGCCAGAATTGCTATATCAGCACCATCAAGCACTACAACACGAGCTTGAGTCTATTAGCTCTGATTCTGCACGACTGGATGCATTAGAGGAGGAAATTGCTGAAGCCATCAACGCCTATAACCAAGCTGCACAAGGATTAAGTCAAAGCCGCCAGCAAGCCAGTGCATCTCTTAACGAACGTATTTCTGCAAGTATGAAAGAGCTTGCGATGGGTGATGGTCAATTTGAGATCCAGTTAACGCCTAATCTTGGCGCTAAACCGAGCCCTCTTGGGTATGACCACATTGAATTTTACGTCTCTACTAACCCAGGCCAACCTTTACAGCCTATGGGCAAAGTTGCCTCGGGTGGTGAACTATCTCGGATAAGCTTAGCCATTCAAGTGATTATCGCAACACGCGTTACGACACCCACTTTGATTTTCGATGAAGTTGATGTAGGGATATCAGGTCCAACGGCTGCAACCGTAGGTAAATTGCTACGTCAGCTTGGCCAGTCCACGCAAGTTATTTGTGTTACCCATTTACCGCAAGTGGCATGCAGTGGTCACAACCAGTTCTTTGTCGCAAAACGGGTAGAACATGGCGAAACCTTTACCAAAATGACCCCAATGGCAGAAAGCCAACGCATTGATGAAATAGCAAGGTTAATTGGTGGAGATAAAATAAGTGACACGACAAGAGCGAGTGCAAAAGAATTACTACAAGTACAAAGTGCTTAGCCGTTATCAGGCTGATTGCTCCTGTTGATTAACGCGCAGCGTTATACCGAATTGCTGCGCGGATCAATGTACAGAAATGGGCTTCATTGATGGTGTCCTGCTGTTTTATATCAATCGCCCGTCGAGTGTTACCTGCAAACCCTGTATTGAATAACTGGTGCTCATCTTCAAACTTTGCACCGTATGCAAAGGTAAGTTTGACCTTATCTTTGTATACTTCGCCCGTGCAGATCATGCCAGCTTTTGACCAGACAGGCACTCCTGTTGGGTTGCTTGGCTTACGCCACTTGATATCTTCTTCTACCTCTTTATCAACACTTAGGATCAGACTTCTGACCTGCTGCAATACCACTGCACGCCAATCGCTTAAGCTCGCTATCTTTGCAGTGACCGCATCAGCGCCTGAGTTTATTGTTTCATTCATGATCTTTCCTTAATACTATTGATAAATATATGTTGAGTAAAATTAAGTTAGTGGCTAACAAGGGCCTGTTGACCTTTGCTGTTTGATTTTTGTTCTTCTGAGTGCGTTTTGGTCGCGACGCTCAACTTGCCGCCTAGTAATCTAGGTAAAAGTTGAGCAACAATGAACAAAGCACACTCAGGTGAACCCAAAGGGCAGCGCTTGATTAGCATTTCTACTGTGTTATCGCCTGACTCACATAGAACAACTATGCTACGCAGACTCTGCCTTGTATAAACACCAATCAAACTGCTGCAAAAACAAACTTAAAAGATAAACAGTCCCTACGCAAAATTCAAATAAAAAAACCCCAGCTACAACGAATGTAGTTGGGGTTTGTGAACGACAAAAGCGTTAAACTTCTAAATAATCCAAAATGCCTTCAGCGGCGTTGCGGCCTTCAAAAATCGCCGTTACCACTAAATCAGAACCTCGTACCGCGTCACCACCGGCAAAGATCTTAGGATTACTTGTTTGATGTGTAAATGCGCCTTTTTCTGGAGCAACAATACCGCCCCAGTGATTTATTGCGACATCGTATTGTGCTAACCAATCAAGGTTGTGAGGCTTAAAACCAAATGCCATGATCACCGCGTCGGCTTCTAGTGTATGCTCAGAGCCTTCCACGGTTTCAGCACTACGGCGACCATTTTTGTCAGGTTCACCTAATTGTGTTTTCACCATTTTAACACCCGTCACTTTGCCTGAGCTGTCAATTTCAATACCAACCGGCTGTAAATTGAATCTAAATTCAACCCCTTCTTCTTTGGCATTTTTAACTTCTCGAACTGAGCCTGGCATGTTTTCTTCATCACGACGATAAGCACAGATCACGGATTGCGCATTTTGTCTGACGGACGTTCTAACACAGTCCATCGCTGTGTCCCCACCACCTAGTACCACCACGCGCTTACCAGCCATGTTCACATAGTTATGCTGACTTTCGTCATAGCCCATAACTCGGTTGGTGTTACCAATCAAAAATGGTAGCGCATCATAAACACCATCGGCATCTTCATTTGCAAGATTACCTTTCATGCTTTGGTACGTCCCCACACCTAAGAATACGGCGTCGTATTGCGACAATAACTCGTCCATTGAGACATCACGACCAACCTCGGTATTGAGTTTAAACTCAACGCCCATTTCGGTGAAAATCTCGCGACGGTTTTCCATTACCGATTTTTCTAATTTGAATGACGGGATCCCAAAGGTCAGCAAGCCACCAATCTCTGGGTTACGATCATACACCACAGGGCGCACGCCGTTTCGCACTAGAATATCTGCACAGCCAAGCCCTGCCGGACCCGCGCCTATGATTGCGACTTTCTTATCAGTCCAAGTAACGTAAGAAAGATCAGGCTTCCAGCCCTGTGCAAACGCCGTATCAGTAATATATTTTTCAATATTTCCTATAGTCACTGCACCAAACTCTTCGTTCAGCGTACACGACCCCTCACAAAGCCTATCTTGCGGACATACTCGACCACACACTTCAGGCAAACTATTGGTACGGTGAGATAGCTCCGCTGCCTCAATGATTCTGCCGGTACGAATAAGTTTGAGCCATTGCGGAATATAGTTGTGAACTGGACACTTCCATTCACAATACGGATTACCACAATCTAAACAACGATCGGATTGCGAATGAACTTGCTGCTCAGAAAATGGCTCATAAATTTCAACAAAAGATTGCTTACGCGTAGAAATAGGCTTTTTGCGCGGATCTACACGTTGTACATCGATAAATTGGTAAACGTTCTCGCTCATTGCTCTCTCCTACTGCGCCTGAATTCTTAGCTCAGCGCTACTACGCGCTCGGTGGCCAAGTAAACTGTTTAAATCGCTCGACTTTGGCTTTACCAATGTAAACATTGGCAAATACAACTCAAAGTTAGCTAAGATCTGCTCAGCTCGGGTTGAGCTCGTTAAATCTAAATGCTCTGCAATTAAACCGCGTAGATGTTCTTGGTGCGATGCCAGCGCTTTGAGGTCTACCAGCTCGACCAACTCAGGGTTGATCCGCTTATCAAAATCACTTTCTTCATCAAGTACATAGGCAAAACCGCCGGTCATGCCTGCGCCAAAGTTAACGCCAACTTGACCAAGCACACACACCACGCCTCCCGTCATGTATTCGCAGCCATTATCACCAAGCCCTTCAACAACCGCTTGTACACCCGAGTTACGCACAGCAAAGCGCTCGCCTGCTCGGCCTGCAGCAAACAACTTGCCGCCGGTCGCGCCATATAAACAGGTGTTACCGATGATAGCCGCCTGATGAGAGGCAAAGCTTGAGCCAACAGGAGGACGCACGACTAGCTTTCCACCAGCCATCCCTTTACCAACATAATCGTTAGCATCACCGACTAATGTCATTTCAAGGCCACCCGCATTCCACACCCCAAACGATTGCCCTGCTGTACCATGTAACTCAAGTGCGATTGGATCTGCTGCCATACCTTGGTTACCATGCTTGCTCGCGATATAACCAGACAGCATTGCACCGATAGAGCGATCCGTATTGGATATACGACTCACCAACGAGATACCTGTCATTTCATCGATTGCCGTCTTCGCTTTCGCTAGTAAGCTTTCGTTCAACGCACCACTGTAATGTGATGGATTAGTATGGGTGCAATACAGCGCTTCATTTGACGGATTGTTCGGCTTCGCTAGAAGCGGACTTAAGTCGAGCTTTTTCTGCTTCGCAGTATTACCTTCAATGGCTTCAAGTAAATCCGTTCTACCAATCAAATCGGTGAGTTTTGTGACTCCCAAAGCGGCCATCAGTTCACGAGCCTCTTGCGCAATAAACTTAAAGTAGTTCATCGCCATTTCCGGCAATCCGTGATAATGCTTTTGACGCAACGTATCATCTTGCGTAGCAACACCGGTTGCACAGTTATTAAGGTGACAGATCCGCAGGTACTTACAGCCAAGCGCAACCATAGGGCCGGTACCAAAACCAAAGCTCTCAGCACCCAAAATTGCTGCTTTAATAATATCTAATCCGGTCTTTAAGCCGCCATCTGTTTGCAACCTAATGCGGTGGCGTAGACCATTTTCAACCAACGCCTGTTGCGTTTCAGCAAGGCCGAGCTCCCATGGGCTACCAGCATACTTTACCGATGTCAGCGGACTCGCCCCAGTACCACCGTCATAACCGGCAATGGTAATGAGATCGGCATACGCTTTAGCAACACCAGTCGCAATCGTGCCGACACCGGGCTCTGAAACCAGCTTGACCGAGATCATCGCTTCAGGATTGACCTGTTTGAGGTCAAAAATAAGCTGAGCTAAGTCTTCGATCGAATAAATATCGTGATGCGGCGGCGGCGAAATCAAAGTAACACCAGGAACCGAATAGCGTAGCTTCGCGATATAAGGGGTGACTTTTTCACCTGGAAGCTGACCACCCTCGCCCGGCTTTGCCCCTTGCGCAACTTTGATTTGAATAACGTCAGCTGAACGCAAATAATGTGGTGTCACACCGAATCGGCCAGAAGCAACCTGCTTAATACGCGAATTCTTTTCTGTACCAAAACGTAGCTTATCCTCACCACCCTCACCAGAGTTAGAGCAACCGCCGAGGCGATTCATCGCAATTGCTAACGCCTCGTGTGCCTCTGGTGATAATGCACCGATACTCATCGCAGCTGAGTCAAAACGTTTGTAGAGCTCGGTAGCAGGCTCAACGTCATTGATGTCGATTGCTTGTTGCGCCGTATTAAGCTTAAGCATATCTCGCAGATTTGTAATTGGGCGGTTATTTACCAGCTCCGCGTATTTAACGTAGTCTTGATAGTTACCCGAACGAACAGCGGTCTGCAAAGTTTGCACGACATCTGGGTTATACGCATGGTATTCACCACCATGCACATACTTTAATAATCCACCGTGTGATAGTAGTTTACGCTTGCTAAATGCCAATTTATTGAGTTGTTGTTGCTCCAAGGCAAAGTCGTCAAAACACGCACCTTTAATACGGTTTGCAACGCCTTTGAAGCACAATTCAACCACCTCATCGGATAAACCGACGGCTTCAAACAACATCGAACAACGATAGGAAGCAATGGTGCTGATCCCCATCTTCGACATGATTTTGTATAAACCTTTGTTAATCGCGCCGCGATAAGACAAAGTCACCTCGCGGTAAGACTTTTTAATGATCTTCTTATCACACATTGCAACAAGGGTTTCGTAGGCTAGATAAGGATAAATCGCTGTTGCGCCAAAACCTAACAAAACAGCAAACTGGTGCGGATCTCTTACGCTACCTGTTTCAACCAAAATATTGGTGTCGCAACGCTGGTTGCCATCCACTAGTCGTCTTTGTACTGCCCCCACGGCCATCGCCGCAGGGATAACTTGTTTACCTGCAGCGATTTCTCGGTCACTGAGCACTAACATCACGCACCCAGAACCTGCTTTTGCAACGGCTTCATCACAAATGCGCTTGATTGCATCTTGCAATGACTCTTCAATCTCGTAAATCAATGAAATTTTACACGCACAGTAATGGTCATCATCGGCGGCTAATAGCTGCTGCATGTCAGAATAAGTCAATACTGGCGAGGCAAATTGCAAACGTTTAGCGTGACCTGTGGTTTCGTTGAAAACGTTTTGCTCACGACCAATACAAGTCGCCAGTGACATTACATGATTTTCCCGTAATGGATCGATTGGCGGGTTCGTGACCTGAGCAAACTTCTGGCGGAAGTAGTCAAATATCGAACGGTGTCCTTCAGATAGCACTGCAAATGGCGTATCGTCACCCATTGAGCCGGTTGCTTCTTGGCCGTTTTCGCCCATTACGCGGATCACTTGGTCGAGCTCTTCATTGGTATAACCAAACTGCTTCTGATAGGTCAGCAAAGTTTCGTCGTCAAGATCGCGCTTGCCAGCTGCTTTCTCATCTAGCGCTTCAAATGGCGTTAAACGCTTAACATTTTGCTCAAGCCAAGTTTTGTACGGGTGTCTGGATTTCAGGTCTTGATCGATTTCATCGGACTGCCAAATCTTGCCATGTAAGGTATCAACCACCAGTAATTCACCTGGACCCACGCGACCTTTTTCTATAACTTCATCTGGCGCGTAATCCCAAATGCCCACTTCCGAGGCAAGCGTAATAAAGCCGTCTTGCGTGATCACATAGCGGGCAGGACGAAGACCGTTACGGTCCAAATTACAGGCAGCAAAGCGTCCATCAGACATCACGATGCCAGCTGGGCCATCCCACGGCTCCATATGCATGGAGTTAAAGTCATAGAATGCGCGTAAGTCTTCATCCATGGCACGATTTTTCTGCCATGCAGGTGGCACTAACATACGCATAGCGCGGAATAAGTCCATGCCACCAGCTAAAAATAGCTCTAGCATGTTATCTAAACTAGACGAGTCAGAACCCGTTTCATTGACAAACGGTGCCGCATTTTGTAAGTCTGGTAATAACGGCGACGCGAACTTGTAAGCACGCGCTCTCGCCCACTGACGGTTACCTTCAATAGTATTGATTTCACCATTGTGAGCTAAATAGCGGAACGGTTGCGCCAACGGCCATCGAGGCTGTGTATTGGTTGAAAAGCGCTGATGGAATACACAAATCGCACTGGTCATCCGCATATCAGCAAGATCAGTATAAAAATTCGGTAGATCCGCAGGCATCATTAAGCCTTTATAGATAGTCACCAAACCGGACAAACTACAAATATAAAACTGCTCATCTTGCTCTAAACGCTTTTCGATGCGTCGTCTTGCAATATAAAGACGACGCTCTAAATCTTTAGGACGCCACCCTTCAGGCGCACCGACAAAAACCTGTTTAAACTGCGGTAATTGTGCTTTAGCAATAGGACCCAACATAGATGGATCGGTGGGTACTTCACGCCAACCTATGAGCGTCAGTGTTTCTTTTTCTAATTCTTCACTGATCACTTTCTCAGCCGCAGCTGCAAGCTCATGATCCTGATTTAAAAATAGCATACCTACCGCATAGTTTTTGCCCACATGCCAATCATTTTCAGCTGCGACGGCGCGAAAAAAACTATCCGGTTTTTGTAATAACAGTCCGCAGCCATCGCCGGTTTTGCCATCTGCAGAAATACCACCTCGGTGCTGCATGCGGTCCAAACCTGTGATTGCTGTACGGATCAGTTTGTGACTCGGCTGACCGCTTACATGCGCAATCAAGCCAAATCCACAGTTATCTTTTTCTAATTTTGAGTCGTATAACATAGACTCCTCCCCTTGCTACAACGGCCAGCCCATGACGGTACGACGAAATGCTGGCAGATATTCAAAATTAGCCTTGATTGAAAGTAGAGTCAACACAAATATGAATACATATTCATAAACTTGAATATTTCTCATTGGTAAGACAAGTTAGCCAAAACCGTAATAAATTTGCCACTTTGAAAATAGTGAATATAAATTTGTAAAATGACACCGGTATCACACCAATAAAAATGCAACAAAACACAATCAGGAATAAACGTTTACGTAAACGTAAACTTTGATAAAAATGAATAATTATTCACTTTTCAGTTTTGTAAAACTCAATATCGGAGCGCGTTCGATTACACTGTTTATATAGGTATGCAAAACAGAGCGCGTTTTTAGCTTGACGCTAACGTCAACTTAAGTTGATAAAAATAAGCGAGTAGCTCTGAGTTAGATAAGCGCGGATAGCGTTAATGAAAGTGTAGATATCTTAAATTCAATGAACTGCCGGTTTTCAACCAAACAGCAGACAAAAAGACTTGCTAAGAAAAGTAGGTAGGAAAATATTAGAAGATTTTTAGAAAATAAAGCATGGCAGAGTATCTACTCTGCCATTAGCGGTTAGCTTATTCCGCTGCTGCTTCGTCTTTCTTATATTTAGCTGCTGTTTCAGCAATAAGAGGTTGAAGCTCACCCTTTTGGAACATCTCAATGATGATGTCACAACCACCGATTAACTCACCTTCTACCCAAAGCTGAGGGAAAGTTGGCCAGTTCGCATAATGCGGTAGTTCAGCACGAATGTCTGGATTTAATAAAATGTCAACATAAGCAAACTGCTCACCACACGCCATCAAAGCCTGAGATGCCTGCGAAGAGAAACCACAGTTAGGGAGTTTTGGCGACCCTTTCATATATAGAATAATTGGATTTTCTTCGATCTGCTGTTTAATCTTGTCAATAGTTTCCATTAGTTACCTCAAAATGACGTTTCATCCAATGCTTATCAATATTTAGTTTAGCATCGGCGTTTTAGCTTGCTACTCACCTTAACAACACCTGTTGCATTCATAATGCCAAACTTTAAGCAGCGATAGAACCTTAGCTGCCATGGCTAAAATAAGCATAACCGCCTGTCACGATGTTCTACGCTTTGACTTCTATTCGGCATATGTTCACAAAGAATGTGTATTATAAGTCATTAAGTCACTGGCACGCATTGCTGTTTGCCAAAACTTGAGTAAAATAGTCAGGAATTATAGTATCACTATATAGGCCAATGGTATAGAAAAGTGGGCTGATGTTAGCTACCTTTCGTATGCGTTATTGGCAAATCAACCAAAAAATGGAGATTAATATGGCATTTGAACTACCGTCACTACCTTATGCACTAAATGCTCTTGAGCCGCACGTTTCTCAAGAGACGCTAGAATTCCACCACGGTAAGCACCACAACACATACGTTGTAAAGCTTAACGGCCTTATCGAAGGTACTGACTTTGAAGGTAAATCACTAGAAGAGATCGTATGTAGCTCTGAAGGTGGTGTTTTCAACAATGCTGCTCAAATCTGGAACCACACTTTCTACTGGCACAGCCTTGCGCCAAATGCAGGTGGCGAACCAACAGGTAAAGTTGCTGAACTAATTAATGCAAAATGGGGCTCATTCGCAGCATTCCAAGAAGCTTTCAACGACAAAGCAGTTAACAACTTTGGTTCAAGCTGGACTTGGTTAGTACAACTAGCTGACGGTTCTCTAGATATCGTTAACACTTCAAATGCAGCAACGCCGCTGACTGAAGAAGGTGTTACACCTATCATCACAGTTGACCTGTGGGAACACGCTTACTACATCGATTACCGTAATGTTCGTCCTGATTACCTTAAAGGTTTCTGGGCACTTGTTAACTGGGATTTCGCAAACAGCAACCTAGCTTAACATCAACTATCAGTATTGATGCAACAATGGGGCGCAACAGCGCCCTTTTTTATGTCTGTAACTCAACATTAATACATAAAAAATCTAGTTTTTTTTGGGTATTCTTCATATCGCGACTAAGCTTTAAGTAACCTTTCCAAATCTGTGATCCGCAAACCACACCAAGTAGCTTATTGGAGGTCGTTATGACAATATTTGAACATTATCAGGCCAGATATGAAGCCGCGCAAGAAGAAGAGTACACCATCGCGGAATTTCTTGAAATTTGTAAAAATGACAAATCAGCCTATGCCAGCGCACCTGAGCGACTTCTGATGGCAATAGGCGAACCAGAAATGATCGATACGTCGAAAGATGCCAGACTTAGCAGGCTGTTTTCGAATAGAGTAATAGCTCGATACCCTGCCTTCAATGAGTTTTACGGTATGGAGGATGCCATCGAACAAATCGTATCGTATCTCAAACATGCCGCACAGGGGCTTGAAGAGTGCAAACAAGTACTCTATTTACTCGGCCCGGTAGGTGGTGGTAAATCGTCTATCGCAGAAAAGCTCAAGTATTTGATGCAAAAGGTGCCGGTTTATTCTTTAAAAGGCTCACCCGTTAATGACCACCCGCTTTGCTTGTTTAGCCCACAAGAAGATGCTGACCTACTTGAAAAAGAGTACGGCATTCCTGGGCGCTATATTAAAACGATAATGTCTCCATGGGCGACCAAACGCTTACATGAGTACAATGGAGATATTACCCAATTTAAGGTCGTAAAACGTTACCCTTCCATTCTTGATCAAATTGCTATCGCGAAAACGGAGCCTGGGGATGAGAACAACCAAGATATCTCAGCACTGGTGGGCAAAGTAGATATCCGTAAACTGGAGCATTTCGCTCAAAATGACCCCGATGCCTATGCGTATTCTGGAGCGCTATGCCTTGCGAACCAAGGTTTGATGGAATTTGTCGAGATGTTTAAAGCACCCATTAAGGTGCTACACCCGCTACTAACTGCAACCCAAGAAGGCAACTACAATGGTACGGAGGGTATTTCCGCCCTACCATTTAGCGGCCTAATACTTGCTCACTCTAACGAATCTGAATGGCAAACCTTTAAGAACAATAAAAACAACGAGGCATTTTTAGACCGTGTTTACATCGTTAAAGTGCCTTATTGTTTACGCGTGTCTGAAGAGGTCAAAATTTACGAGAAGCTTATTGAAAATAGTGAGCTCAGGGAAGCCCCCTGTGCGCCTGGCACTTTAGAAACTTTAGCGAAGTTTTCAGCACTGTCTCGGATTAAAGAGCCAGAGAACTCCAGTATCTATTCAAAAATGCGGGTGTACGATGGTGAAAGCTTAAAAGACACAGATCCAAAAGCTAAGTCCTATCAAGAATACAGAGACTACGCTGGTGTGGACGAAGGCATGAGCGGCCTCTCAACTCGCTTTGCCTTTAAGATCCTCTCTCGTGTGTTTAACTTTGACCATAGTGAAGTCGCAGCAAACCCAGTTCATTTATTTTATGTACTTGAGCAACAAATTGAGCGCGAACAATTTAACGCAGAAGTACAAGAGCGCTACCTAAGCCACCTTAAAGGGTATCTAATTCCGCAATATGTCGAATTTATTGGTAAAGAGCTACAAACAGCTTACCTTGAGTCGTACTCTGAGTACGGCCAAAACATTTTTGACCGCTATGTTACCTATGCAGATTTTTGGATCCAAGATCAAGAATATCGTGACCCAGATACTGGCCAACTGTTTGATAGAGCCGCACTTAACGGCGAGCTGGAAAAGATTGAAAAGCCAGCCGGTATTTCCAATCCCAAAGATTTCCGTAACGAGATAGTCAACTTTGTTTTAAGAGCAAGAGCCCATCACAATGGTGACAATCCAGTATGGACCAGCTATGAAAAACTAAGAACGGTTATCGAGAAGAAAATGTTCTCTAATACCGAAGACTTACTCCCTGTGATTTCGTTTAATGCAAAAACCTCTGCCGAAGATCAGAAGAAGCACGAGGACTTTGTCAATCGTATGGTTGATAAAGGCTATACCCAAAAACAAGTTCGCCTACTTTCAGAATGGTATTTAAGAGTTAGAAAGTCACAGTAACTTGTTAGTATGAAGAGGGTGTTATATGGCGCATTTTATTGACCGCCGTCTTAACGGTAAAAATAAGAGCACTCTGAACCGCCAACGTTTTATCCGCCGCTACAAGAAGCAGATAAAGAAAGCGGTTTCAGAGGCCATCAACAAACGTAGTGTGACTGATATCTCCAGTGGCGAAAGCATTTCTATCCCACAACGAGATATCAGCGAGCCCACTTTCCATCAGGGAAAAGGGGGTGACAGAGAGCTCATTCACCCAGGTAACGATCAATTTTCAACGGGCGATCGGATCCAACGCCCTCCTTCTGGGCAAGGTGGTGGGTCAGGTGATGGCGAGGCAAGTAACCAAGGCGAAGGACAAGACGACTTTGTATTTTCTATTTCAAAAGACGAATACTTAGACCTATTGTTTGAAGACTTGGAGTTACCCAACTTACAACAAAGCCAGTTAGATAAATTAATGCAATTGAAAACGCATCGAGCTGGCTTTTGTAATGATGGTATGCCTAGTAACCTAGATATTGTACGTAGTTTAAAAGGCTCAATGGCACGCCGCATTGCGATGACCTCGAGTAAACGCCGAGAGTTAAGGGAGTTGGAGGAAGAACTGGCGAGTATGCTTGCTGAACCGGTTCCTCCTCAACAAAAAATCAATGATATAGAACTGCGGATCCAAGTGCTAAAAGAGCAAATAGCCGCGGTGCCTTTCATCGACAATTACGACCTACGCTTTCGTAATTACGAAAGGCGTCCGCACCCCACCAGCAAAGCGGTCATGTTTTGCTTGATGGATGTGTCTGGCTCAATGGATCAAGCCACCAAAGACATGGCAAAACGTTTTTATATTTTGCTCTATCAGTTCTTAACCCGCACTTATAAAGATATTGAGGTAGTCTATATCCGCCACCATACCCAAGCAAAAGAAGTAGACGAGCAAGAGTTTTTCTACTCGCAAGAGACAGGTGGCACAATTGTCTCTAGTGCACTGAAATTAATGGATGAAATCATTCAAGAGCGTTATGCCCAAGGCGATTGGAATATTTACGCAGCACAAGCCTCTGACGGTGATAACTGGGCAGATGATTCTCCACAATGCACCCAAATACTCTCTAACAAACTACTTAAAATTGTCCGCTACTATGCGTATATAGAGATAACGACCCGTGCACACCAAAGTCTGTGGCGGGAGTATCAAGGAGTAGCCAACTCATTTGACAACTTTGCTATGCAGCACATTCGAGGTGTAGAAGATATTTACCCTATCTTTAGAGAATTGTTCAAGAAGAACAAAAATAAGCAAAGTGCGGCATAATTTTTGGAGGGTTGCGCGATGACATATCAGCCAATTGACGATGGTCCAGATTGGACCTTTGATTTACTTGATACTTATCATCAGGAAATTGCTCGTGTAGCCGAGCATTACAGACTTGATACTTACCCAAATCAAATTGAGGTGATCACAGCTGAGCAGATGATGGATGCCTACTCAAGTGTGGGCATGCCAATTGGTTATGCACATTGGTCGTACGGTAAAAAATTTATCCAGACTGAGCAAACCTACAAACGAGGTCAAATGGGTCTTGCCTACGAGATTGTGATTAACTCTAATCCTTGTATTGCGTACTTAATGGAAGAAAATACCATGCCTATGCAGGCACTGGTGATGGCGCATGCGTGCTATGGTCATAATTCTTTCTTCAAGGGTAACTATCTATTTAAAACCTGGACGGACGCATCATCCATCATTGATTACTTGGTATTCGCTAAAAATTATGTCGCCAAGTGTGAAGAAAAGTACGGTATTGATGAGGTAGAAAACCTGATTGACTCTTGTCATGCATTAATGAATTACGGTGTTGATCGGTATAAAAGGCCGCAACGGATCTCTATGTTTGAAGAGCAAAAACGGCAAAAAGAACGGGAAGATTATTTGCAGTCCCAAGTTAATGAATTATGGCGAACCATTCCTAAAGGTGAAGATGAAGAAACAGACAACCGTGCCCGTTTCCCATCAGAACCCCAGGAAAATATACTGTATTTCATCGAGAAAAATGCCCCATTGTTGGAGTCTTGGCAACGCGAGATTATTCGTATTGTGCGTAAAGTATCACAGTACTTCTACCCGCAAAGACAAACTCAAGTCATGAATGAAGGCTGGGCTACATTTTGGCATTACACTATTTTGAACCATTTATATGACGAGGGAAAACTAAGTGATTCCTTTATGTTGGAGTTTTTGCAAAGCCATACCAATGTTGTGTATCAACCGCCATACAATAGTAAATTTTATTCTGGGATAAACCCCTATGCGCTCGGCTTTAATATGATGGTCGATATTCGCCGTATATGCGAAAACCCAACGGAAGAAGACAAACAGTGGTTCCCGGAATTTGCGGGGAGCAACTGGCTGGATACACTGCATTTTGCGATGCAAAATTTTAAAGACGAGAGCTTTATCAGCCAATTTTTATCTCCAAAGCTCATGCGCGACTTTAAGCTTTTTACGATTGTCGATAAACAAAAATCTCCGCATTTGGAAGTTGGCCCTATTCACGACGAAATGGGTTATCAACAACTTCGCAGTGCCCTTTCAGCGCAGTACAACCTCAGTAACCATGAGCCTAATATTCAAGTTTATGACGTCGATGTACGGGGAGATCGCTCACTTACGCTGAGGTATGTCCCGCAAGGCGGGATCCCACTTGCCGCTTCTAAACAAGAAGTGATAAAGCACCTCTATCGCTTATGGGGATTTAAAGTGAGACTTGAGCAAGTAGATGAAAATGGCAATATCGAGCAGATAGCTCAATGCCCTGAAGAGGAAAGTGAATCGTAACTCTGTTAGTTTGACTTAGGAGACGGCAAACAGGTTGTATTTGCCGTGACTCCTTTCTAATGCTTAGACACTTTAGCTTCAACTACTCTACAGTGAGGTGTGTTATTAAATTCTAGACAGCACGTAAACACTTCCAACTGCAGAGCTTCGCTATTCAAAGTGCCGGTTACTTAAAAAAATTGAAGCTAAGTGGATAAATCCATACTTCCCCATTATTGGCTTTCATCGCGGCAATGATGGCAAATATAATATTAAGAATAGCTAACACAACGAACCCTAAAATACCAACCGCGACAAAAACTAAAATACCGCAAATTATGGAATAGATGATTAAGCTAATTAACCAGTTAATAGTGGCTTTTCCGTGTTGGTCGATTGTTTCGTTTTTATCCTTATTGGTTGCCCACATAACCACCGGTAATACAAGCCCTAGTCCCGGAGCAACAAAGCTCGCCAGTTGGCTCAAATGTAATAACATACAGTATGTATTTAGCGGCATCCCCCAGTATTCATCATTATCGTTCATTTTTCATTCCCTTTTATTGTTGTAAGTGATTACGCATTTCAAGCAAGTGTTTCATATTGACTGAAGTCTATGGAATTCTTCCTAATGAGTTAAAATCATTTAAGGAACTACTATTCACCTGCCTCATCTTAAAATAAATGGCTAAAGACCTCTAATTGAGAACTCAACTCCCCACTCCTCCATTAAAGCTAGATAAGCCATGATTTACAAGTCTTTTGATATCAAGAGCATGAGCGTAGACATAACAACTCTGGTTAACCGCTATAGTTTAAAGACAAGGTTTATTCAATTTTCACCAAGTAAATAGTGTCTACTCAGACTAAGGCTTTACCAATTTTGGGTATAGATTTAAGATGAACCAAAGGACTCTAATCCAGACATAAAACCAATGGATCAATACAAAACCAAATTTGTTGTTGTTTATCTAATTGCTGCAATAATTACTGCGGCATGCCTATTAATGCATGGACCGATGCGTCCTGGCTTGCCTCTTGATAACACGGTAATAATGCGTATGGAGTTTATTGCTGAAAACTTAGTATTGTGGCAGTGGTCTTGGATAGCTTGGATGTTCTCTGCACTAGGTCTTTTAGTATTTAGTGTTATTTTAGCAGGTGAGCTCAAAGCAGACTTTAGAAAGCATGTTGGCCTGCTATTAGTCGCCTTGGGTGTGGCCCCAGATCTAATTGCTGAAGTAATTTATGCCTTTGTTTTACCAAAAGTAGTTCATTTAGCCATGGGAGAATCTGTATTTTTACTGTTTGAGCATATTGCAACCCATCTAACCGGTTACTTAGGTAATGGCCTTTATAATTTAGGAGGGCTTACGTTAACCTGTCTAGCCATTAAGCAAGGTATATTTAAAACATGGGTATCAGTGTGGGGGATCACCGCTTGGATTTTAGGCTTATTGCTGTCTGTATCTATCGCTGCTGGTCAACTTAAAGCTGCTGAGATATTTACTGCATCAAGCATGACTCTTAGTACACTTTGGATGATTATCTTTGCACATCAAGTTTTGAGGCCTAGATGGAATACGCAATCTTAAAATTAGTGCACATAGGTGCCTTGATTTTTTGGCTCGGCCCAGCTCTTGGTGCTTGGCTTGTATTAAAAGCAATAGAAAATGAAAATATAGGACCGGTGACCGCGAAGGTGGATCATGTGTTCTTTCTCATGGTCACACTGGAACATGTAGCATTTATTGTCCTCTTATTAACAGGCTTTTCTATGGCTTTTTTAGCTGGATGGTTTACATCTCCATGGCTCCAGCAAAAGCTACTTGTGGTCGGTCTCGTGATTATCCCGTTAGAGATTGTGGATATTTTCTTGGGAAATTGGTTAGCAGCAAAGGCATCTAAAAGAGTCCACTTGGGCATTGCAAGCGCTCAGCAACGGCGTTGGTTAGCGCTCTACCACGGCCCTTTTACTAAACTTGCACTCTTAACCATACCGGTTTCAGTCGTTATCGTGATGTATTTAGCGGTGAGTAAGATGCCACTTTTATCACTTTAATTCGCGGAATAACCGAACGATACTGTTGATTTGTCTAACAGACCGCTGTTCATTCCACACCGATACTAAAAAGTTAGTGGGGTAAGAATTATAAAGTGGCAATATGAATAGAACCGCATCGCGCTAAAGTCACCATATAAAGATAAATTTACTCGCTGGCCATGTCTTCAGAGTATACAGTTACCCGATTTCTTCCGCCCTCTTTAGAAACATACAAAGCGCTGTCCGCGGCTTCAATCCATTGTTCATGTTTTTCAAAAGACTCTTCGTACACGGCAACACCAAGGCTAACCGTAATCTTTATTTGTTGTTCATCGTAGTAAATAGATGAGTTTTCTATTAACGAGCGCAGTCTTTCGGCGAAAGTGATTGCACCCTTTACGTCTGTGTCGAGCAAAGTCACTGCAAACTCTTCACCGCCGTAGCGGCCTGCAGTGTCCGTTTCGCGTAGTGTTTTGCGTAGTAAGTCAGAGATATGGCGGATTGCCTCATCTCCACCACTGTGACCGTATTCGTCATTGATACGCTTAAAGTGGTCAATATCAAACATAAGCAATGCACTTTGGCCTTGATTACGTTTCAAGCGTTTAAACTCTTGCTTTAGGCTTTCTTCCCAAAAGCCGCGATTATGCAACTGCGTTAAACTGTCTGTTCGGCTAATTTTTTCTAATTGTTTATTCAACGACTCAAGCTCTAACTTGTTGATTGCTTCGTCGGTTACATCGTATATGATCACACAAATATGCCCTACATCCCCCGTCACTGTGGTCAATGGGATGAAAGTTGCATTCTGATACATATAATCCGCTTTGCCTGTGATAGGTCGATAATTTTTGAATCGGAAAATATACGGCTGCTGCTCCCAAATGGTAAACGACCGATTTTTTAGCACGAATACAGGCTCAGCTTTTGATCTAAACCATTGCTCATCAATACTTGGGAACAAATCAAAAATGTCTTTATCTTTAACCGCACTCGGTAACAAACCAGAATGATTTTCCATAAAACCATTCCATATACATACCTTGTAGTCGCGATCGAGTACCACCAAGCCAACATCTACGGTGTTAAACATATCCATTAACCAATGGATTTCATTCATATCAAAATCGGCTGCAGGCATAGTTAATCATCCAATAAATAGGCTACTTTGTATTTTAATGTTTTAAGCGAGTCTTCTGTGAATAGCAGCATAAGGTCACAGTTAATGTTGTGATGCTCGATGCCATAGCTAATCTCTATAGCGAGCGTTCTTTGCCATCTCGCTTTGTTGGCTTTCACAAGCTCAGCAACATCACAATGTTGGCCAAGCACCACTGGGTGGCCTTGACTGAAAGACATATCGAGCTGCTTAGATAGTCCCGTTAAAATTGCGCCAATCAAGATATTGCTAATATCCATTAAAAGCTCGAGCTCAACTTTGGTATTAAGATCGCCATGATAATTCATCAAAGATGCGATCTCTTTGAAACTAGAATCATTGAGCAGTAGTAGCGCTTCTCCGGAAACACCACCGCCAATAAAGCCTTGGCAAACGCCCGACGTAGTTGCGCTCGCATCAATTGCTTGCAGTGCCATATGCAGCTCATTGACTTCGAGTACATTAACGTTTGGAATAGGTAATTCAACGAATACGTTTAGCAATCGCGCCAACAAATCCCCCGCCTGCCCCATAGCAACGTTGGTAAGCTCTTGATAGATATCACGGATCTCAGGGTCTAGCTGCTCACCAAGTTTATGAACCAAGCTTTCTCTGATTGCTTTGTCTTTTATTCCATGATGCTCAATAATTTCAGCAAGCTTAGCTGCATCACAGGGCTTACGGATAAAATCAATAGCGCCAAGTTCTATCACTCGTTGGTGCGCATTAGGCTGGATGTCGCCGGAAACAACGACAGTAAGCACGGATAAATCTTGCTCGGTAATGGCCTGTAGCACTTCATAGCCATCCATCTGCGGCATATTTAGATCAAGGAATAGAATCTCTGGAGAAAGTGCTTTTATTTGTTTAATACAGTCGAGTCCATTCTCTGCAAATTCTACTTTAATATCCCAGTCGTCTGGCAATGAACGCGCCAGCTGCCGACGGGCAAGTTTTGAATCGTCACAAATTAGGACTAGTGTTGACATACAAGCTCTCTTTCTGTTTCCCATGCGTATCGGCACGATGTCGGGAAGTTTTAGTTATAATTATGAGATTAAAGCTTAAAATTGCGACATATGTTAATAAAACGACGCCATCTTGACAATCTAAATGTCACTTAAGCTTGGTTAGTTACTGTCAGTATAATACACTCAAATCAATTAAGTTAACTTCAAAAGGAATACTTTATGCTGAAAGCGTTAGTTTTAGCGAGTGGTCTGTTTAGTGCGATATCATTGGCTTATGATTTACCTGAAAACTCGGTAGATATGGGCAAGGTAAAAGCGCAAGGTAAAGCGGTGGTATTGCTTGGTAATGGTGTAAAGCAAGGTCAGGCTGCACCGGATTTTAAGGTTGCCGATGCTGACTTCAGCCCTGTTACCCTGAAAGACTTTGAAAGTCGTGCAATTTTAATTAGTGTTGTTCCAAGCCTAGATACTGGCACTTGCAGCCTACAAACTAAACATTTCAATGAAAAAGTAGCAAGCCAATTTCCTGATGTTGCCATGTTGACGATTAGTGCTGACTTGCCGTTTGCGCAAAAGCGCTTTTGCAAAGCAGAAAATATCGACAAGGTTAAAACATTATCAGACGCCGTATGGCATTCTTTTGGTGAAAATTATGGCTTGTTGATTAAAGATATGGGCCTGCTCAGTCGTGCAATTTTTGTGCTAGACAAGGAACACAAGGTTGTTTACAAGCAGCTGGTAGAAAATTTAGCAAAAGAGCCAAACTACGAAGAAGTCGTTGGCGCACTGAAGAGTCTATAGCCTCACTATATACTCTCATCAATAAATACAACAAAGCCGGTCACTTAACAACGACCGGCTTTTTCAATTCGTTATACCAATTTACTTCATTAATTTTACTTTTGTAGATCTAGCATTAGCTTATTAAGACGGCTTACAAAACCCGCTGGATCTTTCAGGCTACCACGCTCTGCAAGCATTGCTTGGTCTAGTAGTACTTCTGCCCATTGTCCAAACTTATCTTCGTCTTGTTCGTTATTCAAGTGCTTAACCAATTGGTGCTCAGGGTTAAGTTCAAATACCGGCTTAGACTCAGGCACGGCTTGACCCACCTGCTCCATTAGCTTTTGCATCTGAGAGCTCATGTCGTGATCGTCTGCAACCACACACGCAGGAGAATCTGTTAAGCGGTGCGTAAAGCGTACTTCTTTCACTTTATCGCCAAGTGCTGTTTTCACGCGCTCAACTAGGCCTTCAACTTCTTTCTCACTTTCTTCGTGTGCTTTTTTCGTCTCTTCGTCATCCATATCACCTAAGTCAAGATCACCACGCGTGATTGACTGAAGTGGCTTCTCGTTGAATTCAGTGAGGTGGCTCATCATCCACTCGTCAACACGATCCGACAACAGTAAAACTTCAATGCCTTTCTTACGGAAGATTTCAAGATGCGGTGAACTCTTTGCTGCTTCAAAGCTATCAGCCACAACATAGTAAATCTTATCTTGGCCTTCTTTCATACGCTCAATGTACTGCTCAAGAGAAACATTTTGCGTTTTCTCGTCAGTATGTGTAGAGCTAAAGCGCAATAGTTTTGCAATAGCATCTTTGTTTGCGAAATCTTCAGCAGGACCTTCTTTGATCACATTACCAAATTCATTCCAGAATGCTTGGTAATCTTCTGGTTTGTTTTTGCCCATACGCTCAAGCATTTTAAGTACACGAGATGTACAGCCTTTACGAATAGCTTGAGTGATCTTGTTGTCTTGTAGGATCTCACGAGATACGTTAAGCGGTAAATCGTTAGAATCTAGTAAGCCTTTAACAAAGCGCAGGTAGCTTGGCATAAACTGCTCGGCATCATCCATGATGAACACGCGTTGTACATAAAGCTTAAGGCCAGCTTGACGCTCACGATTGTATAAATCGAAAGGTGCCTTTTTAGGGATATAAAGTAGGCTGGTGTATTCAGTTTTACCTTCTACTTTATTGTGTGCCCAAGTGAGTGGCTCTTCCCAATCATGACCAACATGCTTGTAGAACTCTTTATATTCTTCTTCGCTGATCTCTGATTTATCACGAGTCCAAAGTGCTGTGGCTTTGTTGATCGCTTCCCACTCGCCAGGTTGCGCTTCAATTTTCTCGCCATCTGGGCCTTCAGATTCAGGAACTGGGTCTTTATAAAGTTCAACAGGAATTGAAATGTGATCTGAGTATTTAGTCACAATACCGCGAAGGCGATAAGTTTCAAGGAACTCACTCTCTTCTTCACGAAGATGTAGTGTGATCTCTGTACCACGCTCTGCTTTTTCGATTTCAGCAATCGTGAAGTCGCCTTCACCTTGCGATTCCCATTCAACCGCCTCTGACTCACCCGCTTTACGCGTACGAACCGTTACTTTATCAGCAACAATGAATGCAGAATAGAAACCAACACCGAACTGACCAATCAGCTGTGAATCTTTTGCTTGGTCGCCAGTTAGGTTTTTAAAGAAATCAGCTGTACCAGATTTTGCGATGGTACCTAATGAGCTGATCACTTCGTCACGCGTCATACCAATACCATTGTCAGAAATGGTAATGGTTTTTGCATCTTTGTTTACGCTTAA
This sequence comes from Pseudoalteromonas sp. XMcav11-Q, assembly GCF_040104525.1. Lineage (NCBI taxonomy): Bacteria > Pseudomonadati > Pseudomonadota > Gammaproteobacteria > Alteromonadales > Pseudoalteromonadaceae > Pseudoalteromonas > Pseudoalteromonas sp. XMcav11-Q. The sequence continues at coordinate 111,024 of NZ_JBECOX010000005.1, forward strand.
GCGAACACGTAGCTCCGCGTCACCTTCGTAAAGGTCACCATTTTGCAAAGCTAAATAACGTAGTTTGTCAGCCGCGTCTGAAGCGTTAGATACTAATTCGCGTAAAAAGATCTCTTTGTTTGAGTACAAAGAGTGGATCATTAGGTTTAATAATTGTTTGACTTCTGTTTGAAAGCCTAATGTTTCTTTTTGAGCTGCGGACATTGTTCTCTCCAATATAAGCAATTAATGCAGTGTTCTTTATCAATATGCTAGGTATATGGGGGAGGAGAAAAAACTTTCAAGAGACTGAACAAAATTTTTAACAAATCGCCCTATTTTTTAGATTCAATTGCTCCAAAAACAGGGCTTTTAGCAAGAAGCGTTAAGATTAGAGCTTCTTACGCCCGCTAAACGCATGCATTAACGTCATACCGTCTACCAGGTCAAGCTCACCGCCGACAGGCATACCATGGGCAATACGTGACGCTTCAACCTGATACTTATGACATAACTCAGAAATATAATGTGCCGTTGCCTCGCCTTCCACCGTTGGGTTTGTCGCTAAGATAACTTCATTAATATTGCCAGCACTTAGCTTACGCTCAAGGACATCAAGGCCGATTTCATTAGGGCCAATTCCATCCAGAGGCGATAAATGCCCCATCAGCACAAAATACAAGCCATTAAATTGGCCCGTTTGCTCTATCGCCAATACGTCCGTTGGTGATTCAACCACACAAAGCAGCCCTGTGTCTTGGCGCTTGATACTTTGGCAAATATCACACACCTCAACCTCACTAAATGTTCGGCAGCTTGAGCAATGACCGATGGCTTGCATCGCATGAGTAAGGCTTTGCCCCAGTTGGCTGCCGCCCTCTCTGTCTCGCTCTAATAAATGAAAGGCAATACGTTGCGCAGACTTAGGCCCAATGCCAGGTAAACAACGCAGCGCTTCAATAAGCGCCGTTAAACTTGGTGATAATTGCATAAATTCGTTTCTTGTGGCCCATGCAGTGCAAACGCACCGATAACAATGCCGAAATGATAAGGGATATTTCTATTGATTTAAAGCTTGAAGCAATTTCAATTCCCTTCACGCATTGTGAAGTTTAAAAACGCATTTACCATGAATTTTTCAACAATTCGACTCAAATGCTTGCAGCAAACAGGTATTCGCTCGACAATGGTTCCATTCCCGATAGTAAATACAATAGGACGACTGTCGGGCTCACTTCTCGAACTAGATAGAGACTACATAATGAAAAAAACGATAATAGCAAGTGCACTTGCAGCCGTTATGCTGACGGCTTGCTCTGAGCCACAAGTCACAACAAGTGAAACCCAAAAAACAGAAAACGCAGCGGTAGCCACTGGTAAGGCCGAACTTGGCAACTTTGGTGTTGACCTCAGTGCACGCGATGAAAGTGTAAAACCAGGCGATGATTTCTTTATGTACGCCAGCGGCACTTGGTACAAAAACTACGAAATGCCAGCAGACAAAACGCGTTTTGGTGCATTCTCTGCACTTGCTGAACGCAGTGAAGAGCAAGTAAAAACCATTATCGAAGAGATTGCTAACGGTAAAAACCTAAACGCCGAAGAGCAGCTAATTGCCGATTTTTACAATGCTTATATGGATGTTGAAACCCTAAATAAGCTTGGTATTAAACCTATTCAGCCACTACTTGCTGACATTGACGCCATTAACAACACTGACGGTCTAACCAAAGCATTCGGACAATCTTGGTTAACTGGCGTAAATGCGCCGATCGGCGGCGGTATGTGGTTTAACCGTCTAGACCCAAATAAATATGAGATGTCGATGGGTGCTGGCGGACTTGGACTACCAGATCGCTCTTACTATTTAGAAGAGGCTGAGCGTTTTGTTAAAACTCGAGAAGCATACGTTACGCATATTGCAGATATGCTTAAATTTGCGGGTAAAGACAAGCCGACTGAGCGCGCAGAGGCCATTCTTGCACTTGAAACTAAAATTGCTGAGGGACACTGGCCACGTGAAAAACGCAGAAATCGCGACCTGACATTAAATCAAGTCAAACGTGACGAACTAGCAACACAGTACCCAGGTTTTAATTGGGATTTATATTTTGCTGAAACAGGCTACAAAGTGCCTCAGCTAAATATGTCTCAGCCAGAGCCGATTAAAGCAATGATTGCGCTTATCAACTCTGAAGACTTGGCCGTTTGGAAAGACTACTTAACTTATCACGCAATTAGCGGCAATGCGTCGCTGCTGTCTGAAGATATCTTCAATACTAACTTTGAATTTTATGGCAAACATTTAAGTGGTCAACAAGAACCACGTGCTCGTTGGAAACGCGCAATAAGCGAAATGTCTGGCACTACGTCGCTTGGCTTTGCAATTGGTAAAGTTTACGTTGCCCGTTACTTCCCAGAGTCTTCTAAAAAACAAATGTCAGAATTGGTTGAAAACCTACGCACCGCGCTTGGTGAAAGGATTGAAAGCTTAGACTGGATGGGGGAAGAAACAAAAGTAAATGCTCAAGCAAAACTTGCCGCATTTACGCCTAAGATTGGCTACCCTGATAAATGGCAATCATTTGATGGGTTAACCTTAACCCGCGATAACTTAATGACGAATGTGAAAAACCTACGTGAGTTTTTCCGCAATGACAGTATCGCCAAAGAGCTTGAAAAAACCGATCGTAACCGCTGGGGTATGACACCGCAACGCGTAAACGCCTACTACAACAGCTCGTTTAATGAAATCGTTTTCCCTGCGGCAATTTTACAACCGCCATTCTTCGACCCAAATGCAGATCCTGCAGTAAACTACGGCGGTATTGGCGCGGTGATAGGCCACGAAATGGGCCACGGCTTTGACGACCAAGGCTCAAAATCCGATGCCAATGGTATTCAGCGTAACTGGTGGACCGATGCCGACCGCGCTGCTTTCGAAGAAAAAGCAGACAAGCTCGCGGCACAATACAACAAATATGAGCCTATTGAAGGTAACTTCGTAAACGGTCGCAACAGCCTTGGCGAAAACATCGGTGACGTGGGCGGCCTTGCGATGGCTTATCATGCATATAAACTGAGCCTAAACGGCAAAGAAGCACCTGTGATTGATGGCTTGACTGGCGACCAACGTTTCTTCCTTGCTTGGGCACAAGTGTGGAAAGAAAAGCGTACTGAGCAAAGCATGCTAAACCAGCTACGCGCAGGTACGCACGCACCGGGTCAATTTAGAGCCCTTGCGCCTCGCAACCATGATGCATGGTATAAAGCGTTTGACGTTAAACCGGGCGACAAACTGTACCTAGCACCTGAAGAACGCGTGCGTATTTGGTAATAACTTAAATCCCAAAGCATAACCTGCCGTCACTGGTAGGTTATGCTGCTTTAACGCCGAGCAATACGCTTTTGCTTGGTTAAGTATGCCCCGCCTAATCCGCTTAAAAACCCAAAAATATGACTTGAACTACTCGTCTGTGCAGAAAAATCAAATAACGTCGCTAAAAAACTAATGTTGGCATAGTAAGTCAATACCAGCAGAGCAATAAAACTAACAATACCAAGCACATCTCGATTGAATAGCGCAGCACCCAGCAGTAAGCCAAAGTAACCCATTACAATGCCTGATGCACCAATGTGATTAGCGTGCCCAGCAAACAGCCACACCAACAGCCCTGTAGCAACCACAATAAAAAGTGTTGCTCGCTTAAACCTTGGTAATCTCGCTGCCAAATAGCCACTAATACTTAAGCCGAGCAAATTACTCAGCAAATGTCCCCAGCTACCATGCACAAAAGGCGCGGTTAACACACCACTCAAATGATGAACATTATGCGGTACAATCCCAAAACGATAGGCGGGTAAGCCAAAAATACCACCCAACACCTGTACGAGGCACATCACCACCATCGCGTACAAAACCAGCTTAAAATTGGGCGGAAAAACTAGTGCACGTTTACTCATCTTATTGTCCACATCCCCTCTAATGGCACACCGCTGATAAGGTGGCTAAATTTTATTAACCTGTTAAAGCCAAGGGCATGTCACAACATCTTGGCTAAGGTCGATTAGAGTAACTTAGGAAGTACAGATAACCCTAGTTTTTCTTTAGTTGAAACAGACAACTTATCAACTTGAGAGATTATTTTGGCGGCTAATGCTTCTCCTTCCATAACACTTACCCCATGTTCACTTGCATATTCTTTAACTTCATCTGAAACAATACCAGTGGTAATCAACCATAAACTAACATTCGGTGTTTCTTTTTCAAATTCAATTAACTGATCAACTCCCCAATTACTAGTTGTACCTGAATGATGCTTACACTGAACATACACGATATTTGTCCCAGAAAAGTCATCACTTTTTTCCGCCCTAATATCAATATCAGAATGATCATTTGTCTGACTTTTTGACATAATATGCGTTCGATAACCTTCAATTTCTAAGAGTTCAGCAATTAACTTTTCTAAACCATACCCACCACTTTCTAGTCTAGATTGCCCTGTTATCAATCTATCTAGCAAACTACGTTCAATATGTTTTAATTCAATTTCTACTCGAGTCTGAAATTCTGAGTCAAATTTTATCTCTAGGTTTTGCTGTAGTTTTTCAATATAGCCGGTAATTTCTTCTTTAAATTCATTAAGGTTGGCAATCGACATCCTTATCTTTAATCTGCTTTGTAAGCCCTCGGTTAATTGATACCTTGGGATCTTAACCAAATTACCATTAGACTTTTTAAAAAAATTGACCGCGACTCTATTAGCTCCATTCCAAGGTGTTTCAGCGAATGATTTTTCACCAACTGCAACCCCTATTAACACAGCCCTATTTATCGGAACTACTACGATATCGCCTGCTGAAATTTCAAAAAATCGTTTGATTTGATTTCTTTGTCTGCCGACATCGATTCCCCTCTCTTTAATAAACTCATCAATTTCAAAAAAAGAATTAAATTTACTCAAATTAATTTCACGCCAACCATAACCAACTAAAGCCTGCTCGGCTAAGTACTCTGGGCCTCTAACTAATATTATGTTTTTCATTTTGTTCGTCCTTTACAGGTTAAGCCAATGCCAAAACGCTTCGGGCATTTCTTGCTCTACCATTTCCATAGCTTTGATATCGACAGTACTGTTACAACCCATCAGAGGTACTTCAATTTCTCTTGATTGCTCAGCCCAGCTAACTTCAAAGTAACGAACATTTTCATCATCATGGCATATCTTAGTTACTCTACCGAAACCGTATAGCTTCATGGTTTTACCAAATTGTTCACGCTTTTTAAGGACAAGAAGGTCACCTGCACACACTTCATACCATCGATTTATCTGAACTTCACTCTCTAGATAGTCAAAACGACAAATCCCATTTTCTTTCCAAAAAATATCTAATCTATTTGAAAAATCAGCTTCGGGACAAAAGCCCATAAATAAAATTGATGTATCTGCAGGCTTACTATATGGGATCGCATCAAGTATTAACTTTGCGTCTTTATCTCCTTTGTTGAAAATGCGTAGCGCATTTTCTTGTAAAACAGCCATTTGAGCTCGCGTTAAACTGCCACTTTTTAACTGGTCAAGTTGATTTTGATACTTCATAAATCCATCTCCACATTTAGAGTAGTTCAATACAGATAGACTTAAGTTAGAACATTTCCACAAAAAATAAAAGCTTTATTATTCAATTATATAAAGATAATTTTCAATGTAAAATGCCTAAATCCCGTGCTATAGAATCGGTTTAAATCCATTTAGAACCCTCTTTTTTCAAAAAAGTAGATTACGATGATAATTTTAAGGGCTCAGATAAAGTAACAGCCCTCACCGAATCCGTGGTATCTATTAGGTATCCCTAAATTTCAGACAAAAAAATAGCGCCTTTAGGCGCTATTTTTATAGGATTCTTATTAAAACGGCATTTTGAAACCTGGAGGCATTTGCATGCCGCCGGTGACTTCTGACATACGCTTTTGCGTTTCTTCACCTACACGTCGCACTGCGTCGTTTACCGCAGCGGCTAGTAGGTCTTCGATCATGTCTTTGTCGTCTTCCATTAGGCTTTCGTCGATTTCTACGCGACGTACGTTGTGGCTACCAAGCATAGTCACTTTTACTAAACCTGCGCCTGCTTCACCTGTTACTTCTAGGCTCTTGATCTCTTCTTGGGCTTTTTCCATGCGCTCTTGCATTTGCTGCGCCTGCTTCATGATGTTGCCCATTCCGCCTTTAAACATATTCTGCTCTCTTATACTTCAATTTGGTTTACTGTGATAAAAGATAAGGGCTAACGCCCTTAATTACAATGCCTGAACACTATTTTCGTCAAGCATTGCGTCAAATTCTTGGACAAACGCGCTGACGAGAGGATCGTCACGCATCGCCGCTTTAGCTTGGACAAGCCTATGTTCATCTAACTGTTGCTGTACCAAAAACGGCGTGTTATTTACCGTGTCGATATAGTTAATCTCAAGCGCGATTGGCTGCTCAAGTAATGCGCTTAGGCTTTCAGTTAGTTTCTCTCTCAGCACTGCTGAATCCAAGTGCTGTTGACTCGCATCTACTTGCAATTGTACCTGCGCGCCTTGCTGCGTTATCACACTGTGTAATGCATACTGGCGAATTCGGCCACCTAATTGCATCTTTTCAATCATGTTTGCCCAATCGTCGCTCTGGTGAGCAAACTTAATGCCACTGATAGGACTAACAAAGTTTTCCGGTGCAGGGATCTCCACTTGAATACTTTGCTCGTTATCATCTTGTTTTACCGGTGATAACTGCTCTAGCAATTCTGGCGCTAAATTTTCCGTAATAGGTTTGTGGCGCTCTTGAAACGCTTCTTTCTTTTGCTTTTTTGGTGCCAAGCGAGGTGCTGCCGGCTGTGCACGTTGCGGCTGAGGCTGAAGCTGATACTCAGGTGTGGTTACCGTCGTGGCTGGCGCTTGCTCTATTGGCATTGGCGCACTAGGCGCCTCAGACTTTTTTACCTCACCATTGGCTCCCACCAATCGACCCGCCCCAGAGATATTACGATTTTTTAAAATTCGTGCTATTGCTGACTGGGCTTGGTTTTGCTGCTCAGTAACACTGGCCGTAGCAACAGGTTCTGAAGCGCTTTGGTTTTGCACCTCAGGTTGAGACCAATCCTCTTGATTTTGCGATGCCATTTGCGCGTATGCAGCATCATCGACTGGCGCACTTTCATGATGATGTGCAGGAACTTGTTCTTGGAACCCCTGCTCTACCGCCTCTGACATGATACTGTCGTATTGGTTGGCCATCTCCGCCTCAGATGGCACAGAGGCGACTGGTGCTTGGCTTTGCACAGCTGGCGTTGGCGACACCGGCTCATAATGTGTTGTTTGTTGCACGGCTGGTGTCGTTGCTTCTGGTGCATATGTAGGTGTTGCTGTCGGCTGCACCTGAGGTGATGCCGCTACCGTTGCATTATCTTCCGTTGGCTTTTCTAACAGCGCTCGTAAATCCCCTACTTTGCTTTGCTTTTCAGAAGTCTCTTGGCTCACAGGAGCGCTAGGCACTACACTATGACTTTCTTTTTCGAACGCCATTAAGCGCAGCATGACCATCTCAAACCCAAGTTTAGGCTCGGGTGCCCACTTTAGGTCTTTTTTGCCATTTAACAGCAGTTGATACAACAACTGACCCTGTTGCGGTGCTAATTGCTCGGCAAATAGCTTAATGTCGTTGTTATCAAAATTTGATAACCGCGCAGCACTAGGCACAAGTTGAGTGAGCTGAATAACATGCAATAACGCAATTAAATCGTCCAGCACACTGACAAAATTACCGTTTTGTAGTGCTATTTTTTCAACCGCATTGAGTAAGGCATCACCGTCGTGACATAAAATTGCAGACAGCAAAATGACCGCATGAGCACTATCCATCAGTCCCAGCATAGATTGCACTGCAGGCACCGTTAAATTGCCATTTGTTTGTGCAATAGCCTGATCAGTCAAACTGAGTGCGTCACGCATACTGCCATCAGCGGCCTTCGCTAACGTTTGTAGCGCTACTGGATCAAAGGCAACTTGCTCTAGCGGCAGGATTTTCTCTAACTGTTCAACTATTTGCCCTTGTGTCATTGCGTTCAGGTTGAACTGTAAACAGCGAGACAGAATAGTCACAGGCAACTTCTGTGGATCGGTTGTGGCGAGCAAAAATTTTACGTGCTCTGGCGGCTCTTCTAAGGTTTTAAGGAGCGCATTAAAACTGTGCTTCGACAGCATATGCACTTCATCGATGAGATAAACCTTGTAGCGACCACGGGTTGGTGCATATTGTACGTTGTCTAAGATTTCTCGCGTGTCTTCAACTTTTGTGCGAGAAGCCGCATCAATTTCGATTAAATCGATAAACTTACCAGTTTCAATCTCAGTACAGGCACTACACTGACCACAAGGCGTTGAAGTAACGCCTTGTTCGCAGTTAAGGCTTTTGGCAAAGATCCTAGCAATGGTTGTTTTGCCCACACCACGTGTTCCGGTGAATAAATAGGCATGGTGTAAACGCTTTTCATTGAGTGCGTTAACCAGAGCTTGTTTAACATGCTCTTGCCCCATTAATTCATGGAAGTTTTGCGGACGCCATTTTCGCGCCAGAACCTGATAGCTCATGCTTATTCGCCTTCGAACTCTACAAGTGAAAGGATTTTGATCCCAAGATCGTTGATTTTCTTTTCACCACCAAGCTCAGGCAATGAAATAACAAACGCCGCATCAGTGGCTTCACCGCCTAAGCGCTTAACCAGTTTTGCTGTTGCTTCAATAGTACCACCTGTTGCAAGTAAATCATCAACAAGTAGCACTTTATCACCTGTTTCAATTGCATCTGAGTGTAATTCAAGCGTATCTTCACCATATTCAAGCTGGTAAGACTGGCTGATCACCTCACGCGGTAATTTACCCGGCTTTCTTACTGGAATAAAAGGAATACCTAACTCATACGCCAATGGTGCACCGAAGATAAAACCACGCGATTCAGTACCGATGATTTTAGTGAAGCCGCCATCTTTATAAGCCGCAACGAATGCATCAATTGTTGCCTTAAACGCAGCTGGATTTGCTAGAAGTGAAGTCACGTCACGGAACATGATCCCTGGTTTTGGGTAATTAGGAACCGTCGCGATACTATTTTTGATCAATGACATATTCTCTGTCGTCATAATTGCTTTGCTTTAAGTTTATTACAAAAGAGTGAGATTATAACAATTTTCTATCCGGTTGAAACCGACTGAGTGACTTTGTGTGTCAGGATGGGGGAAAAGCGACCAATTTAGTGAGTATTTTATACCCATTAGCTTAATTAAGTGATCTATTTTGAGGCGAGAAAATCTTGTCGATAACACCGCTTCCGCATCCTGCTCACGCCAAGGTACCTACATCCATATAGGCAAGGCGAAAGTTTTGCGATTTAGTTGTTCTAAATGAGAAATTTTTAACGCAGTTAGCGTCAGATTTGCTCCTTCAAATTGAGCAAGTATTAAGACTAATTGGTATATATCTGTATAGAATCGAAAAAGGCTGCGAAAAGCAGCCTCTAGGTAAATACGTTCAGCTTGCCTTATGCAAGCGCTGTTGCCCAGCCTAGAATCGCGTTTAAACAACCAATTCCAGCGAATACAGCAACAAATGCAAGGAAATACTTTGCATTGAACGGATCTTTAAAGTCACCTTTAGACATAGATACTACCTTTAATTTTACAACTCGCGCCAACTGCATAGCAGCAGAAAGCATTGACTAGCGCCCTAGTCCGAGTTTAAGCACGACAAAAACAGGCCGTATAATAGTCGATGTTGCCAATAGCTTAAAGGTTTTTTGTTTTGATAATGCCAAGATCCGCGAATTCAGCTAGTGTATGCCGTGCCCCTTGCTGCAGCTGTTCAACGGTAAACTGAGGCACTTGCTGCGCTATAACATCCACAATGTCAGTGAGTTGCATACCATCATTGGCTTCAATCACCGATAACATTAAGGCCGTCATCGGATTTAGTGCGACAAACTGAACTTCGTCCTCTTCGTCTCTATACAATGCAAAGCTAAACGTTTGCCCTGCTGTTTTAGTTGGCCTAAAGGTTTCACTGATCTGATGAACCGGATATTGATAATGTGCAACTCTGGCTGTACTTGCCAAGCTAATTTCAACATCTGCAAGCGCTTGTACCTTAATCGAAAGCTCATGCTCTGCTTCAACGGTCGTTGCTACATCTAGCTCTAGCCATTCATAGTGAGCAAGCTCTAACAAGAACTCAGGATCAGCTTCAGAGGGCTCGTATTCTGTTTGTAAAAACTGCAAGAACTCTTTGCTAATCTCTAAAAAGTATGGCGAATGACAATCGTGCTTAACAAAAAATAGCCTAATTAACGCCAACCAATCTTCATTAGTATACAAGCTTTTAAGTACAGGAAACGCACTGCTCACGAAGCCTTCAACATTATTAAAAAACAGCTCTTGATAGATTTTTAATCGCCGAGCTTCTACGCCATCAGGTGCAGGTTGGTTGTCTGGATCTCTAATATGCGCCATAAACTGCCGCTGAGTTTCTACAAAAGACATAACTATACCTGCTCCAAGCGCTTGGCGTATTTGGCCTGTATTGCAGAAATTTGCCCCGCTTCTGCCAGTAATTCTGCCATAGGAGGAATATTAAAATCTCGCTCTAGTAACGTCGGGAATACCCCATGAAGCTCATAGGCTTTATCTAACAAGTCCCATACTGGCGAAGATACCTCAGCGCCGTGTGTATCAACGAGTAAATCTTCGGCTTCCACATAATGGCCTGCGATATGGCCATATACAATACGCTCGCTTGGCATAGCCGCTAAGAATTGTTCAGCATCGTAGCCATGGTTAATAGCGTTGACATAGATGTTGTTGACATCGAGTAGCAAATCGCAATCGGCCTCAGCTAATACCCCAAGGGTAAATTCTAACTCCGACATTTGTTGTCCAGGAGCCGCATAGTAAGACACATTTTCTACAGCAATTCGACGTTCTAGATGTTCTTGGACCGCTCGGATCCGCTTAGCTGTATGATGGATTGCTTCTTCCGTAAAAGGGATTGGCATCAGATCGTACATATGACCCTCTCCCGAACAATAACTCAGATGCTCACTGTACGTAGCGATATTATGCTGTTTAAAAAATGTTTTTAGTTGTGATAAAAATTCACGATTAAGCGGTGCAGGTGAACCTAGCGATAACGATAAGCCATGACAGATAAAGGTATGTTGTTGCGTCAATGCTTGAAATTGCTTTGCAAGCTTACCGCCAAATTTTAGCCAGTTTTCTGGTGCAACCTCATAAAAGTCTACTTGCTTTGGTGGTGTATTAAGCACATCATCGACCATTTCACGGCGTAAACCAAGTCCTAAGTTGCCTAACTGCACTGTCATACTTCTCTCACTTTAGACATTATTTTGAAATAATCAGAAGCTCGCATCACAAAGGCTTTACTGTATGCACGGCTTCACTTTGGAATTACCCAATAGCGCCGCTTACCTTAACATAACTAGCTGCGCTATTGGGTCGAATACAATGGTATTCCTATTTAGTGGTTACCACCGCATTTACCTTCTCCGCACTTACCTTCTTTTTTGCCTTTGGCGTCGCCACCACATTTACCTTCGCCGCACTTACCTTCTTTTTTGCCTTTGCCGTCGCCACCGCATTTGCCTTCGCCGCACTTACCTTCTTTTTTACCTTTAGCGTCGCCACCACATTTGCCTTCGCCGCACTTACCTTCTTTCTTACCTTTGGCGTCACCACCGCATTTGCCTTCGCCGCACTTACCTTCTTTTTTGCCTTTAGCATCGCCACCACATTTGCCTTCGCCGCACTTACCTTCTTTTTTGCCTTTAGCATCGCCACCGCATTTGCCTTCGCCGCACTTACCTTCTTTTTTACTTTTAGCATCGCCACCGCATTTGCCTTCGCCGCACTTACCTTCACCAGCGTCTAGTTGATAACCAGCGGTCATTGTTTCAAAACTAAATGGATTCGCACTTGCGTCCGTCGCGGATAACCCCGCAGTACCTGCAACAACAGCGCTTAAAGTAAGGGCAATAGAGTTCTTTTTAACGGTATTCATAATGTTTGCTCTCTCAGAAATAGTAGATTCAATAAGTAGACCCAAACGTCTAAATATTTATTTCGCTAAACGTTTAAAAATTTTAGCTGTAATGCCAATTCGCTAAGTTTTGGTTTACATCCAGTTATAGTCCATCTGTTGTCTTTTTGCTATTTGCGGATAACTAGGGGCTGCTGATGACTTGCAGCAAACAATTAGCTAAAATGTCGCGCTTTTCGATGAGTCATCAGTGACTCATTTTATTTTTGTTGTATCTGAAGGTTAACACATGAAGCTTGTTCTGGCGCCGATGGAAGGTGTAGTTGATTTTAAAATGCGCGAATTACTCACAGATCTCGGCGGCTTTGATCTTTGTGTCACTGAATTTATTCGCGTCGTTGATCTCACCTTTCCACGTAGGGTATTTACTAGATACTGTCCTGAACTATTAAATGGTGGTTATACCAGAGCCGGAACACCGGTTAGAGTACAGCTTCTAGGTCAGGTTCCCCATGCGCTTGCTGAAAATGCACGAAAGGCCGTAAAGCTTGGCTCTCATGGTGTTGATTTGAACTTTGGTTGTCCTGCAAAAACCGTGAATAAAAGCCGTGGTGGTGCGGTTTTACTGAAAGAGCCTGAGCAAATTTATCAAATCATTAAAGCGGTTAGAGATGCGGTACCAGAAGAACATCAAGTAAGCGCCAAAATACGCCTTGGCTTTGACGATGATGCCAATAGCACTGAAATTGTCGATGCGGTCCAGCAAGGTGGTGCGTCGAGTTTGGCAATACATGCGCGTACCAAACGAGATGGCTACAAACCGCCAGCGTACTGGGAAAAGATCCCCCCTTTATTATCAAGGTTAACCATTCCTGTCGTTGCTAACGGTGAAATTTGGCAAGTTGAAGATGCACTACTCTGCCAAACACGTAGCCAATGCCAAGATTTGATGCTTGGTCGCGGTGCGCTAGCCACCCCCGATTTGGCAGCAAAAATCAAAGCGCATGTTAGCGGAACTCATTATACTCCGCTTACATGGGAAAACGTGGTCTACCATATCCTCCACTCTTCCATGCATCAAGATGAGAATATGAGTGAAAAGTACTTTTCGGCTAGAACAAAACAATGGCTCAGTTATCTGAAACGTCAGTATGACGGCGCACATGTTCTTTTTGATGAAATCAAAACGCTTAAAAGCAAAGATGACGTCATGAAGGTGTTGCAGAAATATGCAATGTCTCCAGACATTGATTCAAATCATAACAGTGAAGTTTGACTGAAATGATAATGGGGTGTCGGATAGGAGAGCGCCCATGAATGAAAACACACAACACTACGAACAAAGCCTACAAGCAGAACTTGCCACACTTAGAAGCGACTTCTTGGGAGAGTTAAAAGCTTCACCCAATGAGTTTACTCATAATCTTGCCAATACCTTAGAGCTTAACCCACCTAATAAGTGGCTTGATATTGTGATGGAGAAGATAAATCCTGAGCAATTTCCACTCTATGATAGATTGATGAAAGTCGAAGCGGCATTATGCCAAATGGAAATCGGTCAGTTCGGGTATTGCTGTGATTGCGAGCAGACAATAGAACTTGAGTTGCTAGAACACGATCCAGCAACCCAACGCTGTCGCAGTTGTAAGACTAAGGCTTTAAAAAGTGGGGATATGCAGCAAAAATAGTCGCTGGGAAATAGACAAGATTAGCAATCAATTGTTGTGCTTGTTGTTCATTCAGCGCTAGTTTTGAGTTAAGCGCAACAAATGCTTGCTTTTGTGACCACCCTTGATAATGAATTCCCAAATCCACCGCCATCAAAGTCACGATTAGCGCTTTATGTTGCTCTATTGCCTTTGTACATTTTGCTACGGTCGAAGGCACATTAATAAACCCATCTCGCCAGTTGAGCCCTGCAATTCTTTGGCAGTTAGCCGGCAATAATTCCAGAATATAAGGTTGTTGAGTATCAGGCATTACCTTGAGCACATTCGCTTTGCTATTTTGATCATCAAACTTTGATAACGTCGCCAAAACTTTAGTAGGTGAATCTTGAATAGCCCCATAAAAATTGAGCTTTGATTGATACCATTCTTTTCCGTTGGGTAGTTGATGGAGTCCAAGCATAGCTCTTGGTTTATAATTACTCAGATAAGCTAACAAGGCCGAACGTGATGGTGCGTCAATATCCGAACTTTCAAGTTGGAGCATTAAAGTATCTCGCTCTAACCTGTTCAAGCGAATGTTACTTTCGTCTGCCTCTTTTAGTTTTACTTCTACAAACGCAAGCCACTGTCCAAGTTCATTGCTACTTACTTTATTTTTAACATTTTCCAGCACTGATATGTAAGCAGGCCAAGGCAAGTAGCGTTCAGGATATCTTTCCTGAATTCTTAAATAATCTAACTCTTTATGAGCCATAACATCTGGTTCATTCAACTCACTAGATAATAAGGCATGCCTTAGTTGTAAGTAACCTTCTGTGAACGGTAATACACTAATTTCATCGTCGGAGGGCTTGCTTAAACCATTATTAAGAGAAAGTAGTGAAGTTCTGAGCTCTTGGTAACTTACAGTTTGCTTCTGTTCAGTACAGCCAAAAAGGAATATAAGCGTAGCCAAAGTAAAACAGATCAGTAAATGCTTTTTCATAGTTCCACATTAAAATTTAGAATCAAAAAAGCCCCTTTCGGGGCTTTTTTACTAGAGACTTACGCCTCTACGCTGTGCTTTATCTTTGATAAAACCAGACCAACTTTTAGCAAATTTGCTAGTGCGAGGATCTTCCTGCGCTTTCAAAATTGCAGAGTAAGCTTGCTTAAACTTATCCTGATAGAAATAAGCTTCAGCCAAGTCTGTATAGGTATTGCCTTTTTTCTCAGTACCGAGCTCTAACGCCTTGTTTAGTCTCACAATAGCTGCACTAAACTGCTGATCCTGAAGTAAAAGACTACCTGCTTTACCATAAAGTTCTGCGTCATTGTCAAACTTCGCAGCTTCTTCGTAATATTTAGCAGCATCGCTGATATGTTTAGCTTGGTGGTAGTAACTTGCAAGCGCTGTTACGTTCTGCTTTGTTCGTTCAATTTTGCCATCTTTGATCGCTTTTTCGAACGTTTGAGCTGCACGCCAAGGATCTTCTGTTAAAGAGTATAAGCTTCCAAGAATCTTATAATCATTCTCTTTTTCAAAATAACCTTTTTTATACGCCACCTTCATTACAGTCATACCTTTGCTGTAATCTTCGGTTTGCAAATAAAAACCACCCAGCTGTGTCCAAGCTTTCGGGTCTTCAGGGAAAACACGTACTAACTCTTCACCAACCTCTACAGCCTTTTTGAACTGTTTTAATTCAAAGTACGCCGCAACTTTCATCAGGTAGTATTGCTTATTAGGCTCTTCTACACCCGCAATCGCTTTATCAGCTGGAGCAATAACATTCGTATATTGCTTTAACTCATAATAAGCTTGAGCGATACGACCATATACTTTGGCGTCATTTTCACCAGTAAAGTCCATCCACGCTTCATAAGCCTTAATGCCTTCTGCGTACTTTTCAGTACCAAGCAAAAGGTCACCTAACAGCTTCATCAAATCGCCTTGCTCTTTGAAGTTAAGCGCGTCAGGCGCAATGGCTAGACGTGAGTATTTAATCGCTTCGGCGTAGTTTTCCTTTTGAGCATAAAGCTGGCCGAGGTAACGGTTGACTGTCGCTTTATCGAAATCATCTGAAGGATCAAGTTCGCGAAGCATTGCAATTGCTTCATCGACCTTTTCTTCATTATAGAGTTCGAACGCTTTAGCAACTTTTTTACCTACACGCTCACCCATGATCTTAGTTTTTGCCGCTTTGCGCTTTTCTATTTCTTCATAGTTAGGCGCTGCAGAAACTGAGCTTGAGTAAATACCACCAGTTAACGCTATCAAGAGAGCAAGAGCTGTAAATTTAGGTAAACTTTTCATGTCCTGCCTCCTTAATCTTGGTTTAACTTAAAGTCAAGCTGAACTGTGATGCCAGGTTGCTTTTGTGGCTTACCGTCAACAACCTTAGGACGGTATTTCCACTTGCGTAGTGCACGTTTTGCTTCGCGGTCAAAGATGCGCTTCGGTTCAGCGTCGATAACTTCAATATCGTCAACTCCACCAAGCTCATTGATTGTGAATGATAAACGTACCCAACCTTCTTTGCCATCACGAGCAGCTTGAGGTGGATATTTTGGCTCGATTCGAACGATTGGTGTTGCATCACCGTCACGACCAAACTCACCAGGTCCAGATAAACCACCTGCGGTTCCACCTAGATCAATACTAGGCATATTAAAGCCGATATTTCCTGCAGTCGGATCAGCCGTGTCAGGCTGAGGCGGCTGCGGTTTAGGCGGCTGCTTTGGCGGTGGCGGCGGCGGAGGCGGGACACGCTTCCGCTGCTGCACCTTTGATTCAGGCGGATTCGACATAATCTCGACTACGATTTGTTCCTTTTGTACATCTGCCCTATCTGCTCCTCCGGAGATAAGATATGACATGAAAAAGAACAAGCCGAGAGTTACTGCCCCACCTGCTAGAAGTGAAAACAGAAGTCGAATCATTACTGATCTCCAGCTATTGAAATCTTCAAGTTGTCGCCAGTCGCTTTAATTTGGTCCATAACCTTAACAACTACGCCGTGTTTCGCACCTTTGTCGGCTTGAATAATAATCACGTCAGTAGGCTGTTCAGCCATTAGACTTTCAAGGTTTGCACTTACACGCTCAACATCAACCTGGCGCTTATCCATCCAAATCTCACCGTTTTCACGGATTGCGATAAAGATGTTCGCGTTTTTGGTTTTTTGTGCTTGTGCCGCTTTTGGCTTGTTAACCTCAATACCAGCTTCTTTAACAAAAGAAGTGGTTACGATGAAGAAGATAAGCATAATGAATACGATGTCTAGCATCGGCGTCATATCTACTGCTGCATCTTCCTCTTCACGAAAACGTTGTTTACGTGCCATAGTTCAATCTCTCTCTAGTGATGAGGCAAGCTATCAACTAGCTTCTCTTTAGCCATTTTCGCACGTGCTTCTAGACGCGTGCTAAAGAAAACACCTGATAGTGCCGCAACCATTCCAGCCATTGTTGGTACCGTAGCCATTGAAATGCCTGAAGCCATTAATCGCGCGTTACCCGTACCTTGAGTAGCCATAGTTTCAAATACGGTGATCATACCTGTCACTGTACCTAAAAGACCGATTAATGGACACATTGCAACCAATGTTTTGATAATCAACATGCGCTCATCTAATTTTTCAGACGCTTCAGAAATCCAAGCATCGCGGATTCTGTGTGCGTACCAAGACGTAGTATCTTGGCGGGCGTCCCACTTAGCGACGATTTCCTTATGCATTTTAGGAAATTCGCCGAGTAGGAACCAATAGCGCTCAATCATTAAAACCCACATTAGAAAGAGTGCCATTGCGACCACGTATAATACATCGCCGCCTGTAGCAACAAAATCCCTGATAGATTCCCATATCTCCATCAGGACTAACATTAGGCTTTCTCCTTCTCCGCGTGAGTAGCAACAATACCTGCGCTTTGCTCATCTAGGATGTGTAAAACCGCTTTACTACGACCATGCACAACAGCGTGAAGTAGAATTAGAGGTAGAGCTGCAATAAGGCCTAGTGCTGTTGTTACTAGCGCTAGGGAGATGTTACCTGCCATGATCTTCGGATCACCAGTACCGTAAAGTGTGATTGATTCGAATGTCATGATCATACCAACAACCGTACCTAGTAGACCTAGTAGTGGCGCGATAGCCGCTAGGATCTTGATGATGTTTACACCCATCTCGATACGTGGAGTTTCACGTAGGATAGCTTCATCAAGCTTAAGCTCTAGGTTTTCAACGTCTTGGTCTTTGTTGTCGTGATAAACTTTCAAGATACGACCAAGTGGGTTGTTTGTGTTAGGGTTATTTGCGTTTTTGATTTGCGCTTTGATTTTACCACTAACAATGAATAGGTCTAGCATACGAACGATAGCAATCAATGCACCTAAGATAAGTAGTGCTGTAATGATGTAACCAACCGTGTCACCTTGGTGCCAGCGCTCTTCCATCGTTGCACGTTGAGTATTAAGTTGTAGTAATGAACCACGAGTCGGGTCAACTGCAACCATTACGAATTTATCAGCAGATGCACCGATTAGACGTTCAACACCACCTAGTTCACCGCTTGGCTGCTTACCAAGAGGAACAATTTGCTTGTTCTCAGCATCGTAAATAACGTAGCCGTCTTTAGTAACTAGGTTAAAGTTACCAACACGTGTTACTTCTTTAACGTTTACGTCACCATTTAGCTCAGCAACTTCAGCTTCAAACTTAGAAACTTTAGCTGATTCAGTCATTTCAGTTTGGAAAGCAATCCAAAGGTCTTCAAGTTCACGAGTAGTTGGCAGCTCTTTCGCTTCAGCTAGTGAACGAAGAACTTCAGCACGTCCTGGCTTTTCAGCACTTACAAGTGAAGCTTCGATTGAACCGATAGCGTCAGCAGCTGAACGACGTACAACACCGAACATTTCACCAAGTGTACCTTTGGCATTTTCTAGCTCAACTTCTTTTTCAGCAAGTGTGATTTCATTTTGTTTGAACTGTTCATTTAAACGCTCACCGCGTGCTTTTTCTGCAGCCAATTCACGCTTCGCTTTGTTCAACAATGCTTGTTTGTCAGCACGATCGTTTAAAAACTCTTGCTCACGTTGCTTGTTGATTTTGCCTTCAGAAATACGGTTTTGTTTAACCTGCTCTAGGATTTTGTCCAAGGCTTCAGTGTTTGCGTGTGCATTTAGCGCGGCACCAGCAGAAACTGTTAACGCTGCAGCAACTGCAAAACCTTTAAATAGTTTCTTCATCATTAATTACTCCGCGCCAAAGATAGGTAGATCGATAAGTTCAGGAGCCGCTTGCTTACGTGCAATACGGATCATGCTCTTAACTGGCTTAAGATATTCTTCGCCAAGTTGTTCCCACTGCTTAGTGTTGTTGTTCCAAACCCAAGCGTGTTTTTGGTCGAACGACTGAGCTACATATGCGATACGGCCAAGGCGTGCGAAGTCAACATTGATGTTTTTGCCGTTTTGTTCAAGAGAACCTTGGCTCGCAACGATAGTTGTACTGTAGTCAGTTTCAATCGTGTAAGCTTCAAGCACTTGACGGAACTTCTCAGAAGTAGTTACAGATGAGTTAGTCATGATGCTGCGAAGTTTCTCAACGCGCTCTAGACGTGTTTCTTGATTAAACGGAACGTCCGCTTTGATGAATTGCTCAAGCGTATCGATCATGCGATACATCAAAGGCACAACGTCCTGTTTTGTCTTGTCAATAGTACCAATTTGACGCTCAAGAGACTCAATACCTGCATTTTGATCTGCTACAAGACGTGCAACGTGATCGTTATACACTTTAAGCAGTTCTGCTTCTTCAACTAGACCACGATATTCCGCGATCATTTCTTGAGACTGACCGTAAAGGTTATCAATCTTTTCTTGAGACTTTTTAGCAGCCGTTTGAGTTTGTTGACCTACTTTTTGTATGTCATTCAAAGGATCTGCAATCACATTGCTGCTTGCAAAAGCTGTCGCGCCTAAAAGCGCCGTAGCTACAAGGCTCTTTCTGATTTTAACAGACATAGTTCCCAACCAATTAAGTAATGTTACTTTTATAATTTTCGCGCTCTCACCAACGTAAGAGCAACCCTGA
This sequence comes from Pseudoalteromonas sp. XMcav11-Q, assembly GCF_040104525.1. Taxonomy (NCBI): domain Bacteria; kingdom Pseudomonadati; phylum Pseudomonadota; class Gammaproteobacteria; order Alteromonadales; family Pseudoalteromonadaceae; genus Pseudoalteromonas; species Pseudoalteromonas sp. XMcav11-Q. The sequence goes on from NZ_JBECOX010000005.1 coordinate 130,834, forward strand.
TATCATTTGACAGATATCAACTGTCCAATAATGCTAAATGCAACACGATGTGTCAACTTCACTGTGAAAACATTTTTTGTCTATAAATAAGTAATAATTATATACAAAACAAAAAATTAACATCAAAAACACAGCAAAATATACACAACCCTCGCAAAACCAACCTTTTGCATACGCTGTTTACAATATTTTACATCGGATTTATTCCAATAAATTGAATAGATATTCCAAATAGAACTTATGAATAATCTATAAAAACAGTAGTATAGTCAAAATTACTCATTGCACAGAACGCAAATTATTTCATCTTCTGCGAACTAACGCAAAATTTGTTTATCTGTCCCAAATCGCTTGATCTATTTTTTCCTGTAGAATTTGAACGAATTCAGCGACGTGTAGGCCATCCATTAAGGCGTGGTGGACTTCGATACAAAATGGCATCGTACCATCTGCTTTATTGTATTTTCCGAACACAAATTTTGGGATACCGAAGTCATCTCTACTGTGCCTTGCATGACCAAAACTGGAAAAAGATAGCCATGGAAGTATAGATACATGAACGCAATTTGGCACCTGACTTTCCGTTAAAAATTGCTCGCTGACAAGCGGCCCATTTAATTGCTCAGTTTTACTATGCAAATTGGCACTAATAAAGCGCTTGAAATCGGTTTCAGGGGCAAGCCTTACAAATCTGAAGGTTTCATCCTCCCGCAGAAAAACACTGCTAATTTCTACCACATCATATTCGACTACTGTCCCCGCTTCGATTCGGTAACGAATGGGCGCATAGCTTTGCAAAGCCAACTGCAGTGCATACAGGCAGCTAAGAGAAAACGGCACTGTATTACGCTTACTCATTTCATAAACTCTTTCCATTTGTAAGCTGACGGTGACTGTAAAATATGGCTGGGTAAAATCATTGAAGAAGGAAAAATGTTCTTGGCGGGGCCAAGTATCAAGAGATAATTTCTTTTTCATACAAAAAAAGGGGCTCATGCCCCTCTCTGGTAATTAAACGGCGTTTTTATTATAGACCGTTTTCAATAATCTCTTGAGCTAATTTATCAGCAATAATATGCGTTGAAACTTTCTCATCTTCAGAACGCTTAAAGATTTCAGTTAGCGTGTCGTAGATGCCTTCTACGTGTTTAGTCGCTGCAGCCTCATCATAACCTTCAGGTTTTGTTTCATAGTAAACATTGATGATTCCACCAGCGTTGATCACGTAATCTGGCGCATAAAGAACACCTTTTTCACGAATGATCTCACCATGACGAGACTCTGCAAGCTGGTTGTTTGCACATCCTGCAATAATTGTGGCTTTGATACGTGGAATAGTATCGTCATTTACCGTAGCACCTAGTGCACACGGCGCATATACATCAACATCTAGATCATAGATTTCATCAATACCAACAGCAGTAGCATTGAAATCATTGACCACTCTTTGTACTGACTCTTCGTTGATATCAGTAACAAATAGCTCTGCACCCGCTTCATGGAGGTGCTTACATAAAGTGTAAGCAACTGCACCCAAGCCCTGCACGGCAACTTTGATACCAGCCAAGTCTTGGTGACCATACTTGTGTTGGTAAGCTGCTTTAATTCCAAGGAATGTGCCTAACGCAGTAAATGGAGAAGGGTTACCGCTTTTACCTTCGAGGCCCATTACGTAGTTAGTTTCTTTATGCATTACCATTACATCACCGGTTGTGATGTTTACATCTTCAGCTGAATAGTAACTGCCACCTAGGCGGTCTAGGTGTTTACCAAATGCTCTGAATAGTGCTTCTGACTTGATAGTCTTAGCATCGCCAATAATGACAGATTTGCCACCACCAAATGGTAAACGTGCAACCGCATTCTTATATGTCATCCCTTTAGACAGACGCAGTACATCATATACTGCGTCTTCATCAGAGGCATAATTCCATAGACGACAGCCACCTACAGCTGGACCTAGCTTAGTGTTATGTACCGCGATAATAGCTTTAAGGCCTGATGCTTCGTCTGAACAGAATACGACTTGTTCATGGTTATCAAATTCAACTTGGTTAAATACAGCCACTTTCTTCTTCTCCAAAAATTATCTATCCCATACGGGTAAGCTCTTAGGTGTGACTTTGCGTTCAATACCACACTAAGGGCAAATAGCGCTGAAATTGGCAAGACTCTATCACTAACTCTAGCACCATTCCACAAATTGAGATGATATAAACCCAATTCAAAGCAAATACAAATATTTAATTCAAAAGAAAAGAAAACAAAGGAAAAGCAAACCAAAAGTAAAAACCTTAAAGGAATTTTAATTTAACTTATTGAGCTTTTCTGAAGTTACTGTTTACGTAAACGGAAGGCTAATAAGCATTGTAAACATATCAGTACAAAAAAGGAGGCTGCTAGCCTCCTCAATAATGCTTCGGATCGTCACTTTAACACCGAAGACAAATATTTAAGTGGAAAGTACCTATATGCTCTCCACTAACGCAAAACTGATCAACTAAGTTTGCTATCTAACTCTTCAATTCGTGCTTTCCAAATTGCAGGGCCTTGGGTATGCGCATTCTCACCATTGCTATCAACGGCAACCGTCACCGGCATGTCTTCTACTTCAAATTCATAAATAGCTTCCATACCTAAGTCTTCAAACGCCACAACACGAGATTTCTTAATTGCCTTAGCCACTAAGTACGCTGCGCCACCTACAGCCATAAGGTATACAGCTTTATTCTGTTTGATTGACTCGACAGTTGCTGGACCGCGCTCGGCTTTACCGATCATGCCGATAAGACCCGTTTTCTCTAACATTAGATCAGTAAACTTATCCATACGTGTAGATGTGGTAGGACCTGCAGGTCCCACGACTTCATCGCCAACAGCATCCACAGGACCCACGTAATAGATGAACTTATTAGTGAAATCGACACCTTCTGGCAAGCCTTGACCAGAATTCATCATTTCTTGCAGACGTTTATGCGCTGCATCTCGACCAGTTAAGATCTTGCCAGAAAGCAGGACAGTTTCACCCATTTTCCATTCTTGGATATCTGCTTTGGTCAAAGTATCTAAATTGACACGACGCGTATCTTCACCTACTTCCCAAGTCACTTCTGGCCAATCTTCGAGCTTTGGTGCTTTTAGATCTGCAGGACCTGAACCATCTAGTGTGAAATGTACGTGGCGTGTAGCGGCACAGTTAGGGATCATTACCACTGGCTTAGACGCTGCGTGTGTTGGTGCTGTTTTGATTTTAACGTCAACAACAGTTGTTAAACCACCAAGGCCTTGTGCGCCAATGCCTAGCTTATTTGCACGTTCAAAAATTTCTAGACGCAGTTTTTCTTCTGCAGTTTCGGCACCGCGTTCCATCAGCTCATGGATATCAACCGGATCCATTAAGGATTCTTTTGCCAGTACAGCCGCTTTCTCTGCTGTACCACCGATACCTATACCTAGCATGCCCGGAGGACACCAACCAGCGCCCATTGTTGGTAATGTTTTTTCTACCCATTCTGCAACATCATCTGATGGGTTTAGCATCACCATTTTAGTTTTGTTTTCAGAGCCGCCCCCTTTCGCTGCAATCATCACTTCAACTTCAGCACCAGGTACTAAGTCAATGTGTACTACCGAAGGCGTATTGTCTTTGGTGTTTTTACGGCTACCTGCCGGATCGGCAACGATTGATGCACGTAGCGGGTTATCTGGGTTCATATAGGCACGACGAGTTCCCTCATCTACCATTTGTTGTACCGTCAAGTCAGTTTTATCCCACTTAACGTCCATACCGACTTTAACAAAGCAGGTTACTATCCCAGTGTCTTGACACAGCGGGCGCTTACCTTCTGCTGACATGCGTGAGTTAATTAAGATCTGTGCAATTGCATCTTTCGCGGCCTTACTTTCTTCTTTTTCGTAGGCTTTTTCTAATGCTTGGACAAAATCAAGTGGGTGGTAAAATGAGATATATTGAAGCGCATCTTCAATGCTATCAATAAAGTCTTGCTGACGGATTGTACTCATGACGGTTCCTCAATTTTCGACGGTATTTTTTGGTATTGAAACTTTCGCTGGCAATTGTTGTTATTCAGCGTCAGAAAGTCAATTTCAATACCTTAAACTATGGAATAGCAGGTAACTATGATAACCTCCCCGCCCGTTTGGGGCTAGCTTTGCAGGTCAAGTAAATGATAAACGAGCGAATAAACTGTACGAAATTAGACATTAGGCACAATGCACTAGAATTATTTGAACACTTTGCAAACGAATCTCAGGCTATCCTGTTAGATTCAAGCGACTCTGATCACATCAATAGCCGCTACGATATCATTGCGATTGCACCAATTAATTTGCTTGAAGCTAAAGACGGAAATGTATTTTTAGACGGCGAACTGCAGAGTAATTCTATTTTCACTGTGATGAAAGGTAAGCTTGCCCAGTTTAGTAATTACAGTGCTCCTTATGATTTACCTTTTAACGGCGGTTGGCTTGGTTATTTTGGCTATGATCTCGGCCGTTATATTGAACACATACCACATTGTGCGGAACATGATATTAAGCTACCCGACGCCTGTGTTGGTTTGTATCCAGACGCGTTAATTTATGACAAAGTACACAAAACTTGGTTTTATGTGTCGCAACCTGATACACAAAGGCTAGAAATGTATTTGCAGCGGCTCAAAGACGCCTCAGCGTTCGAGCCATTCAGACTGACGTCACAATGGCAGTCAAACATGACTAGAGCGCACTACGAGCAAAACTTTGAGCGCATTCAATCTTATTTGTTAAGTGGCGACTGCTATCAAATAAACCTAGCACAGCGATTCACTGCTAACTTTGAAGGAACTCCGTGGCTCGCGTATAGAAAGCTTCGAAACCATAACCAAGCGCCTTTCTCAGCATTTTTTAACTTAGGCAATAGTGCTATTGTTTCTGTGTCACCAGAGCGCTTCATCCAAGTTAAAAACAATATTGTAGAAACTAAACCGATTAAAGGCACCCTGCCACGGTTACCAAATACTGACGCCGATAAAGCGCAAGCTGAGAAACTGAGAAACAGCAGCAAAGACCGAGCCGAGAATGTCATGATAGTAGACCTACTACGTAACGACTTGGGTAAAGTGGCCAAGCCAGGTTCTGTCGCGGTTCCATCACTCTTCGCTATCGAGAGCTTCCCTGCTGTTCACCATCTAGTCAGTACGGTAACGTCTAAACTGGCAGAAGGAAAATGTGCTGTTGATCAACTCGAAGCCGCCTTCCCCGGTGGCTCCATAACAGGTGCACCTAAGATCCGCGCCATGGAGATCATCGAAGAGCTCGAGCCTCACAGACGCAGCGTTTATTGCGGCTCAATCGGTTACCTCAGCGCCTGTGGCAACATGGATACCTCTATCACTATCAGAACCCTAGTTTGTCATCAAAATAAGATACATTGCTGGGCAGGTGGTGGCATAGTCAAAGACTCTCAAGTACAGTTAGAGTTTGAAGAGACTTACCACAAAGTGAATAAAATTCTCCCGGTATTAAATGAAGATTGATCAGGTAATATCGCAATTTATGTTGGCGCCCATCATGGCGCAAACACCAACCTCACTGCATACTCTAAAGCAAAGTGCGGTGCTTATTCCCATTGTTGATGTAAACGCTCGAGCCCACCTGTTGTTTTGCAAACGCAGCAGCGAATTGCCGAGCCACCCGAATCAAATTTGCTTTCCTGGCGGCAAAGTCGAACAACAAGATCGCAATATCATCAACACAGCACTGCGCGAAACCGAAGAAGAGATAGGTCTGACAATCTCTGAGTCTCAAGTACTGGGCATATTGCCGTTTATGCAAACGCTCACCGGTTACCAAATCACCCCCGTTGTTGCTTCTGTACAACAAGATGCGACTTGGGCGAATCAAAGCGACGAAGTGCAACACACATTTACGGTGCCATTAAACCAATTAAGCGCGGCCAAGAATTGGCGAACCTTCCATTTTACCAATAAAGGCAAACCAGTTTCACTCGACGGATTTATGACACCGCACGGTTTACTGTGGGGTGCAACAGCAAAAATCGTCAAACAATTCACCGCCCTATTTTAGCCCTTAACTGGTAAGACCTTTTATAAAATCCACCTCCACCTTGCAGATTAGGGACCTTTCTATCATGCTTACTGCAAAACTGGCATATACTTTTGCCGATTATGGGTTACTTCCCTAAGTAGACACGTTATGATGGCGTCCGTTTTAAAGGCAATGTGAGTAAAATTTATGATCAGTGCATTCGATATGTTTAGTATCGGTATTGGACCTTCTTCCTCTCATACAGTGGGACCAATGCGTGCTTCTAGGTTATTCGTACAAGACCTTCAGGCACAAGGCATCGTTGATGATATCACTTCGGTGAAAGTGGAACTGTTCGGCTCTTTAGGCCAAACAGGTATTGGCCACGGCTCTGGCAAAGCTGTTATTTTGGGACTTGCGGGTTACGATCCTGAGACCATAGATGCAGATCTAGTACCAGAGATCTTAGAAACCATAGAAAATGAACAGGTTATCTATCTCGACAAGCAACATAAAGTAAAATTTCCTAAGCAAGGCGCGATTGTGTTTCACCGTCGAAAAACGCTGCCTAAGCACTCCAATGCAATGGAAATCAAAGCGTATAAAGGCGAAGAGCTTGCTCATAGCCAAATTTACTATTCGATTGGTGGTGGCTTTATCGTTACCGATCAGAATTTTGAAGCTGAAAAGCAAGCTGCGTTAGATATCAGAACAGAAAACCCGGCACCTTACCCATTCAATTCAGCCGCCGAACTACTGGAAATGTGTAAAGAGTCTGGTCTCAGTGTGTCTTCGTTAATGATGGCCAACGAGAAAACGCTACGTAAAGAATCTGAAATCAAAGAAACGCTATTCCACATCTGGCAAGTAATGAAAGCTTGTATTGAACGTGGTATGAAAACCGAAGGTATTTTACCAGGCGGTTTAAAGGTTCGTCGTCGTGCACCTAGCCTGTATTTAAAACTCAGTGTAGAAACGCACCAAGATCCACTGCGCGCAATGGATTGGGTGGATTTGTTTGCACTTGCAGTTAATGAAGAAAATGCAGCGGGCGGCCGCGTAGTAACCGCACCAACCAATGGTGCAGCCGGTATTCTTCCAGCGGTGTTAATGTACTATCACACTTTTATCAAAGAAGTGGATATAGAGATTGCCACACGTTATCTACTTACCGCAGCGGCGATTGGGATCTTATATAAGAAGAATGCCTCTATATCTGGCGCTGAAGTTGGATGCCAAGGTGAAGTAGGTGTTGCGTGTTCAATGGCTGCTGGCGCTCTTACCGAAATCATGGGTGGTAACGTAGTACACGTTGAGAACGCCGCTGAGATTGGTATGGAGCATAATCTAGGCCTAACCTGCGATCCTGTCGGTGGGCTTGTGCAAGTTCCGTGTATTGAGCGCAATGCAATGGGTTCTATTAAAGCCATTAATGCTTCTCGTCTTGCTTTGCGCGGTACGGGCGATCAAAAAGTATCACTAGATAAAGTGATTAAAACGATGCTTGATACCGGTAACGATATGAAAACTAAATACAAGGAAACCGCACGCGGTGGATTGGCGGTAAACATTATTGAGTGCTAGTTGACAATTGTCAGTTCACTTTACAGATGACTTAATGGCATCATGGTGGTAAATCATGATGCCATTTTTTATCGTCACTACAATGAATTCGTCATGATATTACTTATCAACAAAAAGGAGTAAATTGGCTATGTCAGGCACTACAATGGTTTTTTTGATTGTACTTATTAGTGTTGGTGGAGGAATAATTAGCGAAATCTATAAACGCCGCTTGGAATTTAAAAAAATAGACGCACAAAGAACAAAGGTGCATGATGAGCTACACTCAGAGGTTGCTGCATTAAAAGCAAGAGTGGCAACACTGGAGCAAATTGTTACCGATGAAGGTTATCAAGTTAAAAAAGATATAAATAACTTATAAAAGAATACGGCTAATAACGCTACTAGGCAAAGGAAAGGAGTCCTTTCTGGTTAATTTTTTCATCTCTTGTTACTGTTTACATTTGTTTTCAAAGAAGATAACCAATTGAATTAAATGATAAAAAAACACCTCTGATTACACCTTGTTTACAAAACTTAAAATTATATAATTGCTAACATTAATTTACTTGAGTACATTCGTTACTGCAAAGTGTACAAAGGTAAATAATATGAATAACAATAAATTCAAATACACCGCTTTATCCGCAGCGATAGTAGTAGCACTATCAGCTTGTGGTGGAAGCGATAACAACAATAATAGTTCAGCTCAAGAGCTAGATCATGCACCTCAGGCTGGTGTTACCCAGCTAGAAAATGTAAAACATTGGCAGACCATTTCGGGCTCAATTCAAGCCTCCGACGCAGATAGTGACAATCTATCAATTACAATATTTGACGGTGAGACAGAGATTTCGCCTGTAGATAATGTTTACACTTTTCCTCATGGTATTTTAACGCTAAAAAGTCTAACCGCTTTTGATTACTTGCCAATATCTGGCGAAGCGGCAACTATTAAGTACACTGTTACTGCAAAAGGAAAGTCAGCCAACGGTAGTATTGAGATCCCAGCATCACTAACTGACCCTCTTGCTTACCAGCAATGGCACCTAAATAATACGGGTCAAAAGGCTTACGCACTGAGTGATGCGATGAAAAAAGGCTTGGTCGACCTTTACGTCGGTCGTGGCATTATGACTGAAGAACAAGCGATTGAGTACTGGAATAGTGAATTTGCGGATGCAGAATCAAACATCTTAGTCGCTGGTGAAGATATGAATGTACCAGCAGCATTTGCCCAGGGTGTAACGGGCGAAGGTGTGACAGCCGTTGTCGTTGACTCAGGCCTAGAAATTAGACATGAAGATTTGGCTCCTAACGTTTTGCCAAATCGCTCTCTTAACCTACTTGACAATGCGCTTGATAAAACTGACCCTACGAGCACAGCGACTAATGGTGACCACGGGACTAGTGTTGCAGGTCTGATTGCATCTAAAGGCTGGAACGGCCTAGGCGGCCGTGGTGTTTCGCCTGATACTGGTCTTATCGGAATGAATTTACTAGCTAGCGGTGACAAGACACCGAAGCAAGATCTTTTAGTTCATGGCTTTCCTGGCTCTGGGATAACAGAAAGTGAGTCTATTTCTGTATTCAACCGCAGCTATGGCCTTACCTACCCTGTTCAATTTAGTTATTCGGAACTTGATGAAGCAATTGAATCTTATCCAAACAGGAAGCTTCGTTCAGGCAAAGGTGCTACTAACGTAAAATCAAGTGGTAATAGTTTTGTAAGTGAAGACTTAGAAGGCTCATTTTGTGATGACAATGGTGCAAATGACTTAGGATTAACCTGCTACAATAGCAACAGTGAAAGTAGCCAAGGGCACCCTTACTATTTCTCTATTGGTGCCGTTAACTCAAATGGTAAACATACTAGTTACTCAAGCGCTGGGGCAAACCTGTTAGCAGCAGCTCCTGCTGGGGAATATGGCCGTTGGGCTCCTGCAATGGTTACGACTGATCCAATGACATGTTTAAGTGGTAGTTCTGGTTATACTGGTCGCGCAATCGCCAGTTGGACAGGAGCTTATGGAGAGGAGTTCGCTGCAAGCCAATACCCATTCGATTACCCTGGACATCCAGAAAACCCTAACTGTAATTACCGTTCAACCATGAATGGAACCTCTTCTGCAGCACCAAACGCTTCAGGCGTGATCTCTCTGATCCTATCAGCGAACAGTGAGCTGACTTGGAGAGATGTACGTCATATCATTGTGTCAACAAGCACCAAAAATGACGCCGAAAATGCGCCAGTAACGGTGCCAGTAGGCGCTGGTGAATTTATCGCGCATGATGGCTGGGTAGAAAACGCAGCTGGCTATAGCCATAATAACCTTTATGGTTTTGGCCGTGTAGATGCCGGTGCAGCAGTTAAAATGGCCAAGTCTTACTCAACTAAACTTGGTGAAGAAGTTATTACAGATTGGATTGGCCAAGGCTCCGTAATGGGTCAAGATTCTCTAGAGATGGCAATCCCTGATAACAGTGAAGTTGGTGCCACTTACAAAGTGACTGTCTCAGAGGACATCAACGTTGAAGCTATCCAATTCAAACTGGATGTATTTAACGATGAGTTTGGTATGGGAATTCAAAATGATGAAGCGGTTATACAGTCTACAGCTGGTTCTGACTTGGCAATTGAAGTTATCTCTCCGAGCGGTACGAGAAGCGTTTTATTATCATCTAGACAAGCACTGATACGCCCTGCATATGATTTTAGCGGTGCTGGCTTCCAGGTTGGCTATATCCTAAAAAATGGCGTATTTTTATCAAACAGCTTCTATGGTGAGTCAGCTAAAGGAGAGTGGACAATTCGCTTGTTTGACGTGTCAGACAAGTCGTTTGCGACGACTAGCACAGGTGATATTGTCTACGATGGATACGTAAACAATTCAACGCCATCAAAACTGATGGGTGCAGCTGTACGTATCTTTGGCCATCAATCTGCTGAGTAATTGGAGTGTATACTATGAACAAGTTAAAAATCGCGGCATTAATTACAACTTCACTATTCTTAACTCAAGCAGAGGCTCGAGACAACTTGACTCCTAAACTGGAGAAAGCAAACAAAGTGGCAAATTTTGAAAAGCCTGATTTTGGTGCTTATAAGATTATGTCTGACTATGCATTAGTTCCGTTAGCCATTGCAGATCCTAGTGCTGTAATTAGCCAAAAAGGTGAAAAAGCGCTAGTCAAGTCGACGTCTATCAGCCAGTTATTTACTAAAGGCTCTTTAGTTAAAAATATATTCAATGGTGAGATTGCTCCAGTATCTGGTAACATCAACCTGCTTATGAAAGACAATGCGTCTGCACGCGAATTAGCAAGTGAGTACGGCGTTGCTGTTGAAAATACGTATGACGGTGGCCGAATTGCTGTTGTTAGTGTAAACAGCAACCAAGATTTACTAGGTAAACTTGCTGAGCTGAAGCAGTCAGGAAAGGTAGTTGAAGCTAGAATTGAAGTGTTAGGTACTTTATACACATCTAGATAATTTTTCTGTCAAACACTAATTTTTCTCAAGCCTCATTTAGAATGGGGCTTTTTTACGCTTCAAAAGCCTAATACACTGATGACTATATTTTCTGCTACCCCCTAAAACCTCAGATATGGCTAGCTCAAAAGTGACCTCCGTATTTTGAAATCCATTATTTTATAACTAACCTAAACTCGTATACTTACTATTCTTTATAAAATTGCCTATTAAAAATACAAGCATTGGCTGAAACTTAAGTTATACCAATTTAGGCCCCGTGCCTTATACCAATTCGCTTAATTAAGTGATCTATTTTGAGGCGAGAAAATCTTGTCGATAACAAGGCGAAAATATTGCTATTTAGTTGTTCTAAATGAGAAATTTTTAACGCAGTTAGCGTCAGATTTGCTCCTTCAAATTGAGCAAGTATTAAGACTAATTGGTATTGGGCTATAGCTTTAGCGATGATTGCTCGAGGAGGGAATTTAATAGCTTATTTTTAGTACCAATTGGTTATGGGGAGAAATAGAATAATGAATATCTGTATGAAGTTAGTCAACTGACCCACAATATTTAGGCGGGTAAATATTGTGGGTTATCAGTATACTCTGTTACTGAGTGTCCTGTTTTAGCCAACTAACCACTTGGCCATGAAGACGATGACAGGCAAAGTAACAAGTGTTCTCAAGATAAAGATTAGGAATAGCTCCCACAAGTTCACTGGGATTTTACTACCAAGCAATAATGCCCCAACTTCAGACATGTAAATTAACTGGGTAACACTCATTGCGGCAACGATAAACAATGTTGTTTCATTCTCTATACTAGTTTTTGCTAATATTGTTGGGATAAACATATCCGCAAAACCGACAACGATTGTCTGTGCTGCTTTTTCGGCTTCTGCCACATTAAGTAGTTCAAGGTAAGGAACGAAAGGTGTGCCTAAATATTGAAATACTGGCGTATATTCAGAAATAATCAGCGCAAAAGTACCAACGGCCATAACCACGGGAAGTACAGCAAACACCATATCTAATGCGTTGTGCAGGCCTTCTTCTATTGTTCCTTTCACCCCTGGAGCCGTTTTAGCCTTGGTAAGCGCTATATCTAGGGAGTGGCTAAACAACCCCTTCCCTTTAGGCACAGCTTCAGAATCTTCATTATGATCACTACCATCAACATAAATATCTTTTTTGAACTTTAGCGGTGGTAAGCGCGGCACTATAATTGCTGCAACAAAGCCAGCTGCACATACGGTCAGATAAAACGGAGCAAAAAATCTTTCAAGTCCAACATTTGTTATCACAACCATGCAAAAAGTGATTGAAACCGCAGAGAATGTAGTACCAATGATTGCTGCTTCTCGTTGTGTGTAATGCTTATCTTCGTATTGGCGAGCGGTCATCAAAATACCGACACTGCCGTCGCCAAGCCAAGATGCAACACAGTTTACCGCGCTACGACCAGGCACACCGAATAGCGGGCGCATCACTTTGGTTAAGAGTGTGCCAACCATCTCAAGTAGACCAAAGTTAAGTAGTAATGGCAGCAATAGTCCAGCTAAAATGAATACACAAAATAGCACGGGCAAAAGATCATTGAGCACTAACGCCCCTGTATTTTCCGAATGGATCGCTTCTGGACCAACACCATTGAAGGTAAGCACAATAAACACCATGCCAACTAGTCGGGTTATCAACCAAACCCAGCTAACGTCAAATAAGTGCTTTATTATGGTTATTTTTAATAGCGCTTGAGGTCTTAGGAGCTTCATCACCAAACTCATGATCCCGGTAATACATACTATTGCGACAATCATGTCGTTAATAAAAGGAGCGACTTGCGCTTGTAACCACTTCGCCATCACTGCAATTGGGATAGTCATTCCTTCCTCAATCGCCACTGGCGTCATAAATAAAAAGATACCAATCAATGACGGTACGATAAACGCAAACCACGTTTGTAAGGTGGAGCGTGGTGTCATAGTGCTCTCTGTCATTTTTTACTTCCACAAAAACAAAGAAAAGAGCCGAAGCTCTTTTCGTTTTTAAATTATTATATTTATTAAATCGTTAGACCTTTTTGCCTTAGCAAAGTGATCAAGGCTTGATGCAGGTTATTCATGGTGTTTGCATCAAGTACGTTACCGTCACTATCCTTCCAGGTAATTGAAGTACGCGTGTCCTGCGCTTGAGCGATCTTTATCGTGTAATCACCATTTTCAATTGGCAACACAACCGCTTCTTCACCCCAAATAGAATCCCAAACGCTGCTTTCAGGCGCTTCGTAACGGACCAAAACTTCCTGCTTTTCTCTATCGACACGGACAACCGTGAAGTTACTTCTTTCTAGGAAGTTAGAGAAGCGATCAAGTACCGCTTCTTGACCTTTTTCAGTCAGCAGCGCGGAATCACCATTCTTGTCAAACCCAAGTTCAAGTGCCAGTACACCTTGGCGCTTACGCATTTCAACTTGTAGTAAACGATATTGATAGTCAAATTCGGTCACAACTTCATTAAGCGCTCGTACCTCTAAGTGGTTCTTTTGAAGCGCAGTTAACTCGTCATCGCCTTGATAATCTATCAACTCAGCACGAATTGATGCGGTACGCTGGTGCTCTTTCTGTTCAAGGGTAAATTTAAATTTTTGCTTAGACGGCTCTACACTTTCTTCCCAAAACCAGCCGTCTTTTGGTTGGATCAGTGAATACCAAGTTGTCGTCACTGTCCCTTGTGCCTTGTTATCACTTTCAAACCCAGCGTTATGCATTGCGACGACGCCGTCCACGGCGCGCCAAATAAATGCTGGTAAATCCTCTATCCCATCATTTTTATCAAAATAAATCCTTGCGGCGTCTTCACCCTGCTCGACCCAACTACCTTGCGCAACCGTCAATACTTGCTGCGGTGCACGATAACTTACCGGCTCGGCCGTGTTCTCATATTGACCAACTGGCATGGCAAACTCAGGATCTCGGTAAGGTTGAGACAAGCCTTCAGGGGCTTTCACCGGAGCATTTGCACGATAATTTCTTTCATGATGTGCATCATTTGTGAAAATACTACAGCCGCTTAGACTCACGGCAATTCCAAGAACCAGTGATTTTGGGATCCAATACTGCACTCATTTACTCCTTAGCAAACCCTATTATTATTCGAATCAAAGTTATGATTTAGGATTGCCGAATTGGTTCACACAAAGTTGCCAAAAATTGACAATCTCTGAATTGTTAGTGCTATGACATCGAATGTCCCATCAAATATATTGGGAACACGTATTTCATAGCCAAAATTTTGCCCTATGTTACTTGTCATACATTAGAAAAACAAGCAACCATGTCCAGCAAGCACAATTCTATTTTTTATTACAACGCGCTAGCGCTAAAACTCAGATATGGTAGTATTTCGCGTTAATTATTAACCTTGAGCGCATTACGTGAAATCAGAGGTTCCAAAATGACCATGCATGCAAACCATCAACTTGTCTTAACCGCCATTGGAGAAGACAGATCTGGTATTGTTGGCGAATTGACACAGCTTGTGAGTGACTGCAACTGTAATATTATTGACAGTCGAATTGCAATATTGGGCAATGAGTTTACCTTTATCATGCTACTTGCCGGTGACATGGCGTCTATCAGTCGTGTCGAGCACACTTTACCTGCCAAAGGGATGGAGCTTGGCCTTTTAACGATGATGAAACGCACCGCAAGCCATCAACAAGGCGAATACAGTGCAGGTTATACTTTGGAATATGAAGGGTTAGATACTCCTGGTACGTTAAGTAAAGTAACACGCTATTTCGCAGCGCAAGGGGTGAATATTTGTTCACTGAAGTCAGATACCTTTGAGCAAGAAGACGAGCTACATATGCGCTGCGAGCTCGAGTTTAATATTCCTGTAGATGTGGATATCGATAACTTTAAAGTTCAGTTCGAAGATCTTTCACACTCCTTAAACGTAGACTATATATTCAGACGCATTCGCTAAGGATTTACTATGAATACTTTGAAAGTCGGTGATAAAGCACCATTATTCTCACTGCAAAACCAAAACGACGAGACCGTTGAGCTTGCTACTTTATTAAAGTCACATCAAGTTTTAGTCTATTTTTACCCTAAAGCATTGACCCCAGGCTGTACCGTTCAAGCTGAAAATCTGCGTGACCACAAAGCTGAACTGGCTGAATTAAACACCGTAGCCGTTGGCATTAGTCCAGATGCTGTGAAAAAGTTAAAGAACTTTGAAAACAAAAAAGAGCTTAACTTTGACTTACTTTCGGATGAAGACCACACGGTAGCCGATGAGTTTGGTGTGTGGGGCTTAAAGAAATTTATGGGTAAAGAGTATGACGGTATTCATCGCCTATCTTTCTTAGTCGGTCAAGACGGTACCATCAAGCACGTGTTCAATAAGTTTAAAACCAAAGACCACCATGAAGTCGTGATTAACCACTTGAAAGAACACGCTTAAAGTGACTCGTTAAGCCGTATATACGTATATTTGAGAAATAAAAAACGGAGCTGAATGCTCCGTTTTTTGTCCGCTTCAACCGACTTTAATCAAGCGCGTTTTCTACTTTATTAAATAAGGTAGTGATCTCTTTACTTGGTTCCTTGGTCAGTAGGCTAACAGCAAAGATAGCGACTGTCGCAACAATAAATCCTGGGACAATTTCATATAATGTCGCACTAAGCGGCTCGCCATTATAAGTAAACGGACCGTAGATCCATACCAACACAGTCACCGCACCAGATACCATGCCGGCGAGTGCTCCAGCAAAGTTCATACGAGACCAAAATAAGCTTATCAATACTAGCGGGCCAAATGCCGCACCAAAACCTGCCCAAGCATTACTCACAAGATCTAGAATCGAGCTATCTCTGTCGTACGCAAGATAAATGGCAGCAAGCGCAACAACTAGTACACTGATACGACCAACAAGCACAAGTTCTTTATCCGAAGCATTTTTGTTCAAGAATATCTTATAAAAGTCTTCAGTTAACGAGCTCGAACTCACTAACAACTGCGAAGAAATGGTACTCATAATTGCCGCAAGAATAGCTGCAAGTAAGAATCCCGCAATCAATGGGTGAAACAATAACTGGGATAAAATCAAGAAAATGGTCTCAGCATCGTCTACAACAATCCCATGCTCATGTGCATAAGCAGCACCAAACAAACCAGTGCCCACGGCACCGAGAGCTGCGACTATCATCCAGCTCATACCTATACGGCGCGCTGTTGGCATATCTTTAACACTTCGAACAGACATAAAGCGCACGATAATATGGGGTTGACCAAAATATCCAAGACCCCAAGACATTGCAGAAATAATGCCTATTGCGCCAGCTGATCCCACCCAAGTTAACATCGACGGATTTAACTCGTTCAGTGTTTGAGAAAGTGGATTATCGAGTAATGAGAAGGTAACTAAAGGCACTAAAATCAAAGCGATAAACATGATACAGCCTTGGACAAAGTCAGTCAGACTTACCGCTAAAAAGCCACCGAATAAAGTATAAAGCACAACAACACTAGTTGTGATATATAAGCCGCTCTCATAACTCATGCCAAATGAACTTTCGAACAGCTTGCCACCGGCAACCACGCCAGAAGAGGTATATAGCGTGAAGAAAACAATGATCACTAACGCAGAGACTATTCTTAACGCATTTCCTTTATCTTCGAAACGATTGGCAAAATAGTCAGGAATGGTGATCGCATCATTTGCATACTCTGTGTAAACACGCAGGCGCGGTGCGACCAATAAATAGTTGAGCCAAGCACCAATCACAAGGCCAATTGCAATCCATGTACTGCTAAAACCATAGAGGAACATTGCGCCAGGTAGACCCATCAAGATCCAACCACTCATGTCGGATGCACCAGCTGAAAGAGCTGCTACACTTGGTGGCAGACTACGGCCACCCAACATGTAGCCAGACACATCACTGGTCGACTTTTTATATGCATATAACCCAATTCCCAGCATCGCAATAAAATACAGTGCGAGAGAGATTATCGTACCAATCTCCAAATTAGCCTCCTAAATTGTTAGTTGGGCTCTTCTCCAAATGTGAGCTTTTTCTATCACTTAATTATTCGATTTCTAACTCACTTTGAATAAAAGCCAAAAACATAAAGACCTCACTATAACACGCACAAACCATACACCCAACCACCTGAGACTATTGACCAAAATAGTATTTTATTTGTACCTAATTCAACTGGTTAATTATCATTCACCCTATGCTCTGTATTTACCCATATTCTGTAAACTCAATTTCCCAGCGTGACCTGACTGCGCTTTTACCTTATATTAAAGCCAATAGCATTTTGTTTGGACGGTAGTATCTATGTACTTTTACGCGGCTCGCCAGCCAATTTTTGATGTCCAAAGGGAATTGATTGGCTACGAACTTTTATTTCGTGATGGATTAAGTAACGTATTTCCCGAAATTGACGGCGATGAAGCGACAAGCCGGTTAGTTGAGGGCAGCCAGTTTACCTTTGGCCTAGATGATTTAACCAATCAACAGCCAGCCTACATTAACTTCACCCTAGAAACACTTGCTAAAGGTTATGTACAAATGCTCGCCCCCGAGCAAGTTGTTGTAGAAATATTAGAAACAGTACAACCGGGCAAACGGCTCTTAGCCTGTGTCAAAGAGCTAAAAGAGCAAGGTTATACACTAGCGCTTGACGATTACCATCACCAAAATGTGTGGCGCCATTTTTTTCCTTATATCGACCAAATAAAAGTCGACTTTTTGGCGACTAACCTTGACCAAATTCATGCCATTAAAGGCGCGATACAGGATTTTCCTAACATTGATTTAGTGGCAGAAAAAGTAGAAACCTACGAGCAGTTTGAACTCGCCAAGTCGCTTGGATTCAAATATTTTCAAGGCTTCTTTTTTGCCAAACCCGAGATGGTCAAAACCAAAGCACTAGCCCCCTCGGAATTAGCCATGGCTGAATTGCTTTATGAGACTTCGAGCGTTGAGCCCGACCTTGCTAGGATCACTCAGGTCTTCGAGCGTGATGTAAACCTAAGCTACAAACTTCTTCGTTATGCAAATAGTGCCGTATTTAAACGCCGAGCAGAGATATCGACGATTAAACAAGCCTTGGTTGTACTCGGTAGTGATGAGCTTAAGCGTCTGATCTCATTATTGTTTGCTTCACAGCTTAATACAGAAAAGCCCAAAGAACTGCTTTCACTCTCATTATTGCGTGCACACTTTATGGAAGCAATAGCAACTAAGGCCAACAAAGTCTCCGATACTGGGAGTACATTTTTGGTTGGTATGATGTCACTGATGGACGCCATTCTTGATGACGATATGGCCAGTTTATTGACGAAGTTACCCTTATCTCAAGAAATTAAATCAACTTTACTGAAGAAACCGAGTGCTTTTGGTATCTATCTAGACCTTGCAGAATCTCTGGAAAAAGGTGATTGGGATAGTGTTGAAACCATATCAAAATCTCTTGGCGTAACCAGCCAAAATATCGCAGAGCTATATCAAAAGTCGCAAGTTTGGAGTGACACTCAAATAAAAGCGATAGAGTAACCTATCAAAGGATGCGACAATCTGTCGCATCCCGCTAAGCACCTGATAGCGATAAAATAAGTTCACCAAAACAACTTCAAAGTGAACTTATGAAACGCACTCTACTCTCTCTTGCTATTGTTTCCTTATCCCCCATAACTCATGCCGATGAAATTGAAAAAATCGTTGTTATTGCACCGATGCAAACACCAATTACGCTAACAACGGATACCAAAGCAGTACGCCAACCACTACCAGCACAAGATGGCGCGGATTTACTCTCTTCAATCGCTGGGTTCTCACTAATTAAAAAAGGCGGCGCAAGCGCTGACCCTGTGTTTCGCGGTATGGCAGGCTCTAGAATTGCGATTATCGCCAATAATGGTCAAACGCTGGGTGGTTGCGGTAGCCGCATGGATCCGCCAACGGCATATATTACGCCACAATCCTACGACACCTTAAAAGTCATCAAAGGCCCACAAACTGTGTTGTATGGTCCAGGCAACAGTGCTGCCACTGTGGTGTTTGAGCGTGAAAATGAACGCCTAGCTAAGTCAGAAGTGATTGGCTTTACCAATGCGGTGCTGTCGAGCCAAGGCCGCCACAGTGTTAACAGTGATATCAAGGCTGGTAATGAACGCGGATACGCTCGGATCGCTGCAAATTACAGCGATGCTGATGATTATGAAGATGGCAATGGTACCAAAGTTCACTCGGCTTACGAGCGCTGGAATATAGACACAGAGTTTGCCTATACCCCAAGCGATGACGCCTTTTACTCTATCACTTACGGGGTGAGCGATGGTGAAGTTGCCTATGCCGACCGCATGATGGATGGTAGCCTCTTCGACCGAGAAAATATTGGCCTGAATATCAAATTATCTTCCCTTTCATCTCTGATTGAAGAGTTAACATTCAACGCATACTATAACTACGTCGACCACATCATGGACAATCATAGCTTACGTCCTTTTGTTGCTAACATGATGATGAAAACCCCAACCTCCTCCAATCCTGACCGTAAAACTTATGGCGCAAAGCTTACGTTGACTTCAGAAATCAATGCCCAACATACTTTTGTCTACGGTGTCGATTATCAAGCAAATGAGCACCGCAATCGAGTCAGCCGAGATCAATTCAACAATCCGGTAGAAACGATGCCGCGCCAAATAGATGCTGAATTTAGACAGCTCGGTATATTTGCCGAGTTAGAATATCAATTGAGTCGCTCCAGCCAATGGGTTAGCGGATTACGCATTGATGATTGGCAAAGTGAAGATCATCGCACCATGATAAACGCAATGATGTCAATGAAACCAAACCCAACCGCCCTACAAACAAGAGACGATACGTTATTCAGCGGATTTAGCCGTTATCAAGCACAGTCTGAAAACAGCAGCTATTTTGTCGGTTTCGGCGTTACAGAGCGCTTTCCCGATTACTGGGAAGTTGTCGGTGGTAGTCGAGGAAGTGAAACGTCTATTTCTGCCTTTAATGTCGATACTGAAAAGACCTTGCAATTAGATGCTGGATTGGTAAAACAGTTCAAGGCCATTAACGTCAATTTCTCGGTGTTCTATAACCAAATTGACGACTATTTATTAGTCGACAATATGTTTGAAAAGATGAATATGACGTCAAAAGTGACCAGAAATATTGACGCGGAAACCTTCGGTTTTGAGGGTGAAGTAATGTGGCAAGCGAGCAAAGCGCTACAACTCACCGGAAGTATCAACTATGTAAAGGGTAATAACCTTACTGACAATCTCGCATTAGCTCAGCAACCACCTTTGCAACTGCGTATTGCAAGCAATTACCAATTAAGCGATAAGTGGCAACTAGGCGGATTGGTAAGATTAGTACAACACCAGCATAGAGTGGCGATTGGACAAGGGAATATCGCAGGTCAGGATATCGCTGCAACGACTGGATTTGGTACACTTGCACTCAACACCAATTATCAATATAGCGATGCATTACAACTCAGTGCAGGAGTAGATAATGTGCTCGATAAAACCTATGCCGAGCATTTAAGTCGTTCAGGCACCGCAGTAAGTGGCTTTGACCAAATTGATCGAGTCAATGAGCCGGGACGGACGCTCTGGGCAAATCTTAACTGGCGCTTTTAAGTTTTCGCAAAGATAACGAAAAGGTCGGCGATTGCCGACCTTTATTTTTACAGGTTCTCTAAAAAGTTCTCGTCAAAATCATCCGGCTCTTCTTCCATTGGCGGGTTGCCATCAAATAGCTCGTACAATTGACGTTGATAGTATACATCCTTTAAGAAAGTGTATGGATCAAGCGACTCATTTAGCAGCTTTTCTTGTGACATCAAAGCCGCTCTTGCCTCAACCGCACGCAGCGCAAACACTAATACTGTTTGTGGCGTGGTGAGTGCAATTTCTGGCAAGACAAAGTTATCGACTACATCACCCGTTAAGTTTCTCGCGGTCGTCGGTCCCATTCCTGGGATCATAATATACGCACCATCACCAACGCCCCACACCCCAAGGGTTTGGCCAAAATCTTCGTCTTTAAGCTCAAGGCCAAGTGTTTTCGCAACATCAAACAAGCCAAAAATACCGACCGTAGAATTAACTAAAAAGCGAGCAACATTGATTGCCATATGATCAGGCTTGCCCTGCAATGCCGCGTTTACTGCATCGGTCGGCGCGGCGATGTTGGTGGTGAAATTAACCACACTACTGCGCACAGGAGCGGGAGTCACCGCAACATATCCTTTAGCAACAGGCCGTAAGATATAGGCGTCCAACACATCCATATTGAAGTCATAAAGTGGACGGTTAAGTGATTGAAATGGATCTCGTGGATCCTTTTTCTCTTCGGGTACTTGCGCACAACCGACAACGGTCAGCACAAGTAAACCTGTGAGCACAGCTTTAAGCATTTATTTCCCTGTATTTGTTAAGACACGACTAATCTCGACAGTGAGCTGATTTTCGCCTTGTTGAAGTTCAATTACGCTTGAAGCACCCTCTAGTTCTCCATCTGAAGGCATTACTGAACCATCATTAGAAATACGTGCGGTGACCGTAACTTGAGAAAATTTCGACAAGGTTAATTCAGGCATCATTGCCATACTATCATCTAGGTTTACCGTCATTGGCAAGTTAAAGTTTGTAATTTTGGCGACCGCCAATGGCATGGCTGGGCCTTCAGCCGCTTTTGCAAAAACGAACAAAGTGCTGTCCTTTGGAATCTTGTTCTGTAACTCAGCTGAAATGGTTACAGTAGCGACAATACCAGCTTTTACAGCTACTGGTTCATCTGTTTGTTGACCCAACTTTTGCTCGATTTCAGCAATCCGCCCTGCGATCATCTCATAACGCGGATCATCTTTGGTTAATTGTGACAACAAGACTTCAAAAGCGGCTTTTGACTCTTTCCAATCTTGACGTTCATAGGCAATTAACGCCAGCAAGCTAATCGCATCAATATTCGTTGGATCATTCTTGAGCACTTTTGACAACATTCTGGCCGCGCGATTCATACTTGGCTCTGAGCCCTCTATCAATAATGCTTGGCTATAATTCACCAAAACATTATTGTTATTAGGTTGCATCACGAGTGCTTTATCAAATGCCTGCATCGCCATCTCAAAGTCACTAAGTGACATTGCAACACGACCAAGTAACATCCATGCAACTGCATCGTCGCCAGCGGTTGCTAGTTTAGTTCTTAGTCCCAGCGCAAATGCTTGTAGCTCGTTGGCATTTAGCGGCTCTCCAGATTGCATTACTGCACGCTCACCATACTCAGGTAACTTTTCAACGGCTTCATGCCAGCTAGCTATTTGCCTGTGGCTACCCGTATAGTAATAAAAGACACCTGTCACCAGCACCATAAAAGCAATACCTGTCAGCGCTAATACACGGTTGTCACCACGACTCGTCAATGATTGTTCAGGCGATAACTCGTTCAATAAGCGACGCTTGAGTTCAACCACAGATTCATTATAACTGTCTTTTTCGATACGCTGATTAGCAAGCTCTTCTTTTAACTCTTCCAAACGCTGATGAAAAATATCGATACGCTCGGCGTTCGCATCGTGATCAACCGTGACGCGCTTTTCCTTTTTAATAAACGGAAAAACCACAAACAGACCGGCAAATATGCCTAGCAGAAGAAACAAAAACCACATTTGAGTTAAATCTGTCGAGAATTCGCTCACTGCTCACGCTCCTGACGTTGATATTGATTAATGAGCTCAGCTAGCTTTTGTTCGTCTGCGGCATCCCAATCTTGTTTTTTCGCAGCGCGTTTTTGACGAAATATAATAAAGCCGAAACCTAAAATAATGATTGCCACTGGCAGTACCCAAAGTACGATTGTTGCAGGCGTAACAGGTGGTTGATAATGAACGAAATAGCCATAGCGGTCGATCATATAATCAATGACCTCTTGCTTAGACTGACCTTCATTAACCAATGCGATGACTTTGTCACGCAGGTCTTTGGCAACGACGGCATCTGAATCTGCAATGTTTTGGTTCTGGCATTTAGGGCAACGTAGCTCATGAGTCAGCTCTCGGAAAGTTTGCTCACGTTCCGCCGTGGCAAAGTTATACTTATCTTCCGTTGCTTGCGCCGCTGCAGTAATCATCATTAAAAGCAAAACAATTACATATTTCATTGCGTTAACTCCTGATAGATTGCCGCAAACTTAGTGCGCCACACGCGTTCATTGATGTCGCCAGTATGATGCAACAAAATCTTACCTTGCTTATCTACCAAAAAAGTCTCTGGCGCGCCTGAAACTCCTAGATCCAGTGCTAATGTACGCTCCAAATCAAGAATGTTAAATTGGTATGGGTTACCAGCACGACTCAGCATGTTATTGACATCTTGTCTTAGTGCATTGATATCAAACTGGTCGCCAAAATCAGGGTCATAAGCCTGCTCGTAATACAGGCCTATTATTTTCACGCCACGCTCTCTAAGCTCAGTTAAATAACCTAGCTCAGCGATACACGTTGGGCACCAAGTGCCCCATACGTTCATCAAGTAGACTTCACCCTTAAGCGAGTCGGCGGTCCAAGTTTTATCACTATCCATTAGATCGGGTAAAGAAAACTCAGGCATAGTGTGTCCTAAACGGCCTGTCTGAAGTTCTCTTGGATTACCAAATAGTCCTTGGTACAAAAACACACAAAGGAAAATAAATATCAAAAAAGGCACTAAACCTAATAACTTGCGGTTCATGTTAAGCCTCCACTTGGGATGATTTTTTAACGCGGTTGCGGTAGCGTTTATCCGCAAGCACAATGAAGCCGGCAAAAGAGATAAGTAGCCCACCTAGCCACATCCAGCGTACGTATGGTTTGTGATAGATCCTAAGCGACCACGCGCCTGCAGAAAGCGGCTCGCCGAGTGCTAAATATAAATCACGGAAGAAACCATCATCAATAGCGGCTTCGGTCATAAACTGCATCCCTACATCATAACGGCGTTTTTCTGCATGCAGCTCGGTTACTTTTTTACCATTTTTGAATACCGTCACTACGCCAGCATGACCACCGTAGTTCGGGCCTCGAATTTCTTTTACGCCATCAAAGCGATATTCGTACTCGTTTAGCATCGCCGTTTCACCGGGTTTCATGCTCACGGAGCGCTCAACTGAGTATGCTGAAGTTAGCGTCACCGACGCGATAACAAAGGCAATACCAATGTGCCCAAGTACCATTGCCCAATAGCTCAATCCTAGCTTTTTAAAGCCGATCGCAACACTTGGGTGAACAGTCACTTTATTAAATAAGTCAGCAGCAGTAGCCACACTTATCCACACAGCCAGCGCTGTCGCAACAAACGTTAGTGGTGCCACCACTTCGTAGCTCGAGTACAACCACGTCGCGGTGAGCACTAAACTCACCGCAATCAATACAGCCCATTTTTTCACTAGTGGCGGCATTTTATTTTGTTTCCAGCGCAGCATAGGGGCTAAACCCAGCAAAATCGCGAACGGCACGATTAATATCGCAAACATTTGGTTAAAGAAAGGTACGCCAATAGAAATAGAGCCTAAGCCCAACTCTTTGTGGATCATAGGCAATAGCGTGCCCAATAATACAATCAAGGTCGCAACCACTAAGAAGATATTGTTGATCCATAGCGCTACTTCACGCGAAATGAATTGATAACGCCCTTCGCTATATACTTGAGCTACGCGCAGTGCGTAAAGCGCTAAGCTGCCACCCACAACCACAGCTAAGAATGACAGGATATATAAACCACGGTCAGGATCGGTTGCAAACGCATGCACCGATACGATAATGCCTGAGCGAACGATAAAGGTACCCAGTAAACATAAACTAAACGCGGTGATAGCAAGTAGTACTGTCCAAGACTTAAACACACCACGTTTTTCCGTTACTGCGAGTGAATGCAATAAAGCGGTTGCAACAAGCCAAGGCATCAGTGAAGCGTTTTCCACCGGATCCCAGAACCACCAACCGCCCCAGCCAAGCTCTGAGTACGCCCACCAACTACCAATTGTAATGCCTAGAGTAAGAAAGCCCCATGCGGCCATTGTCCAAGGACGAGACCATTTAGCCCAAGTATTATCAAGTTTACCGGTTAAAAGCGCAGCAATTGCAAAAGAGAAAGACACAGATAAGCCAACATAACCCATATAAAGGAGCGGCGGGTGAATGATCATACCTGGGTCTTGCAATAATGGATTCAAATCACGCCCTTCAACAGGGAAGTAAGGAAGCAAACGCTCAAACGGGCTCGACATCCACAGGGTATAGAGCATAAAACCCACCCCTAAAAAGCCAAGGACACCTAACACACGCGCTCGCAATACCCACGGTAGCGACTTTGACATCACAGCAACCAGCATGGTCCACATGGATTGCATTACCAACCACAGTAAAATTGCGCCTTCGTGTCCACCCCATGTTGAGGTGATTTTATAATACCAAGGTAAAGTACTGCTCGAATGATGCGCCACATACGCAACCGTAAAGTCATCCATTAACGTGATGTAGATCAGTACCATAAATGAGAAAACAACTAGAATACACTGACCAACGGCCAGTGAAGGAGCGGCTTTCATCAGCCTCAAATTACCCGTATAAGCACCCCACAATGGGAAAATACACAGTAATAAGCTCAATGCCATCGCCAGAACTAAGGCGAAGTAACCTATTTCTGGGACCATTTTAGTTCTCGCTGTTTAAATTATATTTTGGCTTTTCGTGTTTAATGCCTTTCACGGCTTCAGCCACTTCTGATGGCATATACTCTTCATCATGCTTGGCAAGTACTTCAAACGCTTCAACTACATTAGACTCAACTAACGTCCCTTGCGCTACAATACCTTGGCCTTCACGGAATAGGTCAGGAAGGATGCCTTTGTAACGAATAGTAACCATAGGACCGGTGTCGATAAGTTTAAATGACACATCTAAAGACGTTTCATCACGCACCACTGAACCTGGCACAACCATACCGCCAATACGCAGCTTCTGGCCAATTTGCGGGATTTCTTTTAACTCACCTTTACCTTCAACAAGCTCGCTCGGCGTGTAAAACAAATTAATATTTTCTTGTAGTGCATAAAGCGTAAGCCCAACCGCTGCGCCAATACCAAAGATTACGGCAGCAACGGTGAATAATCTCTTTTTGCGTCTAGGATTCATGCTTGCGACTCCTCTTTTGCTTTTTTAATCCGTGCTTCTCTTGCCATTTGCGCTTTAACTGCTTGCTTTAGCTTCTTACCATCCAAGATAGAGCCGACTAACATACCAGCCAGTATTAATGCACATGAGCCGAATGAGAGCCAAACATAAAAGCCATAGCCACCCATGGCTAAAAATTCACTGAAGGATTCAAACTGCATGATTAACCCCTATTCACTAATTCGCGGACCCAAGGACGGTGTTGCTCGCTTCGTAAAATTTCATTTTTCAAACGAATTAGCGTAACCACGCCAAGCACACCAGCAAACGCCACTATGTTGATCAACAAAGGCCACAACATGGAAGGATCAATCGCTGAAGTATCAAATTTGGTGATAGTTGATCCCTGATGCAGCGTATTCCACCACTCTACCGAGAAATGAATAATAGGCAGATTAACGACCCCGACAATGGCAAGAATACAGGCAGCTCGACCACCTGATTTTTTATCTTCAAAGGCATGATATAGAGACAAAACACCGAAGTACAAAAACAATAGGATAAGCTCTGACGTCAATCTTGCATCCCAGACCCACCAAGCGCCCCACATAGGTTTACCCCAAGCAGCACCAGTGATTAACGCAATCGCAGTCATTGCCGCACCAATAGGTGCAATGGCTATAACCGCCAGTTCAGCATTACGAATTTGCCATACCAAGGCAACAATAGCCGCAATAGCCATAGACGAGTATGCGCCCATCGACCAGATAGCCGACGGTACATGAATAAAGATAATACGATAGCTGTCTTTTTGTTGGTAGTCGGCTGGCGCATAGGCTAACCCCCAAACCCATCCAACAATTAAGCCCACTACCGCAATCACGGCAAAGTAAGGAAGCAAGGTGTTACACAGTTGGTAAGCACGCTCCGCTTTGGCATAAGGATGTAACCACTTCCACATTTTAACTTACACTCACTCTTAAAGCTGACGATATGGCAATTGGTGCGGCAACAATTGCGACGGCAAGCATCGCACCAAGGATTGCAAGCTGACCACCATACGCTAAAGACATGCTACTGGTATCTATGGCGGACGTTGCAAAAATCAATACGGGGATATAAAGCGGAAGGACGAGTAAACTCATTAAAATGCCACCCTTTTGCAATGCAACGGTGAGTCCTGCGCCAATGGCCCCAATAAAACTTAATAACGGTGTACCTATCAGTAAGGTCAGTACAGTCGCATTGAGAGACTGCGATTCGAGATTCATTAACAGCGCGAACAACGGCGCAAGCACCACCATTGGCAAACCACTGACTGTCCAATGCGCTGCTACTTTTGCTAATACTGATAGCGATAAAGGATAAGGTGAAGCAATCAATTGCTCTAATGAGCCGTCGTTGTAATCGTCCCTAAATAATTTATCTAGACCTAACATAGTCGATAAAAGTGCCGCTACCCAAATAATACCCGGAGCCATTCTGGTAAGCAGCGCAGGTTCAGGCCCAATTGCTAACGGAAATAAGGTGATCACGATAAGGAAAAACAACAAAGGATTGACTATCTCAGCGCGTTGTCTAAAGGCCAAGGTCACATCTTTGGCATAAACCGATTTAAAAGCTAACCAATAAGAATGTTGAGTCTGCATTACAAACGGTACTCCAACGCCAAGGTTTGTAACTGTGCAAAATGTGCGGTGAGATCTTGGTGGGTCGTCAATAAAATAGCGCCCCCCTTGTCGAGATGAGACTGGAACTGGGTTTGCAACATGGCGACCCCTTTTTTATCCAGCGCAGTAAATGGTTCATCTAGCACCCAAAGCTTGGCTTGATTAAGCCACAAACGTACTAATGCAACACGGCGCTGTTGACCCGCAGATAACGTTCGCACAGGTACATCTTCAAGTCCGATTAAGCCGAGCTTAGCAAGCAGTGTATAGACTTCTTCTTCATCTGCCTGAGCGCCGTGAACCATAAGCCAATGTTGAACATTTTCGTAGGCACTAAGTTGTTGATTGACACCTGTCTTATGACCAATAAATAATAAATCGGCAGCGAATGAATCATAATCATCGCGGATATCAGTGCTGTTGTAGCGGATCTTCCCTTCATCCGCTCTGGCGAACCCAGCAATGATCCTCAACAAAGAGGTTTTTCCGGCACCATTTGGGCCTTCAATTTGCATGATCTGCCCCGCATGGAGAGTGAAACTTAATGAGTCAAACAAGCATCTATCTTGTTTGGTACAAGTGACGGCGTCTATCTCTAGCAAACTTGGGCTTCTCTTTACCTAAAATTGGGCGTTAGTCTAACATAATGGTATGGTAATACGAATAATCCGATGCGACCGATTAGCGAAAATTTGATTTAAAATAATGAATAAGCTGCCAATTACAACAAATACGACGACAGCATCTGTGATAAGCACAGATAATAGCGAAGTATCGAGATTAGACTTAGCCAAAAACCAACCGTTTGCAGCGAAGAATATCCAAATTAGTAACGATAAACTAAAAATGGATGTGGCAATTGATGGCCGCTGGCAAACTATCCAACTAGCGCTTAAGCCTCCAACCCAGCCCAATCAGCTTCCAGAAGCACAGGTTAGTATTGATGAAACTGGCAAGGTGGTCACCTTTCAAACGCCCAATTTACAAGCGCAAGTAACGCTGACAAAACAGCTTTTTGATATTTTAACGACGCTAAAGACGCACACGCCAAGCCCAGTAGTACAGTCTTCAGCAACCACGTTGCCAGACGCCACATTGCACATCAAGGTGCTTGATTTAAAAATACCGCTTCCGCAAGCCGTGGCACAATTGCTCGCAAGTGAAAACAAACTTATTGCGCATCTTAGTGCCCAACAAAATAATGTTTCCTTGCAGGTCGTCAATCAATTTAAAGACTTGCTGTTTAGTACGGCTTTACCTAAGTCAATGATTGCAAAACTTATCTCTAGTCAACTTAGCAGTGTTGAGGTGAAGCCTCAGCCAAGTGGAGTAACACTTAACATTCATGACCGTTCAATAACCTTATCGCCAATAAGCAGTAACTGGCCTGCAGCAACCACATGGCAAAAAGGCGAAGTAAAAACGGCTTTCAATGGAATTGATATCACAAAATCGACACAACAAGTAAAAGTAGAGACCATAAAGCCGCTTAGCGCTTTGCTGCAACAAGTCACTGCAGTGAATAAGGAAACCCCCTTACCGCTTGAGTCACGCTTAGCATCAGTACATACGCTGGCGTATGACAAACCGTTACTTGAAGTCAATCTGCAACAAATTAAGTCAACAGTAGTAAAAGCGTTGCAAGTACTGATCGGAAGACCTTTTGGGAAGCCACTCACAAATCAGGTTGATCAGCCCGCGAACTCCCCAGTCAAGAACGGCCAAGGTCATGTTTTGAGTCGTTCGGCCTCAGTGCTGTATATGCAAAGTGAGGAAGTAAGTGCTCACAATGAGAATAAACCAAGCACACCACTACAACAGCTCACAAACCAAATAAAACTTAATCTTACAGAGCTGATGGCAAAGCAACCATTACCGTTGCAAAAAAGTCACTTCCCCTTGCAAAGCGAAAAGTTAGCCAGCTCCATTGCTCGTTACTTACAACACCAGCTCGCAGAAACACCAAAATATCAAGCGCCACCGGTTGATTTTGAGGTGAAACAAAAAGCCCTGTCCTTATTATTGGACACTCTCACGGGTAAACTGTCGCTTAGCAATAAGCAAGTTGAACAGCTGACACAAGTCTTAGCGCGGCCGCTTTATCGTAAAGCGAGTTCTGCGCCTGTAGATTCTGCTAAAACGTTCCAGTTGCAATCTACAACACATTCACAAGGCACAAAAGTAACCGCTACGCCTTCTCAAGTACCGCAGCCTACCAGCAATCAAACTAAAGGGGTAATTGAAGCTCTGCTTACTCTGCCCATGACTAAGGCCGAACAAAAAGAAAACACGCCAAACATGTTACGCCAAGCTTCTGCAACCATCGAAAAGCTCGTCAAAGCAGATACATTCAAACAAACGCCTGAATTGCAGAAATTAGTCAATCAAGCATTTTCGCGCTTGCTTGATGACCGTTCAGTCAACGCGCTCACCGTTAAAAACCAGTTAGAAAGCCAACTGGGCATGGCAACCTTTGCTAACACGCCAACAAGTTTAGCTCAATCGAGCTTTACACAAATGTTGGACCGTTTAATTGTGTCGCTATTAGGTAGTCAGGTGGCAAACCAAACTCAGAGCAATGAGCAAGCAACGCAAAAAATACAAGCTTTACTGGATGCGCTGCTACCACAACTGAAGTTGACCTCACCCAAGCAAACAACTGAAGCGCTACAACAACCACAAGCAAAAGAGCTGTTAAACGAATTAGGACAATTGCATAACCAACTACAACCGCAACAATCACAAACTACAACCACCAACTCTGCGAAACAAGACAGCGAAGCACAGTTAATTATTAACCTGCTCTTTCCCACCAAAGTAGGACAAGAGCAACAGCAAACACAATTACAAATAGGTGAATATAAAAAGTCGCCGAAACCTGGTATGCCGGAGAAGTCTGTGTGGTTTATTCGTCTTTGTTTTGATTTTGCAGAAAAAGGTCAGATCCATGCCCAAGCCGAGCTGATGGATAAAGCCCTGGAATGTGCATTAGTAGCCACCTCCAATCAGGTCAAGCAGCTTGCAGAGCCACATTTGGCAACGCTCAGACATAAGTTAGCATCTCATGGGCTACAAGTCGCAGAGATAGGCCTTAGGGAAGAAGCCAGCTTTCAAGATAAGTTCTTTAATGAACACGCAATTATCAACATTAAGGTGTAAAGAAATGACACAAAAATCTGCAATCGGGCTGTTATATGAAGCTGGTAGCGCACCTCAGGTCACCTTTAAAGGATATGGCGAACTAGCAGAGGAAATTATTGCGCTGGCAAAAGAGAAAAACATCATGATCCATGAGGATGAATCATTAGCACAAACACTCAGTGCACTTGAGTTACACCAAGAGATCCCAAGGGAACTCTACTATGTGATTGCTGAACTCATCGCTTTTTCTTACATTATGCGTGGTAAGTTTCCACCTGGTTGGGAAGGTTTTCGTGGCAAGTTAGATATTAAGGCATAGCCAAAATTTCCTACTTTCTAGGGCCTGTTGACCTTTGCTGTTTGATTTTTGTTCTCCTGAGTGTGTTTTGATCGCGACGCTCGACTTGCCGCCTAGTAATCTAGGCAAAAGTTGAGCAACAAAGAACAAAGCGCACTCAGGGGAACCCAAAGGGCAGCGCTTGATTGGAATTTCTTCTGTGTTATCGCCTAACTTACATAGAATAACTATGCTACGCAGGCTCTGCCTTGTATAAATACCAATCAAACTGCTGCAAAAACAAACTTGAAAGGTCAACAGGCCCTAGACAATCATTTTGATTTGTTATGTAAAGACATGAGCAGCTCTGCCTCAGCTCTTGGCAACTCACACTCGTGCATCACCTCTTCAATATCAGCACCAAGCTCCACCATTTTCACGGCGCGAGAATACATTTTAGCGTCAGGGTCATCATATTTCTGTGCTGCTTGCTGATTCGCAACGTCATTTAACTCTTGCTCGGTTGCGACCACCCGCTTACCAATACTCATGATACTGGCACGTAACTCCGCAACTTCGCTGCGTAATATTGCTATTTGTTGCTCAGACCCCTGCAGTGAGCTAGAAAGTTGCGCTGTTTGCCCCTGCGCATTCTGTAGTTTTTTACTCAGCACAAAAACAAACCTCAAGCATACTAACGCAAGTATGCTTGAGGTTATTGATATAACGAGTAAAACGGTTTGTGCGTTTACTACTTCAGACATCTAGATATGACTCAGCTCATCCCATTCATCATCGTTTAATAGCTTATTAAGATCGACTAAGATCAACAGCTCGCCTTCTCGATTTGATACGCCTTGGATAAACTTAGCGCTCTCTTCGGTACCTATGTTTGGCGCGCTGTCAATTTCCGAGCTACGTAAGTAAACCACCTCAGCAACGCTATCTACTAAGATACCAATAACTTGCTTTTCGGCTTCGATAATCACAATTCTTGAATTATCCGTTACTTCAGCACTTTGTAGACCAAACCTAGCTCGCGTGTCTATAACCGTTACAACGTTACCACGCAGATTAATGATCCCGAGTACGTAGCTTGGTGCACCTGGGACTGGTGCAATTTCGGTGTAACGCAGCACTTCTTGTACTTGCATTACATTGATACCGTAAGTTTCCTCTTCAAGCTTGTAAGTAACCCATTGCAATACTTCATCATTACTATCAGCATTTTTGTCTGCAGAAAGTAGTCTATCTTGGCTCATGGTTTCACTCCATCAATATACTAGTTACTGCTCTCGACTATCGAGGCCTTGTTCTAGCAAACGGTTTAAATTCTCTACATCAATCAGCGCGCACATTTTCTCTTTAATCACTCCAGCCAACCAAGGCCGTTTACCATCTGCTGTGCGCCACTTTATGTCTTCAGGCTTGAGGGTTAAGTTGTTGACTAGTTTTTCTGCTAACAGTCCCCAGTTACTATCCCCAAGTGTAATCAAATACTGGTAATCCAGCGTATCTTCTAATTCTGGCGTTAACTTTTCAGGCATCACCCATCGTGCAGTATCAACAACATTGAGTTTTTCTTCACGATTTAGCATCACACCCTTAAACCATTTAGGTTTACCAAAGAGTTGATTGACTTCGCCCAGTTGGTGTATTCCCCCAAGTGATTTCAGCGGAACCGCCAGTGTTAAGCCTGCCACTTCAAAAAACAATGCCTGAAATTCACCTTCTTGATAGGCTTCCCTTGCAGAAACAGACTCTATCGTTGCCTGTTCTTTGATAATAGATGTATTTTCAGTGACTTCAAGATCATGAGCCAATTTACTCGGCTGTTCTTGAATAACTTCACTCACTGACTCCAGAGGTTCTGTTGCAACTACGACTGAGGATTCTATTTCCTCAAGTTCTGATTTAGGTTCTTTTACTTGTTCAAGTAGCTTTGCAACTGGTGATAATTCGCATTGTTCAATCTCTGGCTCCTCTTGCAACAGGGCACCAAGATACTGCTTCATCACCTTCTCATTTGCAAATAAATGCTTACTCATTATGCTCTCTAGCTTAACTGCTTCAAATAGTCCAATAGTGCACGATAAGCGAACACGCCTCGTGATTTAGGACAAAATTGTACAGGGACTTGTTGTGCAAGGCTTGCATCCCTAAACTTGGTATCTACGGGAACCACACCTGGCCAAACGGCATCTTTATATGTTTCCAGCAACGTTTTGTACGCCTCCAACGACGCTTTAGTCCGTTTATCATACATAGTTGGAATAATAGTATATTGGTACTGTTTCTGCTGTGAAGACTGCATTAGCTCCATCGTGCGCATCATTCTATCTAGTCCCTTCAACGCCAAAAATTCAGTTTGAACCGGTACCAAAATTCGCTCACTCGCTGCTAATGCATTTACCATCAATACCCCGAGCACTGGTGGACAGTCTAAAATAGCATAGTCATATTGATCCGCTATCTTTTCGAGCGATTTCTTTAAGATAAGTCCCATGCCCGTTTTATTACCCATGCTACGATCAAGCGTAGCAATGGCCATAGTAGCAGGCAGAATATCCAAATTTTCAATAGTCGAAGGGCAAAGAGACTGTAAAATTTCTTCACTCGTCATGCTGCTGCCGCGTGCAAAAATATCATACACACTGACTTCCAACTCTTCAGAATCAATACCAAAGTAATATGTAAGTGAAGCATGTGGATCGGTATCAATAAGCAAAACCCGATGACCTTGTTCAGCAAGAATGCCTCCTAAGCTCACCGTTGTCGTGGTTTTACCCACGCCACCTTTTTGATTTGCTACTGTCCAAATTTTCACTCTATATTCCTTTGCTTATCACTATTGATTGCGTTCAATAGATACTATACCAACTCAATGTTATTCATTCTTTTTAGACGTTTGATATTTACAAGCTTCAAGCAAAATAACCAAATCGTGGCTTAGCCTATTAGTTACCAGCTTCTTTATTAATTCTTGCAGCAAAGTCTTGTAGCGCGATACTATCAGACGAAAGTCCAGCGCCAGCGACTGCTTGAGGCATCCCATAAACGACACAAGTCGCTTCATCTTGCGCCCAAATGGTGGCACCAACCTGTTTTAGCATACGAGCGCCATCTCGACCATCAGCGCCCATCCCCGTTAATACAATCGCTAACGTGTCGCCACCATAGGCTTTTGCAACACTTGCAAATGTCACATCAACGCTGGGTTTATAGGTGATCCTTGGACTATCATCTTCAAACACTTTTAGTGTCTTACTACCACCGCGATTTTCAACCAGCATTTGCTTGCCGCCAGGCGCTAGATAGGCCATGCCTGGCATTAATCTATCACCTTGTTCTGCTTCTTTAACCTTAATCTGGCATAAACTATTTAATCTTGCTGCAAACGCAGGTGTAAATGCCGCAGGCATATGCTGGATAAGTAAAATTGGATGAGGAAAGTTTGCTGGCAACTGCGTCAATATTGTCTGCAGTGCAACGGGTCCACCTGTTGATGTACCAATTGCAACCAGTCCATATTTCTTACCTGATGCTCTAGCACCCGCAGCACTGGATGTGCCACCAGATACCGGTCTCTGAAAACTTCTATCCGGTTGAGGGATCGTTGCTCTTCCAGTGTCAGCGCGAGTTGCTCTAGACTCGACGCGCTTTGGCGGAGTCGCGATACTAGGGCGCGTAAAGCGGCTAACTCGGCGGCGGCCAATTTCCTTTACCTTGTTTTGTAACGATTTAATTGCGTCTTCGCTATTGCGGGCAATGTCTTCAAACTTTTTCGGTAAAAAATCTACAGCGCCCGCATCCAGTGCATCTAACGTAGCACTAGCGCCTTCACGAGTTAACGAAGAAAACATTAAGATTGGGGTCGGAGTAGCCTGCATGATCTGCTTCACCGCACTGATCCCATCAAGCACAGGCATCTCTACGTCCATAGTAATGACATCTGGACGCAATGAAGCGGCCTTTTCAACCGCCTCCTTTCCATTAACTGCAAAATCTATAACTTTGATTTCACTGTCTTTTTCTAAAATTTCACTGACTCGACGACGAAAAAAACTGGAGTCGTCTACGACTAACACTTTAACTGCCATTGGCAACGCTCTTTAATTTGCTCTACAGCAGAGCAGCACATGCTGCTCTAGAATTCGAACTACGCCTAATAAAATTAGGCGTAGTGTTTTAATAAGTTGGGGACATCAAGGATTAGCGCAATACCACCATCAGATGTGATGGTCGCACCGGCCATACCTGGTGTACCTTGTAACAAAGCATCTAATGGTTTGATTACGACTTCCTCTTGGCCTATCAGAGAATCAACCACAAAACCGACTTGCTTGGTACCGATTTGAGCAATAACAACATGGCCTTCAGCCTTTCTCATGCCCCTATTAGCACCTTTTACCAACCAATGCTCAAGATAAAATAACGGGATCGCCTTTTCTCTCACTATAATAGTCAATTGACCATCAACTACATTCGTTTTAGTCAAATCTAAATGGAAGATCTCGTTCACACCGGCAAGTGGTAACGCAAACGTTTGTTCTCCGACTACCACCATCAAGGTAGGCAAAATAGCCAGTGTAAGCGGCACTTTTATCTCTAATACGGTACCAACACCCAATTCTGATTGGATGTTTACCGAGCCATTCAATTGAGTGATTTTCGTTTTAACAACGTCCATCCCTACACCGCGACCAGAAATATCTGAAATTTGTTCTTTTGTTGAAAATCCAGGTGCAAAGATCAAGTTATAGGCTTCAGTATCAGACAATCGGCTTGCTTGATCGGAGTCAATAACGCCTTTATTTATAGCAATTTTCTTGAGTTTTTCAGGATCCATACCGGCGCCATCATCTCGGATGGTGAGAAGAATATGATCCCCCTCTTGAGATGCTGACAACGTGACAGTCCCCATTCTTGGCTTACCCGATGCTTCGCGCACATCAGGCATTTCAATACCGTGATCCACTGAGTTTCTCACTAAGTGAACCAATGGATCTGCGAGCGCCTCAACAAGGTTTTTATCTAAATCTGTCTCTTCACCTTGTAAAACCAGGTTGATTTCTTTTTTCAAGCTACGCGCAAGGTCCCTCACCACTCGAGGGAAACGACCAAATACCTTTTTGATCGGCTGCATCCGCGTTTTCATCACAGCGCCCTGCAAGTCTGCGGTCACTACATCAAGGTTCGAAATAGCTTTACCCATGCTTTCGCTGTTGGTGTTATTCGCTAAACTAACCAAGCGGTTACGCACCAATACTAATTCGCCAACCATATTCATGATTTCATCAAGACGTTTGGTATCAACTCGCACTGTAGTCTCAGCTTGCGCAGCAGGTTTCTTTGCAGCTGCTGGCGCAGAAGCTTTTGCAGGCTCTGGCTCTTTTTGCGGGGCTGGAGTCGCAGGTTTAGCTTCAACTTTAGGCGCAGGCTTTGGAGCAGGTTTCGGAGGTGGCGCAGCTTTAGCAGGCTCAGGTTGAGCTGGCTCAGCTTCTGAGATATCTGTCGGCGATTCATCTACCGCTTTAGGAGCACTGCCTTTACCATGAAGTTCGTCAAGCAAAGCCTCAAACTCATCATCGGTAATTTCTTCATCTCCAGAGGGCACACTCGCAGCGCCTGATGACGTTGCTTTAGCCGCAGGCTCACTGGCTTGAGAAGTAGCCGCATCTTCTGCATTTGGTGCTCCACCAAATTTCCCAACCCCATGGAGTTCATCTAAGAGATTATCGAACTCGTCATCGGTGATATCGCCGTCATCTGCAGTTGACACCGTTTCAGGTTTAGCCGCCGGTGCGACAGCAGGCGCATTACCAGAGCCGTGTAACTCATCTAATAGATTTTCAAATTCTTCTTCTGTTATCTCATCAATGCTAGAGCCGCTATCATCGCCTGAATCTGCGTCCGCATCGAATAGAATATCATCCGCACTTAAATCTGGTACAACAGATTCTGGCTCTGAAACAGGTTCCTCAATCACTTCACTGACTTCGTCTTCAGATGCAGGTTGGCTGAGTTTATGGAGGGTTTCAAGCAACACAGGATCGGCAGCTTCGGGTTCCTCTCGGTTTTGAATACAAGCGAACATTTCGTTGATCGTATCCAAAGATTGCAAAATAACATCCATTAATTCTGACGTTACTTTTCGCTGCCCTTGTCTTAGTACATCAAACACGTTCTCTGCACCGTGACAGGCATCAACCAGTTCGGTCATACCGAGGAAGCCTGCTCCACCTTTAACAGTATGGAAGCCACGGAAAATCGCATTGAGAAGTTCTTTATCTTCGGGATTATTTTCTAGTTCAACAAGCTGTTCAGATAACAGTTCTAATATTTCGCCTGCTTCAACAAGAAAGTCCTGCAAGATATCTTCATCGACTTCAAAGCTCATACACACTCTCCAACTAGAAGCCTAAACTAGATAGCAAGTCATCGACTTCGTCTTGACCAGAAACCACGTCATCTCGCGATTCAGCGTCAATAATTGGACCTTCAGGTCCAGACAATTCATCACTGATAGTCTCAGTTGTTTTTATTTCGTTTTCATTCGCATTTTCTGCAACTGCAGGCGCTTCATCCGAAGTACCAAACACAGTTAGAAGGTGAATGAGACTATCTTCTACTTCTCTCACAAGCTCAATGACTCGACGGATGACCTGCCCAGTCAAATCCTGATAGTCTTGCGCCATCAGCACATTAGTCATTAAGCCTTGTAATTCGTCTGTACGTGTCTTTGAAGTCTGCATAAAGCTGTCGAGATCATGACACAGAGATTTAAACTCACCGAGTTGAATATCTCTGCTCATCAACCGATCCCAAGTAGGCTTTATTTGTGCTAACTCATCCGCAAGATTCTGCGCAAGAGGTAAGCTTTCTTCGACCGCGTCCATCGTTTTATTAGCAGCGCTTTCTGTCATTTCCATAACATAATTAAGACGCTGCTTGGCGTCAGGTATAGCCTCTGTCGTGAGATCTGAGAGTCGAGTATCCAGCTCAAAGTTCTTCAAGGACTCGTGTAATTGGCGAGTTAGCTTTCCAACTTCTGCAAATAACTCCGATTGCTCTTTGTTAGCAGCTTCTAAAATCAGCTGGTCAGCTTTTTCTTGTTCACCTTGCTCTAGTAGCTCAACAAGTTGCTTGGCTTGTTCAAGTGTAATTTGCGGCGCAGCATTTACAGACATAGGCCATATCCCCTTGCTGTTTAGCCTAGTCGCTCAAATACTTTTTCAAGCTTAGTCTTGAGCGTACCTGCAGTAAACGGTTTAACAATATATCCGTTCACCCCAGCTTGCGCTGCTGCAACAATTTGTTCTTTTTTCGCTTCTGCGGTAACCATCAACACTGGAATGTGCTTAAGCTTTTCATCTGCGCGTATTGCACGAAGCAGATCAATACCTTGCATGCCCGGCATGTTCCAATCAGTTACTACAAAGTCAAACTCCTGATTTTGTAGCATCGGAAGTGCTGTACTACCATCATCAGCTTCTTGAACATTGGTAAAGCCTAAATCTCTTAATAGGTTTTTGATTATTCTTCTCATAGTAGAGAAATCATCAACCACGAGAATCTTCATGTTCTTATCCAAAACTTCCTCCAGTGAGGTTCGAACCCAACTATTTTATGTACTCTAATTTATCCAGTCATTGATTTTAGCTTTGAGCTTTATCATTGCCTGACCGTGAATTTGGCTTACTCGAGATTCACTGACATCAAGGATGGCACCAATCTCTTTCAAATTCATTTCGTCGTTATAGTAAAGTGACAACACCAGAGCATCCCTTTCGGGTAGTGCTTTGATAGCATTTACTAAAGACTCGTTAAAACGTTCATTTTTAACGTTATTAAACGGTTTGTCTAGCGCAAAATCGCTGTTTGCTGGGGTTATCACATCTTCATCAACCCCTAGATCCTCAATGCCGATGACTTTACTTGCATTTACATCATGTAAAATATGATGGTACTCATCTAAAGATATATCAAGTTTTTCAGCGATTTCAGTGTCTTTTGGTTCGCGGCCAAGGAGAGATTCGAGCTCAGATATCGCTTCGGCTACCATTCTGCTGTTTTTATGTACGGACCGAGGGGCCCAATCTCCGCGACGGATTTCATCTAGCATTGCACCTCGGATGCGTATCCCCGCAAAGGTCTCGAAACTAGCGCCTTTAGTAGCATCGAAATTTTTAGATGCTTCAATCAATCCAATCATACCTGATTGAATTAGATCGTCGAGCTGCACACTTGCCGGAAGCCGAGCGATCAGGTGACATGCCACTTTTTTGACAAGTGGAGCATGTCTCTCGACCACTTTATGGATATGGTCAGAAGTTTGATATCCCGCAGCTCTGTTGACCGGAGAAGCCATAATCACCCGTTTACAAGTTGTTCAATGAAAAATTCTAGATGACCGGAAGGTTGATGAGGAATTGGCCATTTAACTGCCTTGGCAGCAAGTCCTTTAATTGCAACTGCTGCTGGAGAGCTCGGAAATAAATCCACGATTGCTCTTTGTCTACGAGAGGACTTACGCATGTTTTCGTCAAATGGTACTGTGGCCACTAATTCCAATGCTACATCAAGAAAACGGTCTG
This sequence comes from Pseudoalteromonas sp. XMcav11-Q, assembly GCF_040104525.1. Lineage (NCBI taxonomy): Bacteria > Pseudomonadati > Pseudomonadota > Gammaproteobacteria > Alteromonadales > Pseudoalteromonadaceae > Pseudoalteromonas > Pseudoalteromonas sp. XMcav11-Q. The sequence continues at coordinate 170,805 of NZ_JBECOX010000005.1, forward strand.
TAACTTTTGAAAGTTTAGCAAATAATTCTTGCCCTTCACGCATACTGCGGACCATATTGGCAACTATTTTAAAACGATAAACGCCATGCTCTCTGCTTAAAACTTTGATCAACGCATAAGCATCCGTAATAGAAGTCGGTTCATCACACACAACAACCATCACATCTTGTGCAGCTCGAGAGAAGCTCAGAACCATATCTGAGATACCAGCTGCGGTATCAACAATTAAAACATCAAATTGAGTGTTAAGCTCGCTAAATGCGCGAATAAGTCCAGCATGCTCTGCGGGAGTCAACTCCACCATGCTTTGAGAACCCGAAGTAGCTGGCACAATTTTGATACCAGCGGGACCTTCTACGAGAATCTCATCTAGTTCACATTCACCCGACAACACATGTGAAAGGTTCTTTTCTACTCGGAGCCCTAACATCACATCACAGTTTGCCAAGCCCAAGTCCGCATCTAAAACGAGAACTCGCTGTCCTTGTTGGCCCATAGCGATGGCAGTATTGAGCGAGACATTGGTTTTACCCACCCCACCTTTACCACCGGTCACGGCTATTACTTTTACACCCTGGTTGCTATTTTGACTCATTCTACGCAGGCCACTTGCTTGATCTAAAACTGTGTTAATCATACATTCCTACTGACTCTGACGCTACAGGTACACGTCGAGAGTGCTGTGCTTTTATTCTTTTTAAATACAATTGCTCAGCCTTTTTTACTAGCTTTTGAGCATTTGCTACGCGAATGTCTTCTGGCACTCGCTGACCGTTGGTAAGATACCCTATTGGCAAGCGATTTTGAATCGCTATGCTAATTATCTCACCCAAACTTAGACTTTCATCAAGTTTTGTGAAAATACAGCCACTTAAATTTACTTTTTTGAAGTGTCTTACTGTTTCTTGTAACACATTCATCTGTGCTGTCGCACTCAACACTAAATAGCTACGAATATCTACTCTCGCGCTACGCATAAGTGTATTTAACTGTTCAGTTAAGCGCAAATCTCTTTGACTCATTCCCGCCGTATCTATTAATACTAGACGCTTATTGCGTAAATGATAAAGCACTTCTGCAAGTTCATTTGCATCTTTAACTTGTTTAACCGGACAACCGATGATTCTACCATAGGTAGCTAGTTGCTCGTAAGCGCCGATTCTATAGGTATCGGTGGTTATTAGCGCCACTTTATCTGCACCGTATTTTTGTGCGCCTAATGCCGCTAATTTTGCAACCGTTGTGGTTTTGCCAACACCAGTTGGACCAACCATTGCAAATACGCCACCTTGACGAAGAATATCATTGTTGGTGGTGTGCATTTGGTTAATTACCATATTCAACAGCGCGTCCCAAGCTTCTTTACGAGACACATCATCAGGGATAAAACATGCCATTTGCTCAGCGACATCTTTGTCTATGCCCATTCCTTCCAGACGATCTACAAGGCACGCACGGGTTGGATCGCGACGAGCCATTTCTTGTTTCATTAGACCAGATACTTGATGTTCAAGTAATTGACGAATAGCGTTCATCTCTTCACGCATCGCACTCATTTCGTCAGGCTTGGCATTTAACTCAGGTAAATCATCACCAAAACCGTTGTCTAATTCATCAGACTCGATCCACTGCTGTGGTTGCTCAAATCCATCATCATCAAAGTCAAAAGATTGGCGACGAGCTTGCTGTGGCTTCGCTTGGTGCGCCGGCGCAGCAGTTTGTGTTTTACGTTGGCTGCTTAACATTTGCTCTGTATCAATCCCCGACTGGGAGAACATAGAAGCAAGTTCTGGTGAGCGAGGACGCGGCGCTTGACGCTCTAGCAATGCCGCTAAGCTATCGGCAACTTGCGCTTGTTTTGCTGGCTGTGCTTGGCGAGGCTCTGGACGGACAAAGCGGGTCGGAGCCTCGTTTGAGGCAGTCGCACGGGCAGCTGGAGCTTGCTTAACAGGTGCAGCAGCACGGTCATTATCAACTGCTGCGACGATTTCAACACCATCTGCTAACTTTTTGTTAGACATGATGACAGCATCAGCACCAAGCTCTTCTTTTACTTCATTTAAAGCCGTACGCATATCTTTTGCGAAGAAACGTTTAATTTTCATGTTACAGCCCCTTTATCCTCTATTGTCCAACCGAGCTCACTATCTTAATTTGTCTTTCTTCCGGCACTTCTTGATATGACATCACTCGAAGACCTGGAATTGTATGTTTAACAAATCGAGACAGTACACTTCTTAACATACCTGAGGTTAATAAGATGGACGGCTCCCCTAGCATTTCTTGGTTGTGATGTGCTTCTCTTAATGATTCTTGAAGCCTCTCAGCCAAGCCAGGTTCAATACCTGCCCCCTCATCACCTGCGTTCTGAAGTGACTGATGCAACATCTGTTCCAACTCAGGCGCCAATGTTATGACAGGAATCTCTTCTTCGCTTCCAACGGCATCTTGAACAATCAATCTGCGTAATGAAATTCTTACCGCAGCCGTTAATACATCAGGGTCTTGGCTACGTGGTCCGTACTCAACTAAGGTTTGTACAATCGAGCGCATATCTCGAATTGCAACGCCTTCATTAAGCAGATTTTGTAGTACTTTTACTACGGTAGTGAGTGGTAAAATATCAGGCACTAAGCCTTCAACTAATCTAGGGTGACTTTTCGCAAGCATGTCTAATAGATTTTGAACTTCTTCATGACCAAGCAATAGTGACGCATTATTCGTCAATAATTGACTAATGTGTGTTGCCACCACAGTTGCAGCATCTACTACTGTATAGCCAAGTGAATGCGCTTCATCTTTTTGATCTGGTTTAATCCATACTGCATCTAAGCCAAATGCAGGGTCTTTAGTCTCTATGCCTTTAATCGGCCCAAACACCTGCCCTGGGTTAATTGCGAGCTCATCGCCATGCTTCAACTCACCGGTTCCTGAGCCAACTCCCATTAAAGTAATATTGTATGCATTTGGATCTAATTCTAGGTTATCGCGAATATGTACCGGCGGTACTAAAAAGCCCAGTTCCTGAGATAGCTTTTTACGCACCCCTTTAATACGACTGAGAAGCTCCCCGCCTTGGGCTTGGTCAACTAGAGGGATTAGGCGATAACCTACCTCTAAACCAATCACATCAACAGGTTGTACATCATCCCAACCAAGCTCTTTTTGATCTTGTTGATGGCCTCCTTTCGCAGCAGGTCCTTTGGCAGCTTGTTCCGCCTTTTCGATTTCCGCCTTTTTCTTTTGCTGACTTGTGTAATAGGCTATATAGCCAAGTAATACACCTAACCCTAAGAAGGCAACATGTGGCATGCCAGGAACGAGTCCCATGGTGATCAAAATACCTGAAGCAATAGCCAGCGATTTTTCATTACCCAGTTGGTTTTTAAACTGATCGCCCATGTTGTGCGATTCATTTTGACGCGTTACGACAATTGCAGTACCAATTGAGAGTAAAAGAGAAGGAATTTGCGCGACCAGACCGTCACCAATCGTCAGCATGGTATAAACTTCCATCGCGTGACCAAAGCTTAAATCATGCTGGATCATCCCAACGAAAAGGCCACCTATTATATTAATAGCAAGGATCACAATACCTGCGATAGCATCACCTTTAACGAATTTACTTGCACCGTCCATTGAACCGTAAAAATCGGCTTCTCGAGTCACTTCTTCACGGCGAGCCCGGGCGTCATCTGCAGAGATAAAACCGGCATTTAAATCCGCATCAATGGCCATTTGCTTACCCGGCATAGCATCGAGGGTGAAACGCGCAGACACCTCAGAAATACGACCTGCACCTTTGGTAATTACAACAAAGTTAATAATAATAAGGATAAGGAATACAACTAAACCGACGGCGTAGTTACCACCAATAACAACGCTACCAAAGGCTTCGATCACCTTACCTGCCGCATCACCACCATTATGACCTTCAAGTAATACGACTCGAGTACTCGCTACGTTTAATGCCAATCGCATGATAGTCGCGATCAGTAGTACCGCCGGAAACATACCAAATTCGAGTGGCTTCAAGGTATAAACAGTCACCAATAGCACCACAAGTGCCAATGCAATGTTGAAGGAAAATAGAATATCAAGCAAAAAAGGAGGTAGCGGCAGAATAACCATGCCAAGTGCTGCAAGCACCAACAATGGAGTACCCACACCTTTAGCATATTCTTTTTTATCTCGATTGAGTTGTTGTAAAACCGCTTTAAATTCCATAACTTAACACAAGCAAAAAATTGACACATAGCAACAAATGCAATATGCGTTCCAATTAATAGCTTATTTTTATAAGAGCAATTTTAGTGCTTTAAATCGTCTGGGATTGGTAAATCTCGAGTAAGTGCAACAGGTCTTTTCCCTTTACCCTTTTGGAAACGATTCAGCTGAAATACATAAGCAAGTACCTGTGCAACCGCGGTAAACAATTGTTCAGGGATTTGATCACCTACTTCGGTTGTATGATAAAGTGAACGAGTCAATACAGGTGACTCCACAATCGGTACTTCATTTCCTTTAGCTATTTTTCTAATTTGCATCGCAAGCTCATCAACCCCTTTTGCAATAACAATAGGCGCCCCCGCTCGTTCAGTATCGTATTTAAGCGCAACCGAATAGTGAGTGGGGTTGGTCACAACAACATCTGCATCTGGTACATCTTGCATCATACGTCGTTGCGACATTTCTCTTTGCGTGCGGCGGATCCGCGCTTTTATTTGCGGATCACCTTCTGAGTTTTTATATTCATCCTTGACTTCTTGTAGCGTCATTTTAAGCTGTTTATGGTGATTGTAGCTTTGATAAGGGGCATCAATCGCTGAAATAATGATCATGGTGCAACTAAGTGCTAAGAACATCCACGCAATGATTTCTAACGCATGCTCTATACTCGATGGGATTTGTTCAATACTCAAGTGCAATATTTCATTAAAATACATATTGATAAGCAAGATTGCAAAACCTGCTACCAATACAAACTTAAGAACTGACTTCAATAACTCAATGGCCGCTTGTGGGCCCAACATTCGCTTCAGTCCCTTCATAGGTGACATTTTACTTGCTTTAGGTGCGGCCGCTTGCCAAGAAAAGTTAAAGCCACCGAGTAACGTATTCCCCACTATTCCAGCAATTGCGATAATAAAAACGAACATAGCCATTGGGAATAACAGCTCAGCGCCAATATCCCCCCACACAGCAAACATTTTGGTTGTATCGTAGGTTTCATTGCGATTAAGCGACAACATTCGCCCCATCACGTTGTAAAGCGCCTTCCCTATACCAGGACCATACATCAGTAAAGCGATAGCAGAAAACAACAAGACAAACGTAGTCCCCAACTCCTTTGAACGGGCTACCTGGCCTTTACTCCTCGCATCACTTATCTTCTTGGAGGTGGGTTCTTCGGTGCGTTCTTGACCTGAATCTTCTGCCATTTCAAACTCCTAAACCGTACAACCAATTAGATCGCACATCAGCTCCGTCATTTTGAGCCATTGAAACTCAAATTGTGCTAAGAAGTTACCCAGTGTCGCCCAAATAATGGTAAGACCTGCAACCAGCGTAAAAGCAAACCCTACAGAGAAAATATTCATCTGAGGTGCAGCTCTGGTCATGATCCCAAACGAGATATTGATAACCAACATTGCCGTTAATGGAGCTAATGCAAGAGCCAGTGCCGTAGAAAACATCCAGCCCCCCCAATTAACGATTCTCCAAAAATTATCTACCACCCACCAATTACCTGCAATGGGAAAGCTTTCGAAGCTATACACTACCATTTGTATCATCATCAGGTGACCGTTATAAACAAAAAACAGTAATGTCGCTAATATTAAATAGAACTGACCAACTGCTGGGACACTTAATCCATTGGCAGGGTCAACAACAGATGCGAAACCAAGACCTGTTTGCATAGCAAGGATTTGACCCGCAATGATAAAAGTATTTAAAAGCAACAGAGAGCCAAAACCAATTGCGACTCCGGTCATCATTTCTTGAATAACAACCAAAATCATCGAAAAGGAGAACAAATCGGTAAATTCTGATTTGGGCAAAACGGGCACCACGGCAAAAGTGACGACCACAGCGAGCGCAAACTTAATTCGAGCCGGCACACTTTGTGCCCCAAGCCCCGCCATTACCATTATCATTGAGCTTATCCGCACCAGTGGAAGTAAAAAATCACTTAGCCACTGCATGATTACCGCAAAGGTGAACTCCATGGCTAACCTGCGATTTCAGGAATTCGCATAACCACGAGGTTAAAATAGTCCATCAGTTCTTGAGTTAACCAATGGCCACCAAAAATAAGGGCCAGAATCGTGATAATTAAACGCGGTAAAAAGCTTAATGTTTGCTCGTTAATTGATGTTGCAGCTTGAAACACAGCAACAACTAAACCAACTAGAAGCCCAGGTACTACAATCGCCGCCACCAGCTTGATGACTAAAAACAATGCATCACTTAAGATATCGACAAAGACTTCTGGTTCCACATTACACCCCCAATCCGAAGCTTCTGGCCAGTGTCCCCATGACCAAACTCCAACCGTCGACGAGCACAAAAAGCATAATCTTAAACGGCAAGGAAACTATCATTGGCGATAACATCATCATACCCATGGCCATCAAGACACTGGCTACAACTAAGTCGACTATCAAAAATGGAATAAAGAACATAAAGCCGATAATAAAAGCCGTTTGCAGCTCAGATGTAACGAAGGCCGGAATAATAACGATAAACGGCGTATCCTCAGGGCTATCAAGCTTGTCATAGCCCGCTATTTTAGCAAAGGTTTCCAGGTCTTTAATTCGGGTTTGTGACAACATGAAAGCTTTCATGGGTTCTTTGGCACGTTCAAGTGCTTGGATTGATGTGATTTCTTCTTTTATATATGGCTGCACCGCTTCATCATTTATCTGCGAAAATATAGGTGCCATTATAAATAGCGTCAAAAACAACGATAAACCGAGTAAAATTTGATTCGATGGCGATTGCTGTAGACCAATCGCTTGTCTCAAAATCGCAAGTACAACAATTATTCGAGTAAACGAAGTCATCATGATAACAGCGGCTGGAATAAAACTCAGCGCCGTCATAATGGCGAGCACTTGAAGTGTCACTGAGTACTCTTGAGAGCCATCAGGGTTTGTTGTAACGTTTATTGCTTCTATCCCTTCTGCAGAAGCTACCCCAGAAAACAGTAATAAACAGAGTATCAGCAATCTAGTCATGGCTTTTCTTATTTTGGTTATTGGCTACTTGCCCTTTTCCCGTTAAAAACTTTTGTAGCTCGTTTGCAAATGGCGTTCGGCTAACATCATCCAGTGGTGTTTCTAGCTGATATAAATAATTGATATTATTTGGTGTTACCCCGAGCAAGTGCTGTTTATCATCCAACTCTACAACCAGCAAACGCTCTTTCGTACCGAGCGATATACTGCGGATCACCTTAAAGTCCTTTTGGTTTACAATGTTGGGATTTAAACGCTTCAGCACAAATGCTAACCCCAAAATAAGTAAGATCACCAACACCAAGGACAATCCCATGGAGAGTAGTTCCGAGCTTAACCCCGCAGTACCTGCCCCTACAGAAGACTTAGGTACCACTCCTGACGTCGTTGCAACGGCAGCACTCGCGTAACAAGCAGTACTAAACAAAGCTACACACCAACCCCAGTGCATTAACGTAGCTTTTTAATACGCTCAACCTGACTAATAACGTCCGTTAAGCGAATACCAAACTTGTCGTTTACTACAACTACTTCACCGTGTGCAATCAACGTACCGTTAACAAGTACATCTAGCGGTTCACCAGCTACTCGATCCAACTCAACAACAGAGCCCTGATTTAGCTGTAATAAGTTACGAATATTAATTTTAGAGCGGCCAACTTCCATCGAAATGGTAACTGGAATGTCTAAAATGGTATCGAGTTTACGTTTTTCATCTGACGATAATGCAGGCGCTGAATCTTTGAGTTCATCTAACTCTGCAACTTCTGGCTCACTGCCACCTTCGGCACCTTCGGCTTCAGCTAGTGCTGCCGCCCATTCGTCCATAGTATCTTGATCATCGCTCATTGGATTACTACCTGATTAAGTTAATTTGTTGTCCATAATTAGTCTCATGACGTTGCTTGTACAACCTCACGACTACCAATCTAAATCCACACCTTCGGAAAGATGCAGATCTTCTTCTAATTCTGCCAGCTCAGCATCTGAATCGAGTTTTTTACCACCTTTGGTAAACACATGAAGCTCAGACTTCACTGATTCTGGCCGTTTAATTTTTTCACTGATCTGTAAAGCAACATTGTCACGAGAACGACCCATTTTAGCTCTGAAGGTTGGCAGCTCTTCTACAAATACGGTGACATGCTCTGGCATTTCCACAGGAATAACATCACCAGCTTGAAGTTTCATTATTTGCTCAAGTGATAAGTCCACTTCCAGCAACTGGGAGGAAATCTCAACTTCAACATCCATAATCTCATCACGAAGCGCTTTACTCCAACGCAGATCGGTATCTTCAGTATCTGATTGAACACCGGCATCGAGTAACTCTCGAATAGGTTCCAACATAGAGTAAGGCAATGAAATATGGAAATCGCCCCCTCCACCATCTAATTCAATATGAAAAGAGCTAATCACCACCACTTCAGTTGGCGATACAATATTCGCCATCGCGGGGTTAACCTCGGAGTCAAGATATTCAAACGACACATCCATAACCGGTGCCCAGGCTTCTTTGTAATCTTCAAAGATGATCTTAAGTAGCATCTGAACGATACGACGTTCTGTAGGTGTAAACTCACGCCCCTCGATCTTGGCATGATAACGACCATCTCCACCAAAAAAGTTGTCTACAAGGATAAAAACCAACCGGGCTTCCATGGTTATCAGGCCAGTACCTTTTAGTGGCCTAAAGCGCACCATATTCAAGCTGGTAGGAACGAACAGAGTATGAATATACTCGCCAAACTTAAGCATTTGCACACCATTGATAGACACTTCAGCGGTGCGGCGCATCATGTTGAAAAGGCTTATCCGCATATGGCGGGCAAATCGTTCATTAACGATTTCAAGCGTCGGCATCCGCCCACGCACAATCCTATCTTGAGACGAAAAGTCATACTGTAAGGCACCAGCGCCTTCGCCGTCACCACTATCACCGATTTCGTCTTCTTCGACTTCATCTACACCATGGAGTAGCGCATCAATTTCGTCTTGGGATAATAAATCGCTCACAAATACTACCTTATTGCATTACAAAGCCAGTAAACAACACACGCTCGATTACTTTGCTACCTTCAACCCCTTCCATCGCAGCTTGGACTTTATCTAGCGCCGTTAAGCGCAAAGTTTCTTTACCTGCACTTGTGCTTAACTCATCAGCGGTAGTCGTTGAAAACACGCTAAGTAAAGTACCTTCAATCAAGGGAATATGCTTCTTTGCTACTTCTTCATTAACATCACCGCGAACCAGCAGCTGAACTTTAATTTGCACAATTCTATCGCGACTTGCACCAGGTACATTGAAAACAAAGGGACGGGGCATGGCAACGTACAGTGCACTCCCCATTTGCGCAGCGCTACCTTGCTCCGCTTTAACTTCGCTTGCTGTCGTTTCTTCTGCTAAGGATTCTTCTGGCGCATCTGAGCCTGAAAATAAGAAAAACCCTGCGACACCGCCGAGTACCAATACCGCAGCGACAATAATGATAATCAGCTTTTTCTTGGAACCACCCGTTTCTTCTATTTCTAAGTCGGTTTCTTCAGCCATAGCAAGCCCTTATGATCTTTATTAATTACAATAATAGCAGGTGTTAGGCATAGTAATCTATTGCAGAATCAGTATTTCTCTTTTGTGATGGTTGTGGATTGTCAGAAACCCCCGATTCATCACCTAGAGTTTGCTGTCCACTCGTATTGCCACCAGCAGTTTGCGACTCTGATTCAGTATTTCCACCTTGCTGATGTGATATTTGGCTGTCACCCAGTTCAATACCCTGCTCAGCTAACATTTCTCTTAGTCTTGGCAGTGATTGCTCTAGTAATTCTTTAGCTTGCTGATTTTGCACCACAATATTCACTTGAGCCTGCTCTGCATCGCTTTTTATTCGAATTTGCATCGCCCCAAGCTCTGGCGGGTCTAAGCGAATCTCAGCTTCCTTATTGTTAAGGTTAAGCATCAACCCTACCCGTTGATGCAGCTCTTTAGCGGCATCTTGACGTGCTATGTTAATCGCCTGTTGAAGATTAGCATCTGTCGCTTGCTTTGTCTGTGTTGTGCTTTGGTTTGTTGGCTGAGACTGTTGAATTTGCTGAACTTCTTTCAGTGTTTGGTTTAGTGAGCTAGTGTCTTGCGATACACTTACAGGACTTGCTTCAGGCTTAACTTGATTTGGTATCGCTGCTGCAGTATTCGCCGATTGACGCTCATTTTTAACCGCCTCTTTCGCGATGCTTGCTTCCGCTTGCATCAGCTTACTATTTTCTTTATCAACTACCTTTTCACTTATTTGCTTTTCTAAGTTCTGTTTTTCTGAACTTTGCTTCTCTACTGCTAACTTTTCATCGCTAGTCAATTTATTCACAGCTATATTTTTTTCAGCACGTTCACCCTCTTTAACTACCACGGCCTGCTGCTCACTATTGTTAGACTTTTCTTGCGCGCTATTTACATTAAAAGACGCTTGGGTAGTATCTTTAACATCCGTAGCAGCTTCTTGCGGGGTGTTTGTTGAAGTTTGTGTTACGACAGAGGATGGCACAAATGCTTTAAATTGCTGTACATTTGCGATATCAACACCTTTACCAATTAATTGAGCTACGGCTTTTTGTACACTTGGCGACGCATCATAAATATCCAGCTTGCCAGCCATCACGGCTTTTAATTCTTGTTGTTGCTGTACGGTCAACTTTTCTACCATGGTTTGCACATCTGTAGTGCTTTTTGTACTTACTGCGTTTTTGTCTTTCGCGGTTTGTGTACTCGCCTCAGAAATGATTTGCTTTGTTTCTGATTGCTTAGCTTCAGATGAGGAAACAGATTGAGCAAGCTCTGATTTCTTAGCGGCTAAGAGTCCTTTCTGTTGCGCGGTTTCAGACTCACTTTCAACTTGAGACTCGACTGGCTTATTAGCGCTTGGATCCCGTTTTTCTATGTTTGTATTGGTAACCAAGGCTTGAGTGCTAGTATCCTTTTGCAACTTAGGCTGTAATGTTTGTTCTTTAGCTTCTGAACTGTCATTCAATAACGAAGGTTTAGCAACCTCACCTTCTGGGTCTTGGCTGTCCAAAGAAGTTGCCTGCTGTAATAACGAGGTTGGCTTAGTGCCGGCGTTTTCAGTTTGGCCTTTCCCCCCTCGAGTTAGTGGACTGGCTTCGTCTTGTAGCTGCTCCTGAGATAGTGCACTATCGCTAGCTACAACCTCTTCATCAGCCGCAGAAGCATTGCCCAACGCTTCTTTGACTGATTGCGCAATTGCTGTTGGGGTTTGGCTCAATGAAGTGCTCTGCTGTTTTGCAGCGTTGATCTGAGCATATAAGTCATTATCCGGGGGATCAGGAAGCGGTTTGTCCGCAACTACCAGGCCTTTGTCAGTGTAGCTAACAGTAGAAGTTGGTACTTCCCCTTGCAGCTTAGAGGAAGAGACTTGTGCTTTACTATCTGACTGCGGAGCATCATCTGATGCGACTTCGCTATCTATTGGCGCATCCAGCTCTGAGGTTACAGGATCTGCAGACTCTTTTACCTGCTTGTTTGCACTCTCTTGCTCGGCTAACTCAGCCATTAAAGCACTAAACCCAGAGCTGTCCTCAGAACCCTCAGCATCTGTCTCTTGGGATTTTTCTTTAATATCAACCTCGTTACTGCCTCGTTGCAGCATGGATGCAAGCATTAGATTCATCTTAAAGCTACCTCATAAAGTGGCAATGTCCTGCCGTTGTAATACACCATTAAAAACCAACACTATGAATATTCGTGACTTTTACGAGTGAACTACCTAAATAATAAAACGCTAATTATTAGGAAGCATATTTCGAGCCAATTTACCAAGCACGCGCTCTTCGCACAAACTGATTCGTTGCAAACTCATCAAGCATCTTTTGCTCTGCTTTGGCAAGACGAGTTTGCTTCGCGAGGGCTTGCTTCTCGATAAGCTTTTCAATTGCCTTCGTTTTAGCCTGCTGTGCTAGCCATAGCTTGCGGCGTTGTTCAACCACCTGCTTGGCTGTGTTGACCGTTTTTGCTTGCTGATCAATAGCCTGCTCAATCTTATTAATAAAGTTATGGTATTGATTGAAACCGCCACTAGACAGACCAACTTGTGCTTTACTATGAAGCTGCATGCTGTATTCCAGACGGAAATCGTTTAGTCCCGATAACCGTTGTTGGTTTGTTGCTAAGTGCTGCTGCGCTTGAACAAAATTCGCTCGAAGGTTATCTTCTTTGTCTTTTTCTAGCTTAAGCAATAAAGTCAGTTTGTTATTTGCCATTATGCTTGTCCTAGTAGCTTAGCGAGGCCTTGTAAACACTCGTCATAATTGATCACGTCTTTCATGCCTTGCTGAAGGAAGTTATTCACAGCAGGCATCATGTTTATCGCCTGATCTAGCATCTGGTCACTTCCGCGTTGATAAGCACCTAAGGTGATCATGTCTTTATTTTGCTGGTACATTGAATAGACTTGCTTGAGCACTCTGGCTTGCTGCATGTGTGCCTCTGACACCACTTGCGGCATGACTCGACTAATGGACTTTTCAATATCTATTGCTGGATAATGACCACTATCAGCAAGCTCTCGTGATAACACAATATGACCATCCAAAATAGCTCGGGCAGCATCGGCGATAGGGTCTTGCATATCATCACCTTCACTCAATACCGTAAAAAATGCGGTAATTGAGCCTTGTCCCTCACCACCATTACCTGCGCGCTCAACCAACGCTGGGAGCTTTGCAAACACGGAAGGCGGATACCCTTTTGTGGCTGGCGGCTCGCCTACAGCAAGCGCTATCTCACGTTGTGCCATGGCATAGCGCGTCACCGAATCCAGTAACAACAGTACATTTAACCCTTGATCGCGAAAATACTCCGCAATAGTCACAGCACTCTCACAGCCTTTTAAGCGCATCAGCGGTGAGGCATCGGCGGGAGCGGCAACCACTACGGAGCGGCGTCTACCCTCGACGCCCAAAATCTCATCGATAAATTCTTTCACCTCACGACCACGTTCACCAACCAAGCCAACGACAATAACATCCGCTTCACTGCCTCGTGTCATCATGCCAAGCAATACCGATTTACCCACACCACTCCCTGCAAACAGCCCCATACGTTGGCCTTGACCCACTGTCACGATCGAATTTATCGCACGCACGCCTACATCCATTGGTGAGTCGATTGGGCGTCTTGCAAGTGGGTTGATTTGCGCTGCGGCAAATTTCAGGTGTTTCTCAGCATCAATGGCACCAAGACCATCTAGTGGTCTACCAAGTCCATCAACTACACGGCCAAGTAGACCCATACCGACAGGTAATCCAGCATCCTTAACTTTTGGGATCACTCGCGCTCCAGGAAGGACGCCTGTAATATGGTCGTTTGGCATAAGATAAAGCGTTTCTTGATTGAAACCGATGACTTCTGCATCAATAAAGCCGCCCAGCGTCTCGATTTTACATTGACTGCCGACGGGAGCACTTAGCCCCCTAGCTTCAAGGGTGAGGCCAACCACACGGGTGAGGCTGCCAGCAACCGCAACCCCATATGGTTTGATAAATTTCTGATACTTACTGATGCGCTCGCTCATAGCAGCAGATGTCGACATGTTCGCAATTACCTTAGGAAGGCATCGTTATCTTGATTTGATTGCTTCGCTTATCTTGATAACAGTGCAGTATTATTGGTTTATACCGCTATCTTGCAAAAATGATTCCAACACTTCGCTAATACGGTTTTTAAGCGTCATATCAATGGATGACTGTGGTGTTTTCACCTCGCAGCCACCTCTGTCCAACGTCGGCTCTGGAAGTAACTGCCAATGCTGTGATTGTATATGTTCCTCGCCGTACATGGCTTGCACTAAAGCTAAATCTTCGGGGTGCAAATGGATGCGTACTGATTGATCTTTGACAGGCAGCGCGTCCATCGCTTTTTTCAACGCGTTTAAAATGAGCTCAGGCGTGGTCTTGAGCTCTTTAAAAATAACCTGCTCTGCCAATAAATTGACGAGTACAACCAGCTGCTTTTCACACTCATCATCAACCTTTTTCAGTGGCGTTTGCATGCCATCTAAAATAGTGGATAGCGCTTTCATCCTTTCTTCAATGAGAGGTTGTGCTTCCTCAAGTCCCTTTTCTTTACCTATTTCTACGCCTTCTTTATAACCGGCTTCTTTACCTTCAGAAACTCCTTTGTCAAAGCCTTCAATATAGCCTTGTTCGTGGCCTTGCTTTATTCCTTCGTCGTAGGCATCCTGACGGATCTGCTCTAATTCTTCAATGGTCAAAGTAGGGAATTCAGGCTCTTGCGGCTCAGGTTCTGCGCTCACCTCTCTCTTAGTATACAACTCTTCCAACGGCGTACCGAAGGCCGTAGAACGACCTCGGTATTTTTCGGGCTTATCCGTAACATCTGGAATGGGCCAGTTTTCTAATAACTCATCCAGTGCTTCGGTGCTGACTGGGCGGCCTTTATACAACTTTTTATCGACCATGGTTTATAGGAACTCCTCACCACCGCCGCCACCAAGCATAATTTCACCTGAGTCAGCCAAACGTCTAGCCGTTGCCAGAATCTCTTTTTGTGCAGCTTCGACTTCACTGATCCGCACTGGAGGCATAGCCTCAAGGTCATCTTGCATCATCTCAGCAGCACGTTTAGACATATTCTTCATAATCTTTTCTTTTAAAGATTCGTCCGCGCCTTTAATTGCTTTCATCAGTACGTCTTGCTGCACTTCACGCAGTATGGCTTGGATCCCTCGGTCTTCGACATCCATCAAGTTTTCAAACACGAACATGAGGTCTTGAATTTGTTGCGACATTTCTTCGTCATGTTCTCGGATTGAATCCATCAACTGGCCTTCAATATTGGTATCCAAGTAGTTCATGATATCTGCAGCGGCTTTTAAGCCACCCATCTTCGCCGCTTGTGCACCAGCTTGACCTGCGAACTGTTTCTCCATGATCTCGTTGAGTTCTTGCAGTGCCGCAGGTTGTACTTCTTCTAAGTTTGCAATACGCATTGTTAAATCTAAGCGTACTTTCTCAGGAAACTGAGACAAGATTTCGGCGGATTGCTCAGGCTCGAGATAAGACAATACAATCGTTTGGATCTGCGGGTGCTCGTTGCGGATAATATTGGCAACTTGCTTCGAGTCCATCCACTTCAACGAATCCAACCCTTTTGCACCAGAGCCCATAACGATTTGGTCAATAAGGCTTGCCGCTTTGTCTTCACCAAGTGCTGCGGTTAGCGCCTTCTTAATAAAATCTTCCGATTGGAAACCAATTGTACTAAAACTTTGAATTTGTTCGATAAACAAATTGTGCACAGCTGCAATTTTAGCCTGAGATAAGTCATCCATGGAGGCCATCGCCATACCGACCTTTTGCACTTGCTTCGGCTCTAAGTGTTTCAAAATCTGAGCCGCATCTTCTTCAGTCAAACTAAGCAGTAAGATGGCAGCCTTGTCGACGCCATCTAGCTTGTCAACGTCAAAGGCTGCGGGCAATTGTTTTTGTTCTTGATCAGTCATCTTCTGTCAACCACGCTTTCACAACTTGTGATGAGAGTTCTGGTTCGTTAGCAACTAAGGCACGTACTGCTTTGAGTAAGTCCTCGTCGCCATGTAAGTCTGGCAATTGTAATCTACCGTCAGAAGAGAAGCCAACCGCAGACTCATCGAATTCGTTATTTAGCATATCGAGTGTACTGTCACCTAAATCTACACCACTGGTCAACGCATCTTCATCAAAATCTTCAAGCGTATCATCTGGGTAAATTAGACGCTTAAGCATAGGTCTTACTACCGCTAAGATTAGCACAATGATCACTAAGGTACCTGCTGCAAGACGGATTGTCTTTTGGAACCAATCTTGCTCCCAAAGTGGTATCTCTTGCATTTCAGTGAGGTCTTCACGCACGAATGGCACAGTCACTACCTCTAGTGCATCACCTCGCTGCATATCAAAGCCCACACCACCTTGTAGCAAACGACGGATGTTATTTAACTCTTCTTGCGTACGCGGCGCCATTGCCATGTTACCTTCAGCATCAGGTTTTGCGAGGTAGTCAACGGCCACACTCACACTGATCCGGCGAATAACCCCAGTTTGCTGACGTTTATGGCTAATAGTGGTATCTAACTCATAGTTACGGGTTGCTTCTTTTTGATTACTGCTTGGTGTTGCACTTTGACCATTGCCGCCTTGACCCGCAATCTCTGGGATATTTGAGTTTATAGGAGGTTGATTAGTCAGCGCCCCCGGAATACCCACAGCTAAACCACCAATATTATTTTCTTCATACGTCGTTTCGCTACGAACCGCAGGTAAATCTGGGTTATAACGTTTTTGCGTTTCTTCAACTGCGCTGAAGTCCATCGTTAAGTCAACCTGCGCGGTAAAGTTACCAAGACCTACAGTTGGGATCAGGATACTATCAATTTTTTCTAGATATTCTTGTTCACGCTTACGTTCGATTTCATACTCTTTTCTCGAGCGCGCAGCCAAAGAGTCTTGAGAACCAGAGTTGAGTAGACGACCGTTTTGATCGGTGACAGTCACGCGTGAAGGCTCTAGGCCTTGTACCGCTGATGCCACAATGTCTACGATTGAATCAACTTCTTCGCCGCCAAGCGTTTTGCCACGTTTAAGGGTAATAACTACGGTTGCAGAGGGTTTTTTCTCGCGACGTGCAAAGACGTTTTCTTTTGGAATTGCAAGTAACACTTTTGCACGATTTACGTCTTGTAACTCTTCAATTGTTCTCGCAAGTTGTTGCTCACGGCTATGTTTTAAGCGCTCTCTTTCAAGACGTTGGCTAACACCAAAACCCATATCTTGCATCAGAATATCAGTGCCAGAACTCGGAGACTGGGTAAAACCGTCACGCGCCATGCGTAGTTTTATGTCTTGATAGTCCGACTCAGCGACTAAAATGGTATTACCATCTAATTGGTATTCAATTTTCTGTTGGTCTAAAAAGTCTAACGTTTCGACGAGTTCTTCTGTTGGGTATTTACCAAGTGGGCGCATATCTGGTTGGCGCGCCCAAATGATAATAAAGATTGCGATTGCTAAACAAATAGCAAGGGCAATAACCAGAGTAACCTGGCGCAACATATCAACACCGCTTAGCGCACTGAAGTAGCCTGATTTTTGCTCTTGTTGCTCATCCGATCCGCTGTCATTATTCAGCGCTGCATCGGAAAGCGTAAGATCTGTTGATTGATTAGTAGCCACGATTACTCTCCACAGTCACTCAATTAAACTGGCATGCTCATGATTTCTTTATAGGCCTCTACAAGTTTATTACGAACTTGCACTGTTGCCTCAAAAGCGACCGACGATTTTTGTTTCGCTATCATGGCTTCTGCAAGAGAAACGCTTCTGTCACCCATTTCAACAGCGGTGACTTTTTGTTTCGCTTCTTGTTGTAAGCCATGAACCGTATTAAGTGCGTCTGAGAGTAAATCGCCAAACTGAGCCGACGAAGATGCCGCCGTCTTAACCGGCTGCACTGATGGCTGTGTGTTTCTCGTCGCTTCTGCAGCCATTGCCTGCATTTCTTGAAATAGCGCTGATGATTGTACTTTCATGATGCTTTACTCAAAATAACTCTTAGTTACCTGTAATAAAGCAGAAAACGTGCCAACTTAAAATCGTTAATTTTCAGTATGTTGAAACATTTTTAGCATGTCGAAAAATTGGCAGTGCATAGAAGTGAAAACTAGGCGCCTAAGATCTGCTGATCTTTATAGGCACCTAATTAAATTTGAATTAACAGATAAAGCTTAGCCTGAGGTTTGGATAAGCAATGAGCTAACTCATTGTTTTTAAGCTCAGCTAACTTAGGTTAAGCGGGTAGCGCAATCCCTAAATCTCGCATTTTTGCCAGCTTGTAGCGAAGTGTGCGAGGACTCATACCCAATACCTCCGCCACCTCTTTACGTTTGCCATTAAACTTTGCCAGTGTATCTAAAATAATTTGGTGTTCTTTATCCTGTAACTCATCCTTATAGCTAATGATCTCATCCTCACCTTGAGAGCGCTCCATTAGAGCTGATGCTTCATGATTTACAAGTGGTGCAGACTCTATCAAAGCCATCGGTGAGAAATTTTCGATAAAAATATCATCTTCTTGAATTTCATTACCTTGGAACAAAATCAGGGCACGTTGAATAACGTTGTCTAGCTCTCTTACGTTTCCAGGCCAACTGTGTGAACTGAGCTTGCGCTTTGCACCGCTGCTTAATATAGGTGTTGGCTTGCCTGCTTTTTGCGTATGTCTTACCAACAAATGCTCAGCTAACACAGCGATATCACCCGCTCTGTCCTTCAGTGGCAACCACTCTAGCGGGAAAACATTGAGGCGATAATATAAATCTTCTCTAAATACCCCATCATCCACCGCTTCTTTTAAATCGCGGTTACTGGTTGCCAACACTCTGACGTCCAGTGAAATGGTTTTTCTACTGCCTAAACGCTCTACTTCCCGCTCTTGTAACACGCGAAGTAATTTTGCTTGTAATCCCAAATCCATCTCTGTGATCTCATCAAGCAAAATCGTTCCCTTTTGTGCTTGCTCAAATTTTCCAGGACACGCCTGAATGGCACCTGTAAATGCCCCCTTCTCGTAACCAAACAGGGTCGCTTCGAGCATATTTTCTGGGATTGCAGCGCAGTTAATTGCGATAAAGGGCTCATCTGCTCTGTCGGATTTATCGTGAATATAGCGAGCTAACACTTCTTTACCTGAACCGCTCGGTCCAAGTACCATAACGCTGGCATCCGACTTAGCTACTTTTGCAGCCAGTTCAAGTAGTTTAATACTCTTTGGATCGGCAACAATGGGGCCATCTGTCTCTTTTTCCTTCTCAGGTAGATAACGTCCAACCATATTGAGCAATACTTCAGGCGCAAATGGCTTAGCCATATAGTCGATGGCACCCAATCTCATCGCTTCAACCGCATCATCAATGGTCGCGTATGCTGTCATCATCAATACCGGTAATTCGGGATAGTTGAGTTTAATGGTCTTTAACAAGTCAAGCCCACTCATGGCACCCATTTGCACGTCACTCACCACCAAAGAAAAGGTTTCTTGCTTGAGCAATAAAACGGCTTGTTCCGCACAACTTGCTTCTACGCACTCGATATTTGAAAGCTGCAATGTATCAATGAGTGCTTCTCTTAAACCAGCATCATCTTCAACAACTAAAACTCTGTTACTCATAGTTCCTCCGCCTCAATTAGTGGTAGTACCAAGCTAAAACGCGCACCCTTGCCTTCAATATTGTCTGCCTGTGCAAACCCTTTGTGTGCGTTAGCGACCGAATTAACCACCGCAAGTCCTAACCCAGTCCCCTGCGACTTAGTTGTAAAAAATGGTTCAAACAACTTGTCGACTAAGGTTTCATCAATACCAGGACCATTATCAACAACTGAGATACGTACATACTCGCCACACGGCTCGCGCTCTGCATTAAGTTCAATGTGTGCCGCACTGCCAATTATTTGAATACTGTTGTGGATCAGGTTTTGGATCGCACTTGCAAGCGCAGTACGATTACCTAATATTTCGATATCTGGCTCGGGTAAAAATGCTTCCAACTTTGCTTGGTTAAGCTCAACCATAGCGTCAGCACCCGCTTTGACTTCACTCAATAACTGTTGCATTGACACTCGCTCAACCACTTGTTGTTCACCGCTTTTAGCGAACAACAGCATGTCATTAACTTGGCTTTCTAAGTCTTTTAACCGAGACATCAACTTATCGTGAAACTTTTCTCGAGAAGCCGGAGGAAGATTAGCTGCACCTAGATTTGCACCATATAACATCGCAGCCGATAACGGCGTACGCACTTGATGCGCCAATGAAGCAACCATTTTTCCCAACGCACTTAACCTTTGCATATGCGCAACACGACTTTGGAGCCGGCGCGTCTCGGTGAGATCTGTCATCAAAATGAGTTGCCCAGGTTCTGGTGTTAGCGCGGTTATATCTAACTTAATTCTTCTGCCATCTTTAAGAGAGACTTCATGACCATCGTCCTGCTGTGGTCGAAATGAACGCTGAATAACGCTAAACCACTTTTCACCTTCGAGTGGTTCACCCAACATATCCATCGCAATTTGATTCGCCTTGGCAATCATACCTTGACCATCAAGTACCACGACACCCGCAGGCATAGTATCAACAAGATGACTTAACCAACTCGCCTGCTGCCTAAGATCGCTTAATTCACCGACGTAGGCTTCTTGCAGCAAACAGGGATTGTAGCGATTCGTCGTTGGTACAAATTGTGGATTAATAACATGTGCTAATGCCATTTTTCCGCTCTCTTAAAAATAAACTCAATGGATAAAAGCAAAAAACGATCCAACTTTACATTCCTTTTAAAACATAGAGTTACACAACACTTAACAATATCAATTTATTGACACTGTTTTTATATACAGCATTGTGCTAGAGTTTTTGAAAGCCAAATGTGATGCCGCAATGAGTAGTTGGCGTAGTAAATCATTTAGCTTATTCATATTCACAATTAGATAGAAGAGAGCCAACAATGACAATACGATGCGGCTGGGTGGACGAGAGCAAACCCGATTATGTTGAATACCATGATAAAGAATGGGGAAGACCTGTACTGGATGACCAGAGCTTGTTTGAGTTTATCACATTGGAATCTGCACAAGCTGGCTTAAGCTGGTATACCATTTTGAAAAAACGTGAAGGCTATAGAAAAGCATTCCACGATTTTGATGTACACAAAGTGAGCCAGATGACAGAGCAAGATGTCGAGCAGCTATTAGCATTTGACGGAATTATCAGAAACCGCGCAAAAATCGCAGCAACGATAAACAACGCTAAGCGATTTATTGAAATTCAGCAAGAGTTTGGCAGCTTTGCAAAATACCAGTGGCAATTTGTTAATTACAAGCCTGTTATCAACTCCATGCGTGACAAACACGATGCCGTCGCCACCACTGAACTCAGCGACAAATTTGCCAAGGACTTAAAAAAACGTGGGTTTAAGTTTTTAGGCTCAACGACCGTGTATGCGCATATGCAAGCTTGCGGGATGGTTAACGACCATGCCGATAACTGTTTTTGCAAACAAACCATTATTGCCAGTTATCAAGACTTGGATTTTACTCGACTTTAAACAATAAAACACAAGGCCGCGTATTAAGCGGCCTTGCTGAGTTGATTAGGTAACCTGAACTTGGAATAACAACTTGTTCTCTAGCAGCTGTTATCCCTTACTACTGCGTTAAATTTGCTTGCAATAGGCCAGCTATTGACGCACAAATTTGCCTTGTATTAAGAAATAACTTCTGGCTAGAGTGATACTTCGCTTTTGAATTTAGTGATTTTAGTGGATTAACTTACTTCTTATCCCGAGTTCAGGTTAGGTAGTAATTGATAAACTATCAGTCACGATTGAGATTATACTTTTTCATCTTCTCAACTAATGTTGTACGGCGAACGCCCAAGATTTCAGCCGCGCGAGCGACCACATAATCGTAGCGCTCTAAAGCTTGAGTGATCAAATCAATTTCAAGCTCTGCTAAATATTCTTTTAACTCTATCCCCTCGTCCGGCAGCAAGCCAACATTCGGTGCTTGCGGCGCAAAATCTTCTGCTACCATATCCTCTTCATCGTCACTGAAGCCATCGCTAAATAGCTCATTGAACGCATCTTTTTCTAATAGTTCTTCTGGATATTCAGGCTCAAACGCTTCGACTTCTATATAGCGGTACTTTTGTGGTAAATCAGTCACATCGACAACCTTGTCTGGGAACATAATCACCATTCGTTCCACAAGGTTTGCAAGCTCTCGAATATTCCCAGGCCAAGCGTGCGACTTTAAGCTGTCTACGGCTCTATCGGTAAACTTAACCGAATTGCCCGTTTGTTCATTTACTCTACGTGTTAGTTCCTTTAGCAGTAGCGCAATATCTTCCGCACGCTCATTTAAAGAGGGGTTTTCAATGGGGAATACATTGAGTCTATAAAATAAGTCTTCGCGAAACTTGCCGTCTTCAATCATGGTTTCAAGATTACGGTGCGTCGCGGCAATCACACGAACATCCGCCTGAATCGGCTTTGTGCCCCCTACTCGTTCATAGGTGCGCTCTTGCAAAACTCGTAACAATTTCACCTGCATTTGCAGTGGCATATCACCGATTTCATCGAGAAAAAGCGTACCTCCTTGCGCCAGTTCAAAACGCCCTTTCCTGGCTGAAATCGCGCCAGTAAACGCGCCTTTTTCATGACCAAAAAGCTCGCTTTCTAACAACTCCCCAGGGATAGCACCACAGTTAACTGGCACAAATGGTCCCTGCGCACGTTTAGACAATAAGTGTACGTTACGTGCAACCACTTCCTTACCGGTTCCCGATTCCCCCAAAATAAGGACATTGGCGTCGGTTTTAGCCACTTGAGAAATCAAGAAACGAACGTTTTTAACCGCTTCGGTTTCCCCAACTAAACCATCAAAGCTCTTATTTTGTAGCTTGTTCTCTTTGTTTGGAAGCATACGTAAGTATTGCTGGCAGTCATGTAGCAATTGCATCGTGACTTCTTGCCCAAAGGGTTCGGTGATGAGCCCTATTACATTCGGTAACGCAAGTAGCGGCCTGAGCGTTTCACCTATTAATAAAAACGGGACGGCGGGATGAGATTTTATCAACGCTTCGTGTGTTAAGCTTTGCAAAGCGCCTAACACAAAAATTGGTTCTTGATTGTTATCAAGGATCTTGGGCTCATAACGCTCTTCGGCCAGCACTTCATTTGCTTGACCGACAAAACTAAGTGCCGCACCTAATCCGATCGCTCTTTTGTTGTTGTTATCTAAGATCAAGACCATTGCTTGAGAACCAATCTACTTAAAATTCTTTAATAGTTAGATTGTAAGAGAGATTAAGGGGGATGCAATACCTAAGTGGCAACTTTTTGACATTAACGCCAAAAAATCGCCACTAGAGCTGTTCTATATCAATACTTTGGTATTAATTTATAATAAACCCAGTACCGATGATGCAGACTGATTAGCTTGGCCACGCAAAGCAATAGACGCTTGCGATAAAATATCGTTGGCGACTTGATCGCTCACCGCTTGCGCGTAATCGGTGTCTTGAATTCGACTTTGGCTCGCTGCGATGTTCTCACGTTGGTTACTCGCAGAGCGAATCGTACTAGATACCGCATTTTCAAATGCGCCAAGCCCAGCGCGTTGGCTGTTTAAATCTTCAGAGACTGTATCTGCCGCATCAATGGCAGCTTGGGCACCCGCTTGCGTCGAAATGTCTACACTCAATATTGCATTGGCAAAACCACCATCAGTCTGCTGTAGCGACTGAGTGGTATTAGCGTCAGGACCTACCTGAAAACTACGAGGCTCACCGTCAAAAATTTGTGCGCCGCCAAATGTAGTATTTTCAAACGTTTCACTGATTTGCGTTTGCAGCTGCGACACTTCCTCTTGCAATGCTTGACGGTCACTATCTGTCAGCGCCCCATTACCGGCTTGAATCGATAATTCTCTAATCCGGGAAACTGCATCATTCACACCAGATAATGCCGAGTCAGCGGTTTGCGAATACGAGATACCATCGTATGCGTTACGAATGGATTGACTGTAGCCGTCCTGCTGAGACGTCAAACGGTTAATGATCTGCAAGGCTGCAGCATCGTCTGCAGCAGAATTAACCTTCTTACCAGAAGCCAGTTGCTGATTGAGTTTATTGGCAGTTTGCTCCGTGCGATTAAAAAAAGCAGTACTTTGTGATTGGATTTTCATATTTACCCCCATTCACTATCATTAGTTTAAATCTACGTTATTGTGAGCAAAAAGTCATCATAGTCGTTAAATTTCCTGCAATGGCTGGCATAAATACTGCAAAACCGATAGAAGTGATATAAAGTATTGAGTAGTAGCTAATTTATTGTATCGATAAGATATCTAAAGCAGTTTCGATACCCGATACTGTAAAGTTTTGATTGCACCTGTAGGTGGACACCCTATGTTTGATAATAAAACCATTTTAATAACCGGCGGCACAGGCTCTTTTGGCAAAAAATATGTCAAAACATTGTTAGATCGTTATAAGCCAAAGAAAATCATCATATTTTCGCGCGACGAGCTAAAACAGTTCGAAATGCAACAAGAGTTTAATCAACGTTGTATGCGCTACTTCATCGGCGATGTACGAGACAAAGACAGGCTGCGCCGAGCAATGCAAGGGGTTGATTATGTGATTCATGCAGCGGCGTTAAAACAAGTGCCTGCTGCCGAATACAACCCAATGGAGTGTATCAAAACCAATATAAATGGTGCCGAAAATGTGATTGAAGCCGCTTTAGATAATGACGTCGAAAAGGTAATCGCACTTTCTACCGATAAAGCAGCTAATCCAATCAACTTATACGGCGCTACAAAATTAGCGTCGGATAAACTTTTTGTCGCCGCAAATAATATGGCTGGCGGACATAAAACTCGATTCTCTGTTGTTCGGTATGGCAATGTGGTTTGCTCAAGAGGTTCGGTGGTCCCGGTATTCCAAAAGTTTATTGATGAAGGGAAAGGTCATATTCCTATTACTCATGCAGATATGACTCGCTTTTGGATTAGTCTTCAGCAAGGCGTTGACTTCGTACTTAAGAATTTTGAGCGTATGCTTGGCGGCGAAATCTTTGTGCCAAAAATTCCATCGATTCGGATTGTTGACCTAGCAACTGCAATGGCGCCCAATGTACCTCAAAAAATTATCGGGATACGCCCTGGCGAAAAGCTTCACGAAGTAATGTGTCCTCAGGATTTAAGTTTTGATACCTTTGAATTTTCTGATCATTTTGTTATTGCTCCGGGGATCAAGTTTAGTAGCAGAAGTAATTCTTTTGACCTTAATGCGCTTGGTGAGCAAGGAAAAGCGGTGCAACCTGGATTTGAATACAACTCTCTGACTAACCCAGTTTATATGAGCGTGGAAGAGATAAAAGCGTTTAACCTGCAAGCACTATTATGATCCCATACGGAAAGCAATCAATAGACCAAGCGGATATTGACGCCGTTATCGAAGTACTGCAATCGGACTGGTTGACACAAGGCCCTAAAGTGCCAGAGTTTGAGCAAAAACTTTGCAGTTATACCGGCGCAGTTTGTGCCGTTGCGGTAAACAGCGCAACATCTGCACTACATATTGCCTGCCTCGCCCTTGAAGTTGGTAAAGGTGATATTGTCTGGACCTCACCAAACTCATTTGTTGCTTCATCTAATTGTGCGCTTTATTGCGGTGCGAGTGTCGATTTTGTCGATATTGAAATCAGTACCGGTAATATGAGCATTCAAGCGCTAAGTGACAAGCTAGCACTAGCAAAGCAACAAAACCAACTCCCCAAAGTAGTTATACCGGTGCATTTTGCAGGGCAATCATGCGATATGAAGGCCATCCATCAATTAGCTGTGCAGTATGGTTTTAAAGTAATTGAAGACGCATCACATGCTATTGGGGGTTCCTATCATGATAAAAAGGTGGGTTGTTGTGAGTACTCCGATATCTGCGTTTTTAGCTTTCATCCGGTAAAAATAATTACCTCGGCTGAGGGCGGTGCTGCGCTGACAAACGACCCAACGCTGGCTAATACGATGACGAGGCTTCGCAGTCATGGTATTACTGGAAATCCTGACGAATTTAGTGAACCCAGCCATGGGGTCTGGTACTACCAACAGCAAGATTTAGGCTTTAACTACCGTATGACGGATTTACACGCGAGTTTAGGGATAGCACAGCTTACTAAGGTCGATGCATTTGTTAAGCAGCGAAATAACCTTGCTAACACTTACGATACGCTATTTGCCGATAGTATTGGGATCACGCCTCTCGCGTGCTCTGAAAGCTCAGTTTCTGCCTATCACTTATATGTTATTCGACTCGAAAGTTGTACACCTGAACAGCATAACTTTATGGTCAGCGCGCTTCGGAATAAAGGGGTTTTTGCGCATGTTCATTATATTCCAATATACCTGCAGCCCTATTATCAGAATTTAGGCTTTAAGGCAGGCTATTGCGCTGAAGCTGAATCCTACTACTACAGTGCAATCACTTTACCTTTGTATCCAACCCTCACTTTAACCCAACAAGAGTATATCATTAGCACAATTGAAGCGCTTTATCTTGAGTGTACCATCAGTGATGAAAGCTAAAGGAAAGATTATGAATAATAGACCATTGCAACTGGCTTTTATTGGCGGAGGTAATAACTCTGCAGTCGGCTATGTACATTTTTCTGCAGCACATTTAGATAATAAGTTTCAGGTCGTCGCTGGTGCATTTAGCCGAGACGCTAAGGTCAATCAGCACACGGCTGAACAATGGAATATAAGTACAGAGCGCACCTATAACTGCTGGAAGCAGTTGATTTTAGCCGAGCAAAACGCGGTAGACGCTTTTGTTGTTTTAACACCAACCCCTCATCACACTGAGGTGTTAACGGCATTATTGGAAAAGGATTTAGCCGTTATTAGTGAAAAGTCGCTGACTTGTGGATTGGCTGAGGCGAAGGAAATTGAAGCTTGTTACGATCCCAAAAAACACTTTCTTGCAGTAACTTTCACTACAGTGGTTATGCTATGGTGAGGGAGCTCAAGCATATCATTTCTAATGGTGCGCTTGGAGAAATACAAAAGATTCATCTTGAAATGCCCCAAGAAGGCTTTAAACGCCCACCAGATATCGCAGGTAAGCCTAGCCAACCTCAATCATGGCGTTTAAAAGATTACGACGTCCCCACTATCTGTCTCGATTTAGGTGTGCACCTTCACCATTTATCTAGCTATCTATTAGAAGTCGAGCCTGAAGCCACCTGCGCGCAATTTGCTAATCACTCAGAGTTCAAAGGGCTAGTTGATGACGTTAATATGCTCTTGAAATACCCAAATGGTATCGTTGGTTCAATGTGGATGTCTAAAACAGCAATTGGTCACAGAAATGGTCTGTCCGTACGCGTGTATGGCACCAAAGGAAGTGCTCGCTGGTTTCAGTTAAATCCTGATGAATTAGAACTCAACTATAATGATGGACGTCGGGAAGTGTTAGATAGGGCTGGCCAATGCCAGTATGCGAATCAATTTCGATATAATCGGATGAAACCAGGCCACCCCACCGGTTTTGTCGAGGCCTTTGCCAATTTATATAGCGATATTGCGGGAGCACTCCAATTACACTTAAGCAAGCAACCAAGCCGTTCAGAGTACGTTTTTGGGTTTGAGCAAGCCAAGCAAGGTTTGGCTTTATTTGAAGCCGCAAAGCGCTCTGCTGAAAGTGGTACATGGCAGCAGGTGAAGTAGTTGACTTCGCCTGCTTAGGTTATTCATTCTATTGACTAAATTGTGTCTTAACGTCGTTGCGAAGCACTTTTCCCATCTGGTTTCTCGGTAAAGCTTCCACTCTTTCTATAAATCTAGGCTGTTGATAGTCAGTTAGCTCTTGCAAGCACGCTTTTCTAATTACAGGAATTAAGTCGGTGTCTTGGTTTTGCTCTATGACCACTTTTACAATTTCGCCCAATTGCGCGTCTTTTATCCCAAACGCAACACAATCTTCTACGCCTTCTATTGATTTGACAACTGTCTCTATATCTTGAGGGAATACATTGATCCCGCCGCTAGAAATCACCTCTTTTTTACGGCCGACGTAGTAGAGGTATCCTTGCTCATCCACATAGCCTAAGTCTCCGGTTTTAAAGAAACCTCCCACATAAAAAGCCGCCCTAGTTTGCTCAGGCATTTTTAGGTAGCCACCAAAAATGGTAGAAGTGTTACAGCATATCTCTCCTACTTGGCCAGCTGCGACTTCACACCCTTGGTCATCCGTAATTTTCAATGAGACAAATGGCAGTGCTTTGCCCACACTGCCACTTTGCTCAGGATTTTCTGAAACCGCAAAATCAGTGACCACTCCCACTTCTGAAGCGCCGTAACACTCATGAAAGCGACAACTTAGCATCCCTAATAAACGCTTTTTTGTTGTACCTTCAAGCACTGCAGATGATGAAACGATACATTTCAAAGAACTTAAATCTGCACCAGATGTACCTTTTGCAATCAAACTTTCTAGTTGAGCAGCTACGGCAAACAAAAAGCTGACCTTATACTGCTCAATCGCACTTAGCCATTGTGAAAGATTAAATTTGGGCATAACAACGGTTGTAGCGCCAAGCATTAACGGCATTAGCACTCCTCTTTGTGCTAAAGAGTGATACATTGGTGTTGCTACCAGGATCACATCTTGTTTGGTCAAACCGTAATATTGGATAGTCGCATCCATAGCGCGGTTTATTTTACATGCTTGGCTTAACACTATTGGTTTCGGCTGCCCAGTGGAGCCTGAGGTCATCGTCAAAATAAACGGCGCATCAAGATCAACACCATGTTGCAAGTCATCTAATTTTTCACAAGATTGAACCGCTTCCCAACTAAGCTCTTCACTCACTGCTTTACCAAGAGTTACCAAGTTACTAGGCTCTATCAAATTGGCATCGAGTAATATCTTACTTATCGTCGGCCATGCCACGACCATGGCAACTGGCGTTTTCTTCAGCGCTGTTATTAATGCATTACCTTTGAGGCTAATTGGTAATGGCACAGCTGCGATTCCCAGCTTAGCAATCGCGAGTAGTGTTACGACAAATTCGATGCCATTAGGCGCAAATACACCCACTCGTTGATCCGGGGTAAGGCCCGACCGTACAAAGTGTGCACTTAACTTTAATACCTGTCGATTCAGCTCCTCATAGCTCACTTGCTGATCTAGATAGACAACCGCTGCTTTCTTGGGAGTCTGTTTAACATTTTCTTCGAATAACTCGTAAATACTCTTTGTCATGTATTTACCTCTTTACCAACATAATTAAACTCGCAGAGCGATGCATTTGGAAACAACTGTTGCGTTACGCGCATTTTCTTTTCATCATGTTCGATAGACACGAATCCCGCACGCTGGTTGAGCAGATTCACAAACTTATTTTCTTTGTTTATTACCGCAAGCCAAATGGCTTTAGGATATTTAGCTGCGGTTTCACGGAGTTGCCACTCCAAAACCATTTGTGCGTGGGCAAAGTTCACCTCATCAGAGGCTGCAAACCACCCACCAACCAGATATTCTTGCGCTTCAATACTATGCATTTGATGCCAAACGTATAGTAACGGTTTGCCGTTAGACTCCATCACAAATGACTCTCTACTGTTAGCAAACCACCACTGATAATGCCCCAGCACGTCAATACCAGAAGTAATTGTCATACGCCAAGTGTTATCTGGTAAATTTCTCGCTGCAAGGTATCTATTTACGTCTGAGTCGTTGACTTGACGGATCTTCACCTGTGCGGTTAGCTGGCATACATGTTCCTCTTGGCTATGTAGAGTTCTTTGTGTCACAGAAGATTTAATATCGTTCGCTAAAATAAACTCTGCTACTCGAATTGCCCCTCGGCCATCTACCTTAATCGGCGCTATTTCTCGCGCTTTAATTATTCGCGTAGACTGCTTCACTAACGTCAAAATTAACGCGACAACCTCACTAGCCTTTCGCGTTAATAGCTCTGGTACATGAAAATAATGACCTAAGTCATCAAGTGCGCTTTGTTGATTGTCTTGATTTGGAGCAATCGAAAACGTCAATGCTGGCGTTTTGGTTGCGGCCAGCTCATAAAGCGAAGTACCAAGTGCTCCCACAAATAGACTACAACTTTGATAATAAGGCACAAGAGAAGGCGGTTGCCGAATTAGCTGCAATCGAGAAGTCGTATTCGCAAGCAGAGTTAACGCCTCTACTCTCTCAGCCATCGGCCCTAAGATAACGTCAATTTCAATTTCCGGTGCCATATTTAGCAACAAGGCTATCCAGTCAGAAACACTATACCAATCCCCTCCACCGCCAAGAGAAAACATCACACGATTTGGCTTACGCTCTTGATGTGTACAGTGTTGATATGCCGGTGACAGCATAGCAAAATCAGGGCCTAGTAGCTTATACTGCGAGCTTGCGTAGCGCTCACCAGTCTTATCACCACACCACTTGCTATCAATAAGTAGCTTAGCACTATGCGCTCTTTCTAAATCGTCCACTACGATGATGGAAGGGATCTGTTTCGCAGCTTCTAATTCCCACTCTGAGTCAAAACGGTAGCTGTCTACGATAACGCTTTCAACCGGCTCTTGTATCTCAGAAAGTACCTTCAAAGTATTGCGAGCATCTTCTTTTTGTGTTTGTGTAAAAGGTAAAGTTTTTATGTTGCTCTTTAGCTCAAGTGATAACTGCTCGGGAACGGCTTTATCGACGAGAACTATCACCTCTTTGCTACAATCTTGAAGCGCTAACGCTAACCACTTACAACGCATAAAGTGGCCAAGGCCACATAAGGTATCAACTCTTATCGCGATCATTAACAAGCTTAACCAGTGAGTCTACTAATTTCCCTATTTCTGTATTACCTTGCTCCAATAATAGCTCTATCGGTATCGGTATACACAGCTCACTTTCCAATTGCATAATTAAAGTTAATATTTCAAACGAATCAAGGCTTCCTTCTCTAATAAAATTGTGATTTTCGATGATAGTATCATCTACCATTACGCCTCTTATTAATAAGAACTGTTGGATAGAATATATTAGCTCAGCTCTTGTTTTGCTCACAATAAATCACTCCATGCTAGCTGCTCACCACAGCGCAGATTTCTATTCACTGACCGACCTATTAAGCTCGGTAACTCTTTTGGCATGATTTCACCGCCGCCGGGTCGCATCTGCCTTAAATGTTCGGCAGTCAGGCGCTCACCTGATTTAATATCTTTTATAATGTAGACACAGCGACGAGCTTTTGACGCTTCAGTAGGATAATTAACCTCACCCATCGCCTTTTCAATCTGTCTAACGCCATGGACTAGCGCCTTCAATTCATCTGGTGTCATTGAAAAAAAGCTATCCGCGGTGTTGTCACTTTTATCGAGCACAAAGTGCTTTTCAATCATGCATGCCCCTACCGCAACTGATGCCAAAGGTACATCATTGCCAAGCGTATGATCGGATAACCCCACAGGACATTTAAATGCTTCTCTCATATGTGGAATTGTGCGTAAATTTATCGTCTCAGCAGGGGCTGGGTAGGTACTCGTACATTTCATCAGCCCAAGCTCAGTTACACCCGCCTCTTCAGCTACTTTCACAGCCTCAGCTATTTCTGGTAGCGTCGCGCCCCCGGTAGATATAATTACAGGCTTACCTGTTGCAGCGACATCTCGGATAAGCTGGTGATCGATCAATTCTGGCGAAGCGATTTTATATGCAGGCGCATCTAACTGACTTAACAAATCTACCGCGGTTTTATCGAACGGCGATGAGAAACACGTCAAGCTAAGTTTAGCAGCTAGCTCGAAAAGCTCAGCATGAAAATCCCATGGCATGTAAGCTGTTTTGTATAAATCGTGAAGATACTGACCTTTCCAAGGTCCCGTGGCTTCAAAATGCGGCAGTTTGCAGTCCATTGTTAAGGTGTCTGCTGTATAGGTTTGCAATTTTATTGCATCAGCGCCGGATTCATATGCCGCATGCACTAGTTCTTTCGCTTTGATTAAGCACTGCCCATGGTTCGCCGACATCTCTGCGATAATATAGCAGGGAGAATCATGTCCAATGACCTTGTCGTGGATTCTCAATTTTTGCTCAAACAAATTTATCCTCCGACATTTCGTTTGTTAAAGTTTCAATCAATTATTCTGATTTTTGCTTTTAAGGATATCGGCTGATATCAACAAAGCTTTACAGCTCGCCTTAATATGCTATCGTTTCAAGGAATTAAGTCCAAGAAAATTATCACTTGATGAGTAAATTATTTGTCATAATTCAAGCCAGAATGACATCTAGCCGTCTTCCAGGTAAAGTATTGCTGCCTTTTGGAACTCAGTCAGTGTTAGAAACCATGCTAAAGCGCTTATCACTGCTACAGGAAAATATCATTGTAGCCACTACAAATGATGGTTCCGAAACTCCAATAATTGAGGTGTGCATAAAAAACAAGATCAAATTTTACAAAGGTTCAACAGAGGATGTACTCTCCCGCTACTACGAAGCTGCAGAGTCATTTGGGGCAACAGATAACGATGTCATCGTTAGGCTGACAAGTGACTGTCCTTTCATCGATATAAACTTAGTATTAGCAGCAATAAATAAATTTAAAGCCAATGACCACGACATGGTCTCTCTTGGTCCTCACTCTGGATTTCCAAGAGGGCTAGACACTTGTGTATTCTCATTTTCACTCTTAAAACTGACTCACCAAAAAGCAAGCAATAGGCCTGATAGAGAACACGTAACCCTCGGTATGGCAAAATTCAAAAATATTCAAGTCTATAACATTAGCGCCACTCAAGACTTTAGCCATTACCGAATCACTTTAGACGAACCTGATGACTATAAAATGCTCAACAAGTTGTTCGAATTCTTCAACTACAAAACTGATTTTACATTCGAACAGCTACTAAAGGCGTTACTCACCCGACCTGATATCACAAAAATCAACCAACATGTAGAACAAAAAATTTATTAGCGGCACAAATTTTGCTAATGTTAAACAATAAACTTACTCGAGCATAAAATATGAAAAATGTACTAGTTACAGGCGCATCAGGCTATGTTGGTAGCGTACTAGTCCAACTATTGCTTGAACAGGGTTGTAAAGTAACTGCAATAGATCGATTTTATTTTGGCGATCGGCTACCTCAGCATGAGCGTTTGTCTAAACTAAAACTTGATTGCCGCATACTTACTGCCGATGTGTTCACCGATATAGATGTTGTAATAGATCTAGTTGCTCTCTCAAATGATCCCAGTGGTGAATTATTTCAAAATATTACTTTTGATATAAATCACAAGGCTAGAGCTAACACCGCTAAACTGGCCAAACAACAAGGTGTCAAGCAATACATTTTACCATCAAGTTGCAGTATCTACGGATACCAAGAAGCCCAGGTCGATGAAACATCCAAAACAAATGCACTAACTACATATGCTATAGCAAATGAACGGGCTGAAGCGGATGTGCTAACTTTAGCTGATTCTTCTTTTTGTGTGACAGTACTACGTCAAGCAACGTTATTCGGCTTTAGCCCTAGAATGCGTTTTGATTTAGCTGTTAATGGTATGGCACTTGGGGTATTTAAGAATGGCTATCTCCCCTTAATGCGAGATGGTACCCAAAAACGTCCCATGCTTCATGTGAAAGATACCTCAGAATTGATGTGTTTATTGCTAGATACCCCAACAGAATTAATTAATGGTGAAATCTTCAATGTTGGCGGTAATGAACAAAACTACCAACTTTATGAGCTCGCAGATAGCGTTTGCAAAGTTGCTGAGAATATTTTTAAAACTAAAGTGAGTATAAAGTGGTATGGAGACCCAGACCAACGCAGCTATGAAGTCAACTTTAATAAGATCCAAAGAGTCCTTGGGTGGCAACCCAAATATAGTATCAGCTTTGGTGTAGAAGAAATTATAACTAAGTTGGCAAGTGGGGAATTGGAGGATACCCCAGATACAATTACTCTAGATTGGTATAAATCTCTTATTAAGTGGCATCAAATAGTCAAACAGACTGAGCTGAATGGTAATATTTTACACCTTGATAGGGATTCAGTATGAAAGGATTAGTTTTGGCCGGGGGGACTGGCTCTCGCATGTTTCCTGTCACCCTAGGTATTAATAAACATCTCTTGCCAGTGTTCGATAAGCCGATGATATTTTATCCAATCTCAGTGCTAATGCTGGCTGAAATTAGGGAGATTGGTATTGTATGCCGCGAGATTGATCGTCCTGCATTCGAACGATTACTAGGCGATGGTTCCAATCTAGGTTTAAAAATTGAGTATATAAATCAGTCCAGAGCGGCTGGTATTTCTGACGGAATAAAGCAAGCTAGTGCATTTCTAAGTGACTCAGCTTTTTGTCTAATACTAGGAGACAACTTCTTTTTCGGTCCAGGACTCACACCCCGATTAAAAAATGCAAAAGCAAGTTTCGATAAAGCTACCGCTTTTGCATATGAGGTTAAAAACCCAAGTAGTTTTGGGGTAATATCATACAACCAATTCAACCAAGTTGACTCAATTGAAGAAAAGCCAACGGAACCTAAATCGAACACAGTCGCAACCGGATTATACATGTTTAATAAAAATGCTATTGACCATGTTAAACAACTTAATACCTCTGCGCGTGGTGAGTTAGAAATCACGGACTTACTAAATGTTTATATCGATAGAAATGAATTGTCTGTAGAAGTGTTAGGTCGAGGTTATGCATGGTTAGATATGGGTACTAGTGAAAGTTTGATGGAAGCATCTGTCTTCATACAATCCATTGAAAAACGGCAAGGATTTAAAATAGCATGTCTTGAGGAAATTGCTTTTCAAAAAGGTTGGATTCCAGCATCCATGCTTGAGAGTGCTAGTGTTAAATATGAGAATACTATCTACGGAGAGTACTTATCAAAAGTACTGAGTGATCTGAAATGATACATGTAACCTCACCTTATTTACCCTCTATGAAAAAGTACATCAAGTACATAGAGGGGATCTATGAACGGAAATGGCTTACTAATAACGGTCCTTTAGTCAAAGAACTCACTGCAAGACTTGAAGCATACCTCGGCGTAAAAAACTTATTGCTGGTCTCGAGCGGTACTATGGCCCTTCAAATTGCATTTAGAATAAAGAACTTACAGCAAAAGAACGTTATTTCTACGCCATTTACTTTTCAAGCTACCTATTCAGCTTTGGAGTGGCAAGGAGCCCACGTCGACTTTTGCGATATAGACTCTAAAACATGGAATATGGATCCATATTTGCTCGAAGAACAACTTTCTTCAGGTAAGAAAGTCGACTGCGTTGTGCCTGTACATACATTTGGTAACTCATGTGAACTGGAGCATTTACAGAAACTGCAAGAGAAATATAAGTTCAGCCTTATTTACGATGCAGCCCATGCCCTCACTACGCTGGACGATAAAGGCAAAAGTATCCTAACCTATGGTGATATTAGTTGCTTTAGCTTACACGCGACAAAGCTCTTCCATACAGTTGAAGGGGGCGCGCTTGTTTTTAAAAATGACAGAGAGCTAGAAACTGCAAAGCAGATGATTAACTTTGGGCTCGATGGAGATTTTGCATCAGAACCCGGTATAAATGGAAAGCTAAGTGAGTTTCACGCAGCTATGGGGTTGGCTATACTCGACGACATAGACCTAATTTTATCGCAGCGTAAAAATCAAATTACAACCTATAAATCAAACCTCCGCAACTGCACGGGATATCAAGCTATCAATGCAGAGCACGACATCTGTCCATCATATATGCCTATTTTATTGCACAACGAAAATACTGTTATGAGAATTATTGATAGACTTTTTGAGTTCAACATTTTTCCAAGAAGATATTTTCATCCCGCAATCAATAAAAGTCCTCATTACCAAAAGAGTTACTTAAATGTGACTATGCCAATAGCGGAGGACATTGCTAGTAGGATCTTATGTTTACCGTTGTTTCCTGGGCTAAGCAATGAAAAGATACTACAAATTAGTAACATAATAAAAAGTGAAATGCAATCGACTCTTCAAAGTCCAGGACTAAAAGATTAATTATGAGAGAGATCGTTATCTACGGCGATGGAGCTATGGCGAAAACTATTTTTCCATATATAGCGCAGCTCTATAGGGTAAAATGCTTTACGGTAGAGAGAGCATACAGAACATGCTCAACTCTGTTCGGAGTACCTGTTCATAACTTGGAAGAACTGCCTGAAGGGGATTTTGACTTTGTCATAGCAATAGGCTATGGGCAGTTAAATCAACTCAGAGAACGGTACTTCTCACTAATGCAGAAAAATGGCTACAAGCCCGGGTACTTTTACTGTGCTGAGCAAAAGAAAGCACATCATCTAGAGATTGGTGAGGGTAGTATAGTACTTACACAATCGGCGATACACTACGGTACCAAAATTGGTAAGAATGTGTTTATTTCTTCAGGGGTTAGCATAGGCCACAACTGTACAATTGAGGACAATGTGTGGATTAATTCAGGCGTAACTATCGCGGGGAACACAACAATTGGCAGAAACTCGGTTTTATGCATCAATTCCACTGTAGGAAACGACATAGTTATTGGTCAGGGTAACTTCATTGGCGCAGGTACCTTGATCACAAAAAATACTATCGAATTTGCCGCCTACGCAACTGAACCGACCAAGCCACTCCCGATCCCCTCACACACTTTCATAAAGTTATCCAAAACAACAAGCTGAAAAGACGGATATTTATGTATAGCTAGCAGCCAGTTCAGATAAGTTATTACTGTATTACTGGCTACTTTATATATAATATTTCTCTCTTACTTAAAGGCGTTATTGATTTAAATCATTCAAAGCTGATAGCTCAGCTTCCATACCAGGCCATATAAACGCCATATTCGTATGAGCAATATGAAAAATACTGTGTTCAAGACTGATCTTATCGATGAACTTGGTAACATCTGTATAGATGTCCGAGTTATAATCGTGCCAAACAACCACACCTCCTTCACCAAGCATTTCAAGCGCTTTTTGGGTGTCACTCTCGATTATTTCTGTTTCATGACCGCCGTCAATAAAAATAAGGCCACATTCCTTAGCCAGTTCAGATGTAGAAAAAGTTAGACTATTACAAAGCAATCTAACTATTTTACTTTTAATCTCATCGCCTTCTTTTTCTATACATTTAGCCTGTTGCTCTACACTCTGTTGTCTTAACAAATGGTCAACCTCTTGAGCTTTTGAGTTGAAGCTTTCGTTCCTATAATCCTCATGGGGTATATCCAGCGTATATACAACCCCGTCTTTATCCATATTTCTAGCTAAAAAAACGGACGTATGGCCCATGAAAGTTCCAAATTCAAAGACCTTGCTTGGTCTAATTAATTTAACGAAAGCAAGCAACATTGCAGACTCAAGCAAAGTAAGGCTGCCGATATAGCTTGGCGGCATGAGAAACTCTCCAACAATATTCTCTTCTGGGAAGCTCTCTTCAAGCATCTTAATTAAGACTTTAGGTTTTATCACTGTAACCTGATTGTTCATTCTTGGGTTCCTTAATTAACCTCAAACCAATAGTCTGGATGATGATATTTAAATATATCAGGGTACTTTGCCCTTGCTGTAAAATAATTTCTTTGTGCTAAGAAGTTATCATCGAGGCTACCATACCTTGCGGTAGCAACCCAACGAGACTTTTCAGAACAATTTGCACCGCTTCTATGGAGCAACAAAGCGTCAAACAAAACCATATCTCCAGGTGATACTTCCTGTAACTCAATTGAAGAGTCTTCCAATTGCTTTTCTAAAGTATCTAGGTTTTTGAGTTTGATGTATCGAGAATTATGAAACTGCTTTTTAATTTGATGATTATACTCGACGGGCAATAATTCAGATTTTGGTATCACAACTCTCATTCTCCCCATGTCCCGCTCAACAGGAAGAATGGGTATCCATGCGGTAATAGCGTTTAGCGACAACATATTATAAGGATAATCTTGATGCCATGGTAGGTTAGTTACCTCGCTATTTGGCCGATCTATTCTTAGCACATTACTGTCATCAGCCGACTGTATGTTCTCCGTACCTAACAATGCATAAACCCACCTCATAACGAAGTCTGATGAGATCAACTTCTTAAACACGGGTAAGTCTTTACCAATGGTTAGCAAATATTTAGACCTTTCCGGTGCCAGAGACCGCTCTACCAAGCAGTGTATGTCATCAAGAGACATTCCAAGATCAAACTCTATACCATGTTGCTTCAACACCGATTCAAAGAACTGACGAAGCTTATTCTCAACTTCTTCAATTAACTCTTTTGGAACAGCATTTTTGACAATCACTATGCCCAAATCCCTGTACCGCTCAATCACATCTGATGAACGAAGCTCATCAGATTGAACCTGAAATATCTTATCGATAACCATGATATCAAAGCCCTTACTATTTCTTAGGAAGAAAAAACATTACGCTTTCAGACCAGCCCTCAGTGTAATGCCTAAAACGTAACTTGTATTTATTATTGTTAGATAATACAAACTCAGGGATCTGCCAAAAATGATTTGGATCATGATATACAGAAATCGCCATAACAGGTGTGTCTTTCGTTATATGATCTTTTGCTCCCCTTAATGCTTTTAGATCAAATCCTTCAACGTCTAACTTTATAAAGTTAATACACTCGCTCACAGACTCATCTATCGTCGTTACTTCTGTATTTTTTACACCCGATTCGGAAAAGGAAGAGCATGTAGTACTTAGACTTGAAAATTGTAAGCTTCCACTTTTATCCGATAGGCCTTTTTGTTCTATTACAATATTATCGTATATTGATAAATTTTTTCTTGCTTCTTCTGCATTGCTTTCGTCGGGCTCAAATACGTATATTTTATTAAAATTACCACTACAAAATTCAATGTATCTCTCCGCAGTATCTCCATCAAACCCACCGCCATCCACAAAGGTGCCAAAAGCAGCATCTTTAATAAAATTCTCAAAGTACTGCTTTTCGATGTTCACCTTGAAACCAAGATCTCTGCAGTTATCACCTGTCAGTCTATACCGCATTACTTTACTAAAGCAGGCCTTAGACTCCTCATCTTCTAAGCTCTGAAAGACCCCCATGATTTTAGAGTGGTACTTAGAACAAGTATTGTAGGTATCACGCATGAAGGCAGGAGCGTCCAAAAAATGGTGGAATGCAGAAAAGTGGGCATAGCTAATGATATTAGCTGGCTTTAATTCGCGAGCAAGATTAAATACCGTCTGGGGATAGATAGAGTGAGAACAGTTTATTATATTCATCCCGGGAGGTACTTTTTCTCTAGATAGAATAGGCACTTCATTATAGCTTTGACCGTCCCTTCCATCATCGATGATAAATTCCAATTTAAATAACTCAGATAGCCGCCGAGAGTCTTCATTAAAACCAAAGCAGACTAAGTTTGTATCCAACCCT
This sequence comes from Pseudoalteromonas sp. XMcav11-Q, assembly GCF_040104525.1. Lineage (NCBI taxonomy): Bacteria > Pseudomonadati > Pseudomonadota > Gammaproteobacteria > Alteromonadales > Pseudoalteromonadaceae > Pseudoalteromonas > Pseudoalteromonas sp. XMcav11-Q. The sequence goes on from NZ_JBECOX010000005.1 coordinate 210,127, forward strand.
TCTGGGAGTTTTGAATAATAAGACTGAAGGAATGCCTTAATCCCGTCAAAACTCAACAAACTTTCAAATAACGTATTCACAGACTCCCTCCCAACAAAGATACATCAATCATAAACACTATACACATTTTCGACACTACGATACTGACTAAGCTGGTTTCTAATTTCATGGTGAAAAGAGGAAACGATCAGAACATCGTAACGATCATTTTGCAGAAATACTCTATCAGGCTCACTCACGGTCCAGCCAAACCAGTTATGTCCTGTTTTTGTCCTATCATTATCGCATAGATAACTGACATCAATTCCTTCAAAGTCAATCAGAAACTTCATGGTTCTTAGCGATTCAGATGCACCAAACACCACCACTTTATTACTTGATTCTCTGAGTTTTCTATAATAACAGGGCAATTCACTCGCTATAACATGTTTCGACTTTCTATGGTGCTCAAAGTACTCTTGCGTTGTATTGATAAAATCAATAACGCACCTCTCTGACTCTATTTCTAGCTCCTCAAGGAGAGCTTCCAGCTTGCTCTCAGTGTTAAGCGCATATGTGATCTGATCTTCACTATCTCCATAAGCAATACCATATCTTAGCTTTTCTACAGGTTGCCAATCTTGTTCGCTAATGCCGTCCTCAGGGATAACTATCGGAATACAACCACATAATGCGGCAAACGAGGAGTAAGCTGAATAAAGGTCGTAACAATAAAAATACTTTTTATCATTAAAGATCTCTGCAATTTCATAGTGAGATTTACCATCTATTTTTACTGACTCTGACACATCATGTACGAGTTTACGCCCTCTACCTTTTCGAAGCATATAGCAACTTCCTTCTCTATTTAGTTTATTTTTATTCCTGTATAAACTAGTCATAAAGTATACTACGTAAAGTCTGTGATTTGCCCTGTACATACTGTGATTAAATATTTCCTGAAAATAGAAATAAAGCTCTTGTTCTCCGTACCTTATGTTTTCTGTAAAAAAGCCGGGCTTGTTCAAGTACCACCGTACTACGTTAGGGCATTGAATCGGGTTACCGCTAACAACATCCATATATACAACGATAAAATCATCAAGCTGTTTAGTGCATATATCAGGTGTAATAAAGTCTTTATTTTTAATCAATTTTGACTTTCCATCATGCCATAAATACGCCTCTTCACCTTGAGTATTTAAAAGGTGACAAAGCCTATGCATGGAAATCGAACCGCCCACGTTTTCATCATAGCTAGGGGCGAACACTATATATTTTTTCCTCATTTATCCACTGCTCTTGCGTAAAGTACCGCTTCTGCGCCAGTATCTGTATAATAATCAAAATACATCTCATAATCACAATTAAGGCTATCAATAAAATCAGGTATACTGACTAAATCATCATCTTTATGATAGACACAAATAGCTAGCTTGGGTTTATATTTCAAGATTGTTTCTTTCGCACCTCTAAGTGCATTAAGTTCAGCCCCTTCAATATCCATTTTAATAAAATCAACATGAGTTCCTTTTTGGGCAGTGAATTCATCAATAGTGATTGTTTGAACCGTATCACCTTCGTTACTTGAACATTTCTGGACTGAGGTTGCATTACCATTTTCTGAAAAGCTTAATCGTATGTTACTTTCATCCCATAAGGCGCGCTCAACTAACTCAATAAGATTGCTAAAAGCTTTATTTCGCAACATTGTATTGTTGAATTTTATGATATTTTCTTTTAGAAATTCGAATGAATACACTTTACTAGCACCATAAGCGGTAAAATAAAGCGCAGTGTCTCCATTAGCAGCACCACAGTCCAAGACCACATCCCCATTTTCAATGACTACTCTGTTCTGGTAAGCATACTGCTGAAGTTTAAAATTGATAGTAAACCCGATAGGATCAAAAGGTAGATATACCTCATTTTCATTTACTGAGATCAATTGATATCCATCTGTGTCAACTATGCTCGATAATTCCCGCTCATAAGCATCAAAGCTTTCTATATCGAAAGGTAATCGAGCACCGTACCTTCTGATATAATTGAAGGAAATATAACTGAGATATTTTTCTTTACTAGCTTCATCCCCTAGCTTTTCATAAGCTTTTTCGAAACAATAAATACTATTTACAAAGTAATTGTTCTGATCCAGCAAAAGTAGTGTCGGCTCATACCTAGAAAGATAACTTTTGGTTAACTTTGAGAAAGTTCGCTGTAAATTGTTCATTATAACTTGGAAATAGTGTATGAGTTTTACCCTCGAGCTGACATGAGGTCTAAACCTGTTGACACACGCATTATCAGGTTTTTGTCTAGATTGCCGATTAATTTCTTTGATTAGCTTTAAATGAAAATCAGACATAAATATCTCCAACGAGTTACGGAAACTACCAAAAACGCAGTTTCCTGAAAATATAGCTACTAGCTGAGTTGATTAAAATTCAACCAACCAGAAAGAGAACTCCTCACATAAATTATAATCAATTCAACTCGCTTGATTGACAAACGCCTTTCCAGAGCATGTCAATCATTCCTTACTCTATATCTTATGGAGAAACATGTTTGATTCTTCCACATTTTTACAAACATTATCAACTATATCACTTGCTCATGCTATCATTAGAGGCAAGCTTGAGGAAAGTTACAATCTCTTTAGCGCGTACTTTACGTATAAATTCAAGATGCCAAATTCAGACCATAGCTCTGATCAATTTATAACACCAGAAAATACTGGAATGAAAATTGCTAGGTTGTAGTAAACAATTAAAGGAGCTTTTTATGTCATTTTGTCAAAACTGGGATCAACTTTACCGCAGTAATCAGCACATGTCCGTTTGGCCATGGAGCGAAATTGTGAGCGGAGCTCTGCGCAACACTAAGCTACGCGAGGGCAATCCAGACTTTACTATTTTGGAAGTCGGATGTGGTGCTGGCGCAAACTTTCCCTTTTTTCTAAGTTATTGTCCCAACGTTTATGCTATTGATGGCAGCGATTTCATTATTGGTGAGCTGAAACAAAGATTCACTAACATTTCAAATAATCTGTATGTGGGTGACTTTACACAACCCTGGCCCTTTCAAACACAGTTCGACTTAATCGTCGACCGGGGCGCATCCGTACACAATCCAGCCAGTAGCATTCAGCGCTACCTAGATGAGGCTTACGATAAGCTTAAGCCTGGCGGTGTATTACTGATCACTGACTGGTTTAGCACTGAGCACTCTGATTATGCTAAAGCGCCTGAGTCGGTCGATGAATATACTAAAACAGGCTACACTTGGGGACCATTTGCAGGTGTTGGAAACGTCAATTTCTTTAACGCAGACCTCATCCACCAGCTAGTATCGCGATTTGAAATTGTGTCACTCAGTCACGCTCAGTCTAGCGAGTACGGCAGCGATGGAGTACATGCTGCTTGGAGTATGGTACTGAAAAAGCCAACTCATGAAGAATAAGTTTACTCTTGAGCGTTGTGAGCTGGACCATCACTGGGACAGCTTTATCGCCACATCTCCCCATGGTAGTCCGTTTATTCATAGCCAGTTTATTGCGCTGCTGGGTGTGAAGTATCACGCCTATTATTGCTGTAAAGGCAAGGAAAAAATAGCCGCTGTGCTACTGATCGTAGATGAAAGCGAAACTCAGGTCATCGGCCACCATGATGTTATCCATGACGGCATAGCGCATCGCAATATCAGTCACCTTAATCGTGCCCAGGGCCACTCCGAGTTGTTCGCAGCGCAAGAATATATTGCCGAGTACCTCACAGAGCACTACACTCAGGTGCAGCTCAAATTGCACCCGGCCATTAAAGATATTCGTGCCTTTTTGTGGATCAATTATCATAATGACGGCCCTATGTTTGCTGCTGTGCCGCGCTATACTTCTATACTTGAACTCGATGAATTTAACACCACAGAAGTAGAACTTGAACAGTCTGATAACTACAGCAATAGCTCAGTATCAAGGCGTCAGGAGATACGCTATGGCATTAAAAAAGGAGTAACACTCCAGCCGTCACAAGACTTTGATTTGTTCGCTCAATATTATGGGTTGACCATGGCGCGTCAGGGAATTGAGGTCGATGGTAGGCAATTGTCGTCACTAGCACTAAGAATAAAGAGCTTAGCTGAACAGGGGCTGCTATGTATGTATCAAGCACAAACTCAGGACCAAAAAATCGGTAGTTTTGCGACCTATTTAATTCATCAAGATACTGCTTACTATTTTTACGGCGCAAACCACCCAGACATGCGCGATAGCCATACTGGGACGGCTGTTTTGTGGCAAGCCTTCCCGCTACTAGCGCAAAAAGGTATCTCGCGATTGGATTTAGAGGGGATTAACAGTCCGCAGAGGGGCTGGTTCAAATTGAGTTTCGGTGGCAATATCGAACCATATTTTCATATCAGGCTTGGCTAACACAGGCCGACGCTTAACTCGCGTCGGCTGCCCGCATAATTGACTCATAAGCCTCAATCAATACCTCAGCCTGACGCCAGCATTTTCCACTGAAACGACCCGAAACAACGACGTTGTCGACGCAGTTTATCAATGTCTCGTAGTTCTGCTGATTAACGGCCTGAAACTCTGTTGTTGGAACTGGAAAAGTGTTATTGATCACTTGAGTATGACCGCTTACAAGCTTCGCTTCTGGGTCAACAATCCCCATCGCCTTGAGTTGCTTGATAATCTCCGCTTCTGTAAAGGAACTTACTTCATCAGGACTGCACAAAATCTCCGCAGATATGTGATGATGTGTGCTTCGACCAATTAAGTTTGGATATAACGTCAAACGAAAAATAGCGCAGTCTGGATCCCAAACCCAAAGATAATGGGAATTTCTATCTAGTAAAGGACGGTCAAAATTTAGGTGAAAAATCAGCGCAGTTCGCAAGGTAATTTGGCCTCTGGAAGGCGTCAGCCCCATTGCACTCAAGGCAATGAAAGGTGGAGCACTCCAGAATAAAAAGTCACACTTTAACACTCGTTCAGTATTAGCTAACACCAAGTTGGTAACCTTATTGTTGCGATGCACTATTTGCGTAACTCGCTCTGAAGTAATGATTTCTACTCCTGCTTGTTCAACCTGCTGTTGCAGTTGCGTTACCCAGTAGCCAATCCCCTCCCCTGTGGTTGGATAGTAGTAGGTCACCTCACTGAGGTTATCTTGCACCTTACGTTTTTGAAAGTCAGATTCACGCTGGTATCCAAGCTTAGCATCAAATGCTGGTAACTGCTTGAGGTTCGCAGTCACATTTGCAGGTAATGCAAGAATGCGTGTAAATCCAAACAGCCCCGCCGCCATTGTTAACTCCTTCAGTGGCGCATCCTTACCATAGAGCTTTTCTAAAATAGGCAGCACAATACTTTCAGTAAAAACAACGCCTAAGGAGTCTACACAATAATCGTAAATCAGGTCAGTATCCGGTAGTTCTGTACAATTGATCAGTTCACCGCAGCCACTTAAGTAAGTCTCTTTTGGTAACTTAGTCGCATCAGGAAATGGACTGTTCAAATCCCAACTACCGCCGAAGAAGTTTCCTGAGCGTAGTCTAGATATTTTATTCCAACTGCCACTATCGGCATCCGAAAACAAAATCTTATCAAGCTCTTCTATTCCAGTAGCATTAGGTATATGCGAACCCATATCATAAGCAGCACCAGAGCTATCTTTCACGGAACAAAACAAACCACCAACGGTTTCTGCCTGTTCAATCAGTACCACATTGGTAAAGCGTCGTTTTAACAGTAAAGCTGCGACCAGACCACATATACCTCCCCCAACGACTACCGCTTGACTATTTGCCATCATGACTCCTCCCTAGGAGATAACATTTTTAGTAGCGCATGCCCCTCAAGTTTACTGATTGCAGTTGCAAACTCCGTAACCGGTTGACTGTACTTACGTGCAATATCTATCGTGTCATGTTCCCCGTCGCTGTAGCAAAGTAACATCTTGATATGATTTAGTTCATCCAGTTGGCGGGTTCGCTCTTCACTAAAAAAACTGAGAGTTGGGTATAAATCACGACTACCCAAATTGGGCTCACCATAAGGATGCGTGTTTTCAAACCGCGCGCTTTGCTCAAAGGCTAGGAAGATCTTTTCCAGTTTGTCTATGCTATCTAATAACGGCTTGATCCCCATATATTCTTTGTTATCTAATGATGTATGGTATTCTTTGTAACCTGTGTGGAAACTGCGGCTGACGCAACAAACTGGAAACTGGAACCCAGGGGCATTATACTGACGCTCATCAGAGCCACTCAGTGGTGTGAACGGAATATTGCTATGGCCATATCCTTCTTCGCTAAGATGATAAAGCAGCTTATCTAATAACCCATTATCATTTCGACTGTGCTTAAACACTAGCTCCCGTGGACTTCCGCCCAAGCAATTCAGTACAAGCCCTGAAACTAAGTTTTGGCGGAAATGATTTTGCATTACATGTAACATCCCCAAACTTCCAATGGTCTCGGGGTGAAGCGCAAAACGATATGAGTAGCGGCGCTTTGGCCATTGCTTTATTCGATGATAAAGCCCAAGCAACACCAGAGGACCACTAAGCTCATTGTTCGCCATAGAGGGGTGACATAGATAAGAGCTAAGTAGCACTTCCTGTTTAGATTGCCCTGCAAGCAGCGTGTGCTCGATATCTAAATGACCGTCCACAAATTTGCTTTTAATTACAGCTCGATACTGACCAGCCTTTAATTCGTCTCTACGTGTCTGGCTCAGGCAAAAGCCCCAACGCTTTTTATAATAACTAGTAACATAGGGAACAGCTTCTGGTAATTCAGGTAAGCTATACAGGTGAGGCTGGAGTTCTTCTAGCGTTAAGATCTTATCTACTGGCTCAGAATAATTAACAACTTCAAGGTTAAACCGTTTTATGTCAGCAATACGTTCGCCGTCAGGGCCCACCAAGTAAGCCTCATCACAGTGCCACTCCTGAGGGGCCTGCCAGTCAAATAAAGCAGTACCAGTTGGAATAGATAGTCTCTCCAATGGCATATATCGTCCAAAAATGTCGTAACTTTGTCTGAGCCCAGGCCCTGTGATAGACCTTAAGATTGGAAACAACTCGTCATAAAGGTCACTGTAAAATTGCTCACTTTCTTCGTAGTGCACTACTGCAACTCCTTTCCTAGATCACATTTTTCAGTGTAATGATCACAAAAATGAGTATAAATTTCCTTGATATAACTCATCCAAAGCTGATTCAGCCTTTCATATTGTGCTAAACAAAAAGTTTCATCTTCGTATGTATAAAGTAAGGTTATCATCGGACAGTGATAATACAGTAGCGACCCTTTTACCAAGTGAAATAGGTGTCCCAGAATAGAGTCTCGATATGCAAACAAATAGCGTGATTGACGTCTTAGCTGATCCGCTGCTTCTTGCCTAGACTTCACGGGTTCTGACGCTATCTCACAAATATGCAAAACAAGTTCATTAAGGCTATCTAGTGCAATAAATTCGTCACTTACATCATCAAGATTAAATACATCAAAGCAATCAGACTTAATTAACTCTACAGTTTCAGTAATATCATAATCTTCTTCAATATCGAGTAAGTCATCTGCTTTTACTGGTAGTGCCTTTTCAATTTTAGCGCCGCTCCCGATATTTAAACATGTATTGACATCATAATAATTAAGCAGCTTTTCTAGTTGGGCATGAGCGATCATAAATAGATCGTTTGATACAACGGTACCACCGAGGTTACCTTCTAAAGTGTGGCCCTGTATCTCCAAGTGAGCGTGGCCTAAAGATTCATCATCGCCATTATTAGGCCTGTAAATACTGTCTTTACTGTGATGAGCACCTCTTGGGTCTTTTCCATTATCAACGCCAAATAGGTACACATTTCTAAACCCTAAATACAAGGCAAATGATAAAGCGGTATTCGCAACAACTGGATTACTATACGGGATTTTTGGCAAAGTCTGTGACATATAACGCAATGCGATAATGTCCATCATCGAAGTACCAGCCTCAGAGCCTTTCGCAGCGATGCCAGCCCATTTGTATCTTTTATTTGTATCTGGGTATAAGGTGCTTAACCCGATTAGATTGGTATTTTGATAAACCTCTGGTGGAACAATATCACCAAAGATTTTGTAATTTGAATATGGCCTTTCTACTAAAACGTGGAAATCAACTGGGATCCCCTTTCTATACAAAGTGGCGATCGATGTGCCTGCAGCAATTACAATTGCTTTTTTGTGATTGCGCTTAATAAAATCTTCAGCTTCATCTAACGAAGGACCATTGCCTATAATGAAAACAGGTGTGTCTTTATTTAAGCTTGTGCTTGCTTTGGTAAGCCATGCCGCTTTGTTTCTAACATGGTGAATGCTGTGAGCTAATCCTGTCACGGCGTCATTGTAAAACCCGTGTCCAAACTGAAAGCGGAAATAATCCTTCGCCCATTGTTGAATAAGCACATTCAATCGTGCATCTGGTGTGTGCTGATAACAAAAGCTTCTAACAAGAGCAAATGCACCAACATCTTCCGCTATTTTTTCAATGTCTCGGATAAACGTACTGTGGTCAACTCCCAAGTGAAAAAATAAGCATCCACCCTGCTCGTCAATATCTGAAATAATCTGGTACCAGTCGGTACAAAATAGGCTCGCAAAAAACTGCTCAAAGTCGGGCTCTATTAGGAAAGTATAATCAAACTGAGTCCGTTCAAACAATAATGGGATGTGATACCCCAAACCAATACCAAAAATAATTGCTGTTGGGAAATGTTCAGGTAAATTAGTTAGTTTTTCTTCGCCTTGGTTTCGAATATCAACCATCAAATTAGTCAGTTCGGTCATATAACGGACATGCAGGCGATCATCTTCTTGATTTTGACCGTATCCGGTATAATCAGTAAGACTTAGTACAGGTTTACTGAGCTGCTTCTCAACTTGAGTTTGGGTTTGTTCTATCGGTGACTGAGAATAAATTGGCGCTGTGCAGCCCTTTGGAATAAAGTTACCATGCCCTGATGCAGTCACGTGCAGACAAAAGTCTTCACGAACATGATACTCCTTGATGGTCTGTGCAATACTGGGGAAATATTTTTCGAAACTTTTTAAATTTAGATTAAAACGTTCGTTAGCTTCTTCAGCAAACTTGGCTTCTTTAGCCTGATGAGCAGCGGTATCCGAAAGTTGCTCACTCAGAGACTCTAATTGTTGTGATAAGGGGTCTTTGTTCATACATTTGCCGGTGTCGTATTAAATATTTTTATACGCTTTGATCTTTTTTTTATTGCCAATAACTTGTGATAGTTCTTTTGCAACAGCGCTTTTTTCCTGCTGCAACTGGCTCATTATTGATTGGATATGATTGAATATGACTAAAGCCGATTGTTGAGCTTGTTCTGAATCAGCTAACACATCAGCTGTTAATGTTGTCCGGAGCTGTTTGTCTATCTGAATGAAAAGACATTGAGCCTCTTCCAACTCACCTGCCTGACAAGCAGCATCCAGCTTATTGAGGGTTGCTTCTATGTGAGCTAACTCAGCCGACATTAGCATCCGCGCCGTTAGCATCCAGTGTCTGCTTACGTACATCAATTGGAATCGCGTCCCAAGCAGACTTGATTTCCTTCAGCAAATTCGATACTTCATCAACTATAGCGGGGTCATTTTGCATGCTAGCATCTAACAACCTGTCTAACATGTATGAATAGAGGGCATACAGATTTTCTGTTACTTCGCCACCAACTTCAAAGTCTAAGCTTCCACGAAGTGCTTCAATGATGGCTGAAGCCTTAGAAATATGTTCTGCTTTGGCTTCGAGGTGACGCTTTTCAATAGATACCTTTGCAAGTACCATTTTTTCAACGGCACCAGCCATCAACATTTGAATTATTTCATAACGGTCTGCACCTGCAACTCTCGTTTTCAATGCTTCTCTTTGGTAATTTTTGACTCGGGCGTTATACATATCACATGCCTCTTAGTTTACTTAGATTTAGTGAAGCCAGGTAAATTTGCTAATTGAGCACCTAAATAGGACTGTGTTTGTTGCATTTGAGCAATCAACACGTCTAGACCAGCATATTTTTGACGTAACCCTTCTTCCATCGATTTCATTCGATATTCATGATTCAGGACGTCATCTTCTAAATCATCTAACTGGCTATTTAAGCTCGTCTCACGTTGCTTCAATATGCCTTTAGAATCGACGTAATTACCTAGCAACTCTTCAAGTTGTTTAGCTACACCGTTATCACCTGCAAAAGCCTTGCCAATATCATCGTAGTTATCGTCCATAGCTTCATTAAGACTTCTTACCAGTGAAGATTTTTCAAGATATCCATCTTTTTTAACGCCTAGGCCAATATCAAAAATGGAACCAAATGGACCTGCGTCTGTAAGCTCTGACGATAGAGTCGATATCATCTGGTCGCTCAATGTCCTCATTGAGGAGTCACCGTTTAACGGTCTACCAACTCGAGTGTGAAGACCAATAGTGCCAATCAAATTATTATAATTTGCAATAAACTCGTCAATCATTTTGCTAATAGATTCACGATCGTAATCAATATTTAATTTAGCTGTCGCATAACCATCAGTATCGTTACCTTCACTAACTTCAAGGGCTCTAATCGTCATGTCTTGCACCGCATCCTTGAATGTGTTGCTATCACTTGTCACTTCAAGGCCATCAACAGTAATAATTGCGTTTTGCGCAGCTTGAACTGTTGTCATTCCACCAGCACCACCACCAGATGCAGTTGTGCTGATTGCATCAAGCTCTGCAGTATCCGAAGTTATCGTTAAGTCGTTATTGTCGCCGGTGACATTGGAAGTAAGTACAAGCTTGGAACCAACATTACCCGTATTCACGATATTCGCGGTTATCCCGAAATTAGACTCAGAAGAGTTTATTGCGTCTCTGAGTTCAGCAAGTGTCATTCCCGCTGTCACATCTAAATCAAATGACTTATCTGGCCCAGCTCCGAACGAAAGTGTACCTCCGGATGCACTAACGACCGCATCAGTCGATGCAAATGCGTCGTCTGCTGAAATGATTCGGCTACCCTCTGCCAATTGTTTGACGGCAACTTTAAAGTTTCCTACGGATATATCTGATGTTGGAGTAACGCTGATTATATCTCCGCCACTAGGTTGGGTAATGTTTGCTACTCGCTTACCAAAGTTGTCAGGATCTGCAAGCTTCGCCATCGTATCTTTGAGTTTAGAGATTGCTGACTTTAACTCACCAACCGCAGATAACTCCACTTTTAAAGAGTCTTCTTTTTTGGCAAACGCTTGTAACTTAGGAACATTTTCAGCATCAATTGTCGCTTTAATGATGCTTTCTAAGTCAAGCCCCGAGCCTATACCCGCAGATGTAATTAATGGCATACAACCTCCAACCCAATATTAAGCTGTTTTATCAAACAGCAATCCTCTACTTGACACCTTATCGGCAAACTCTTCGAGAGCTTTAGCCATTTCACGAAACTCCTCGGAAGGAATTTCCCGTATTACTTCATCATTGTTCGTATCGATCACCTTTACAACGGGAGGATCTCCACGTTCGTCAAACTCGAAAGACAAATTAGTTGCTGTAACAGGAATAAACTGATTCAGCTTTTCTAAGTTGTTTTTAATTTCTTCCAAAATGTCAGGCTTTACAGCACCTTGTTCCTCGCTTTGCTTCGTACTAGATTCTGTTTTGCTAGTAGACTCAACCGCACGAGTCGTCTCAGCAGAAGATGCCGTCCTAATTAATTCTTCTGGTTTTGTATGATTGACGAATCCATTTGGTGTAGACGCTTGAACTTCTTTCACAACACACCTCCAAACCTTTTACCGTAAAGTATACGCCAAGTTTGAGAATTATTCACAAACCTGACGCTACAATACTAATCAATTAACCTAGTAGCGATAAAGCTACTTGCGGTCTTTGATTCGCTTGGCTCAAGATAGAACTACTTGCTTGTTGCAAAATCTGCATCTTAGTCAAGTTTGCAGTCTCTTGTGCGAAGTCTGTATCTTGGATCCGAGAACGTGCAGCCGTTAAGTTTTCAGCAACATTCGATTGGTTACGAATAGTTGACTGGAATCGGTTTTGAACCGCACCCAGCTCTGCGCGTTTCTTATCAACTACCGCAATCAACTGATCCATACCAGCAAGTACAGCCTGGGCATTCGCTTGCGACGATACAGAAATACCGGCTTCAGTAAATACATCAGAGAAGACTTTCGCATCTGATTCGGTACCAATCGTGGTACTAATTGTGCCTGTAGTCGCACTGAGTGCTACACCAGTTACACCACTTGCAACACCAGCGATGCCTGACAGTGTGAAGCCGCCATTAGCTTGTAAATCGTTTGCAGTACCTGCCACGTTTTGCATACTAAAGCCGATAGTTTGAACTGCATCGGCACCGACTTGGAAGTTCGCATCATAACTGCCATCAAGCAAGTTTTGACCACCGAATGTTGTATCCGCAGCGACACGGTTTACTTCTTCAGCTAATGAACGAATTTCCTCTTGTAGTGCAAGCCTATCTTCATCCGTATTCGAACCGTTCGAAGCCTGCTGAGCAAGCGTTCTAATACGCTGGAACATCTGAGTGGTTTCATCCAGTGCACCTTCGGCTGTTTGCGCTAATGAAATACCGTCGTTGGCGTTTCTCATGCCCTGATTCAGACCATTGATCTGACCATTTAGACGGTTTGTGATTTGCATACCTGCAGCATCATCTTTTGCGCTGTTAATGCGCAAACCTGACGACAAGCGTTGAAAGGATGTATCTAACGCACCTGAGGATTTATTTAGTTGCCGCTGTGCGTTCAATGAACTCACATTGGTATTTACATATAAAGCCATAATAGCCTCCGCTTTATCAACATAACTCGCTGGAGCGGGATACCCCTACCCTGCTACCAACGATGAATAAGAGTCCTAAATTTATAGTTCTCTAATTCTGCTATCGGCTGCTAAAGCGAAAGCTTGAGCTTTATTTGTAATTTTTTTATTTTTTATTCATTCCTAGCCCTGAAGTAGGCTCAGTGCCGCTTGTGGACGCTGATTTGCCTGGCCGAGAATCGTCTGACTTGCTTGCTGTAATATCTGATTCTTAGTTAATTTGGCTGTTTCTAGTGCAAAGTCAGCATCTTTAATTCGCGATTTTGCTGCCGACAAGTTTTCAGAAATATTAGCTTGGTTCCGTATTGTTGACTGGAATCGGTTTTGTACAGCACCCAACTCTGCACGCTTTTTATCAACTACCGCAATCAGCGCATCCATACCTGCCATAACAGCTTGTGCATTGGCCTGTGAAGAAACCGAGATCCCTCCTGCTGTGAAAACATTTGAGAACACTTTGGCATCAGCCTCAGTACCAATATTTGTACTAATCGTAGCAGTTGTTGCACTTAATGCAGCGCCAGAAACACCACTAGCTACCCCTGCAATCCCAGAAAGTGTAAAGCCACCATTGTCAGCCAAACTATTTGCTGTCGCACCTACATATTGCATGCTAAACCCAATAGTTTGAACCGCATCACCACCAACTTGGAAATTAGCAGCATAAGAACCGTCAAGTAAGTTCTGTCCACCAAAAGTGGTATCAGACGCTACCCTATTAACCTCAGAGGCTAACTGTCTAATTTCTTCTTGAATGGCTAAGCGATCTTCATCAGTGTTAGAACCATTCGCTGCCTGTTGAGATAGGGTACGGATACGTTGGAACATAGAAGTGATTTCATCCATTGCCCCTTCAGCGGTCTGAGCCAATGAAATTCCGTCATTGGCGTTTCGGTTCCCTTGGGTTAAACCTAAAATTTGAGATTGTAATCGATCGGAGATTTGTAACCCGGCCGCATCGTCAGCAGCACTATTAATACGCATACCAGATGACAAACGTTTGAAAGATGTATCTAGTTCATTGCCCGAGTTAGTTAGCTGTCTCTGTGCATTAATAGCACTAACATTTGTATTTACATATAAAGCCATAATTCACTCTCTTTTTGTCAAATCAATATCTAATTGATAGATAGTTAAATGACAAAGCGGCACTTATGCATCGGGTATTCAACCAACTAAGGCAACCAATTGCCACTTTGACGCCAGAATTTACTGTAACTAGTAGCAAGCAAATAGCAGGCCAAAAATCCAAAGCTATGATTAAATAACACAGGGAACTTAAAAATAGGTATTAAATACTTTGTTTATCGAGGAACGACTAACTAGCATTTCGGCATCTAGCCGCGGCTTTTTTGATGGATGGAGAGGCTTCAGCTCAAAGTGTAGGGAAATAAAAAGAGGCCAGTTGGCCTCTTTAGATAAATTTGAGAGTGAGTGTCATTTTTCTAGCATAAAGTTGGCATACTTAATGCTTTAATTAACGTGTTCATTGTTTTAATGAACGCTATTGGATTTAAGCACCTCCGCTTTATCATCCAATTCGGTGCCTAAGCAAATACCCCATTCGGCTTAGGCACCTTTACCTTCCAACTGTTATCCTAGAAGACTTAAAGCAGCCTGAGGACGTTGGTTAGCCTGACTTAGGATTGTTTGGCTAGCCTGTTGAAGGATTTGCATCTTGGTTAAGCTTGCAGTTTCCTGAGCGAAGTCAGTATCTTTGATACGTGATTTCGCAGCCGACAAGTTCTCAGAGATATTTGCTTGGTTACGAATCGTTGATTGGAATCGGTTTTGAACCGCACCTAACTCTGCACGTTTCTTATCAACTACCGCAATCAAGTTATCCATACCAGCTAGTACAGCCTGAGCATTCGCTTGCGAAGATACTGAGATGCCGCCAGCTGTGAATACATCTGAGAATACTTTTGCATCAGCTTCAGTACCAATGTTTGTACTAATAGTTCCTGTTGTTGCACTTAGTGCTACACCTGTTACTCCACTTGCGATACCCGCGATACCTGACAGTGTAAAACCGCCGTTTGCCTGCATATCATTTGCTGTACCAGCAACATTCTGCATACTGAAACCGATAGTTTGTACCGCATCAGCACCTACCTGAAAGTTTGCTGAGTAACTGCCATCCAGTAAGTTTTGACCACCAAAGGTCGTGTCAGCAGCGACTCGGTTTACTTCCTCAGATAGTGAACGAATCTCTTCTTGAATCGCCAAACGATCTTCGTCTGTATTTGAGCCGTTTGATGCTTGTTGTGCCAGTGTACGAATACGCTGGAACATTGACGTTACTTCATCCATCGCACCTTCGGCTGTTTGCGCTAGTGAAATGCCGTCGTTCGCGTTTCGGTTACCTTGGTTTAGACCATTGATTTGTGAACTCAAACGGTCAGAAATCTGTAGGCCTGCAGCATCATCAGCAGCGCTGTTGATACGAAAACCTGATGATAGACGTTTGAATGATGTATCTAGTGAATTACCAGATTGCATTAATTGTCTTTGTGCGTTCAATGAACTTACGTTAGTATTTACATAAAGTGCCATGATGGTTCTCCCACTTTAAATCGAGTCTTTCACTCTCAAACTTAGATTCTTTTCCAACCTTTGAATGTTTTTCACTCTCCGGCTTGGTTAATTAAGTTATCGGTCGGCAAAAAATTTCCTTTAGTATTTTTTTTAAAAAAAAATTATCGTCATGATTTCTATATGCTTTTATTATTGCTCAACCAAATATGGCAAAGTTTTGACGCACCTAGGTTACGGTCAGGTAATTATATAAAACTGTATTATTATTCAGCTTGTTACGAGGAAAAGTTGAGTTTAGAGCGGTGTGAGAGTAAACGGCCCGTAAAGGCCGTCTTTTAACGAATATAGTCTAATAGAGAAAGGTTAGTTAGGCGGCCAAATGTTGCCTGAGAGGCCTGCAGCGCAGTTTCATGCTTGGTGAGTTCTGAAATCGCAGAATAAAAATCGACTTCTATTAAAGCCGCTTTATTTGCCTTATTATCTACGTCCAAGTCTGAATTTGCATCAGATACAAGCTTAGCAGCATTTAACCTACCACCAAGCCCCGCTTGTCCTTGCGATATCTTGATTTTGGCATTGTCTAGTCCAGAGATCCCATCTGCAAGTACCTGTTTGTAATCATCGCCCGTAATACTGGGGTCTCTTAATGACGTAATCATAGATTCTAATGTATTTAGAATGTTTTCCTTCTGGGGCTTTTCTAAATCAAAACTGATTTGACCAGAACCGGCACCCTCATATTTAAATTCCATACCTGCTACTTTGACCGAATTACCTTCAAAGCTACCTGTTGAAATAACCGTTCCCCCCTGCTCAAGCTGGTAAGTATTTGGCGTACCCGCTGTCACTACTAAGTCAAAGGTGTTTGCACCTGCAGGCGCACTTGGATCGGCGTTGTAATTCGCTTTATGAAACTTATCAAACACAGCTTGCTCATCTACATAAACCGATGCAGAAGTAATTCCACCAGAAACCACACCTGTATTTGACGTAATATTCAGTCGCTTCTCTGCACTTTCAAATACATCAAAACCGTTATCACTTGAGCGTATTTCAACCCCTTCAGAAACTTTTATTTTATGCTGTCCTTGGTCACCGTTATATACGTACTTTCCAGTGGCTGAATCGAAACTATAAGTTTGCGTATTATCTTGGTAGCCGGAAAATATAAACTTACCATCCTCACTTTTTGAGTTCATTAAATCCAAAATAGTATCTTGGATGGACTCTAGCTCATCAGCAATCGCTTCACGGTCAACGTCAGATAACCCACCGTTACCTGCCTGTATTGACTTCGCATAAGCGCTATCAATGGCCGTTTTAATATTTTCAAGCACTGATTCTTGAGTATCTAATCTCGAAGACAACATAGTCAGGTTCTTGGTAAACTGATCGTTTGCTTGGATCCGGTCGTCAAAAAGCATGGCTCTAGCAGTCGCTGAAGCATCATCGGAGGCACTCAGTACCCGCTTTTGCGTGTTCAGCTGCTGTGTTGCTTTATTCACGTCCTGCTGATTACGCAAAATAGAATTAAGATTAGAATTAAAAATTTGATTTTGAGATAAACGCATAATTACCTCGCTGCACTTAATAAGGTATCGAACACAGTTCTCGCTGCCGAAATGACTTGAGCCGAAGCCGAGTAAGACTGTTGAAAACGTAACAAGTTGGCCGCCTCTTCATCTAGGTTTACACCCGATAGAGACTCAAACCATGCGCTTGACTGATTAGCCAGCGCTTCAAATGCCGCGCCATTGGTTTTCGCTTGATTGGTAATAACCCCTACACCTGTGACAATATCGGCATATGCTTCATTAAAGGTTTTATGGCTTTCGGTACTACCTGTAGACTCTACATTTTGCCTAACTAAATCCGACGATTTCAGACCATCGAGCGCCGCGCCATTACGATTGTCATCAAAGCCACCGGTGTTAAAACTAATCTCAAAACTATCACCGGTATTCGGTGTACCCTCGATATCGAAAGTGAAGCCAAGATTATCAAAAGGTGCAGGTGCAACTCCCACTCCAGAGAGAATATCTTTACCATCGGCAGGAGCCGTAAAGGTATGCGTTGTACCTGAATTACTGGTTAATGTATATTCGTTAGCATTGGCGGTTTTAGTCAAAGTATAAGGACCATCATTCAACGTTGGCGGCGTTCCCGCAGTAAACGCACTGGTCGCGGGATCGGTATCAGTGACGACTCCTGCTGAAATGGTCGCCGTACCATTATTGTCTGCTGATTTTTCAGTACGAATTGGCGACGCTAATGCGAGAGCTTCTGGTCTTTGAGTTGCAAGCTCCAACCCAGTTGCAGCCTGTTGATTTAATTTCACAAGAAATCTATCACCTGTTGCACCACTACCCGTTACGTTCATTTGTAAGCCAAAATAATCTCCCGTTCCCGTGATGACTCCACCTGCAATATTACCAGTCGTCGGCGTACCGATAGGATTGCCTTTGGCATCTACAGCTGTTATTTCAACGGTTGTTGCACTGGTATAAGTAACTTGAAAATCGGTAGCTGGCAACTCATTGCCGCGCCCAGGCTCAAGTGTTGCCGTAAGCGCTGCGGTGCCTGTATTTTCGCTGTAAGCAAAACCACCCACGGTGGGTATTTTAAATATATCTCCACCTATATTGCCATCTAAGTCCATTCCCAATCTATTTTGCTGATTAAAAGCATCTGCCAATGCGAGGCCAATTTGACCTAGTTGGTTTTGTGCCGGGAGCAACACTTCATCTCTAAATGCCAGTAACCCGCCGATTTTGCCTTTCAAGCTGCCGCTATCTAACTCGAGTTGCACAACATTTTTATCTTTAATGTCTAGGATTAGTTCTTTATGATTAGGATCTGGATTGCCTTTCATCGCGAATAAATTGAAGGCACCACCTTGCATCACAAGCGCATCCCCAGTGCCTAAAAATACGAGCTTCTCGCCATTTTCACCGTCGAGTGTTTCTATATCTACGAGCTCAGCAAGCTCTTTAATTGCTTGATCTCGCTCATTAAGCACGCTGTGATCGACATTGTTAAGATTGAGCGCTGACTTACTCGCCACTTGTTTATTCAATTCACTGATTTTTTGCACAAGGTTATTGGCTTCTTCTGAGAAAATATCCAATTGCTCGTTCACGATACTGTTTTGATCAACAACAATACCTGACAATCTATCCATTTGATCGACTAGGCCTTGAGCGCCCGTCATAAATAAAGAGCGGTTAGTTGTCGATGAAGGCAAGTTAATCGCGCTTTGTAAATTATTAAACATCGAGTTGATGCTCTTGCTCAGACTGTTTGAGTCTTGTGCAAACAACGTATCAACGCGGCTTGCCTCAGTGACAAACTGCTCATAGTAAGATTGATTAGAAATATCACGATTTAATTGCTGCTGCGCAAATTGGTTGATCAAACGCACCGTTTCACCACGACCAACCATGCCACCTATCATCGTTCCGTGCTCAGTCCGTTCACGGATATACCCTTTGGTATTTAGGTTAGCAATGTTTTTACTGGTGGTTTGTAGTAACTCGGAGTTAGCCCTAACCCCTGCTGCACCAATATTTAATAGATCAAATGACATCTCATCTGACTCCCTTTGTTAGCGCACCGGATAAGAAATCGGATACATCAATACGCTTTAAAACTGACTTAATTTTGTTGGCATAATTCGGATCGGTCGCATAGCCTGCATTTTGAAGTTCACTTAAATAGGCGTGACTATCACCAGCCTTATTTAAGGCTTGCTCGTATCTCGGATTACCTTTTAGGAAACTGACATAATCATCAAAGCTTTGTTCAAGCGACTTATAAGCACGGAAATCGGCTTGCTTTTGCACCGGTAACCCTTGCTCAAATTCAAGTGTCGATTTTCTGGCGCTTTCACCACTCCAGCGGCTATCCGCTTTAATATTGAATAGATTAAAACTGCTACTACCATCCTTTTTGCTGATGATGTGTTTACCCCAACCGGTTTCCAGTGCAGCTTGTGCAACCATTACCGCAGGGTTCAAGCCCAACTTTTTCGCCGCTGTTTGAGCGTATTCCCAAATTCTGTCGACGAATTCCTCAGGAGAACCAAAGCCTGTTTGTTCATCGCTTGAGGCATCTGCCTTTACATTGACAACCTGCGGTTCGGGTTTATTCACACTCTCACTCGCTGTCGCCTGCTTTTTAAAGGAAATATCGCCGTCAGCTCTCATTACTGAGGCAGGCTTATACTTTTCAGAGTTAGGAGACAACTGCTGCACAATCAGATCTGCCAGTCCTAAGCTGCCTTGCTCAGATAAGTGCATCGAAAGTTGCTGATCATGCATTTCTTCAAAAAATTTGACACCACTAGAGTTAAATGGACTGTCTTTATCCTCTAGCGCCTCATTCGCTTTACGCATGCTTTGTAACAACATTTGCGTAAAGATAGACTCAAACTGTTGTGCCGCCTTCTTCAATGCCTGATCTGAGGCACCTTGATCGCCAGCACCTTTCAGCGCCTCTTTACGGATCGAATCAAGGTTTCCTAGGTCAAAAAAGCTTTGATTTTTCAATTGGTCGGTGTTCATACACTCAGCACTGTTTGACGTTAATAACTATACAAATAGAAATGCAAAATCCGAGCCAAAAAAAAGCCCCACAATTGCGGGGCTAACTAGTTGATTAATAATGGAACATCAAATGACGACTAATTGACCATTTATCGCGCCTGCTTCTTTTAGCGCTTCAAGGATCGCCATTAAATCGCCAGGTGCTGCGCCAACCTGGTTAATTGCCCTAACCAAGTCATCAAGACTCACGCCTGGGTCAAACACAAACGCTCGAGAGTCATCCTGATTTACGTCGATAATGCTTTGCTGCGTCACTGTTGTTTCGCCATTCGCCAGCGCATTAGGTTGTGACACATTTTGCTGCTCAGCAATTGTTACGGTAAGGCCGCCATGAGTAATTGCCGCAGGCTGCAACTTGACATTTTTGCCGATAACGATAGTGCCAGTGCGCGAGTTAACGATGATCTTCGCAGCGGTATCCGCTGGTTTGAATTCAAGATTCTCTAGCGTAGATAAATACGCAACGCGCTGAGACGGATCTCTTGGTGCAATTACTCGAACTGAAGCTGCATCCATAGGTTTAGCACTGTTTGGTCCAACAAGACCATTGATAGTGTCGGCCAAGCGCTTTGCGGTAGTAAAATCCGGTCTATTCAAGTTAAAGGTAATGTAATCACCCTGAGTAAACGGACTTGGTACCGCTCGCTCCACTGTCGCGCCATTTGCCACACGCCCTACTGTCGGGGTGTTGATCACAACTCGACTCCCGTCGGCACCATCAGCGCCCAAACCACCGACAATCAAGCTACCTTGCGCAATTGCATATACGTTACCATCAACCCCTTTTAGAAAGGTCTGAAGTAAAGTACCGCCTCGTAAACTACCAGCACTACCAATAGATGAAACGGTAACGTCAATGGTTTGGCCGGGCTTAACAAAAGGTGGCAGATCTGCGTGAACCGCAACAGCCGCAACATTTTTAATTTTTGGCTTTAAGCTTGCGGGCATCGTGATCCCAAAGCTATTCAACATCGCTTTAAAGCTTTGCTCGGTAAATCTGGTTTGCTCACCGGTACCAGGCAAGCCTACAACTAGGCCGTAGCCAACCAGTTGGTTTGAACGAACACCTTCAACCATACTGACGTCTTTAACTCGCTCAGCAGAAGCCAAAGAAGAAAAACCAACCAACGTAATGGCCGCACCGATAAGCAAAATATTCTTAAGCATATTGTTCATTTTCAGCACCTTAAAACGGCATCAGCGCGCTCATAAAGAAACTCGTTAACCAACCTGCACTTTGCACTTCTTGTTGGTCACCTTTACCTGAATATTGAATTCTGGCATTTGCCACTCGATTAGACTCAACAGTGTTATCTGCGGTCACATCCTGAGGTCTTACCAACCCTTCTAAGCGAATAAATTCCTCACCAGTATTGAGGGTTAACCACTTTTCACCGCGGATCACTAAATTACCGTTAGGCAATACTCGGGTTACATTGACCGATATATTCCCGAATAAGCTATTTGACTGATTAGACTTCGAATCACCAGAGAAAGAAGAACTGGATTTAGCACCAAACTGTATTGCTTCTTTTCCGATATTAATGGCATTGCCACCAAGACCAATCACAGGGTCTAAGCTCGAATCACTGGATTTATCCAGCTCAGAATTTGCAGCTTTGGTCGCCTGAGTCGTTTCTCTGAGTACGATGGTAATAATATCGCCGACTCTTAACGCTTTTTTGTCAGCATAAAGATCATTGGAAAACTGCGTATTAAATAATGACCCTGTTGCCACCATTTGGGCTTGATTATCCTCGGGATAGATAGGCGCATAATACGGATCGTCACGCACCACATTTTTATTTTGTGTTGTACTACATCCAGATAATGCAGCGACCGTTACGATGGCTAAATATAATGCACGCATAATACCCCCTACCCAATTACAGCTGTTGATTAATGTAGCTCAGCATCTGATCTACCGTTGAAATCACTTTTGAGTTCATCTCATACACGCGTTGTGTCTCAATTAGATTTACAAGCTCTTCGGTCACATTAACGTTTGACGTTTCAAGTGCGCCTTGCACAATCTTACCTAGCCCTTCAACGCTTGGATTACCTTGTACTGGTGCACCACTTACCGCAGTTTCTGTGTACAAGTTTTGTCCAATCGGTTCAAGACCTGATGGATTAATAAAGTCACTGATCGTCAACTGTCCGATAACAACGTTTTCAGCTTGTCCTGCAACGCGCACCGATACTTCACCATCTTGAGAAATAGTAATTGACTGCGCATCGTCGGGTACGTTCATCTCAGGTAACACAGGAAAACCCGCACCTGAGGTAACAATTCGACCTTCTTCATCCGTCGTGAACTGACCGTTTCTTGAATACGCAGTTGTGCCATCTGGCATCTGAATCTCAAAGAAGCCCGGGCCTTGGATCATCCAATCCAAAGAGTTTTCGGTACTTAACATATTACCTTGAGAAAAGTTCTTTTGGTTGGCGACTACTTTGGCACCTGCACCAAGCATCAAACCAGACGGTAATTCTGTATCTTGAGAGCTGCGGCCACCTGGCTGATTGATGTTTTGATATAATAAGTCTTCGAATATCGCCCGACTCTTTTTGTAGCCGACGGTACTGGCGTTCGCCAAGTTGTTCGAAATAACTGAAATATCAGTTTGCTGAGCATCTAAGCCTGTTTTACTTATCCACAATGCCGGATTCATGATCTCTACCTCACTCTTAAACTATGCGTAGGAGCGAAGTGTGTCGCTCATCTATTTCTTCAGCTGTTTTCATCAGCTTAATTTGCATTTCAAATTGTCTTTGATGGTTGATCATATCCACCATCTCATGAACGGGATTGACGTTGGACATCTCTAAGAAGCCACTCATCACTTTTGCGGTTGGTGATATTTCACAAAAGCCACAGATCCCATCTTCTAGCTTATCTTCTTTTGGTCTATAAAGGCCGTCATTGCCTTTTTGCAGCTTATTATTATCTGCTTCAATAATTTTCAGCCGATCAACCACTTCAAGAAAGTTAGCAGGAGCGCCTTGTGGACGCACTTGAATAGAGCCATCGTCACTAAACACCACTTTATCAACGGGGATAGGTAAGACAATAGGTCCACCTTCGCCAATAAGTTGACGCCCATGAGCTGTGACCAACGCACCGTCATTACGAATATTGAGCGTGCCGACTTTGGTGTAAGCTTCTTCACCCGAGGCATCAACAACACTGATCCATGATTTATCATCTACTGCAATATCTAGCTCACGGCCAGTTTCAACGATTGCGCCACCGGTCATATTGGTCCCTGGGCGTTCTTGCATAGCAAAAACCCGTGTAGGTAGCCCTTCACCAAACGCCTGCATTGAGCGCGCTTGAGCAAAATCTGCTTTGAAGCCAGTCGTATTGGCATTAGCAAGGTTATTCGCCTTAAGTGCCACACCACGTAAGCTTTGCTTAGCGCCTGACATTGCGATATACACCATTTTATCCATGACGATGACCTATAAAATTCAAACTTAGTCTAGTTAATGCAAGCACAGTGCCAAAGTGACGAGATGTTTTTGACGGACATAAAAAAGGCTGCCTTTGTAGCAGCCTTTGGAGGGCATAATATATTATCGGATCTGTAATATATTTTGTTGTAATGTTGAGTTAACCTCAAGCGCTCGAGAGTTCGCTTGGAAGTTACGTTGGGCGCTGATAAGGTCAACTAACTCGTTTGTGAGGTTGACGTTCGATTGCTCTAACGCAGATGAACTAATACCACCGAGAGTACCTGTGTTTGGCTCGCCTGCAAGTGGTTCACCAGAAGATAGGCTCTTCTTCCACTCAGTATTACCAATCGCCTGAAGGCCTTGAGAATTCGGGAAGCGTACTAGCGCGACTTGCCCTAAGAACGTTGAGTCGCCGTTAGTATATGAAGCCACAACTTTACCATCAGTACCAATATCAATACCTGCTAAACGGCCAACGGTCGCACCGTCTTGCTCCAATGCTTTTACTTCAAATCGACCCGATGAATATTGCGTTGGTAGCTTTTGAGCAGTATTTGCTTCATCACGCCAGTTAACAACAATATCATTCGGAAAAGTTGCACCGTTATCAAGCAAGTTTGACATACCGATAGTTGGGTCAACTGCATCTTGAGGTCCAGCAAGACTTAAGGGGTTAAATGTCGAGCCAGTATTGTTGTTAAAAACAAGCGGCGTAGCTGAAGGATCGGCAGCCGTCTGTGATGGAATACCGCTAGCATCGAAACGGAACACACTAACTGGCGTATAAGGAACAGGTGGTGTTGCTGCTGGATCAATTTGCTGCGCATTATGGTTAAAAGGTTTATCGTCCATTGTTGCGTAAGTAGACCACTCATTATCCGCTGTTTTTCTGAAGAATAACTGCAATGTATGTGATTCACCCAACGAGTCATATACCGTTATTGCTGTTCTTGAATTATATGAGGCACGTTGCTCAGGATCAAAAGCAATTGTAGGTGGTTGCGCAGTCGCATCTAGGTTAAACGAGGTATAGATTTGCGATGTTGCACGAGGAGAACCTGATGCATCTGGAATTTGAACGGGTGATGTTGTGCTTAAACTCAAAGACGTGGTATCACCTGTAGATGGATCGACTGGAAAGCCTTGCAAGTAATCACCCTTAGCATTCACGATGAAGTTGTCTTTGTTGAGCTTAAATGCACCCGCTCGAGAATAGGTGAAATCTTGTGACTGGAGCGAGTTTGACATGGCAAAATAGCCTTCGCCCTCAATCGCCAAGTCTAGCGAGTTTTGCGTAAACTTTAATGATCCTTGGTGAAACTGCTGTGCAACCATGGTAGTTTGTACACCATCGCCATTTTTCGTTTTGCCAGAGCTAAAAACCGAAGACGCGTAAACATCAGCAAATTCTGCGCGAGACTCTTTAAAACCCGTCGTGTTCACGTTAGCAATGTTATTTGCTGTTACGTCCAAGTCTTTTTGCGCGGCGGCAATACCTGTCAGTGCTATATTGAAACTCATACTCTCACCTCTAAGTTCTTAAGGTTAATTCTTTAAAACTACTATGCTATTTCAGCAATATCAGTTAAGCGCACCGCGCCTTCTTTGGTATTAATGACGATGCCGTTAGCACCATTAACATTAACACTGTCTATATTTCTAAATGTGGCCGACGGTAAAGTTTGATATTCACCTTCAATCATACCCTCCGCTTTTATGGTGTATTCACCTGGAGGCATCATCTCACCGTCTTTATTTTTACCATCCCAATCGAATCGCACAGCGCCCACACTTTGTTCGCCAAATTCAAGCGTCTTTACAAGCGCTCCAGATTCATCATAGATACCCACTGATAGATTCTGAACTGGTTCCTGTACAATCACAGAACCTTTTGTAAGTGCATCGTCACCATGTTCTAACGTCGTTGATTCGAGTAATGCTTTCTTACCAATCAGCGTTGATGCTTGAAGCGCCGAGTTAGAAGTCATCGATGCAGCTAACGAGTCAAAGTTCTCATTTAACTTTGAGATCCCCTCGGCCATGGTAAAACTTGTCATCTGCGCGATCATTTGATCGTTGTCCGCAGGCTTACTTGGATCTTGGAAAGAGAGCTGTTGAGTAAGCAGCGAGAAGAAATCTTCTTGCGATAGCTCATCTCTGGGCTTTTTCTCCTCGGCCTGTTTCTGCCTGTCCCAGTAGAGTGAATCTACACCCGTTGAAGAAGTGGCATTTACATTATTACTCATCAGCTGTTACTCCCAATTTAGCGCTGGCCTAGTTGCAATGTTTTACTAAGCATTTGCTTTGCAGCATCTGCAACTTGAACATTGGTTTGGTAAGAGCGAGAAGCAGAAATCATGTTTGCCATCTCCTCTACCACATTCACATTCGGTTTATAAATGTAGCCATTTGCGTCAGCACTTGGGTGGTTTGGGTTATATTCAACTTGAAGCGGCTTATCGCTCTCAACCACACCTAATACTTTTACTCCAACTGACGATCCCGCGACATTGCTCTGGGAAGCTGAAGCTTTGGAAAGTTCAGCGGCAAATACAGGGTGTCTAGCGCGATAAACATTATCTTGACTAGAACTCACTGAGTTTGCGTTCGAGATATTACTTGCGGTGGTATTTAGTCGCACATTCTGTGCACTCATCCCTGAACCCGCAATATCGAAAACATTATATAAACTCATAATTATGCCCCTTGTCCGCCGAGTGCCTTCTTAAGGCCACTGAACTTACCACCAAGAAATTGCAAACTGGCTTGGTACTCTAATGCATTCTGTACATACAAATTTCGTTCCACTTGTATATCTACTGAGTTACCATCACCTGTATCTGCTTGATTTGGCGAACGATATAGTTCAGATGAGTTACTCATTTTAGTACCACCACTGAGGTGTTTTGCATCTGTTCTAACCATATCATTGCCGCTTCTTTGCATTGTCTTTGCCGCTTTCAAAGCACTAGCAAAGTCGATATCTTTAGCTTTGTATCCTGGAGTGTCTGCGTTTGCGATATTGCTTGCTAGAATTTCAGCGCGTTGTGAGCGAAGCAGCATAGTATGCTGATGTATACCCAACGCTTTATCGAAACTAATTGCCATTATCTGACTCCAAAAAATTGACTCAGGTATGACAAAGCAATCTTTAGGCCAGTTTTAAGGTTAAATTTATCCCTTAAATTTCATACAATTAAACTATATTTTTGGAATAATTAAACTTGAATCAGTGTTGAGTCGGTAACGTAAATAAGAGCAAATATTCGAATAATTGACAACTTGGCTGAAGCAATTTGAGGCTAAAAGGTAGGAGATAGTTATTAGAATTACGTTACAAATTGCAAATACTAGCTATAGCGACTATCCCTGCCGCTATATGTGAGTATTAAGTCTTTTTCTGATAGATAATCCCAGGATTACAACGGATCATATTAAAGTCGTCACTCAACCCCGCCATCGATTCCGACGCCCCTAAAAACAAATAGCCATTCGGGTTTAACGACTGAGCAAATTGCGAAATGATTTTGGCTTTCACTTCAGGTGAAAAATAGATCAGGACGTTACGGCAGAAAATAACATCAAACTTACCCATCAACGCGTAAGAATCTAGCAAGTTTAAATGTCTAAAGCTGACCATTTTACGGATAGGTTCAACTACCTTAGCCATTCCATTACCGCTATCCATAAAAAACTTCTTTCTGCGCTCAGGCGACAACCCTCTCGCCAACGCCAACGCGTCATATTCAGCATTCTTACACATATCAAGCATCGTGTTAGAAATGTCTGTACCAACGATCTGAACACCCATTTTCAGCGCGCCTGAGCTTTTACTCACATATTCACTCGCAGACATCGCAATTGAATATGGCTCTTGTCCTGATGAACTTGCCGCCGACCAAATCTTAACTGGACGTCTCAAGTCTTTAAACTCTGGTAAGATTTTCGATTTAATTAGCTCGAACGGATAAGTATCCCTAAACCAAAGTGTTTCATTCGTTGTCATCGCATCCACCACAGCGGCACGCAATTGCCGCTCATGGGGACTGAGTGTTTTAGCTACTAAAGACGATAGTGTTTCCACACCAAAGCGAGCCATCAGAGGAGCGAGTCGGCTTTTGACCAAGTACAATTTATTGTCACCCAGTACAATACCGCACTGTTGCTCCAAAAAGGTTCTAAATTGGTCGTACTCTTTTTGCTCTAAATGCTTATTTTCCAAGTGCTACCACCAGCTTTAATCACAATGAACCCATTTTTTAACCGCTGAAGCTAATTCATCTGGGTTAAACTTAGCAATAAAATCATCAGCGCCAACCTTCTCAATCATGGCCTGATTAAATACACCACTCAGTGAAGTATGGAGTATCACATGCAATGGCGCTAATTTTGGATCAGCTTTTATTTCAGCCGTTAGCGTATAACCATCCATTTCTGGCATTTCAACGTCAGAAATCAATAGCCCAACTCGCTCGGTGACATTATTTTGACAGTCCATTTCGGCAATTTCACGAAGCCTGATAAGTGCTTCTTTACCATTCTTTGCCAGCTCAGTCTGAACACCTAATGGCTCCAATGCACGTTTGACCTGATTACGAGCAACCGCAGAGTCATCAGCGATAAAGACAATACGTTCGCCTAAATCTTTTTGCATTTCACCATCAGAGACAATGTCAGCACTGACTTCCGTGTTGATCGGGCAAATTTCATTGAGGATCTTTTCTACGTCTAATATTTCAACTAGCTCGTTTTCAATTTCTGTAACCGCTGTCAAATAGGAATAACGGCCTGCCCCAGATGGCGGGGGCATTATTTTTTCCCAGTTCATATTCACAATGCGTTCTACCGCACTGACTAAAAAGCCTTGAACTGAACGGTTGTATTCCGCAATTACAATAAAACAATTGCGAATATCTTGAATAGGAGGCCCACCAACCGCAAGTGACATGTCAATTACGGATATTGTTTGGCCTCGAATATGAGCAACCCCTCGAATCAAAGGGTTTGACTTGGGCATGCTTGTCAATGCTGGACATTGAAGCACTTCTCGGACTTTGAAAACGTTAATGCCGAAGCGCTGTCGACCTTGAAGTCGAAAAAGTAATAGCTCGAGACGGTTTTGTCCAACCAGCTGTGTACGTTGGTTAACCGAGTCTAAAATACCTGCCATTTCAATCTCCTACTGTATAAACCGCTAATCGGAACGATCTTTGCTTCGACTCTGATATGGTTTACCACCCTTGATTAGGTGCAGTTATTAAAGCAGAATCTTTATACCTTGTTTCACCCCATAAGCATAGTCGAAACATCATGAGTTTGTTAAAAAAAACCCATTACATTCAGTTTTTTTGTTTGTTCGCTTATTTTATAGGCGTTGACTATGGTTATTGTCAGCAATATGACAACAAAACTTTAGAACAAAGCGCAATAGAATTTGTTGAACCAAATGTAGAGCAAGATCCCGACAGCCAGCTATCACTAACTGCTATACCACTTGATTCAAGAATTCCAGCAAGGGATTGTCAATCGCCGTTGCAATATAGTACAGCAATGACTCCGCCTTTTGACACTCAAGTGACAGTACAAATTAGATGCAACGATACCCTCAGCTGGACTCAATACGTCCACGTGCGTATCGATCACCTCTTCCCTATTTTAGTTAGCGCGACCATGTTAGAAAAAGGCCGTGTTATTCAGGATGACGATGTAAAAATAGAGTATCAGCCGAAACGTTTTCGTAGGGTTTCCTATATAGAAGATAAGTCGATACTAATAGGCAGTAGAAGCAAACGTAATATCAGAGAAGGTCAAGCCTTTACTCAGGCTCATATTTGTATGGTCTGCAAAGGCGATACGGTGACGATTATTGCTAAATCAGGTGGGCTTGTGATCAAAACTCAAGGAGAAGCGCAGCAAGATGGCAACCGTGGTGAACTTATTAATATTAAAAACGCTCGCTCTGGCAAAACCTTACGTGCTAGAGTAATAGAAGTGGAAACAGTAGAGGTGAATTTATAAAAAATTTGCTAAAGTAATACTATTAAACGCCGATAACAAGGCTGAG
This sequence comes from Pseudoalteromonas sp. XMcav11-Q, assembly GCF_040104525.1. Taxonomy (NCBI): domain Bacteria; kingdom Pseudomonadati; phylum Pseudomonadota; class Gammaproteobacteria; order Alteromonadales; family Pseudoalteromonadaceae; genus Pseudoalteromonas; species Pseudoalteromonas sp. XMcav11-Q. The sequence goes on from NZ_JBECOX010000005.1 coordinate 239,672, forward strand.
AGTATAATTTTATTGGGTCTACAATCATGGTTAATCAAGTTAACGGTCAGAATCAGTCTACATCCGTTGCTAATAATGTTAAGCAACAGAAGGCTGAATTGCAAAGAAATGATGCTAATAGTGCGTCAGTTAAATCACCAGCTACACCGAAAGCAGCTGCGGATTCAGTGAGCCTGACTCCACAAGCGCAACAGCTGAAAACGGTCAACGAAAAAGCGCAGCAGTCATCAGGCTTTGACGACAAGAAAGTCGAAGAACTGAAAAAAGCGATTGCAGAAGGCAAGTATCAAGTTGACGCGGAAAAACTAGCCAAAAACATAGCTGCATTTGAGTTCGAAATATATGGATGATTTGGTTCGGCTCTGCCACCACAAACTTTCAGAACAAATCTCGACGCTAGAAGCGATGACCCAGCTTCTGGCTCGTGAGCTTGACGAGCTCGCGTCTCGGCGTGGCGACAACTTAAAAGAAATCGCTCGTGAAAAGCTAACTCTCATTTCAAAACTGCAAAAGCTCGACAATGAATTGTCAAAAACTGAGTCTCACGTCTTTGAAAGCAGTGAAGTAGCCCCGCTCGTTGCTAAAGTGCGAGCACTACTCAGTGAGTGCCAAACCAAAAATGAAATCAATGCTAAAACGGCTCATCAGGCTAATGTAAGCACACGTGAACTAAAAGGGATCTTAATTGGCGCACCAACTTCGATTACATATGGTCAAGATGGCAGCGTGAAAAGTAGCGATAGTGAATTGGTACGTAACCTAAAGGCGTAGCCACGCCTGTCGTATTTTAGTATTGAGGAACAATCGAAGTGAAGCGCATTAAGTAAGCAATATGTGATGAGTGCTTACTTAAAGCTATAAGATATCTTCTTAATTTTCTGCGGCTTGACTTGAGTAATATACAAATCATAAACGCGTTTCATATCAAGCTCTAACTCCGTCGCGTAAGTATCACCAACTGCGTAACTTTTCAGCACCTTAGCCCCACGAACAAGTCCATTTACTTGGCTCTTAAGACCGTCGTTTTGCGCAACCGCTCCTTTTACCGTAATAGTGGATGTCAAATTCTGGCCATACAGTTGCTCAGCCAATTCACGATAGGCTTCTAATTTTGAGACTTTAATGGCCATTAGCTGCTTCTCACCCGCAGTTTTACCCGGCTGAGCACTCAAAGGAGCGTACCCCACTGCCCGTAAAACAGGAAAAGTTTCCGGTTGCACTGTTTCATATTCAATATGCTTATCAACGAGGCTTGAACAGCCGCTGAGCCCTGCTAGCGAACAAACCATAACAACTGAACTGATAGAATTAGTGATACGCATTTCACCACACTCCGCTACAATATATACCAATCAAAATTAAGCACTTCCCCAACATCTTGGTCTCGCAAGGGTTGTCGTGGTTTCATTGAGTATTGGCAAGAAATAAAATTAACTTTCATAATGTATGATTATGCACGAACCTTGCCAAAATTTGGCACAGGTATTGCTGAGTTGAAGAGTAGTTTTTGATCTGGGCATTTAAACATGAAAAAGCAATTCGCGACCAGTCTATCACTGTTGTGTATCACCTTGGTTCATCCAGCTTATGCTGAATGGTTTGAAGTTACCGGCATAGCTGACGTTAAAAATGGCGACCATCAAAAAGCCAAAAGAAAGGCGGTAAATGACGCCATCACACAAGCTTTGCTGTTTTCTGGCGCTTCGGTGAGTAGTGTGCAAACCGTCACCGATGGTGTACTCACCCAAGATCAACTTAAGATCCGCTCAAATGCTGAAATCCAAAGTGCCAACGTAATTGCTGAAGCAAAAGTTGGTGACTCATGGCAGGTGACATTACATATCGATATTACCCCACAGAGTGCTCAGTGCCCTACTAGTGCTTACGACAAACAGGTTGCAGTCACACAAAGTCAGTTAAAAAATAAACACCAAGCAACACTAGGTCAAATTTTTGACATAAATAAAGCGGTGAGCGAGCGCCTATACCAGACAATGTCTGAACAAAAGTTGAGCTTAGAACCTGTTCCTTATTTCGCACAGACCATAGACGTTAACCGCTTTTTCAGCCAGCGGTTTGATTATAATGAACAGCTAATCGAGACCATTACGGCAAATACGAACAGCCAATTTGTATTACTGAGTCAAATTACTGATATTGCAGGTGTCGATAAACTTAATAGCGACTTCGCATTTTGGCAAAGTGATAAATATTTAAGAAGCTTCAAGGTAGACTTTGCGCTGTTTGATGCACTTTCTCATGAAAGGGTGTGGCAAAAGCAATATGCCACTCAAGGCGTGTGGCCGTTTAAGAAGACCAAATTAATTGATGTGTACAGTGAGCGCTTTTGGCAGACAGATTATGCTGATGAGATCCAAACCACGCTGACACAAATCGCAACTGATTTAAACGCAGCGGTGGCCTGCTTACCAACCAACGGCAAAATCCTACATATCGATGATGAACAAGTCGTTATTAATTTGGGCCGCATGCATGGCTTAGAGAATGGCCAGATCCTTAACGTAGCGCATAGTAATCCGCTGACTAATGTCGATGGTAAAATATTTATGCATCAAATTAAAACCATTAATAAACTGCAAGTGATCCAGGTGAATGCGCAAAACGCCATTGCGGTAAATATCAGTAATCGCCCACTTCACAATGTGCAAATTAATGATTTGGTTGAAATTCAAATAGAAAATGAAAATGAGTTTGAACTGTAAGGTTAAGACTACCTATGACGCAGACAAGATTTTCGACGACTTTACACACTCTACATCATGCTTCCGCCGCCCATTTACTTTGGTAATTCCACGCAAAAGTGATACCAATGGCGTCCCCAGTAGGAATCGAACCTACATCTAAGCCTTAGGAGGGCCTTGTTTTATCCATTAAACTATGGGGACAATCTCTAAAGTCAGATAACGATCGCTTTTTTTGACCTTCACTAGCGGGATCTGCATTACTTAATACCCATGAAAGTCTGGAGTTGTCGATTCTCTGTTGTACTGCATCTCAGTGACTTCACTTTAGTATACTGATCTTAATGAACTTTTAAAGATTAATAGTCAATTTATTCGCGGTAATAAATGAGCTGGTTCAGTAGGTGAATACGCAGCAGTTAAGACCCACTACTGCGCTATCAGTTACTTCACTTGAGGTGTGAATAAGAAGTAGGATAGTTCTTCGTTTAATAAAACCTAAACGGTATTTTCTTCTAAAAACCGCTATTTGAAGTACTACCTTGCAGCGGTTGCCTGATCATCAAGGATAAAATACGGGATGGTCACCACCGTGCTTGCTATCACTAAGTTGGTGTTAAACTCTAACAATCTTGCATTTACCTCCACGCCTCGTGGACGGTAAACCATAGTGCCTGTGAGCAAATGACTGGGAGATTGCGTGTTTTTCAAGCGGCTTGCTTTACGCGAAAAAGTCAAGTCGCCACTGGATGTCACTTCAATTTTCCCCAATGCTTTAAAGTCTAACGCTTGATAACCCAGCTTTTGCATTTGATGCATTAAGGACTCAGCCAATTGGTTTCCTAGCTGGTTTGTATCCCTTAATGATTCATTAAAGTTGACAAAACTGGCTACCGCTATCGACTCAGGCTTTTGCCCTAATACAGTATCTGACAGTTCCAACGCAATTTGATTGGCGTAGTTAGCAATTTCTTTGCGATGACGATAGCTAACGAAGCCAATATCTTGCAATACCGCGGCTTGTGAATCTTCATTACGCTCTTGCTCTTCCATCATGGCATATAATATTTCCATGTCGGATTGCTGCGTTTCTGTAGGTTCGGAAGCCGTTTGTTTTGTCATTTCGCAGCCACCGAGTAATGCAAGTGTCGTCGCAAATAGCACTACATTTTTCATCATCGCCTCCGAATTAGTTCGCACGCTCTATACGAATGCCATCGTATGCCGCACCATCTTGTAGGGCGTTAACTACGTTTTGCGGTAAAAAGCCTTGAGCAGAACCCACGACACTTTTACTTCTAAGCCCAACCACTCTGGCATTAACCATAACCCCGCCCTGATGATTCACCAAAGTACCACCTAGCACATACAAAAAAGGATGGTCGTCAGATAGCTCTAAAAAGTCACGGCTAAAAATGAAATCGCCTTCAGGTGTCACCCGGATATAGTCTGTTGTTTTAAAGTCCACAACAGGGATCCCAAACGCATGAAGCTCATGGATAAAGCTTTCAGCCAACTGGTTACCCAACAAGGAACCTTTATCAAATTCTTTATCTAAAAATACAAAGCTTGTCACTGCTACCGGCGTTTTCTCATTCACGTGTTTCAAGTTTGCTACCATGTCTTGCATAATGCTTTGAACATAGTGAGTGACATTCTTACCAGCCATTTGCTGAGAAACAGAGAATTGTTTCATACCGTTTGGATTACTTTGATACATCGAAGATTTTTCAAAGCCATTACGCACGGGCTCAGCCTGAGCATTATCCACCGCAAAAAAGCTACTCTGAGCACAGCCAACCATCAATGAAAGCGGCAAAACCAAACTTAATACTTTTTTCATTACTTTCATCTCCACTAATATTGGCTTCGTATAATCTGACCGTCACGATTTGTGACACGCTCCGTACCCCACATAACAGCTTTTGGAATGCTGATTGATGCGGCTGAGACGGCTCGATTATGTAACGTATCAACCAGCCGCGCATTGACCAAATAGGTATCACGACTTTCTACGATTGTCCCGACCACCACGAGGTCAATTTTCTGGCGCTGATTCAGCACATTCAATTCTCGACTTAACATACTATCGGCAGAACTTTGTAAAGATAAAGCGTTTCTGAGTCGATATTCCACGACATCTGCCCCCATTTGACTTAAATGGGTCATGAGGGATTCTTGCAAGGCCACGCTCAAGCCTGAACCTTGCCCAGCAACGGTATCATCCAGCTGATTAGCCTTAAAAAAACTCGTCACAGCAACCGTTGAGTTCGGCTTGAACGGCCGTACATACTGCCCGAGTTCCGCGGCTAACTGAGCGCCAACCCCATCTAAGTCAGGTAAGATTTCTTGCTGCTGGGTCGCTTCTCTTTTGCCGACCTGTTGGCTGTTTGTACACCCTGCCAACAACATAATCACTATGAGTGCTAGATATTTCATTTCACCAAGCCCACGATAAACTTATTGGATAAAATGCAAAATACGCACCAAGTTTTAAAGTCGATGACTGGTGTAATGGCTAACCAAACAGCTTAAACCTGCACGCTTAAGTTGCTGGCAACCTTTGTATGCAGAGGCCTTATCTGCAAATGCACCTAATTTGAGCCGATAATATTTCGTATTTTGAATATCTATTTGCTCGATATTCACTTCGCTTGTTGCAAAGTCTTGCGGTAACTTATCCTTGAGTTGCTCGTAGGTTTGCCTAAGCTTGGTATATTCCGTTGTAGAGGCCAATTGAATTGCGAATTCAGCTATCTCGACAGGCTGTTTTTGTTTCTCGGTGGGCTTTGTTTTTTGCTCTATCACTTGCTCGGGTTGCTCTGCTAAAAGCTCAGCATGCTTTTGCTTTGCAAGCGAATTTGATAGCTGCATTGCAATAACATCTAAATCTTCCTGCACTTCTTCAAACCTAGCAACCTGCTGTTTTAGCGCTCTGAGCTGTTCTACTTCTTGTTGTAAGGTGCTTACCTGCTGTTCCAATAAAGATATCTGCTTCTTCATTTGTAATGAGTCAAGTTGACTCTTGCTCGCAGTTGCTTGGCAACCACTTAACGCAACGAAACTGAGCATAATGAGATGCCACTTAATTGATTGCATTGTTTTCTCTTTCATAAATAGTTAAGGCTTCCACCGTGCAAGAAACTTTGAAGGGAAGTAGATTTTGGCAAATATTTGCCGCATTTTGTGTGGCGTCATCTCTTAATATAAGTAAATAAGTGGCGTCGCCTTCTTGTTGCGCATACCCAAAACCACCGCTTAATAACGCGGGATAACGCTTAGCCAAAATCGCCGCATACACTTTTAATATCGTTAATGTCTTGAAGCGTCCAACTACAGCAAACTCTCGCGTGGTTGCGCGCTGTTGTTGTAATTCGTGATTTACATCAAGCAGCAAGTCTCCCCCTGCACTTAACTCCACTTCTATCTGTTGAGTACTGGCTACCGCGAGCCTTTTCGCATCACTTATTGCTGTACGGTAAGTCCCAGGCTTCAAACCAGTAAATACATAGTAGCCGTCATATGCCGTCTGAGTGCGCGCGACTTCGTTACCCGTTTCATCAAGTAAACTCACGGTAGTGAATCCTGCAGGTCGGCGCTCAGTACCCTCATTGATTTCAACAATACCTTCAACTTCCGACGAGTTTACAAATGGTATTTCAACATATTCAATATGACCGGGTCTTGGAGTGAATGAAAAGCCATCATTAGCGGGAATTAAAAAGGGTTCAGGGATCGTTTCTTTGTCAACAATAATATCTGTTCGTTTGTAATTAACCATTGCGGGTAATAGAGCCACACCGTCGTCGTCAGTTTTACCTTGTGCAAAGTTTTGCAATGCTTTTATAGTTACCCCCTTCAGCGGTAACTCCCCATCGTCAAGATAGCCGTTATTATTTTGGTCGATAAAAGCACGAATCATCAAAGAGCCAAACTGCGACAAGCGTTTGCCAGTTAAAAAAACCTGATCTACGGTTTCGCCCGCTCCAATACTTACTTGTCCAGAGAGGCCTAGTTGCCAGTTATCATCGTTATCGTATTGCAAGTCTGTTAACAACCGAAACTTATCATGGTTCCAGCTCAATCCAAGTTCGGTTTTATAGTATTCCGCAGCAAAGTCTTTGTATAAGGTAATGCCAAGATCAAGCTCCGGACTTAGCGCTTTGCTCAACTCTAGCTCAGCAGCTGTAATTTCATTAGCAGGTTCTATGTCATACCAAGTAGTAAAACGACTATATATCCCAAAAATCCTTCGCTGCCAGCGCAAGTAGCCACTCACATCGCTGGCTTGATCTGTCTGCGCTTGCCACACAAATTGGTTACTGAAAGTGCCCCAATAATTCCCCGTGCTAAACAGCAGCGACGCTTGCTCGGTGGTGTCTATATTAGCTCTATTAAGCTGAAAGTATTCAGCACGATAGTAAATTTTAGCGGCATCAAAAAGAGACCAATCTCCCGCCGCCGTTAATTTTATCTCGGTCGCATTTTCATCCCGTTCTAAATCTTCCTTTAGCTCAAATTTAGCACCTACCTGCTGGCCAAATAGACGGGTTCGAGTATTTGCAGAGAGACGTTGGTTCGCTTCGCTCTTACTATAGTCAACATCCAGTAATAGTCGTTTATTAATATTGGTGTTAAATCCTGTAGAAAAGTATTGTTCTGAGGCGCTATTTTTTACACCTTGACGATGCTGCAAGCCTGCATACACCGCAAAATTTTTAGTAAGGCCGTAGTCAAATCGACCATTTACTTGCCAGCTTGATGCTCCTGATACCGCAGTCTTGTCGCCCAGTATACTTTTGCCCGTCTCAGTAATTGATACGGCAAAAAAGCCTTCATCTTCGTTTACGATGCTCTGTTCAACATAATAGGTCTGCACTTCTTTTGATACTTGACCTTGCCCTCCATACATCACCAGTTCAAAGGTATTTTCACCAAATAGTAAATCAATATTTTCAAACTCATAGCGCCCAGATTGAACATTATTTTCTTGCCCTATTAGCAATCCATTTCGATAAAGCTCTACGTCCCACCCTACCTGAACAGGACCTGAGATGACAATACGCTGACGGTTAGTGCGGCTATCTAACGGCGCGTTACTGAAGTTCACTCCTCGCCCTTCTTCATTTAGCGCATCAACTCCAACTTGAACACTCTGTACATCACCGAGCGATACCTTGGTAAAGTTGCCAAACGGTAAAACATCGGCTTTTTTAGAAGCACGGTTTAGGGATAATCGTGAGCGATTAATCACATCTCCCTCTCTACCAGCAATAAAATACTGAGCTTGCCAATAGGCGATGTCTTGCGAACCAATAAGGGAATAAGACGTCTGACTAATGTCTTCAGTCACCTGCGCATTTATCTGAGCATCCAGCACTGGTTTACCGATGCTTTGATAAGGACTTGGTCGCCACGGTAATGTTGCGCTGGCATTGCGGTCAAACCTGACAACTTCTCTTCCTAATCGCTGTTGCTGCGCTTCTATTGGCAGAATTTGCCTACTTTTAACCGTAAGAGATAAATCCTGTATATCGGTAAACAGGCTCACATCGAATAAGGTCGCAACGATATAATCGGCGAGAAATACCTCACCATTGATAACCTGAACTTCCTTATCACTCAATTGCGTTCGCTGCCCTTTGCTCTCAACTAAATGCGCTTTGGCATTAAGACTAAAGGTGTTTTCAGGTGTGAAGAACCAGCCATCAAAAGTTCCTGATACATCTTCTGATACCACAAAGCCCAAAGCTGAAAACAAGCTCAAGAGTTCCACATTGACGCCTTGTTCCGACGTCACCGCGATCACTTCACCTAAATATAAATTTCCTTTATAAGCGGATAAAAACAGTTCCGTACCAACATCAACCCGAGAGACCACCCGCTCACTTTGCTGTATCGCAAGTTTTGCTTTCACTCGTTCAACCCGTTCTAATAGCTGTTGCAAAGTATCAACCTGCGATGCCATAGCAGGTTGATAGCATAGTATGCCAATTAGTAACGCGCGCCAAATAGCGGGGGCTCTCATTACGTTCGCTTACCCTAAACTACAAAGATACCGAATCATCTACAAAGGTGCGGTCAGTGTACTCCTCATCACCCACATACTTGATTAAGACCTTGCCTGATGGCCCAAGCTTAATTGCAGGGTCTATCGAGAATTCTACACTCCTTTGATTAAGCTCTGGATATACGGCAAACTTATTTAATACTCCGATCCGCACCGGTTTAACGTCATTTTTCCCCTGCCAATAAGCGGATAATTCGCCAAAGCTACTATATTTCCCAGTTCGATTAAGTAGTACCGTAATTGCCTGACGACCATTTTTCGCGTTGCTTACAATGACATCCTCAAGCTGTACTTGCGGGTTCGCATCGCCAACTCGTAGCATCACCGGAATGCTATAGCTCATCAGCACGTCAATATTGATACCTTCTTGCAGCTTGCCTTTATTATTCGGCAGCTCCCTAAAAAGCAAATGTGAGCGATACTCTCCTTGTTCCATATTCGCCTTTCTGCGCACAGCCAGCTTTATTACCTGACGCTCACCAGGCCCTAGTGTTACTTGCCTAGGTGAAATACGAATGAAATGGCTTGCAGCCATAGGGTTCATTTTTTGCTCGGCAAAGTTGGCATAACCACCTTCTTTAAGTGCTAGCTTCTCTTGAAATTCAAGTCGATAAGATTTGGTCACATCACCATTATTAATGATTGTAACCCTCTCTATTCTCTGACGCTCTTCGAAAGCAACCCGTGTTGGGGTGATCATCAGATTGGCGCTTACTTTACAGCAACAAAACAAAAGCAGCGTTAATATTAATTTATTCATAATTTAGTAAGACAAAGTTATTTCAACGTTCAAGGTTTGCACTCCATCCGATAGCGATTTACCATTGCCAGCAAAGCGCAATTGACCACCGACCTTAAACTCACCAGACCCAACACTATCGGTGTAAATCGCCTTCTCGTGATACAGCTCTGTCAATTGGAAGGCATCGGATGCACCAAGATTCCAATATCCAAACCAGTCGTTGTAAATGGTAGATTGGACGCTAATTTGGCGATTGTGAGGAAAATCGGTCAAGAGGATTTCTGCCGCATGACCAAACTCTACGAATAGAATATTGCTTGAGGTTTGTGGCCTAACATTAGGTTCTATTGTCAAAGTGCCTGCGCTATTTTGGTCAATAATCGCAATAGTGCCAAAGCTCAATTTCTTAACGACCGATATATCTTGAGCTTTGGCCAAGTGACTGGCAAAAAGCAATGCCAGTACCATGTAACGCCACATGTTTTAGTAAGCGATTTCGATATCAACTTTACTGGTGTATACACCACCACCATACGTATCTGTTCCAGAAAGTGCTTTCGTACTTAATGTCGCACCAACGGAAAGCGTTGCGGCACCATTTGCATCAACCCTAAACTTGTTGTTTGTCACTTCACTATTAGGTTGTGCACCGCTTACCACATAAAACTCAAAATCCTTTAAATCAAAAGAGGCATTACCCACGCTATCAACCGTAGTTGCAGCCGGAACCGTAATCGTTAGCTCAGTGTTTGGCGCTGCATCAGTGATATTGATAGAGCCTGCTCCACCTGTACTAATAAGGTTTATTACTGCGTCACCAGTATTCTTAATTTCAGGATCGGTCAGTGTTGGATCCGCTTCAATCTTCATCGTCGCGACATCAGCTGCATCACCCTGCACTCGAATGATACCGAAATCAAGCGGATCACCAGCTTCCGCTGAAAATAAGTTTTTAACTTCTACTTTAACTTCAAGACGGGCAGTATCTTTAGCAATTGCTGAAGAAGTAAGTAAAGCAGCGGAAATAGAGCTTGCAACAAGCGCAGATTTAATCAGTGTTTTCATCTTTAAATTCCTTTAGGAGTCATTTTTATCATCACCGCAATGCCATTTTTTTGGTGACTTATTGTTTATCGTTCCCAAATGGGAAAACTTTAGTAAAAATTAAAGCATTAATCTCCTACAATCAATGCTTTGGATAGAAAATAGTCTACAGTAGATTTTTGCTTCTTGAGTTGATCTTAATCCAGAAACTGTTGCCCAATCCCGCATTTCAAATGCTTGAATTCGAAATTCGGCCTCAGAGAATATACTAGGAAACTTTCGCTTTACTGCCACTAATAGCGCTTGATGTTGCTCAACTTGAGGCATGGAATTGATGGATATTGGAAACAACTTGAGTTGAATTCCAGTCGTTTGATTCGCCTTTTGTTTACTGGCGGAATAACGCTTAACCTCTATGTCAGTAGTCGATGCTGCTTGGATATTATCGACGCTAGCTTGAGACTCTAACAAAGTCAGCAGGTTTGAGAGATCCTCTTCTAACGAGCTCAATCGCTTAATACTTTTGAGCTGTTGCTCACTTAACTGCGAGGGCTGCTGAACTGAATGACTACAGCCACCTAAGGTGATTACAGAGCCGAGTAGTATAAGTTTAAAAAACTGAATATTCACAATAAGTTATAACAAAAATCCATTTTCTGCTATGGTACATAAATCGCGGTAAATAACCAAATGCTTTTACCGCAAATATCGGTACATTTAACTTTTTGCAATAGAATCGATAAGAGAAGCAAGCTCAGTCGAATACTCTTCTCTTCGCATCGCATGCTCAACTATCGCTTTTAAATAGCCAATTTTACTTCCGCAATCATGGCTTTTTCCACGTAGCGAGTATGCATCCACTTGCTCTCGCTCCATCAACATAGCAATCGCATCGGTCAGTTGAATTTCACCACCAGCACCTAACGGTGTTTTTGCCAAAAGTGGCCAAATAGATTTGTTAAGTACGTAACGACCAACAACGGCTAAGTTTGAAGGCGCATTTTGTTGTTCAGGCTTTTCGACAATAGACTGCATTGCGCCTGACTCTCCTTGCACTAGCGCTGCTCCTCCCAAATCCACAATACCAAACTGGGAGACGAGTTCAGGCGCTACCGCTTCTACCATCACTTGGCTATTACCTGACCCTTTAAAACGCGCGATCATATCAGCAAGATTATCTTTTGTTAGATCGCATGCAGCGTCATCGACCAATACATCGGGCAGCATAACCACAAAGGGCTCATCGCCAATCACAGGTGCAGCGCAGTTGATGGCATGACCAAGGCCACGAGCCTCACCTTGACGCACATGGATCAGCGTAACGCCTTTGGGGCATATAGATTGTACTTCTTCTAGCAGCTGACGCTTAACCCGTTTTTCCAGTGTTGCTTCCAACTCAAAGCTTTTATCAAAGTGGTTTTCAATTGAGTTTTTACTTGAATGGGTTACCAGGACAATTTCTTTGACGCCAGCGGCCGCTGCTTCATCTACCACATACTGGATCAGAGGCTTATCGACAATTGGCAGCATTTCTTTTGGAATGGCCTTCGTTGCTGGTAACATGCGGGTGCCAAGACCCGCCACTGGAATAACGGCTTTCATAAATGTTCCTAAATCGCGACTGGTGCCTTTATATGCGGGTGACATTCGTAGTTCACCAGTTCAAAGTCTTCAAACTTAAAACCAAATATGTCTTTTACTTGAGGGTTGATCTGCATTTGTGGCTTCGCAAACGGCGCTCGGCTTAGCTGCTCTTCAACTTGTTCCATATGGTTTAGGTATAAATGGGCATCGCCGAAAGTATGTACGAAATCACCCACTTCTAAGTCACAAACTTGTGCAATCATCATCGTTAACAGCGCATAACTTGCGATGTTAAAGGGCACACCCAAGAAAATATCCGCACTGCGCTGATAAAGCTGGCAAGAAAGCTTGCCATCTAGTACATAAAATTGAAATAACGTGTGGCAAGGTGGCAACGCTTGTTTGCCCATCGCTGCATTTTCTTTCGGTGAATAGTTAGTATCAGGCAAAAGCGCAGGGTTCCAAGCACTCACAATCAGGCGACGAGAGTCAGGGTTGGTTTTGATTTGCTCTACAACATCTTTGATTTGATCTATCACTTCACCATTTGGCCCCGTCCAAGAGCGCCACTGGCTGCCATAAACTGGCCCTAAGTCCCCTTCATCCGTTGCCCAGCCATCCCAAATGCTAACGCCATTTTCCTTTAGGTATTTGATGTTAGTATCGCCTTGCAAGAACCAAAGTAGCTCGTGGATAATCGAGCGTAGATGACACTTTTTCGTCGTTACAAGCGGAAAGCCTTCTTGCAAGTTGAAGCGCATCTGGTATCCAAAAACACTCACTGTGCCAGTGCCAGTGCGGTCTTCTTTTTTTGTGCCATTATCACGCACATGGCGCATCAGTTCTAAATATTGCTTCATTGTTCGCTACTCTTTAACTTTTAACTTGCTCGTTAGATGGGTTGCTACTTTCTCGCTTATATGCCCATACCATAAGGATAGCGCCTGCAATCACCATAGGGAGGGATAAGATCTGACCTTGAGAAATAAAGCCACCATATAAGCCAATATGTGCATCTGGTTCACGGAAATACTCGATTGAGAAGCGGAAGACACCGTAACCGGCTAAAAATAGACCTGCTACGCTGCCCGCTGGGCGCGGTTTTTTCCTAAACCATACCAACATCACAAACAATACCAACCCTTCAAAAAACGCTTCATAAAGTTGTGATGGGTGGCGCGGCTGTGGTCCGCCCGTTGGGAAAATAAATGCCCAGGGAACATCCGTTACGCGACCCCATAATTCGCCATTAATGAAGTTACCGATACGACCAGCAAAAAGCCCAACAGGCACCATAGGAACGACAAAGTCACCTACCGATAAAATCGAACGTTTGTTTTTAAGCGCATACACGATAATTGCCGTTATAACGCCCAATGCACCGCCATGGAAAGACATACCGCCTTGGTCCACCCTAAACAAATAAAGCGGGTTTTCAATAAAATGAGAGAATTGATAAAACAACACGTAACCAATTCGCCCGCCCAAGATCACACCGAGCATACAGTAAAAAACTAGGTCGCCAACTTGGTCTTTATTCCAACCAGAGTTTGGTTTTTTTGCTTCTTTCCCTGCCCACCACATGGCGAACATAAAGCCGATTAAATACATTAATCCATACCAACGAACACTTAACGGTCCGATGGAAAAAATCACAGGGTCTATCTGTGGAAACTGCAAAGCCATAGCCTTTCCTTAATTCATTAACATATTGCCAGCGATAACAATGAGTAACGCCGCAAACACTTTCTTAATCGTTGTGACTGGTAAGTGGTGCGTAGCTTTAGCACCAATAGGCGCCATAAACCATGAAGTTGCCACTATACCAAACAAAGCCGGTAAATAGACAAAACCTAAAAATCCATGCTCAATATCCACATGTTGGCTGCCAGAGGCGATATAGCCAAAGGAGCCAAAGATAGCGATAACAATACCACTGGCAGACGCACATCCTATCGCTTTTTTCATATCAACAGAGAAAAATGTCAGTAGTGGGACGATTAATGCTCCCCCGCCGATACCAATCATTGCAGACAGCGCCCCCGTTACCGAGGTTAGCATCGCAAGTATCGGTCCTTGCGGTATAGCTCTGGTTGATTGTGGCGGTCTTCTGGAACTCCAAGCCATTTTCAATGCAATGCCCACAACACTAACCACAAAAATAATTCTGACGAGTTTTTCAGGCAACATCACTGCGGCAAAACCACTGCCCAACGCGCCGACTGCCACACCTAACATCACCCATGGAGCAATGTGCCATGGAACATTGTCATTTTTATGATGTGCTTTGGCTGAAGATGTCGAAGTGAAAATAATGGAGGCGAGAGACGTCGCAATTGCAACTAACACCACTTGATCTGTGGGTATAACATTAAATTTGGTCAAGATGACAGATAAAATAGGGACTATCAGCAGCCCGCCGCCGATACCAAGTAGACCTGCCAAAAAGCCAACTGCACAGCCGAGCAAAGCGCAAAGTACAACGATGAGTATAATAGTTTCCATCAACAAGCTCTTATTCTTATAGCGCCGTAATGGTAGCGTAAATAGCCTTAAGAAGCACCCTTTGCTTGGTGGCTGGTATAGAGTAATTCTGCAAAATGATGTTCTATCATAAATTCTTTAATAATTCGGCGCACTTGCTTAGATGACGGCTGTGCTAAACAATTTTCAAGTAAAGCTTCCATATCCGTTACTCTCAGTCTACGTAACACCCATTTTACTTTGTTCAGTGATGAAATATTCATACTCAAACGGCGATACCCCATTGCAATAAGCAAGATTGCTCCCTCAGGCTCACCGCCTAATTCTCCACACAGGCTAAAAGGCAGCTCGTGTAATTCACACTGCTGTGCAATCTGGTTTAACACTCGTAATACACTGGGGTGATAAGGGTCAAAAAGATCCGCTACTTGCGCGTTGGTTCTATCAACGGCTAATAAATACTGCGTCAAATCGTTACTGCCCACAGAGCAAAAATCAATTTTTTTCGACCACTCAGGTAACAAGTACACGCTAGACGGTACTTCGAGCATCACGCCGATTTCTGGTCGGTCGATGGTATAAAAAGGATCGGCCCATTCGTCTTGCAACTCAAAACAAGCCTGCTCAATGAGTGCCATCGCTTCATCTATTTCCTCACTATGACCCACCATAGGCAACATGATCTGTAAGTTGCCAAGACCTGCGTTTGCTTTGATCATCGCTTTGATTTGATCCAAGAAAAGCTCGGGGTGATCCAGCGATACACGAATGCCCCGCCACCCTAAAAATGGGTTTTCTTCTTTGATATCAAAGTAATCTAGAATTTTGTCGCCACCGATATCTAAAGTCCGCATCACTACGGGCTCAGGGTGATAACGTGATAGCACCTCGCGATACCAGACTTCTTGCTCCGATTGTGTTGGGAATTGGCCTTTTTGCATAAACCAAGACTCAGTTCGATAAAGACCAACGCCATCGCAATAACTGGCGCTTAATGTCTCGGTCGATAGATCAAGCCCAGCATTTAAGAGTAAATTTATACGCTCACCATCGAGTGTAATAGGCGGCAAATCATGTTCCGCTTCAAACTTATCATGCAGAATGTTGTCTTTACGTTTGATTTCAACGTACTCATTGACCAACATTTGCGAAGGCGAAATATAAAGCCGCCCAGAATACGCATCCATGATCATAGACTTACCATCAAACTGTAATAATGGAATGTCTTCTATGCCCCAAATAGCGGGGACGCCCATCGCACGAGTGAGAATGGAGGCATGAGAGTTGGCCGAGCCATGCACACTGACGACCCCTTTGAGCTTTTCTTTTGGTACTTGCGCTAACATAGTTGGAGTCAAAGTATGGGCGATTAGAATCGTATTATCTGGATAGTGTTTAACAGCTTGTTCAGTTGAGACTAAATGCTGGAGCACGCGCAGGCCAATATCATTAACATCAATCGCACGCTCTTTGATATAAGGGTCGCTCATCATATCAAACTGAGCCACAAGCTTTTCGATAACAAGCTTTAGCGCTGTTTTCGCGTTCCAGCCTTGTTGTATTTCAGACTCTACTTGTTTACCTAAACTCTTGGCATCCAAAAGTTGTTGGTAAACCTCAAACACAGCTACCGCTTCTTTTGGAATATCATCACTCAGAGTTTTGGCTAAAATATGGAATTCTTGCCGAGTCGCGGCCACCGCTTGATGAAACAGCTGAATTTGCTGCTGAATATTGTCACTATGCTGTGGTTCAATACTCGCAAAATCAATATGGGGTAACACCACATAACCATCGCCTAAGGCAATACCTGGAGCACTTGATACCCCTTTTAACACTGAGGTTCTGTGACTGCTTGCATCTTGTTGAAGTAAAGTTTGGATCTCGGTGTTGGCAAGCTGTGAAGCCAATTGCGCTGAAAGCGTAATAAGAAAGGACTCTTCATCATGGCTAAATACACGAGCAATCTTTTGCTGCACCACAATAACTCCAAGCACTTTACGCTGGTGTACAACAGGTACTGATAAGAAAGCATTGTAGCCTTCTTCATTGACCTCAGGTGACAGTTTGAATCTTGGGTGTGATTGGGCGTGGGCAACGTTAATTGGCTCTTCACGCTGGGCAACAAGACCGACTAGGCCTTCGGTAAATCCCATGCGGAATTTTCCGATTGCTTCAGGGTTTAAGCCATCCGTTGCCATCAGGATAAAGTTATCTTGACTGTAATCGGCAAAATAAACTGAGCAGCATTCAGTGTGCATGGCATCTTTGACCATAGTAACAAAGCAATTTAACGCGCTTTGTAGGTCACTTTGCTGTGCCACTGACTCAGCAATCGATCTTAACGTTGCTAACACCTGCTGCTCCTATTTTTATCGTTTTGTGCGCCAGAAATCCTTTTGCCCTTGCTGTTCACGTTTACCAAATGGCATCGCAAACGGAGCGAATTCCTTCATCACTCGACGATAGACATCACGCTTAAACGATACAACTTGACGTACTGGATACCAATAGCTAACCCAGCGCCAATCATCGAACTCAGGGTGATGCGTACGTAATAAGTCTACGTCTTCATCTTTACACCTAAGTTTCAATAAAAACCATTTCTGCTTTTGCCCGATACAGACTGGGCTTGAATCTCGTCTAATTAACCTTTTTGGTAGTTTGTAACGTAACCAATGTTTAGAACTTGCTACTATTTCAACATCTTCTGGCCTAAGTCCAACTTCTTCATGAAGTTCACGATACATCGTTTGCTCAGGTGTTTCCCCTTGATCTATTCCGCCTTGAGGAAATTGCCAAGAGTGTTGTCCGTAACGACGGGCCCAAAAAACCTGCCCCTGATTATTACAAATCACTATTCCGACATTGGCACGAAACCCTTCGGCATCAATCACCTTAGTGCCTCATTTATAAGTCGATTTTTAATGATTGTTCCACAACTCCCGCGCCACGGCAAATTTAATTCCATTCTATACCTAAATTATCTCAGCATACTCTCAAGTTACCCACAACTTGTGCATAACTAAGTGTTTTTCAGTTCAAATTACGAACAAATCCACAATTACACACTTCAAACCTCAGGTTTTCCACATATTCTGTGGATAATTATGTTTATAGTCTTGTATTTATCCAAAGCCATAAGATTTCCAAGCCGCTCTGACTGTAGCAAAATAAAAATAACTTCATATTTATCATATAGATAATAAAGTTATTACTTTAACCATATGTTGAAATAACAAACCACACTTAAGTTGAGTGCAAAATAACCAACTTACTTCACCACATGATTTCTTTTATAATCGTGTTTTTAGGGGATAGACTCAGGAGTATCGCTTGCCATCAGTTACACCACCACGCTCTGTGGGCGAACTTATGCAGCGTGTTGAAAACATAGCCGGTTTAACATTAGGTGAACTCGCTCATCAGCTCTCGTTTAAAACACCACAAGACTTGCTCAAAGAGAAAGGCTGGGTAGGACAACTCATAGAAGCGGCCTTAGGTGCCACCGCGGGCTCAAAGCCTGTGCCTGATTTTGAGCATATTGGCGTTGAACTCAAGACTTTGCCCATAAGCTATCAAGGCAAACCGCTAGAGACCACCTATGTTTCTGTCGTGCCGCTGACTCAGTTAACAGGATTAACATGGGAAGCGTCGAGTGTTAAAAAGAAATTAGCTCACGTTCTTTGGCTACCCATATTAGCCGAGCGAGAAATTCCTTTAATAGATAGGGTTATTGGACACGGCTTCTTATGGCGGCCAGACGCGCATCAAGAACAATTGTTACGAAGAGACTGGGAAGAGCAAATCGAGTTAATCGCTACGGGCCATGTAGAGGAAATCTCAGGGCATCTTGGAGAAGTCATGCAGATAAGGCCAAAAGCGGCAAATGCCAAAGCGCTTACCGACGCTATAGGGCCTAACGGTAAAATAGTGCAAACTTTGCCAAGAGGTTTTTATTTGAAAATTAATTTCACCCAATCGATATTAGCGCAAGAGTTTGGTGCTTAAAAACACCTGTTGACTTTTTATACAAAAAGTACAAATGTAACACAACCAACATCTTGTATGGATTTGGTTAACATTTATATTTTTTATAGAAGGAAACGACAATGAAATTAAAGTTCAACAAAAAATCGATTAAAGAACTTAGTGTGAACAAAATACTTGTGACCAAGATGACACCAGCTGTTGCTGGAGGTAATGGAGCAGCAACGATGGATGATACTTGTAATTCACTTCAAGTCTGTTGGACATTCCGATATGGCCAAGGGCATTGTGAAGTTTGGTGATGAACGTTAGGAACAAAAACGCCAGTAACTAAACTGGCGTTTTTACAATACATCAAGTAATGCTAATTACTGACCTTTGATTTCACTACGACCTTTGTATACCGCTTTTTCACCTAGCGCTTCTTCAATACGTAGTAACTGGTTGTACTTAGCTACACGATCCGAACGACAAAGTGAACCTGTCTTAATTTGACCTGCCGCTGTCGCCACTGCTAAATCAGCAATGGTTGCGTCTTCAGTTTCACCAGAGCGGTGTGAAATAACGGCAGTAAAGCCAGCATCTTGCGCCATTTTGATGGCATCAAGCGTTTCAGACAGTGAACCAATCTGGTTGAATTTAATCAAGATTGAGTTACCAATGCTTTCTTCAATACCACGCTTTAAAATCTTAGTGTTAGTAACAAAAAGATCATCACCCACTAGCTGAACTTTATCGCCGATTTTATCTGTTAGGACTTTCCAGCCAGCCCAGTCGCTTTCGTCTAGGCCATCTTCGATTGATACAATTGGGTAACGTGCTGCAAGATCGGCCAAGAAGCCTGCAAAACCTTCCGAGTCGAATGTTTTACCTTCGCCCTTTAGGTCATACTTGCCATCGACATAAAACTCAGACGCTGCACAGTCAAGTGCTAGTGTTACGTCTTTGTTCATTTCGTAGCCAGCTGCTGCAACCGCTTCAACAATCACTTCTAGCGCTTCTTCATTTGACTTAAGGTCTGGAGCAAAACCACCTTCATCACCAACAGCAGTGTTCAGGCCACGTGACTTAAGTACGTTTTTCAAGCTATGGAAGATTTCAGCACCCATACGTAGTGCTTCACGGAAGCTCTTTGCGCCAACAGGCTGAACCATAAACTCTTGAATATCAACGTTGTTATCCGCGTGCTCACCACCATTGATAATGTTCATCATCGGAACTGGCATTGAGTACTGACCTGCTGTACCGTTGATGTCTGCGATATGCTCGTATAGCGCCACGCCTTTGTCTTGTGCAGCTGCTTTTGCTGTTGCTAGAGATACCGCAAGGATGGCATTCGCACCTAGTTTTTCTTTGTTTTCAGTGCCGTCTAAGTCCAACATAATTTGGTCGATTGCACGTTGTTCTAGCGCGTTTTGACCTTCAAGTGCTGCCGCGATTTCGTTATTTACGTAGTTTACCGCTGTTAATACACCTTTACCTAAGTAACGAGACTTATCACCATCACGTAGCTCTAGTGCTTCACGGGTACCCGTAGATGCACCTGATGGCGCACATGCACGGCCCCATGCACCTGACTCTAGGTGTACGTCCGCTTCTACTGTTGGGTTACCGCGTGAGTCCATAACTTCACGGCCAATCACTCTAACGATTTTTGACATCTTGATTCCTCTTATTCCCAAAGTGGTGTGTGTTGCACTGCTTCTGTCGCAGGCGAATTCAGGGTCAATAAACCCGCTTTAAAGTTTGCCTTATCTCTGTTGCTTCGCAAAGTGAAGAATTTACACGTATCACATTGACGCGCCGGCAGATAAGAAAAAGTTTGGCGATAAACACTACTCTTAGCGCCTATTGCAAAACCTTCTGCAACAAAAAAGCCGTGCAAGAGCACGGCTTTTTCTTATTACGAAGATGCTTTTTGGTGGCTGTATGCCGCCGCAACAAAACCTTCAAATAATGGGTGACCATCACGAGGCGTTGACGTGAACTCAGGGTGGAACTGAGCCGCGATAAACCAAGGGTGATCTTTATTCTCGATAATCTCAACTAGTTTCTTGTCTTCTGACAGACCAGTAAATTGCAGACCCGCTTTTTCAAGCTCAGCAACATAGTTGTTGTTTACTTCGTAGCGGTGACGGTGACGCTCAACGATTTCGGCATTACCGTATACTTCACGCACCTTAGAGCCCTCTTTTAAGTGGCAAAGCTGCGCGCCAAGACGCATAGTGCCACCAAGATCAGAGTCGTGGTCACGTACTTCAATCTTACCATCTGCATCTAACCACTCAGTGATCAGACCAACCACTGGGTGTGGGCTTTCAAGATCAAATTCAGTTGAGTTAGCACCAGTAAGACCTGCAACGTTACGTGCATACTCGATTAGCGCAACTTGCATCCCTAAACAAATACCTAGGTATGGTACTTTGTTTTCACGTGCATACTTTGCAGCTAAAATCTTACCTTCAACGCCACGGTTACCAAAGCCACCAGGTACTAAGATAGCATCAAGGTGCTCAAGTAACTCAGTGCCCTTGCTCTCGATATCTTGAGAGTCAACATATTCAATATTCACCGTTAAACGGTTTTTCAAACCAGCATGCTTCAATGCTTCGTTAACTGATTTATATGCGTCCGGTAATTCGATGTATTTACCAACCATACCAATTGTCACTTCACCAGTAGGATTTGACTCTTGATAAAGTACTTGTTCCCACTCAGATAAATCCGCTTCCGGACGCTCAAGGTAGAAACGACGACAAATGATGTTATCAAGCTCTTGCGACTTCAATAGCGCAGGGATCTTATAAATACTGTCTACGTCTTGTAGCGAGATAACTGCTTTTTCTTCCACGTTAGTGAATAGTGCAATCTTCGCGCGCTCGTTCGCTGGTAATTTACGATCTGAACGACAGATCAAAATATCAGGTTGAATACCGATTGAACGAAGCTCTTTCACAGAGTGCTGGGTTGGCTTAGTTTTCACTTCACCCGCAGGGCCTAAGAAAGGCACTAGCGTCAAATGCATAAACAAAGCGCTCTCACGACCAAGCTCTGTGCCTAGCTGACGAATTGCTTCTAGGAAAGGTTGTGACTCGATATCACCAACCGTACCACCGATCTCTACGATAGCAACATCATGGCCTTCCGCGCCTTCAAGCACGCGACGCTTGATGTCGTTTGTGATGTGAGGAATAACCTGAATAGTGGCACCTAAGTACTCACCTCTACGCTCTTTGCGCAACACGTCTTCAAATACACGGCCTTGTGTAAAGTTATTACGCTTGGTCATTTTTGTGCGAATAAAACGCTCGTAGTGACCAAGATCAAGGTCGGTTTCCGCGCCGTCTTCGGTTACGAATACTTCACCGTGTTGGATAGGGCTCATGGTCCCAGGGTCAACATTGATGTAAGGATCCAGCTTTAGAATCGTTACTTTCAAGCCACGTGCTTCTAAAATAGCGGCTAAAGAAGCAGCTGCAATACCTTTACCCAAGGAGGATACTACTCCGCCCGTTACGAAGATAAATTTTGTACTCATGCGAACCCTAGAAATTTCAGGAAAATTGGAATTTAAATAAGAATCAAGACGGGGCGATAGTATAGCAAAAGCACCTAAGTCATTCCAGCTAAAAATGACTTAGCACGGTAATATATTTTATCAGGAGGTCGTTTAAAATAACGAACAAACCGTAAAATCAGTCTCTGTTTTTACTGCGTTGACGACGTTTCACTGTCTCCCAAGCACCATCCATCTCCTCCAAGCTCGCATCTTTAAGTGATAGTGAGGACTCATTCAAAACGGCTTCGACTTGCACAAAGCGATTTTTAAATTTCTCATTGGCTTGACGTAGCAGCTGCTCCGGATCTCGTTTTATATGCCGGCTCACATTCACAGTTGCAAACAACAAGTCGCCCACCTCTTCCGCTGTATGTTCAGAGCGTGGATCAACTTGCAGCGCCTCGCTCACCTCTGCGACTTCCTCTTGTACTTTATCCCACGCGCCGTGATAACTTGGCCAGTCAAATCCGAGTTTGGCTGCTTGCTTTTGAATTTTGTAGGCTTTTGATAATGCAGGCAAGCTGCTTGGAATATCTGCCGCGAACGCCCCTTGTTTTTGTGCCTGTTTTTCTTGCTGTTTAATGGCGTGCCATTGCTGCTCAAGCTCTGCTTCGCTTAAGCTTTCCTGCTTTTCAAATACATGAGGGTGGCGTCTCACTAATTTGTCATTGAGAGTTTGCACTATGTCAGCAAAGTCAAACAACCCCTGCTCTTTTCCAAGCTGAGCATAAAAAATCACTTGGAACAGCAAGTCCCCCAACTCTTCTTTTAAGTGAGCAAAGTCGCCTTGCTCAATAGCATCGGCAACTTCGTGTGCTTCTTCTAACGTATAAGGGACAATGGTTTTAAAGGTTTGCTTCTTATCCCAGTCGCATCCAGTGCTTGGGTCGCGTAGCTGCGACATAATCTCTAGCAGCTGCTCTATCCCCATTGCTGTAGAAGGCTTAGAGTCGTTTGGCATCAAAAACACCTTCGATTTGCATCAATTTAGTCAGCAAGCGATGCATAGCAGAAAGGTCATCCACCTCTACCTTCATCATAAATACCGCCACGTTTTTATCGTCTTGGGTTTGTACATTCATATTGAGCACATTGACTTTTTCATTGGCAAGCACAGCGCTAATGTCTCGGATCAGCCCTTGGCGGTCGTGTGCTTCAATTTTTAATGTAATGGCGTACGACGCTTTAACATCCTCTGACCAACTGACTGCAATCTCACGCTCTGGATGTATATCCGTAATATGAGCAAACGACTCACAATCAGAGCGATGCACAGCAATACCTCGCCCCTGCGTGATGTAACCCACAATTTCATCGCCCGGTACCGGCTCACAGCATTTCGCCATATGACTCATCAAGCTGCCAACCCCATCAACGACCACTGCGTTTTTGTCGCCTTTAGTGTGTTTTGGCGAGGAGATTTTTAACTTAGGTGTATCCTCAGGTTTATCTTGCACGTAGTTCAGGAATTGATTGATACGAATATCACCGGCACCAATCGCCACCATTAAATCGTCGAGTTCTTTAAAGTTAAAGCGGTCAATCGCGGGTTCTAAATCTTTATAGGTAATATCTAGTTTTTGCAGATGACTATCTAAAATTTCCTTACCCGCTTGAAGATTTTTGTCTCTATCTTGCTGCTTAAACCAGTGATGGATCTTACTGCGCGCTCTTGAAGAATGAATATATCCCAGCGACGGGTTTAACCAATCTCGACTTGGCGAAGCATTTTTCTGGGTAAGAATCTCTACCTGATCGCCTGTGCGCAATGTGTAAGTGAAAGGCACTATTTTACCAAACACTTTTGCACCAATGCAGCGATGTCCAACATTAGAATGAATGTAGTAAGCGAAGTCGAGTGGCGTCGAGCCTAGTGGCAAATCAAAGATATCGCCCTTGGGCGTGAATACATAAACACGGTCTTCGACAACCTGATTCTTCAGCTCATCTGCTATTTCACTGCCATCTACCACTTCTTCTTGCCACTGCAACAGTTTGCGTAGCCAGCTAATTTTTTGCTCGTATCCTGAGTTTCTGCCCGGCAATGCACCTTCTTTGTACATCCAATGTGCCGCCACTCCAAGCTCTGCATCCCGATGCATGGCCTCAGTACGGATTTGGATTTCTACCGTTTTGCCCTCAGGACCAAATACCACGGTGTGGATAGACTGATAGCCGTTTTGCTTAGGCGTAGCAATATAGTCGTCAAACTCTTTGTTTAAATGCCGCCAACTGGTGTGCACAATGCCCAACGCGGCGTAGCAATCTTGAATTTCATCTACCACCACACGCATCGCTCGAATGTCGAACAACTGTTCGAATTCATAACTTTTCTGCGCCATTTTTTTATAAATGCTATAAATATGCTTAGGACGTCCATAGACCTGCGCTTTAATGCCTGCATCCGCAAGTTTTTGCGCCACCGAATTAACCATATTTTCCATATAGGCTTCGCGGTCTAGGCGTTTATCAGAAAGCTTCTTGGCAATAGACTTATACGTATCCGGATGCAAATAACGGAAAGAGAGATCTTCAAGTTCCCATTTTAATTGGCCAATCCCCAAACGGTTCGCAAGTGGTGCAAAAATATTGGCAGCCGCTTTTGCAGCAACGACTCTTTCTTCTTCAGATGCTTTCTTAACCGCACGCAAATGGCAGATTTGCTCAGCAAGCTTAATCACTACAGCGCGCACATCTTCCACCATAGCAAGTAACATACGGCGGATGTTGTCGACTTGTACCTTACCCGAGCTTTGGTGTGCCAAAGTGCTGATGGTGTCCATATTCTCCACCCCTCTTAAAAGCAGAGAGATATTTTTGCCAAGCGCTTCTTCCACTTGCTCAAGGGACAACTTTCCAGCAACAAAATAAGGAGTTAAAAACGCAGTTGCTAAGGATTCGCTATCAAAATTTAAGTCTGCAAGGATCTCTACCATTTCGATGGCGTTATTGAGATGTTCCGTTGACTCATCCGCGGGACAAAGTTCATAGGCCTTTTGCAGCCATGCTCTTTGATCTTCAGACAAGTTTAAGATAGTGAGTCGCGCATCAAACTCCAGTGGCAAAGTGGTTTGATGCGACTGCCGAGTAGCAACCATGTTTTGATACCTCCTTAAAATTACTTACCCGCCTCATTTTCGGGTAAATTATCTAGCCTAATGCTCGGGCAATAACGGCCTCATAGCTCAGGCTATTTACACTGCTTTTTAAACAGCGCCATGGTTTCGATATGTCCCGTGTGGACAAACATATTCATTAAGCTAAGCTTCTCTAATTCAAAGCCTGCCTGTGCTATTACCAAAGAATCACGCGCCAGTGTAACTGGGTCGCATGACACGTATAAAATACGGGTAAACTGCGTCAACGGTAACTGCTGTAAAACCTCAAGTGCACCTGGCCTTGAAGGGTCCAGTACTAATACATCCAGATTTGCGTCGAACCAAGCAGCCTCTGCAATCGACTGGGTTAGATCAAAACAGTGAAACTGAACATTACTGATTTTATTAGTTTGCGCATTTTGCTGAGCCATTGCAACCGATTGCGCTTCACCTTCTACCCCAATCACATTTTTTGCTTGTTTTGCGAGCACCAAAGAGAAATTTCCCACCCCACAGAAAAGGTCGAGGACACTTTCATCGTTACTCAGCTGTAGCCAGTCTGTCGCTTGGCGCAGCATTGCTTCATTTACCGATTGATTCACTTGAATAAAGTTGTTCAATTTAAATTCAAGTGTTAAGTCAAATTCACCAAGGTGATAGTGCGGCAACTGGGAATACACAACTGGCGTCTCGCCATCGTCAAACAGTACCTGACAATTTTCCAGCTCGTTTTGTAGCGTTTCGCGAGTCGAAGCGGACAGTGGCTTTGTATGACGACACAACACATAGTTATAGTTGTCAGCCTGACAAAGCTGAATATGACTGATTAGTCTAAACTCACTTAGCGACTGTGCAAGCACACTTAGCGTGTTAACAATACGATCAAAAGGCGACACCAATACGTCACACTGCGCTATTTCGATAATCTGCTTCGACTGACTTGCTCTAAAGCCTAACTTGACGCTTTTGCTTTGTTTATCAAAAATGCATGCCAAACGAGCTGCACGGCGATAATGAAGCGCCATAGAGGTGATCGGCGCTTGCCAAGGTAAGTGCTCGATGTTGGCAAAACGCGCAAAAAGTTTTTCGACTGCATGTTGCTTTTCATTGAGCTGACCATCAATACTTTGATGCTGCAAGCTACAACCACCGCACTGCTGGTAATGCGGGCAAAACGGTTTAACACGCTCTGTGGAGGCATTAAGTACTTTGGTCATCTTCGCTTCCAACAGTTTAGACTTTGCCTGTACAACCTGTGCTCTCACTCGCTCACCAGTCAAGGCACCAGCCACAAAACAGACCTTACCTTCATGGCGAGCAACACCTCGCCCCTGATGATCCATTGACTCTATGCTTAATTCTATTTGCTTTGACGGCTTAGCAGCTTTCTTAGCACGAAAAATCTGTGCCATTGGGTTCCTCATTTGTTTGCTTATCACGTCGGTAAAAGATAATCTTAGTTACAGATTTCTCTGCACTTTTTTGACCCTATGACAAAATTAAACCTGCGTGACAGTATTTTACTACTCACTCTTTTGCCAACCCTTTTGGTTGGCTTGCTACTTGGTGGTTATTTTACTATAAATCGCTACGTAGAGCTTGAGGAAATTCTGATAAGTCAGGGAAATCGCATTGCAGATTCACTTGCCATGTCAGTAGAATACCCAATAGAAAAACAAGATAAAGCGCACTTACACCGCATTTTAAGCCAGGCACACAATAAACATGCACCACTGGTAAAAAGCATCGCGCTGTTTGATAGCCAAAATCAGCTTATTCTTACCAGTAATTATCATAGTGAATTCGATAAATTACATTATTTTGGTGAAGTGCAAAAGCTACAAACCACCGAAGTCACTACACTAAAAAATACCTTTGTGTTTTATTCACCAGTTAAAAACCATTTAGCAAAAAAAACCGATTGGCACAGTGCAGAGCCGGCTACGCTGGCGATTTTAGTTGTGGAGATCAGTAAAGACCAAGCGTTGATATCGCAGCAACGCGCGCTGATTTTGAGTGCCATTGTTATTATTTTCTCCTTTTTACTTAGTGTTATGTTGGCCATGCGATTGTCACGTATGCTAACCAAACCAATTGCCAATTTGATTTTAGCCACAGACAAGCTCAACGAAGGTAAACAAGACATCGCAATCAATGAGCCGATGCGGGGTGAATTTGAGCTTTTGCGCCAAGGCTTGATCGTTATTGGCAGAAAGATGGCAAATCAAAAAGACGAAATGCAAAAGCACATTGACCAGGCAACTAGTGATTATCGTGAAACCCTAGAGCAGTATGAAACGCAGAATATTCAGCTCAATATTGCCAAAAAAGAGGCACAAGATGCTAACCGCGTAAAGTCGGATTTCTTGGCTAAGATGAGTCATGAACTTAGAACGCCGCTCAATGGTGTTATAGGCTTTACCCGTCAACTTTATAAAACACCATTAAATAAACACCAAAAAGATTATTTAGATACCATAGAGCTATCTGCAAATAGCCTGCTTACCATCATTAGTGACATCTTGGATTTTTCAAAGCTAGAAGCTGGTGCTATGGAGCTGGAGAATATCCAGTTTGAATTACGCGACGCCGTCAATGAGGTCATGACCTTATTAGCGCCAAGCGCTCACGAAAAGCAGTTGGAGTTTTCCATTTCTGTTAATCGCCAAGTGCCCGACAACTTAATTGGCGATCCTACGCGATTTAAACAGGTATTGACCAATCTGATCAGTAATGCCATCAAGTTCACGGAAAAAGGCTCAGTCAAAGTGGATATTAACCACCGTCTGATGGATGAATCCCAATCCTCGTTGCTAGTGTCTGTCAGCGATACCGGGGTCGGTATTGCTCAGGATAAGCAAGACGCACTATTTACGCCGTTTGCTCAAGCCGATACTAGTATTACCCGTAAATTTGGTGGCACAGGTCTAGGTCTTATCATCACTAAGCATATTGTTGAGGCGATGAATGGTCGTATCACTCTTAACTCAGCACCAGGAAATGGCACCTGTTTCTCATTTAACGCGGTCTTTGCATTACCAAACCGCCTATACAACGACAACTTACCAAGCAAGCCGCTTGAAAATAAACGCGTGCTCTACTTTGAACCACAAGAGCATACTCATTATGCGGTAATAGCTCAACTACAAGCGTGGGAAATGCAGGTCACTCGCTGCCTTACCGAAGAAGAGTTCGATACTGCCTTAGGCCAAGATTTTAATTACGATATCTGTTTAATTGGATCTATGGCAAGCGTCGACCAAATGCAAACCGTTAAGAGTTACATCAAGCAAGCTCGCGGATCCGCAGACTACCTATATTTGATGGTTAATACCGTCTCACATAATATGCGTGAGGCACTTATTGGCAGTGGAGCTGACGCTTGTTTAAGCAAGCCACTTAACCACAGAAAACTATGCGAAATGCTTGCAGCACCTTATCGTTTAGACCATCCAGACATGAGTGCCAATGAAATCGAAGCCACAAGTCTGCCACTTAAAGTGCTGGTTGCAGACGATAACGATGCTAACTTGAAGTTGATATGCACATTGTTAGATGAACAAGTAGAGGCAATAGATACAGCGCATAATGGTGCTCAAGCAGTCAGTTTATGTAAATCAAGAAAATACGACCTGATATTTATGGATATTCAAATGCCCATAATGGATGGTATAAGCGCCTGTAGAAGCATAAGAGAGTCGTCGTTAAATGAGGATACCCCTATCATCGCAGTCACCGCACATGCGCTTGCTGGCGAAAAAGAGCAACTGCTTAAAGATGGCTTTAGTAACTATATGACTAAACCCATAGATGAAGATATGCTCAAGCAAATTATTTGCGACCATAGCGCGTCTTCACCAGTAGCGAGACAAAAAAATATTGAGAGTCATCAGCACAGCGTGCCGCCATTTAATAGCCAAATGTTAGATTGGGGATTAGCATTACAGCGAGCGGGTAATAAACCTGATTTAGCATTGGAAATGCTCAATATGCTGCTTTCTAGCGTGCCCGAAACGTTGCAGCAGTTGGAGTCTGCACAAGACGCAGAGGATCTCCCGACGCTGCTCAAAGTAGTTCATAAATTCCACGGTGCCTGCTGTTATACTGGCGTACCAACCCTAAAGAAATTGGCTGAGATCATTGAAACGGGATTAAAACAAGAAAAACCACTCAGTGATATCGAGCCTGAGCTATTTGAGCTGGTTGATGGACTAACTGTATTACTAACAGATTCTGATCTCACTCAATCCAGTTAAATCTTATACACACCTATCTGCTCGCTACTTTATAAAAACCCTTTTGAAGTGGCGAGTAGATTAGGGATGTAAGACAACAACGATTTCTTAAACAGATAACACTTCAAACAACGTTTCCCGACAATTTATTACACTTTCTAACAGCACTTTCCCAAGTCTTGTAACAAACTTCTTACATTCTAAATTCTCGCAATTTTTAACTTACGAAAGGAATTCTGTATGTATCTAATCAAGTCAGCACTCACGTCTGCTGCCGTCTTCACATTAACCTTTGCTTCTTTTAGTCATGCCATTGAGCCGAAATCTAACGAATGGCAGGTTCGTTTAGGGGGAGGAGCCGCGGCTGCAGATTTGCCATGGAAAGGCATTGACAGTGAGTTTATCTCAATTCCCATTATCGATATCCAAAAAGGAAACTGGTTTATCAACAAAGATAGCCTAATTGGTTACCGCTTTCCTATTACTGAAGATTTATCTGTCTACTCTGGGTTGGGCTATCGTCAAGATGGCTATGACGGTGTATTCCGAGACGCAAAGTCTGAAGATAAGATTTTTGACGGATATGACGCGCCGGATGGCGATGTCACGGTTAACTATGGCGTCACCTATCTGTGGTTTACGCTCGCTGGTCACAGTGATATTTCCGATAATTCAGATTCAACCACGGCTACTTTTTCAGTATCAATCCCACTGTACAACGATGGTCGAGGATTTAAAATCTCGGCAGTAGGTAATGTAGAATGGCAGCAGTCTGATTATGTTAATTATATCTATGGAATAACTGGTGAAAATATCGATATTAGCCGAGGCCGATTCCGCTACTTAACTGCTGATGACGCTGTGAATTATTCCGCAGGGTTGACTGCGCATTATCAGATAAAAACACAACTCAGTCTGGTTGGTGGGATAACTCGAACTAAACTCGATGATGTTATTGCCAATAGCCCTTTGCTAGACAGAGACACCAGTGACCTCGCTTATGTTGGCCTAGTCTATCAATTTTAGGCTGTTGTCTGAGTTAAAATTAAATAAAAAACCCAAGTTAAACTTGGGTTTTTTATCATAATGCTTATTCACATCATCAACTAGTTTAGTCGCTTTCGGCGCTTTCCGCTTCTTGATTGTGTAGCTCAAGGCTTGCAGACATCACGGCTTCACGATTAGACTTTGCCGAATCGTTGCGTAGCTCATCAATATGGTTGAGGTAGTTCTGGTCAACGTCACCTGTGATGTATTGACCATCAAATACCGAAGTCTCAAAGCGAACGATCTCTGGATTTTCTTGACCAACGGCTGCAATCAAATCGCTTAGGGATTGGTAGATCAAACCGTCCGAGCCAATACTCGCATTGATATCTTCCACTTCACGACCATGAGCGATTAGCTCTGATGCAGAAGGCATATCGATGCCATATACGTTCGGGAACCTTACCTCTGGTGCTGCTGATGCAAAGTACACGTTCTTCGCACCCGCTTCACGCGCCATTTCAACGATTTGCGCTGATGTTGTGCCTCGCACAATCGAATCGTCGACAAGTAGCACGTTCTTACCAGCGAATTCTCTGTCAATCGCGTTAAGTTTACGACGTACAGACTTCTTACGCAGCTCTTGGCCAGGCATAATGAAAGTACGGCCAATGTAGCGGTTCTTAACAAACCCTTGGCGATAAGGAAGCCCTAGCACGGAAGCAATTTCAAGTGCGATATCACATGATGTTTCAGGGATTGGGATAACCACGTCGATATCTTTGTCGCCCCACTCTGTCGCGATTTTCTCACCGAGCTTGGTACCCATATTCACGCGAGTCGCATAAACAGACATTTTATCTATGTTTGAATCTGGGCGAGCAAAATATACAAACTCGAAGATACAAGGTGCAAGCGTCGTTTTAGCAGCGCAGATCTGAGAGAAAAACTCACCTTTTTCGGTTACGTAAATAGCTTCACCAGGTGCAACATCTCGCACAAACTCAAAGCCATCCGTTGCCAATGCGACACTCTCCGAAGCGAACATGTATTCCATGCCACGCTCAGTTTCTTTCTTACCGAACACAAGCGGACGAATACCATGAGGGTCTCTAAATGCCAAAATACCATGGCCGATGATCATCGCGATACTCGCGTAACCACCAGAAACAATAGACACAACCTCAGTTACTGCCGTAAACATGTCTTCCGCGTCTAATTTCATCTTGTCTGTTTTGCCAAGCTCGTGAGCTAAGATGTTCAGCAGGATCTCTGAATCAGACGTAGTATTAACGTGGCGACGCGCTTGAGTAAACAAACGCTCTTTTAATTTTTCTGCATTGGTTAAGTTGCCGTTGTGTGCAAGGGCTATACCAAATGGAGAGTTTACGTAGAAAGGTTGAGCTTCTGCTGAGCTTGAAGAGCCAGCAGTAGGATAACGTACATGACCAAGACCAATGTTGCCCTGTAGGCGTTTCATATGTCTTGTATGAAATACGTCTTTCACTAGACCGTTTGCTTTTCGTAAGCTAAACGTATTGTTGTCAATGGTAATAATGCCAGCCGCATCTTGGCCGCGGTGTTGCAAAACAGTTAAGCCGTCATAAATCGCCTGATTAACAGGAGATGTTCCGACTATCCCAACGATACCACACATTAAAAATTTCCTCGCCGATTAACGGTTTACTGAATCTAAAAAGCTCGAGTTATGTTCAAGATAGGAGAAAAACCACTCTATCACAAAGCCAAATTCAGGAATTAAGTTTGATGTTTTCCACCACTGCGTGTCTGGCGCACTGGTAAACGCATCAAGGAAAAAGAGTAAGGCGCTAACGACCAACACACCTCGAAGTCCACCGAATACAATCCCAAAGATCCTATCGGTGCCTGAGAGCCCAGTTCTTTGAACCAGTTCACTCAAGACATAATTAACAAGCCCGCCTAACATCAAGGTCGCAAAAAAGAGTATGGCTATTGCGGCTGCATTTCTTAAAAGGGGTTCTGAAATGAATGTTAGGAAGGTTGCGAGATATTGGTAAAAAATACTAGAGATGAAAAAAGCGCCGATCCATACGACAAGTGACATCGCTTCTTTGACAAAGCCTCGAAGCAAGCCAAAGATAGTCGATAAACCAACAATACCAAGAATGGCGTAATCAACCCAGATCATAGTAACCAATAAGTCGTTAATGTGGGGCGCATTCTAAAAGGTTTGGCATCTAAATGCCAGATCATTTTGTCACTTCAAATTGTGTCAAACGACCATTTAACTTAGTTAATTTCTTTAGTTCTGGTAACTTAGCTTCAAGTTCAGCTTTATTTAAGTCTGGTCCGACAAACACTTTTGTCAGTGTACCATTAGGGGTTTTAACGGGTTTTGTAAAGGTTTTAAAGCCATTGTCAGCAAGCTTCTTCGTCAGTGCATCGACGTTCGACTTATGCGAAAAGCTACCAAGCTGAATGACATAGGCCATTTTTGAAAAGTTAGCACTCTCTGGACGCGTTAATTTCGCCACCTCAACTTTGTCGGTCGTTGCGACGGGTTTCGCCTCAACGTGTGTAGGTGACGTATCTGATTGCGGCGTATTGGCTAGCGTTGTCTCTTCCGTGCCTTCTAGTTTTGCATCATCGGCGTGAATATCTTCCAACGGCTCAGAGGGCAACTCAGGCGCAAGCTTGGCTTGCGCATCCACTTTTTCTTGGAGATCAATGGTTTTGAACTCAGGTCTTTCAGGGATCGCTTGAAATCCTTCCTTGTAGTGGACCTTTTCACCATCAAGGATATTTGGAATAAAGATCACCGCAGCAACCACGACGATACTCGTTCCAACAAGGCGATTTATAAATACTGAGTTCACAACTTTACTCTCTACTAAACGTTAAATCTTCTTTGGTTATTTTCGCCAGTATTCCATTGCCTCAGCAACGGTAAAGAACGAGCCAAATACCACCAATGCCTGATCGCTCGTAAGGGTATCGAGCTGAGTATCAAGTGCTGCTGTAACGCTATCGAATAAGGTGACATTGCAACTTGGGTCAAGCAAAGGTTTAAGGTTTTCCGCACGCTCTCCACGAGGCCCTGAAAGTGAAGCTAAACTCCAGCTATCTACATATTGGGTGACTTCTTTCAGCACACTGGCTTTGTCTTTATCCGCAAGCATAGCGACTAAGGCATGAATTTTAAACCCTTTTTGCTTTAGTTCTTGTAACTTAGTTGCCAAATATCTTGCAGACTCTGGATTATGAGCAACATCTGTATAGACTAGCGGCGTGGTATTGAGTCGCTGAAAGCGACCTTCCACTTGCAAATTTGCCAAACAAGTCTTCACTGCATCATAGCTAGGTAGCAACTCAAGTTTAGCTAATACCGTTAACGCTGTCGCAGCATTTTGTGCTGGAATGGCTGGTTTGTCGAAGTGCCAATCAAAATCAAGATATTGCCATCTAAACTGAGAATCTAGCGGGGTAAAATAAAAATCGCGCTTTGATAACACCATATCTGCCGCAATTTCGTCGCCATAGTCTGTAACCGTATGTGGAATATTTAAATCGCCAACGATTGCAGGCTTACCACTGCGGAAAATGCCAGCTTTGTCATAGCCTACCAGCTCTCGGGTATCACCCAGATACTCTTTATGATCTAAGTCAACAGTCGTGATAACAGAGGCAAATGGCGAGACTATATTCGTCGCATCAAAGCGCCCGCCTAAACCAACTTCAAGCAAAATATAATCAACCTTACAGCGCTTGAAAATACTTAACGCGCCAAGCGTACCAAACTCAAAATAGGTCAGCTGAGTGTCTTTGCGGGTGTCATCGAGGAATTTAAATGCATCGATATGATACTGATCTTCAAGCTCTGCCCCATTCACTCGGACACGCTCGTTGTAGCGCACTAAATGTGGTGAAGCGTAGGTGCCAACCGAAAACCCTTGTGCGAGCAACAACGACTCCAAGCACCTGGCCGTTGTGCCTTTACCATTGGTTCCACCAATTAGAATAATTTTACTGAAAGGCTCAAGTAATCCGGCTTGCTCGGCAACTTGCGCTACACGCTCAAGTCCCATTTCAATGGTGGCTGGATGAATTGCTTCTAAATAACAAAGCCAATCATCAAGGCTTGATGATTGGCTAGGCTGTTTAACCGTCATAAGTTGAGTAGCTCAATTTGAAAAATTTACGCTACTCTATGCTCTTGTTCAGTGGAAGGCAAGTCCATAAACTTCGCCAAAATACGCGCTAACGTATCGCGCATTTCACGACGGTCGACGATCATGTCAATCGCACCGTGCTCTAATAAGAACTCACTGCGCTGGAAACCATCAGGTAGGGTTTCACGTACAGTTTGTTCGATAACACGTGGACCCGCAAAACCGATAAGTGCTTTTGGCTCTGCCACATTGATATCACCAAGCATTGCCAATGATGCAGAAACACCACCCATAGTTGGATCGGTTAATACTGAGATAAATGGCAAGCCTTTATCACTCATTTTTGCCAATGCAGCACTTGTTTTTGCCATTTGCATCAATGACATAAGTGCTTCTTGCATACGTGCACCACCAGATGCAGAGAAACAGATTAACGGCATGTTATGTTCTAAACAAACGTTAACTGCATCAACAAATCTCGCACCAACAACCGACGCCATTGAACCACCCATAAAGGAAAACTCAAAAGCAACAGCAGCAACAGGAATACCCTTTACGCGGCCTTTCATTGCAACTAAAGCGTCTTTTTCACCACTTACCTTTTGCGCTTGAACGATACGATCTGAATATTTTTTAGAGTCTTTAAACTTTAATACGTCTTGTGGCTCATGCTCTGTGCCAAGCTCTTGACGATCTGCATCATCTAAAAAACTTTCAAGGCGCTTACGTGCCGTAATGCGCATGTGATGATCACACTTAGGACATACGTTTAACGACTTTTCTAATTCCGCTTTGTATAGGATTGAATCACAATCTGTACACTTTGCCCAAACCCCTTCTGGGATCTCTTTTTTACCAGAAGATTTAGTGGTTTTAGGTAAGATCTTTTCTAACCAACTCATTTGCAACTCTCTATCGTGCTTTATTCTGTTCCGTCAGTAAAGACAGACATCTTTTCCCAATTAAATCATGATTTAGCTATAGGTGATATAAAAAACTGGTCTTAAGAGTACAAGGTACTACATAAATATGACCGTTACACTAATTCCTCAGGCAAGAATAAAGGCCCAAGCGGCATCTTTTCTATTTGCCATTGTTCAGGATAGTCCACATCAACTAAATACAATCCGTTAGGTTTTGCCGTAGCACTTGCTAACGTGCGATCTTTTGCAACAAGCAGCTCCGCCATCCACTCAGGCTCTTGCTTGCCAACACCAATATCAAGTAAACAACCTGTAATATTGCGCACCATATGATGCAAAAACGCATTTGCTTTAATATCAATGACAATATATTTGCCAATGCGTTTCACCTCTAAGTGATGGATATTACGAAACGGCGTATTAGACTGGCAATGTACCGCCCTGAAAGAAGTGAAATCTTGCTCCCCTATCATCACAGGGCATGCAACTTTCATTCTTTCAACATCAAGCTCGTGGTGAAAATGCGTTACGCCACTGCGTAAAATACCCGGCCTGTAGGTGTGATTATAAATAACGTAGCGGTATCGACGAGCTGTCGCAGAAAAACGAGCATGGAACTCAGGGTCGACTTCTTTAGCAAATCGTACCGCAATGTCGTCGGGAAGCTGAGAGTTCATTCCTAATGTAAAAGCGCTCATATCGCGAGCTGAATCCGTGTCAAAATGCACGAGTTGACCCGTTGCATGAACCCCTGCATCAGTGCGCCCCGCGCAAGTTATCTCAACGGGATGATTACAGATATTCGATAGCGCTTTTTCTATTTCTTCTTGGACACTGCTGACATGATTTTGCCTCTGCCAACCACTATAATTTGCACCATTATATTCAATGCCTAACGCTACTCGCATACTTTTTCTATCGCAACCCATAACAAAAACGACATTTTATGCCATTGGCGATGTGAATTAAAGCGCTTAAGCTAAGAAGTAGATGATGATACCGGCCAAACAAGGCAATTACTTTGTGTGGTCGGTATCGTTGATGTGAGTATTAAGACTCTGTAAGACTGGATTTAAGCGACTTTGCCTCAGCTTGCACAGAATCCGGACCATTCTCAATAACATCGTTGAGCGTTGATATCGCCGAATCATAATCTTGAATTTCGATATAAGCTTTCGCTAAATCTAGTTTAGCGGCAAACCCTTCATCCTCTAAATCAACATCCGTGGTATTTTCACCCGCTAATAGTTCTTCAAAATCGCCAAGCCCAACATCCATATTTGCACCGACGTAAGGTTCAACATCGCTATCAAGATCGTCGCTTTGTTCAAGTAGGTCTTCAATTTCTAAGTAGTCTTCTGTACCTTCGGCGTCCGTTGGTAGCGCTTGGGCTTCCCCTGCGACCAATTCGTCTTGTAACAAGCTATCGAAATCTACTTCAAAATCTTCTGCATTTCCGGCGTCAAAGTCACTGGGATCGTCCAGTTCGCTGAGTAGAGCATCGAAGTCTGCTTGGGTAAAGTCAGCCATAAATTCTTTTTCAATCTCGGCTTCATTGACCTCTGGTAATTCAGATTCAGTTTGTGGCTCAGAAAGTAGAGTTTCCAAGTCATCTTCATCGTTTAATTCTGGCAGCACGTCTTCGATTTCAAGCTCAGGTTCAGACTCAAGCTCATCATTTTCTGCAGCTTCGACCGGTGCTTCAGGTTCGTCTTCAAGCAAGGTCTCTTCGTCAAAATCTGCGTTTAACTCTGGCAGTTCATCTTCGATTTCAAGTTCAGGTTCAGACTCAAGCGTATCACTTTCTGCTGCTTCGACCGGTGCTTCAGGTTCGTTTTCAAGCAAAGCCTCTTCATCAAAATCTGCGTTTAATTCTGGCAGCTCGTCTTCGATTTCAAACTCAGATTCAGACTCAAGCGTATCACTTTCTGCTTCTTCGACTGGTGCTTCAGGTTCGTTTTCAAGCAAAGCCTCTTCATCAAAATCTGCGTTTAATTCTGGCAGCTCGTCTTCGATTTCAAGCTCAGATTCAGACTCAAGCGTATCACTTTCAGCTTCGTCGAGCGGCGCTTCAGATTCGTCTTCAAGCAAAGCCTCTTCATCAAAATCTGCGTTTAATTCTGGCAGCTCGTCTTCGACTTCCAGTTCAGGTTCAGGTTCAGACTCAAGCGTATCACTTTCTGCTGCTTCGATTGGCGCTTCAGGTTCGTCTTCAAG
The DNA here is from genome assembly GCF_040104525.1 of Pseudoalteromonas sp. XMcav11-Q. Classification (NCBI taxonomy): domain Bacteria; kingdom Pseudomonadati; phylum Pseudomonadota; class Gammaproteobacteria; order Alteromonadales; family Pseudoalteromonadaceae; genus Pseudoalteromonas; species Pseudoalteromonas sp. XMcav11-Q. The sequence continues at coordinate 277,458 of NZ_JBECOX010000005.1, forward strand.
CAAGGTTTCTTCGTCAAAATCTGCGTTTAACTCCGGCAGCTCGTCTTCAACTTCCAGTTCAGGTTCAGACTCAAGCTCATCATTTTCTGCAGCTTCGACCGGTGCTTCAGGTTCGTCTTCAAGCAAGGTCTCTTCGTCAAAATCTGCGTTTAACTCTGGCAGTTCATCTTCGATTTCAAGTTCAGGTTCAGACTCAAGCGTATCACTTTCTGCTGCTTCGATTGGCGCTTCAGGTTCGTCTTCAAGCAAGGTCTCTTCGTCAAAATCTGCGTTTAACTCTGGCAGATCATCTTCGATTTCAAGTTCAGGTTCAGACTCAAGCGTATCACTTTCTGCTGCTTCGACTGGTGCTTCAGGTTCGTCTTCAAGCAAGGTTTCTTGGTCAAAATCTACAGTTAACTCCGGCAGCTCGTCTTCAACTTCCAGTTCAGGTTCAGACTCAAGCGTATTAATTTCTGCAGCTTCGACTGGTGCTTCAGGCTCATCTTCAAGCAAGGTTTCTTCGTCAAAATCTGCGTTTAACTCCGGCAGCTCGTCTTCAACTTCCAGTTCAGGTTCAGACTCAAGCGTATCACTTTCTGCTGCTTCGACTGGTGCTTCAGGTTCGTTTTCAAGCAAGGTATCTTCGTCGAAATCCGCACTAAATTCAGGCAAATCATCTTCATCAAAGCCAGAGATTTCATCGTCGAGAAGATCGTCATCAAGCCCGTCCTCTATATCAAATTGAGCGTCATTGGATAATGCTTCTGATAATGCTTTTTCGGTTTCGCTTTGCGAGTCAGTAGTTTCAAGTTCTTCGCCAAGTTCCAGCTCAGGGTAACTCTCTAGCTCTGCGCTTGGTTGCAGATCTTCTTCGTCAAGAAACTCTTCTTCTGCCAGTAAATCCACTTCGTCATTAAGTGGATCATCTCCCAGCTCAATTTCAACTTCTTCATCCGAAAAATCGTCTTCAAGTTCAGCATCCAACTCAAACTGTTCTTCGGCTTGAAGCTCCTGTAATAGCTCATCAACACTTTTTAAGTCAGGATCTTCAAATTCACTGTCTTCGTCAGCTTGAACATTCTCATCACTAAAATCTGCTTCATTGGCTAGATCGGACTGCAATGTATCTTCCATCAGTTCTTCAGATGATTCCGGAATAGCATCCTCTTCATCCAACATACCAGACAAGTGTCCTGACTCCGTTTGCTCAGACTCTGCTAAAAGCTGTTCAGATCCTAGTTCACGCTCGTCAGATACCTCTTCCAGCTTTGGTAAAGCATCTTCTGGTGCTTCATCTAATAAACCATCAAGCTCGTTATCTGCTGGCTCACCAACTTCCTCTTCAAGCTCCGGCAAAGCTTCTTCTGCCGTTTCGTCAACTAATGCATCGAGATCGTCGTCGGCCAGTTCATCAGATTCTTCTTCCAGCTCTGGCAAACCATCTTCTGCCGTTTCGTCAACTAATGTATCGAGATCGTCGTCGGCCAGTTCATCGGATTCTTCTTCCAGCTCCGGCAAAGCTTCTTCTGCCGTTTCGTCAACTAATGTATCGAGTTCAACGTCGGCCAGTTCATCAGATTCATCTTCCAGCTCTGGCAAACCATCTTCTGGTGTTTCGTCAACTAATGCATCGAGATCGTCGTCGGCCAGCTCATCAGATTCTTCTTCCAGCTCTGGCAAACCATCTTCTGGTGTTTCGTCAACTAATGCATCGAGATCGTCGTCGGCCAGTTCATCGGATTCTTCTTCCAGCTCTGGCAAAGCTTCTTCTGGTGTTTCGTCAACTAATGCATCGAGATCGTCGTCGGCCAGTTCATCAGATTCTTCTTCCAGCTCTGGCAAAGCTTCTTCTGGTGTTTCTTCAACTAATGTATCGAGTTCAACGTCGGCCAGTTCATCAGATTCATCTTCCAGTTCGGGTAACAGCTCTTCCTGTGCTTCATCCAATAAAGCATCGATATCATCACCAGCGAGATCATCTGACTCTTCTTCTAATTCCGGCAACGTATCTTCTTGTACTTCATCTAATAAAGCATCGAGTTCATCGTCGGCCTGTTCATCGGATTCTTCTTCCAGTTCAGGTAACAGCTCTTCCTGTGCTTCATCCAATAAAGCATCGATATCATCACCAGCGAGAGCATCTGACTCTTCTTCTAATTCCGGCAGCGTATCTTCTTGTGCTTCATCCAATAAAGCATCGAGTTCATCGGACTCTTCTTCCAGTTCAGGTAACGGCTCTTCCTGTACTTCATCTAATAAAGCATCGAGTTCATCACCAGCGAGATCATCGGACTCTTCTTCTAATTCCGGCAACGTATCTTCCTGTGCTTCATCCAATAAAGCATCGAGTTCATCACCAGCGAGATCATCGGACTCTTCTTCTAATTCCGGCAACGTATCTTCCTGTGCTTCATCCAATAAAGCATCGAGTTCATCACCAGCTAGATCGTCAGACTCTTCTTCTAATTCCGGCAACGTATCTTCTTGTGCTTCATCCAATAAAGCATCGATATCATCACCAGCTAGTTCATCGGACTCTTCTTCCAGTTCAGGTAATGTATCCTCTTGTGCTTCATCCAATAAAGCATCAATATCATCACCAGCGAGAGCATCTGACTCTTCTTCTAATTCTGGCAACGTATCTTCCTGTGCTTCATCCAATAAAGCATCGATATCATCACCAGCGAGATCATCGGACTCTTCTTCTAATTCCGGCAACGTATCTTCTTGCGCTTCATCCAATAAAGCATCAATATCATCACCAGCTAGATCGTCAGACTCTTCTTCTAATTCTGGCAACGTATCTTCTTGCGCTTCATCCAATAAAGCATCGATATCATCACCAGCGAGAGCATCTGACTCTTCTTCTAATTCTGGCAACGTATCTTCCTGTGCTTCATCCAATAAAGCATCGATATCATCACCATCAAGCGTATCTGGCTCTTCGTTAATTTCAGCTAACGCATCGTCTTGAACTTCATTTAATAGAGCATCAATATCATCACCCGCAAGCTCACTACTTGGTTCCTCAAAATCAGGCAGTGCATCATCGTCAGCATCTTGAGAAGCATCAAGTAGTGCATCGATATCATCAGCATCGACTAAACTCTCACTATCAAAGTTGCCGCTAAATTCGGGCTCTTCATCTAGCGCCCCGTCAAGAATTGAATCGATATCATCGTCGTTTGCAACAGCATCCGCTTGCTCATCAGCAAGTTCCTCGCTCAGGGCAGCAAGCGCATCATCGCTAACATCAATTTCTTCGTCTTGAGACTCGTTGAACAAATCATCTAGATCGCTGTCACTTAAAATATCTTTGCTATCATCAACATCGAGCGAAACTTCATCATCAGCCTCCTCGAAGCTCTGTTGCATAAAGTCTTCGTCGTGATCATCACCAAACGAAATATCTTCGTTTAGTAAGCTATCCAGTTCGTCTTGATCTAACGTATCACTTCCTTCATCGAAGTCGTCATCAAGTGAGTCAAAGGTAATTTCATCGTCTTCAGGTAAGATATCGTCATCTAACTGAACGCTTGCGCCCAGTGCATCTTCATCGTCGCCTATTCCGATATCAAGTGGGTCTGGCTCAGAGTCAAATGCAGTCGCAGCGCCTGCAGCCACGGATGGTGTTTGCGGAAGAAAATCGTCATCATCTGTTGACGTCTGAGATTGCTTTCTCCGGCGTAGGAACATAACGAATCCAGCAATTGCCAGTAGTGCTGGCAATGTAGCAAGTAATGCAATGCCAGCTGGCGAGCTAAAAAATGCGCTTAACTCGCTACTTTCTTGCGCTTTTGCTTGAGCGGCTTGCTGATCAATCATTTCATTTTGCAAGTCGATAACAGCCTTTAGCTGTTGTTGGATTTCGCTGTCTTTTCCAAGCTGAGTACGAACCGTTTGAAGCTCGGTAGAAATAGCGCCGAGCTGTTGCTTTAACTTATTGTTTTCGGATAGAATTTCTTCAACATTACGCACCGAGGACTTGAACTCTTTTTGTAAGTCCATCAGCCTCATGTCCTGTTCCATCTTTAAAGAGCGCAGTTGATTAGTCAGGTCTTTTTTTGCTTCTTCAACATCGACTTTACGAGCTTGCGTAACCTTTTTTTCAGCTTCGTTGATTGCATTTGGGTTCAATAATCCCTTACGCTTCATTTCCCAAAGTTTGTCATCTTGATCCGACTTTTGCTTTGCCAACTCAGGGTTTACACTGCGAATTTCATTGATGGTAGGAATACGTAAATACGCCCCATCCTGCATATGGTTGAGGTTTTTATCTAGAAATGAATTAGGATTTTTATCGTAAAGCGCCTTCATCACCTGATAAATGGTGACCGAGTCATCTGGTCGCACTTTTTGTGCTATACGCCACAATGTATCCGTGGGTCTGATAGGCCCTATTGACCGACCTTGAGCCCCATAATCAACCCCTTTAGGGCCTTTTAGCACTACCCCCTCTTGGGTATATACTGGTGTGGCAATCAGTGCGAATACAAAGATACTAAATAAGGCTAAACCGCGCATGCCGATCCTTTACTCAAATGTTTAACACCCGTTAAACGACGTTTTATTATTATGGCTTTGAAGCAAGCTCTATTCCAAATGCAAACTATAAACCAGATATGTTGGAATATCCATTGCAACGTATTGAAAGTTAACATGGTTATAATGCTTTTTACTGATTTTGGAATAGCTGATATAGGTGAAGAATAGTCAAGTATTTGACTTAACGGCAAACTTCTTGGCAGAAGTTTGCCGTCATAGTGCAGAGAAGTAAGCAAAACTTTGCTTACTTTGCGATATCAAAGGGTACCTATAGATAGCTTTCTATAAGGGCTTCTGCTATTTGAATGCTATTTGTTGCTGCACCTTTTCTGGTGTTGTCTGATACCACCCATAAGTTTAAGCCTAGTGGATGTGAAATATCTTGCCTTACACGACCCACATAAACGGTATCGTTACCACTTGCATCACTTACCGGTGTTGGGTAGTCGTTTTCGTCTTCAATTAGTTCAACACCCGGCGCATCAGCAAGTAACTGCTTAACATGTTCAAGATCATAAGGCATGCGCGTTTCAAGATGAATGGCTTCAGCATGACCAAAAAACACAGGAACGCGAACCGCAGTCGGGTTAACCAAAACACTTGAGTCGCCCAAGATTTTTTGCGTTTCCCACACCATCTTCATTTCTTCTTTGGTGTAACCATTTTCTTGGAACGCATCAATTTGAGGAATGACATTAAAAGCGATTTGTTTGCTAAACACTTCGTTTTCCATCGGTCTTGCATTCATTAAGTTTGCAGTTTGCTTAGCCAACTCATCTACCGCTTCTTTACCTGCACCAGATACCGCTTGATAAGTTGAGACATTAATTCTGTCAATGCCATAGGCATCATAAATTGGTTTAAGTGCCACTAGCATTTGGATTGTAGAGCAGTTTGGGTTAGCAATGATATTACGATTTCTAAAATCGGCAAGACTGTCTTTATTCACCTCAGGAACTACTAATGGAATATCAAAGTCGTATCTAAAATGTGAGGTGTTATCTATCACAATGCAGCCAGCTTCAGCGGCGATTGGTGCATATTTCTCCGACACGGAACCACCCGCTGAAAACAAACCGATATGGGCATTAGAAAAATCAAACTCTTCAACATCCAGAACTTCGATTTTTTCACCCATAAAGTCAATCTCTTCACCCGCGCTTCGGCTACTCGCGAGTGGGTATAATGTGTCTACAGGAAACTTTCGTTCTGCTAGTAATTCGATAATTTGCTTGCCAACAAGACCTGTTGCGCCAAGTACCGCAACATTATATTTTTGCGACATTATTTTTCCTCATTCTGTAATATACCAACCACAGCACTTAACTCTTGTGCTCAGAAAAGCCAAGTTGGTAAAGCTTTTCACTGATTGGTGAGTCATTATTGACTGCAATTGTACTAAATTCTCGACGCACGGGATATGCTTTACGCAAGGTATCAAAGCCCAATGTGTTTAGCTGTTTTCTCATGATGCCATCATCACGACGAATGTCATAAACAAGATGCGCTAAATTGATAATATCCTGCTCGTTGGCTGTGCTTTGCAATTGGCAGCCAGTGACACTTGGCTTAGGAAGAAAATCACTAATCGTTTTGCTGGCTGGTAAATCGAATTCTCGGCATACGGCTTCGTATAACATTTGCGTGCCTCGTGCCTTGCCTTCTAGCGTGTGGCCAGCAATATGTACAGATGCAAAGCGAGTATATTGCAATAATGGCTGCAAAATATTCGGCTCATTTTCCCAAACGTCTAAGATCAGCTCGAGCGCTTGCCCACCCTCTAAAGCGCGCAAAAGCGCTTGATTATCGATAACATCTCCACGGCTTGCGTTGATTATCACCGTACCCGGCTTTAATGCCGCTATCCGCGGTGCATCAAGTAGATGAACCGTTTTATGCGGGCCTTGCTTAACTAATGGAACGTGAAATGTCACGATATCCGCGCGCGCTAAGGCTTCATCTAAGGCTACATGTGAATCCAATGTCCCCGCTTGCTGCCTTACGGGGTCACACAATAATATCGTAAGACCAAGCCCTTTAAGCTTTGATGCCAAACACGCGCCAATATTACCAACACCAATGATGGCAATCGTTTTATCTTGAAGTGGCGTGGAAGTTTCTTGTGCGTATGCAAGTAGAGCGCTTATCACGTACTCGGCAACAGCTATCGCATTACAGCCTGGTGCGCTGCTGAACGAGATATTGGCGCTGGCCAACAATGAGGTATCAATATGATCAATCCCTATTGTCGCAGTCCCAACAAACTTCAGATTATCTGCTTGTGCTAACAGGGCCTCATTGACCTTAGTGACTGAGCGAGTCAACAGAATATCGACGTTTTTTAGCTCGTCAGGTTGAAGGTTACGGCCATCAAACCGTGTTACCTCACCAATTTCGCAGAAGAATGACTCAACTAAGGGCATATTTTGATCGGCTAATATTCGCATGCGGGTTTCCTGTCACCTATTGTCTCGAGTACTCAGGCGATAACACATCGCCTGAGTCGAGTTTAACATGGCAAGCTAGGCGACTAATAATAAAACCTTTTATTTTGTGTCACCGCTTTATTGCAACCAAACGCTATTGCAAAAAACATCACACAGCATACAAAAACAACCGCCCCCTTGAGACTTAACCAGCCACCTGAATCAAGCAAAGGACAAAACGTCATGGCCAACACGTTAATACAACACAATAATAAAGCCCAACGGGTATAAGCTCGGTAGCCAAGTAATGCGGCAAACAAACTGCTAAAAACATTAAAAATTACCGCTTCAGGAAAGAGGTGAAAGGCCGACAACATCGCGGCAAAGGCCAAAATAGTGACTAGATAAAAAATACTCTGCTGCATCTTGTTTCTCCTTAACATGGACAGCAATATCAACCGCTACACTAGGTCGTAGCGATAAATCCTAACTCACATAGCTACCAAGAAAATGGACTGCATTTGCTACTCCTTAGCAATTCTTAAAAGCACCATTTCGTGGCTATGCTTAACCCAATTGTAGAAACATTAGCGTGTATTTCAATGCAAATCCGACATGAAGTTTTGGCAATTATAATGCACAGATAACGAACTTCTCTGAAAGAAATTTCATGTGCATTTTCGTCATATTGCACTACGTTCATTACACTTAAATATCGATCAGTAATTAATAGCGTTGAAAATTCTCTCAGGTTATAGCTGGGGTGTAATCAATAACTTTTAAATTACTGACATGAGAAGCATGACTCATTTAACACTCAGATTCAGTACAAAACGTAAATAATATGTCACAACAAGGCATCAACTAATTCGCATAGAGGGTATGAAGACGCTTGAAATATCAGCGTTAACCAGCTAGTCTAACTGGGTGGTCAGACCTCTTATAAGGAAGAACAACATGACACTTATATTTGTTCTCGCGTTGTTAGCCTTGCTCAGCGCAGCAAGCTATCATCGCGCAAGCTGGAATACCGCTCTAGGTATTGCAGCAGTTACAATGCTAGTTGGCACCTTTGCTGGTGCATTTGGCATTATCTCTTGGTTAATTTTCTTAGCGATTGTTATTCCGCTTTCAGTAACGAACCTGCGTCAGCAGTACATCGTGGCTCCAGCATTTAAAGCGTTCAAAAAAGTTACGCCGACAATGTCAGAAACCGAAAAGTCAGCGATTGATGCAGGTACAACTTGGTGGGAAGCCGATCTATTTTGTGGTAACCCAAACTGGGATAAACTTCATCAGTTTCCTAAGCCACGCTTGAGCGTTGAAGAGCAAGCGTTTTTGGATGGTCCGGTGGAAGAAGTGTGTGCCATGCTTAACGATTGGGAAGCAACGCACGAACTGACTGACTTACCGAAAGACGTGTGGCAATACTTAAAAGACAACAAGTTCTTTGCGATGATCATCAAAAAGCAATACGGCGGTCTTGAGTTTTCAGCTTACGCGCAATCTTGTGTACTACAAAAGCTTACCAGTAAATCAACTTTACTTTCGTCTATCGTGGGCGTACCTAACTCGTTAGGCCCAGGCGAACTACTTCAGCACTACGGTACTGACGAGCAAAAGGAACACTACTTACCTCGTCTAGCAGTGGGTGATGAAATCCCTTGTTTTGCATTAACGTCACCAGAAGCGGGCTCTGATGCTTCATCTATCCCTGACTTTGGTGTGGTATGTAAAGGCGAATGGGAAGGTGAAGAAGTATTAGGTATTAGCCTAACGTGGAACAAACGCTATATTACTTTAGCACCTGTTGCGACTGTACTTGGTCTGGCGTTTAAGATGCGCGACCCGGACGGTCTATTAGGTGATAAAGAAGAGTTAGGTATTACTTGTGCGCTTATTCCTACAAACACGCCAGGCGTAAAAATTGGCCGACGTCATTTCCCACTGAATGTGCCATTCCAAAATGGCCCTACCCAAGGCGAAAACGTGTTTGTACCACTCGATTTCATTATCGGTGGCGCAAAAATGGCAGGACAAGGCTGGCGCATGCTGGTTGAGTGTTTGTCGGTTGGTCGTGTTATTACGCTACCTTCAAACTCTGCCGGTGGTATTAAATCCCTTGCAGTTGCAAGTGGCGCATACAGCCGCATTCGTCGCCAGTTCAAACTGCCTATCGGTAAGATGGAAGGGATTGAAGAGGCACTAGCGAAACTGGGTGGCTATGCGTATAGCTCTGATGCTGCGGTGACTATGTCAACTGGCGCGGTAGATTTAGGTGAAAAACCTTCGGTTGTTTCTGCCATTTTGAAGTACCACTTAACCGAACAAATGCGTGCTTCAACCATCCATGCCATGGATATTCATGGTGGTAAAGGGATTTGTCTAGGTCCAAACAACTACGTTGGCCGTGGTTACCAAGGTGCACCAATTGCAATTACGGTAGAAGGTGCAAACATCCTAACCCGTAACATGATCATCTACGGTCAAGGCGCTATTCGCTGCCATCCTTTTGTACTGGCTGAACTTGAAGCTTGTTCTATCAAAGATAAACAAGAAGCGCTTGATAGCTTCGATAAATCCTTGATGGGTCACATCGGTTTCACTATGTCGAACTTGGTAAGAACTAAGTGGTTAGCGCTAACCGGTGCACGTTTCACCAAAGTACCATTTAACGATGAAACCGCTGTTTATTATCGTAATGCTGCTCGTTACAGTGCATCATTGGCATTAATGTCTGATATTTGTATGGCTGTATTTGGTGGTTCACTGAAGCGTAAAGAGCGTATTTCTGCACGTTTGGGCGACTTATTAAGCTACCTTTATCTGGTTTCTGCAACGCTTAAGCGCTATAACGATGAAGGTCGTCGTAAAGAAGACTTACCTTTTGTGCAATGGTCTTGTCAGGAGCACCTGTACCTTTGTCAACGTGCCCTTGCTGACTTAATCAACAACATGCCTTCTGCTGCATTACGTGGTTTGTTGAAAGTGGTACTGTTCCCATTTGGTCGTCCGGTTCGTAAACCAACCGACAAAATGGAGCACAAACTTGCTCAGCTACTTCAAGTACCTAGCGAAACGCGTGACCGCCTTGCAACACACATCTACTTAAAAGATGAGCCTCTGTGCTTGCTTGGTAAGCAAGAGCAAACGCTAAAAGACATTCTTGCCGTAGAGCCGTTATTTGAAAAGGTATGCCGTGGTACTGGTAAAAAGTTACCGTTTATGCAACTTGATAAAGTAGCAGCAATGGGGCTTGAAGCAGGTGTACTGAGCGAAGACGAAGCAGCTAAATTGACTGCCGTTGAAGCAAAACGTCTTGCCGTTATCAACGTTGATGACTTTGACCCTGAAGAGTTACTTGCCGGTAAAGCAAGAACGAAGGAATCAAGTAAAGCAGACGCAGCATAACTATTTTTGTTTAGGTAGTGTGATCCATACTACCATAGCAATTAGCGTGGATATAAAGGTCAGAATTTTCTGACCTTTTTTCTTGGCAGATTAGAGCCGGGGGAACACAGCTCTAGTGTTTTAAAATAAATATCGCACTTTAAACGTCACTAAGTCTTGCACTGGTTGCTGCCATAAATCAGCGACACTACCAAACCAGTCTCTGCGCCCGACTTGCGACTTTTCAAGTGTCGAAAAGTTTGCACCTCCGCGTTGATACACTAAAAAAATATCTGAATATGCACCCATGCGATAACGCAGTTTTATCTGGCTTGCTAAGCGCCTGTCGTCAAAACTGGTGTCACCATGAATTTCGCGAAGCTCGCCATTGGTAATTTGATAAATCGTCTTACTTTGCGCTTCAAGTATCGTCCACTGTAGCGAACCACTGAGTTCAAGGTTGTCGGTGATCCGACCGTTAAATTCCAACTTATTGGAAAACTCATCTCTGTCGTATTCACTCAAGCGGTTTTGCCCGTTCGCCATCAGCCAGCCATCACCGCTTCTAAAGAAATTACTCAACTTAAGGTTCCAGTTGTAGTGTGGCATCCACGTCAAATCCACGGCGTATTGCTGTGCAGAGCCTGATATTCCTTCTTGGTCAAGCTCTATACTCGCAGCCCAAGAAAAATCCCCCACATAAGGGCTTTGATAAAAGACCCGAGACTCCACACGGCTTGGCATCTCAAACACCTCAGTGCCTCGCCCTAAGTTGTCTTGTTTACCGCTAGTGTAATAATCTAGCCCGAGGTTGAGCTGACCACCATTTGCCAACAAAAACTGCGCTAAATATGCTTGTCTGGCCGCTAAACCTGTTCCAGCATTATTTTGCTCATGCCTCAGTGTGAGTGACTGCTTAAACCTGGTAAACCAGCTGTCTTTTGGGTGCATCGAGTATTCACCATAAAGCTCGCTCACCTGCCAGTCATTGCGTTTCATATAGCCGAGATCACGGTTATCAAATTCGTCATCCACAGCAAAGTAGCGCGCAGCGAACTTCGTCTGTAAAGAAAGTTGATACTCCGCGTCTAGCGATATACCTTGACCTGTAACACGTTGCTTTTGTGTTTCTACCTCTGTTTGCAATAGCGCGCCTTTGAAAGACCAAGTATCACTACGATACTGGCCATCAACGGCATAACTCATGGCATCGCGTTCAAGAAATGGTCGTTCTGTTTTGGTCGCAAGCACACCGGCCTGCCAATCTTGCGTGCGATAATTAGCTCTTGTTGCAAAAAACAGCTTACCAATATCGTCCGAAAAGTCCGACTCAGACACAGCAAAAGTACCAAATTGTACCGACTTTCCTTTATGCACAAATCGTAGTGCCGCATCTATGGGGGTGATTGCGCGTGTACCATCATCACTTGATGCCCCTATCCGACGAGTATGAATAAGCTTAGTGCTTTCAAGTGCAGCAACGTCAAAAAGGCTGATATCTTGGGTGAAAAATGGACGTTTATCGGTGCGAAGCGTTTCCACGGCTGAATAATTCACGTCAACATCATCGATATCCACCTGACCAAAGTCAGGATTCACGGCAAGACTCACCTTCTGATGATGAGAAGGCTTGTAAAACAAATCAAAGCCAACATCGGACTGGTGCTGGCGCTCGGAAGGTGAAGTGCTTAGCGGTGCAAATTGAGCCTGATGCGCAAAGTAAGGCACAAATGCCAATTGAGAATGCGCGGGGATCTGTGCTGCGATCTTTGGCATGGTCAGGAAGAAATCACTATTTGCTGTTGTATCCTCATGGTTTGCATAGATAAAATTACTTTTAAGTTCATACAACTGTACCGAAACCCCAATCTTTGTAAGCCCCTGCTCATCTCCTGGCTGAAACGACACTGTATGCCAAGGGATCAATAATTCCGTGGTCCAATACGTATCGTCAATGTGATTGGCATAGTGCCAGTCCCCATCCCAATCGTAATCCACGTTTAAGCTTGGGGTTACAACACCATCTTGCGAGCCGCCACCTAATGTCACCGAAAATTGATATGCACTACTACCGTCGCCTGAAAAGTCCACAACTACCCGATTGAAGTCAGCTTGCATAAAGCGGTCATGGATATTGAATTGTCGCTTGCGCTCGGCTTTATTCTGGAAGTTTTTAATACCAATATAAACACCGTCGGCGGTTGCAAAAGCTTTTGCGGTAATTTTGTCATTGGCAGATGCCAAAGTTACAGGCACAACCTGAACAAATTGTTCAAACTGTGTAGCTGAACCCCACTGCGCTTCATTCAACTTACCATCAACCACGATAGGTTCCGCAAGTGCAGCTCCTGCCATCATGGGATAACTTAAACCGAGCCAAAATTTATTGCTTTTATTCATACATACTTTCCTCAGAGTTATGCCTGCTATTGCAACAAACTTTGCCGTAAAAAGTTCTTAACTTTTTCTGAAGAAAGCTGACTTAACCTTTATAAACATTGACTTAATCTTAAGAAACGCTAACGTTATGGGAACAATTGGTTTTAATTATTGAAATTGGTACTCAGCGTGCAGGCACAGGAAGTAGAGATGGTTTGTTTTGGACATTGGCAGTTTGATCTCCAGCAAGATTGCCTAACACATAGGCAAAGCCAAGAAACCGTAAAACTTGAGCCACAAATGGCAAGGTTACTCGCGCTTTTTATTGAGCATCATAACGAAGTGCTAGAGAAATATTGGCTTACCGAACAGCTGTGGCAACATGCGGTTGTCGAACCTAATAGTCTTTATCAGCTTCTGACTAAACTGCGAAAAGTGCTCGGGGACGACCCTAAAAACCCAATTTACATCAAAACCATCCCAAAGCGGGGCTATCGCTTTATCGCGCCACTAGAAAAGCATGAAATAGCACCTCGTCATACGGCAAAACCAGTCAACGTAATCGCCAAGTCCCGTATTTTATCACTCAGTGCCGTCGCAATGGCGGTTCTATGCTTTGGCGCGATCGCCTTTTTTAATCAAACACCGACTGAAAAAACACCATCACGCTACGAAACCTCTAGCCTTAGTCATGAGCTTGGCCTTGAATTTGACGTTGATGCCCACCAAAGCCAAGATCTCATCGCCTATGTGAAAGATTTTACCCACCTTATTATTGCCAACAAACAAGGCTTTCAATTAAATGAACACAGCTTTGATTCGCGGATCAGTTTTCCAAGTTGGAGCCCCGACTCAGATAAGCTGGCATTCTGGCAATATCAAGGTAGTGGCTGTCAACTTCATGTTATGACTGCCGCAGGGCAATTTTTCCACAGTTCTCAAATTCTTCCGTGCCAAGTTGGTACTAAACCCGTTTGGAAAAATGACAAAGAGCTCATCCTAACGTTCGGCCAATATAATGCCAAAGCAGCACACCTTTACCGGCTTGAGTCCCATCAAATGGTTAAGCTGCCACTTGCTTTGGCAGCCAACGAGCGGTTAAAAATGGCCCTTCGAGCATGGCAAGATAAAACCTATTATTTAGTTCAAGATAAACAAGGGTTCGCAAGACTACAAACGCTCGATGGCACGGTACATCTAAAGTGGTCAGCTCCAGTCACTTCAGTTGCGTTTGATGTTTATCATCAAGCTGTGATTGCGAGCCAATATGGCAGCCTATCGCGACACTTTAGAGACGGTGACAGTCAAGCCATCAAAGAAACGGAAATTGGCTTATACACAAGCTTCTCAAGCGATAATCGCGGCGATATATTCGCGGCATTGGAGAGTTTTCAAGTTAATATCAAAGACCGAGATGATCTCCCCTTATTTTCAAGCTCAAGCATCGACTATCTACCACTGACCAACAGCTTGGGGGAAACGGCGTTTATGTCGAGGCGCAGCGGCGTATGCGAGGTGTATCTATATCACGATGATAAAATCAATCAGCTTTCCTTTCATCAGGGGCATGAATACGTTGGTTTTTTAGTATGGAGTCCAGAGCTGAGCTATTTGGCCTCAAACCGTGATAACGATTTAGTGATATACGACCGAAAACGCCCACTCACCCAGTTCAATTCACAGCTGAGTCTGCCCGTCAAAAGCATGGGCTGGATAGATGAGCAAACACTATGGGCTTATGACGGCAAAACATTAAACCAATACAGCTTGTCTGGGGCGCTTATCAGCAGTCATGATAGTACAGCTGACTTTGTCTTTTATCACCCCGAAAGACAAACCTGGTTTGTGCTACAACAAAACCTACTGCTTGAGTACGAGACGCTCTTCGAAAGCGACTCAGAGGCGTTAAATAAATATGCGTTAAGTCAAAAACAAACCAATCAATTTAGTAACTTAAGAATTCGCGGCAACGACATCTATTGGCAATCCGCTTGGTCAAAAGAGGACTACATTTGGCAACTCACCTTGATGCCAGAGCAAAACCCTACGCTTAAAAAAGTCGGCCACTTGATTTGGCACTACGATATCGACGCGCTTGGGGATCTACTCATAGCAAAGATGGAAAGTGTAGAAGGCGATATCAAGAAACTGACTCGCCTACCTGAAGCTGCTAACTAACGATTATCATTACAAAAGCACATACACGGTATAGCTCAGCACTAAGGTGCTGAGCCAAGTCATAGCTAAATGCTGTGGACTTTTTAATGCACTTAACACTAAAAGTGGTAGAAAGACATAAGGTAATAGGCTCACCGCACTCAGTCCTAATAGCATATAGACAGGCACTGAAAAACAGACGGCAGCCGTCAGCACAATAATCCAGATACTCTGCTTTGCCGATTGCAGCTTATCTATACTCAACCAATATGCAGTGCGGTCGTAGACTTCAGGTTTGAGATCAATGGCAAGGCTCGACCACCATAATAGATTTAACGTCACCAGACCTGGAACGTAATTTGCCATCAGATCGGGGCGCTCTGCGCTTAAGATCGCGCCAAACCATAGCACCAACACACTCATCACAATGCGCCAAAGCAACACAAAATAGTGGTTGTAAGCAAAGCTCAGCCAAAATGTCGTCAACCCTTTAACCATTACCGATAACGTCACTTTACGCGGTAGCAAAGCAGCACAGCCAAACACTATTAGGTTTACAGCAATCAAATACCAAGTAATTTCGACAACAGCAAAACTGATAATAGCTGTTATCAATAATCCAATACTGGTCCCCAAAGGACGATAAATAAAACAAAGAGCAACGAAGAATTGCGTCACCGCAAAAAACAGTAAATGCCATGCTTGTGTGATTTTCTCAATTCCAATCGAGTAGCAAAGAATTAGCGTCATCAATAATAAGGGGTGAACAACCAGTACGGACAATCCATCCGCCACTTTTTGATGGATGGTACGATGCAGGATCGTGTGGTGGTAACTTCGGTGCGCTTTGTCCAAAACCGCATCTCGAAACACAAATAGAATAAAGCTTTGCGCCGCAAGTAATCCCCACGCAATTTGTACCTGTGCAACGGGATTATCACTTTCTACAATTTTACCTATACCCATAAATAGTATTGCGATAAAACCTAGCAGATAAACTTGAAACAATGCAGCTATCATCAAGCCAAATTGCTGAAGTTGCTGGCCTATCGCTTGCAGCGATAAGGAAAGTGATGCTTTTCTGTAACGATAGTAATAAAGCATATTAACTACCCTGTTTTGGTGCTAAGGGAATAGAGTGAAATCCAACTTGTAAAAAAGGTTCAGGCTCATGACTTGTCATCAGCACCATGCCAGCGTAGTTTTGCGCGAGCTCAACGATATATTCGCAGCCTGCCGCGTCCAAAGCTGCAGTAGGCTCATCGAGCAATAAATAAGGGGTATTACGCATCAAGGCATTAATAAGCTGAAGCTTCTTTTTGTTACCAGAGGAGAGATCCGCGTAGCGCGTCATTAAAAAGCCTTCAAACTGAAAGTCGTTTACAAGCTGCGAAGGAAAATCACATTGCCATGCGGTTGATGTGAGAGTTAATAACTCTTTTGCACGCAAAAAAGCAGGAAATGGAATGTTGTCTGACGCAAGTGCAACAAGTGTTTGGCGTTTATCGATTTTCTTGTCTTGTAATAGAATGTCGCCATTGAACGCATCATCAAGCCCAGCAATCATGCACAGTAAGGTGGTTTTCCCTACGCCATTCGGCGCCGCTAAACAAATTCTATTATGCTCAAACTCTTGTGAGTAATTGTCAAACAGTACCTCTTTGGAGAAGCTTTTACTTAGAGATTTTATCGTTATCATCTTGCTCTACACTATAAATCCAAATAGGGATTTATATTTATGTTTAAAAATGTAGTTGTCATAAAACTTAACTTATTACAAAAGCCAATATTTATCACCTAGTTAGAAAGTAAAATGACATATATTACGTACCTTATTTTGTAACAAAGCCTTACACTCTACATTTTTTAACATCTTATAAACATCATTAAGTAACCTTTCATTTTTCCATCCTATACTCTTGCTCCGAAATCGCTTGAATAACGACCTATGTTCAAAATATTGATAAAGGAGATCAACTATGAACTTTCGTATCCTAACTGCAGCCACCCTATCCCTATTAGCGGTAGCATGTTCGTCTGAAGATATCGAGACCGCCAACTTCGGTTCTGACATCTATAAAAACCAATATAACTTGGTTAATGCCACCGATTATGAAATTGCATTTCACCTTGCTAACACTGAGCTAGACGGTGATGAACGAAATGTCGCTGACGATAAATATCGCGTCAAAGTACTAGCTTCCGGTTCA
Organism: Pseudoalteromonas sp. XMcav11-Q; assembly: GCF_040104525.1. Lineage (NCBI taxonomy): Bacteria > Pseudomonadati > Pseudomonadota > Gammaproteobacteria > Alteromonadales > Pseudoalteromonadaceae > Pseudoalteromonas > Pseudoalteromonas sp. XMcav11-Q. The sequence continues at coordinate 294,547 of NZ_JBECOX010000005.1, forward strand.
GAACCCGTACGCATAACACACGAACATAACACCAACCGTGAAATCAGTTTTTATGCTGAGTCAGTCAACAAGCTTGGCATGATAGAACAAGAAAAAATTAAGGTAAGTAATGACCGAGATTATCACTTTGTTGTAATGCAGGATGGCAACGATACCTTAGATATAAAGGTGGTTAGAAAGTCTAAAGATGATCACGATAATAAATTTACCGTACGAGTATTAGCTTCCAAAACAATGACATTAAATATTAACGGTTCAGACGTTGAATTTGATAAAGGAGAAGTCAGTAGCTGGTATCAAGTGGATGACTGTAATCAAGATATTATGATGGGTGATGAGGTTATAAGTCTTTGCAATGCATCACTAGACCGCTCTTACTTACTCGTCGTCGGTGAAACTGGATTAATGAGCACCGTTTTAGAATACTAACTAATTAGTGTTTTTGAGGCTGCCGATATTCCGGCAACCTCAACGGTTAGCCGTCTAGATTTATATTTATAACGCATTTTTTATTCACAAAAAATTCAACTTTCTGCCGAAATAAGTCAATTCTATTCATTTTCAGATCCGACCATACAAAATAGTGACATTTGTCATAAGTCAGTTTTATTAAACTTTCCACGTGCAATAAAAATAGAGTTTTAGCTTTAAAAATCAATTAATTCTTTATATCTCATAGAGATAAAAAATAGCTATTAACAACTCCATATTGCAATCATTTTATAACATTTCAATTATGTTAACGTTAGATTTATTTAACATTAAAATGTCAAATTTTTCGTGTTGACACCCTGAAAACTCGGGCTTAACCTAGCCGCCGTTCTTAAAACACAACAATCAAAAAATCACATTTAATATTTTTTATTTACAAATAAAATAATCTTGTAACAAAGATAGCGACAATAGTATCGCGACAAAGCCGACCAAGTTAGCGGATTGGCACACACGGGACGTTGGTTAAGTAGTACTCGCCTCTAACAAGTATGATTGGGTTTTCTAAACAATTTCCCGCCATACAAAAATATAAGCATTGTGAAAATCACAATCGGATTCATTATTTTAGTCAGAGTAGGAAAGTCATGAACCAGTACAACACAGAAAAGGAAGCAATTCAGGTCGAGAAAAAGCTCGGTAGTATTGTTTTCATCTCGCAAGATCAATCACTTTCTCTGGAGTCAGTGCAAGATTACGCAGCTCAGCCCTTATCCAAAGTAAAATTGGACGAATTGGCACTAAAAGCTAGAATCGAGCAAAACCGTCAATACCTGGACAATAAATTAGCAAATCAAGAAGATATATACGGCGTGACGACTGGTTTTGGTAACTCAGCAAGTAACCGTATTTCGACTTCTCTCTCTGAAGAATTACAACAAAACCTCATTGCTTATCATGGCTGTGGAGTTGGTGATTACCTTTCAGAGTCTGATTGTGCCGCGACTTTATTGATCCGCATGAACTGTAATGCCAAAGGCTTTTCAGGCGTTAGTTGGGAATTGCTGGCGCAAATGGAAACCTTTCTAAACAACCGCATCATCCCAGCTATCCCTTCTATGGGTTCAGTGGGTGCGAGTGGCGACTTAACACCACTTTCTTATGTCGGTGCCGCACTTGGTGGTAAGCGTAAGGTGTACTATCAAGGACAACTACGTGAAACCGCTGAAGTGTTAGAAGAGCTAAACATTGCGCCATACAAGCTAAAGCCGAAAGAAGGTTTAGCTATCATGAATGGTACTTCGGTTATGTCTGCCATCGCCACGAATGCGCTAAAAGACATCCGCCGCGGCATTGATTTAAGCTGTAAACTGATCGCGCTTTATGTCGAACTTATCGAAGGTCGTGCATCGCCATTCCATAAACGCGTACACGAACTTAAACCACACCGCGGACAGCAGATCTGCGCAGAGAAAATTCTAGAACGCTTAACTAACGTCGATCAGCGTTTAGGTCGCAGAAACCGCACCGATGACAACATTGAGTTTGGCAAGCAAGAAACGTTCAGGTTACAAGATAGCTATTCAATTCGCTGCTCTCCGCAGGTGTTAGGTCCATTAATTGATGCTGAGATGTGGGCATCACAGATCCTAACGACTGAAATCAACTCTGTGAACGATAACCCACTATTTGATGATGAGAACGACCTTATCCTCAACGCGGGTCACTTCTACGGTGGTCACGTTGCAGCGGTGTGCGATACCCTCAAGCCACTCGTTGCAAACATGGGCGCCTTACTAGAGCGTGAATTAGGCATTTTGGTTGACGACCGTCTTAACGGTGGAATTTCTAACAACTTGGTTGCGCGTGAAGATCTTGGCGACAAAGCTTGGGTACACCACGGTTTCAAAGCAATGCAAATTACCTCTTCTTCTCTTGTTGCAGAAGCACTGAAAAATGCAGGCCCTATGTCAGTATTTTCACGCACAACAGAAGCACTAAACCAAGACATCGTCAGCATGGGCACCATCGCCGCACGTGACCTTCGTCGTATTACAGATCTTATCAAGCCAGTTATTGCTATTCAGGCAATGGCGATCCGCCAGGCATTTTATGTTGATGGGAAAGATGCAAAAGCAGAGAAACTCAACGCACTTTCTCGCGAGTTTTTCGACGAAATTAGCAGCAACTTCCAACCAGTCATTGAAGATAGGCCGATGGATGTCGAAATCAACAATATGGTTAACGCCCTATTTAATGAGCAGTAACCCTCTCTAAGTCATTTTTGAGATGACGATAACGCTATAGCTGGCAGCTTCACTGCAGCCAGCTAGGGCTTGTTGTTGCTCAAAAACCGCTAATGAGACGTAAACTACACACCAGAGAAACTAAAAAGGATATAAAAATGAGTAGCTTAGAATCAATAACACAATTTATTAAACAAGACATCATTGTAGACAATTTAGAAGTGGTAGATAGCATTGATGAAATCGAAGATGATGCTCAACTTATCGGTGACGGTCTAGATCTAGACAGCATCGAGGTGCTCGATCTTGTGGTATCTATCGAGAAAAAATACAACCTTAAGTTCAAAGATTACCCAGAACAAACCATTCAAGAAAAAATGAAAAACGTCAGTACCTTAGCTAGCTTTGTTCACGAACAAGTTGAAGCACAAACAACAGCTGAAGCTTGTTGATCTGACCGTAACCATTTTCGCTTGGAAGGACACCATGCAAACATACAGTGCCATTCGTTCAACACTCATGCAACTGATTGAAGCTGAGTTAGAAGTAGATAAAGAACAACTAGACGTACTAAGTGACGACGCCAATTTAATTGAGGCGCCACTGTTTCTCGACTCGGTCGACCTTATGCAGTTATCTGCTGCATGTAAAAAAGCGTTCCAATTAAAAGACTTGGGCGAATTGAGCACTGTAACTTTGGCGACACTAACACGTCAAATAGCGTTAAACTTAACGCAACAAAAACAAGCAGCACCCTTGGAGACTTGGGCAGATCAAGTCACCTCTCTCAAAGAGACCGATTTACTAGCACTGATACAGCGTAGTCTAGAGTGTGAGATCATCGGTCAGGCTCGCCTTATCAAAGACAGCACGCCCTGCGATATCATTGTGAGCACTATGGTGTTATTAGCGCACAATATCACTCCGGTATTAAGTGCGAATGCGGCCTCGAACGCCAATGCGTTTAGCTGGCGAGAACTCCCGCTTGCCAATCAAGAGGTAGAAGTTCCGTTTCGTTCCATAACGGCATTTTTACAACAGCATAGCGATAAGACAATTGGCTTTGAAACGTCAGGCAGCACAGGCAAGCCACAAACTTGGCATAAATCCATCGCCTCACTCCATGCAGAAGCCCTCACCTTTGCTGACACTTTCTCGTTTGACGCAGTAGATTATTTCTGTGCCTGCGTTGATATCCGCCACATGTTCGGTTTTATTTGGGCATTTATGCTCCCTCTGCAACTTGGCAAACCGGTGTGTTACGAACTTGGTTCTACACCGGACTTACAACCAGTAAGAGATAAACAGGTAGGTGTGATCTTAACGCCAACTATGTTTGACTTTGTGGCCGATCAGTTAAGTCAAAACCACTGTTACTTAATAAGCTCAGGTGCACCATTCAAAGGTGAGAAAGAGCAAAAGCTTGCCGACCTTATTTCTTCCCTATCACTTTCAATACAAGCTTTTGAGGTACTAGGCAGCACTGAAACCGGCGGTATCGGCTATCGTCCATTAGGCAACAACGAAACACACTTTACTAAGTTCACTGCGGTCGACATTTATCAAAATGCCGAGCGTAAAACCATGTTGAGATCGCCGTTTTTAGTGGCTAATTGTGAAGAGTTTGAGCTCAAAGATAAGCTGATTTTCAGCAATGAAAACCAATTCACACACGGTGGGCGCGCAGACCAAATATTTAAGTATGCAGGTAAACGCTACTCGCTACAAAGTATAGAAAAAATCCTCCAAGAACGCTTTGCGGGACTTCGCCATCGCGTGTTTTTTATCGAGGACAATAACAATAATAAAGGGGGCGAGCTGGTCGCCTTTGTCGAAGGACTATCTTGCATCCCTACACTTCAGGACATCAGAAGTTGGTTTAAAGATTTACCCACGCCGCAGGTTCATTTTTTGGCGCAATTTCCAGAAAACGAGCTCGGCAAAATCACCCTCTCGGCACTACAGGAATGCGTACATGAATAATAAACAACAAACTTTCATTACTGGTTATGGTGTGCTCTGCGCAGCGGGCGAGAATCGCCAAGCGCTGCTAACTAGCATCAAGGAAAACCGCACTGGTATTGACCGCATTAATCGTTTCGACACACAGGGACTAACACACAATGTTGGGGCGCTCGCTATCAACTACGAGAACCACAGCGCAGAACATTTTGATATGGATCTGGCGAGCCAATACGCTATCCATGCCGTTACAGAAGCACTTGAGCATGCAAATTTAGCCTTAACTCAGATGGACAACACCCGTGTGGCATTTATTCTCGGTAATGCAAACTGCGGTATGTTTTCATTGATGGAGAGCCTTAAAGGTCAGCACCAACTGGGGTTTAAGTTTTATCCACCACATCAAATTGCAACCGATGTCAGCCGCCACTTCGGTATTCAGGGCCCTGTAATGACTTTCACCTCGGCCTGTACCGCAAGTAGCAGTGCCATTGCTTTTGCTAAACAACTTATCGAAAACGACCAAGCAGATGTCGTCATTGCTGGCGGTGCGGATGCCCTGAGCGAGCTGGTTTACGGCGGCTTTCAGTCGGTACAGTCCTTGAGTCCTGAACCTTGTGCTCCGTACAGCGAAAAAATGGGATTAAGTTTAGGTGAAGGCGCAGGCTTTTTAGTCTTTGAATCGCAAACACATGCCAATCAGCGTAACGCAACGCTGCGATATCAGTTGCTCGCGACAGGGTCGAGCTTAGATGCTCACCACGCTACAGCGCCTAACCCCGAGGGCGATGGTGTACGCCGCGCTTTTACGCAGACATTGTCCTATGCGCCCGTTGCAGCAAGTGCTATTGAATATATCAACAGCCACGGGACTGGTACGCCAGCAAATGATGGCGCAGAACTAAAAGGGATCCAATCAGCCATTGGTGAACAGGCCATGCGCGACGTCTCGGTTTCAAGTAGTAAATCTTACTTTGGTCATACCCTTGGTGCCGCTGGTGCCGTAGAACTTATTTCAACTTTGGTCAGCCAGGATGAAGGACTTCTACCAGCAACACTGGGTGTCGACTCAATAAGGTCGTGTTGCCAAGCGTATCAATTAGTCACCAATCAGGCGAAATCTCAGGTTGTTGATGTTTTTGCGGTGACTAACTCAGCGTTTGGTGGTCACAACACCAGCATGCTACTCAGTAAACACCAGAAAACGTCGATTAACACGGCGACAAAACCGGTGTATCTACTTGCCGCCACCAGCCTGTCTGATACTGAAGTGTACAATGCTAGACAAAATAGTACCGACCACTTTGCTGAATTTAACTTAAAACAGCAGTTCCCAGCACTTTTCCAGCGCCGTACACCGTGTGTTGCACAATTTGCCTTGGGTGCCTGTCAATTTACCTTACAAGACAGCGATCTCGATCTAGCGCAATTACCACTGCCAGAATTCGCAGCCTACTATGCTAATCCCATTGGCTCGCTGGAAACCTTAGATAAAAACCTCGCATCATTTCAAGATGGCATTGCAGAGCTAAAAAGTACGCACTTCCCCAATACCGTCGTCAATGCCACATTAGGGCAACTGGCGCTCGGCTTTGGCTTTAAAAACTCGGCCACTTGTGTGAGTGATTTAGGCAATGACTTTTTACATGCGCTTTGGAGCGCAGCACTTGATATGCGTGAAGGTCGAAGTCGATATGCGATGGTATGTAGCTCGCAAGACGATACTGCACTCTCGCAGCAAGTCTGGGCTGCACATCAATTCCAAGCAGATATCGGTCATTTTTCCAGCGCAGCACTCTTGGCAACCAGCGAGGTGTTACCGGCAGGCTACCGACCTCTCGCAGAAATTATTGATTTCATTCAAATCAATGATGCGCAGCAGCATCAAGCACTAGACAGATTATTGGCAAGCCATGCTAGGAAGCTGAGCCAAGTGGGCAATGTCGTGTTAAGTACTTATCACGATGAAGCGTTTGCCACCATTGCAGCAAGCTTGGACAGCCATTTACCACAGGCCCAACTTATAAAATATCAGCCACAAACCACGCCTCTACACAGTACAGAATTAGCAGTGCGTGCGCTAATGCATGCACTCAACACCCCAGCTGGTGATACCGAGTTAGATCAAACCCTACTCCTAAGCGTTAATCTCGCGGGAAGTATGACGGGATGTATTTTACGAACAGTAAGGAAATAAGATGACGACCGTGATCGAAGTGAAGAACTTAAGGAAGGTCTACAAAAGAACACGAAAAGTTGCCGTCGATGACGTCTCTTTTAGCGTTAGCGAAGGCGAATGTTTTGGACTCCTTGGGCCCAATGGCGCCGGAAAAACCACGACGTTGGAAATACTTCAGGGCTTGCGTAGTGCAACGTCAGGTGAAGTGACGTTATTCGGTCTTAATTGGAAGCAACACGAAACCAAACTTCGCAGCCTTATGGGTGGCGTGATGCAACACAATAACCTCTACGAAAAACTCAAAGTAAAAGAGTGCGTCGAGCTATTTGCCAGCTTTTACCCAAGCTACACGCCAATTGATACGCTGCTTGAGCGCTTCAATTTAAGCGAGAAAAAGGACGCTTGGCTAAGCGAACTCAGCGGTGGACAAAAGCAACGCGTATTTTTGGCGATGGCAGTGGTTGGCCAGCCCAAGTTGGTGTTTTTAGATGAGCCAACTACGGGACTTGACCCCACGAGTCGCCAGGAGTTTTGGCACATCATTAAAGATCTCAAAGAAGCTGGTACCTGTGTGATGTTAACGACGCACTACATGGATGAGGCAGAGTTCTTATGCGACAACTTAGCCATCATTAATTCAGGTCAAATCATAGAGTCAGGCGCGCCAAGCGACATTATTAATCGCACCTTTGAGACTCCGGTGATTAAAGAACCCAGAAAAGCCACACTCAACGACGTATTTTTGAAACTCACAGGTTCCACGATGGAGAGGGAAAGTTATGCCTGAGTTAAGTCAAACTAAGTTATATCCATTTTGGCAATTAATGATGGTCAATATTCGACCTTTTTTCCGTGATAAAGCGGTATTGCTATGGACATTCGGTTTACCTATTTTTATCGCCCTATTGTTGATCCAAGCCTTCTCCGGTGGACCAAAAATGTCTCCTATGAATGTGGTGGTGATGCATGGCGAGCAAATTGAACAGAAATGGCTTAAAGCGATGGAGGAAGATCCACTCGTTACCGTTACCCGCCTCTCACAAACCGATTCAATTGTGCTGGAAGACAGCTTTGCTTCTGCTCAGCTGGCGGAAGTGATCAGCTCACCAGGCTCAGTGCTACGTAAGCTGCAAAATGAGGTGAGCCCTGAAGTTTATCTTGCCCCCAATGCAATGTTTTCTACTCATAACTCCGATGAGTCGTTAATGGCACGTAACTATCTATTGCGTCTTAAAGCGCAAGCTAACGGCGAAGAGATGCGAAGCAATGTCATTAGCGTCAAAGGTTATCGTTACACTGACTGGTTGATCCCGGGGATCATCGTGTTACAAGTCCTTGGTTTAGCACTGGTGTCGATTGCCAACAGTTTAGTGTCGGACAGACAAAACGGCTTTTTTAAACGTCTACGCCTTTCTCCTTTCAAACGCCGTGATTACATCATTGGGATCGTGCTCGCACGCTTATTCTTGCTGGTGTTCCAAATGCTGATTCTGTTCGTCGCATTTCACTTTTTATTTGGTTACACGCTGCAAGGAAACGTGCTGGATATCATTGCAGTAATGGCACTCGGTTCATTTTGTATCTGTATGCTCGGCGTGTTAGTCGGCGCCCGTAGCCAACGGGTTGAAGTCTCATCAGGGATAGCTAACTTACTTTACTTTCCGTTGATGTTTTTATCGGGCATCTATTTCGACACCGCTAACTTCCCCACTCTACTGCGAGAAATAGTTTCGTTACTGCCAACCACTGCGTTTTTGGATGCACTGCGCTTAGTCGCAAACCAAGGCGTTGAACTGGCTGCGGTAAGTCGTCAACTGATTATTTTAGGCGTCACCAGCGTGGTGTTTTTCCTCATCGTTTACTTCTGCTTTGACTGGGGAGATGAAAAATCATGATCACCGATAACTTGCCGCACAAGGCACCATTTAAGTTTGCAGACAAGATAATCGAACATTCACCGGGAGAGATGATTGTTGGACTAAAGTTTGTCTCGCATAACGAACCAGGCCTCCAAGGACATTTTCCGGATGAGCCTATTTTCCCGGGTGTGTTAATCATTGAGACCATGGCGCAGATCAGCGGCTTGTGCTGCAACAACACGCACAAAGGAGGCATGCTGTCTTCCATAGAAAAAGCCAAATTTAGTCGCCCTGTTCGCCCCGGCGAAATCATTAAAGTAACGGCAAAACTAGAAACTGAATTTGGTGCGATGGCGCGCTTTAAAGCACAAGCACACGTTGAAGATGAGTTGGTTGCAAAAGCTGAACTCACGATTGTTTACACGGATTAAGGAACTTGGTTGTGTTTACTGGAAAGACAGTAGTAGTGACTGGCGTATCCAAAGGGATAGGCAAAGGCATCGCACTCGCCTTTTTGCAAGGTGGTGCTCGAGTATACGGTATTTGTCGCACACAAACCCCCATCGCGGAGTTACACAAACCTGAGTATCAAGCTCGTTTCACTCAACAAAGCGGCAATATTACCGACAGCGAGTTCGTCAACTCCGCTATTCGCCAAGCGATAAGCGACACGGGTCGGGTTGATGTGTTAGTGAATAACGCTGGGATCACGAATGATAGCTTGTTCTCTCAGATGTCGTACGACGCTTTTCATAACGTGTTAGATATCAACTTCAAGGGTACATTGCTGTGTTGCCAAGCGGTGTTACCAGTCATGACTAAGCAAGGTGCAGGCAAGATCATCAACATGGTGTCGCAAAGTGGAATAAGCGGACGTGAAGGCCAAGCCAACTACGCGACCTCAAAAGGCGCAATTATTGGCCTCACTCGGACTATTGCACGGCAATATGGTCACTGTGGTGTTTACTGTAACGCACTCGCTCCGACGTTTATTGCAACTGATATGATTGATGATATCCCCGCAAGCATTATCAACCCAGTGCTTAAGCATACCGCACTAGGTCGTGTTGGGAGCGTCAAAGAGATTGCTGATGCCACGCTATATCTCGCTTCTAGCGCCTCTAACTACCAAACTGGAAATGTGCTTCGTTTGGATGGAGGGCTTGCGGTATGAATGCTCAAGCATTTATTTTACTTTATCCAACAAGTGAGTTTGATAGCCACTTCGTTACCCATTTGCTGTCGCAAAAACATCCGTTACTCCTTATCAATGCAAGTGCTGAGGTGCTCGAGCATAATCCAGAAGCGAGCCATATCCACCTCAACGCTCCCCTCTCGGAGTTAAATACCAATACATTACTAGATTGGTTTGAACTCTATAATAATCAGCAAGAAGTGATGGTACTGCATTGTGCCAATCGCCTTGATGAAAGCAATCTACTCGAAGACATTGCCGTTGGCGAGCAAGTGATTGCGCGTCTAGAAAGCGTATTTTCGGTCCTCAGAGTCATTGCGGACAACCTCAGAGTAAGTGGTGGAAACCTCGTCTTTTTAACTCAATCAGACACCTTAAATTACGAATTAGAAGCCACCGCCAGTGTCTGTAACCACGCTCATAATGCGTTGATGATGACGCTCGCGCGCGAGTATCAAGGTAGCAAGCTGGCAGTTAACAGTTTTGTGTTACCGCTACTGGCTACCGATAGCAAAGCCGCAAGAATCCAAAAGCGCAACCTAAAAGGAGGCGTATTGGGTGCACGACCTGCGGTATACAGCTATCAAGACTTGGTGGAATACCTAGTCAACTTTATGAAAACCAACACCATGCTCACCGGTCAATCCATCGCATTCACACCAACGCTGGAGCTCAAGCTATGATGCCGGTTGACTTATACTGTTTCCATCACGCAGGTGGCTCTTCTTTGTTTTTTAGGGAATGGGCCAAACATTTACCTGCGCATTGGCAACTCCACGGCATCGACTTACCGGGCCGTGGTACTAAAGCAGGCATGCAATCTTTACGGGACTGGGATGAGGCACTTAGTCACCTAAGTAGTAGCACGCAACTTCAGCCGCGTAGTGAGCGGTTGTGCGTGTTTTTTGGTCACAGTCTTGGCGGGATGGTGGCTTATAAGCTTGCCGATCATCTTGCTAAACACGCACTGACAACACCGGATTTACTCTGTCTATCTGGATGCCGCGCGCCAAGTATTCCCTCGGCTACCCAGTACTCAAAATTGACTGACTCGGACTTGCTCACGACTTTATATCATCTCGACATGCTGCCTAAACATCGTTTAACGAAGGACGTAGAAGCGGTTGTGGCCGCCATGTTTAAAGACGACTTTATGTTAGCCGAGCAACCCGTCAGTACTGACATTACGTTAACGATGCCGGTCGAACTGATCCTCGCCACACAAGATCACTTGGTTAAGCCTGAGTCACACCAAGCTTGGTCTGAGTACTGCGAGAACTATTTTCAATACCATCATGTCGATGGCGGTCATATGTATTTACAGCAACGCCCAACGCTGGCGTGTGAGGTGATTGTCGCCGCAGTAGCGCGACACCTAGCACGCTTGCAGCAAACAAAATACCAAAAAGCAAACTGGCAAAAGCCGTTGTGTTAAGGCGAAAAAACAAGGATCACGCAATGAACTCACAGTCCAATTCCGCCAATTTCAAGTCACTGACAACGAGGCAACTTCACGTATGGCAAGCCCAACAGCTTGATTTGGCAAATCCAGTATATAACATCGCTTGCGCGGTACAATTTACCGGCGGGCTCACAGCCGAGGCACTAGAGCAAGCCTTGGTGTTGCTATTTGCAAGGCACCCAGTTTTATCGAGTCGTATTGATGAGGCTCAAGGCGAACCACAACTCGAATTATTAGCCTGTGCCCCTAAGTTATTAGCCGTGCCTGATGAGATTGCCGCTTTTAGTGACTCTGTCACCGCCAAAACCTTAATTGAGCAAGCCATCGATATCACTAAAGAGACCTTTCAATTCTACGCTTGTAGCTCAGAAACTCGGTTGCTATTGACCATCAAAGGACATCATATCAACTGTGACCAGTGGGCATTGCAAGTACTAATGAGCGATTTACTCGCATGTGTAGAAGCGGTGCTTGATAACTCTGAACTTGATCTCGCCCCCCTTGATTATCAAGTGATGTTTGAAGAAAAGCCTGAGCGTGCAGCAACTTCACAACAGAGCGAACTCTATCCTATCGATTTTTACCAGAGTAATACTGAGGCACTAGCGCACCATTATGACGGCATCGCGTTTCGTGAAGAAAACCCAGAGGCACTCAAACAAGTAAAACAGGTGGCCTCTCAAGCTGGTGTTACGAGTTTTAGCGTCGTGCTTGCCAGCGTCTTTTTGACTTTATTTCATACCACAGGGCAAACCGATTTGACCATAGGGATCCCGATGGCTCGCCGCACCCGTAAAACACGCGCGATCTTAGGTCATTACTCAGACGTTGAAACGGTTTCTATTTGCGATATTGAGCAGTACACAGGTGCATCGCTTATCAGTGAAGTCAGTAACCAGCTCACCCAATTACTGCTTTCAGGAAATAATAATAAAGACGCTGCAAAGCATATTAATGTCACCTGTAACTACTTAGCCAAGCTAAAAAGCAATGGTATTCGTCCAGGGATCACCCCGTTGATGATTGGTCGCCAAGGGTATGAACTTGCTTTGGGCACAGCGGGAGATACCATTATCAAAGGGGTATCCATTGAGCCTGGTGTTTCACAATTTGATATCGAATTTACGCATTTTGAAACCGAAGGTGGCCTTTGTCGTAAAGTAGTCGCCGCTAAGTCTGTCTTTTCTCGCGTGGCAATGACACGGATCACCGATATTCAGGCGCGCTTTATTGAATTACTTACCCACTCTAGCGATCTTAATATCGCCGAGCTGCCTGTACTGGATGAAGAAGAGCAAAAGCTGATCTTGGCGCGCAGCAATCAAGATAATGAAACGTTCTTTTCCGACACCACTTTAAATCACTGGTTTGAACAAGCGGTAAGTAAGCACCCAGATCAAATCGCGCTACAAACCCAAACACAATCTATCGATTATAAAACCCTTAACGCCAGAGCCAACGCCCTTGCCTTGCATTTACGGGAGCAATATCAGTCTCAGTATCAACAACCCCTCACTGCCGATACGTTAATTGCGCTGTACATGCAGCCTTCTATCGAGATGCTGATTGCAATTCTTGCTGTCACTAAAGCGGGTGCGGCTTATGTGCCGCTGTCTCCCGACCATGCCAGCGAGCGAACAACCTTTATTCTAAGTGATACCAACCCAAGCCTGTTGATTGTCGACGAGCAAGAGTATGCCGCCGCAAAAGACAAATGCCGTTTAGCGGAGGTGGCTTGCCCATTAGTTACACCACTCAATGCCCAGCAACAAAGCGACACAGCCCCTGTCATCAGCCAATCACCGCAGGACTTGGTATACATCATTTATACCTCAGGTACGACTGGCCAACCAAAAGGCGTGATGCAAACTCATGAAAACGTCGCTCGATTGTTCACGGCGACGGAGCAAGATTATGGCTTTGACCATCACGATACTTGGGTGCTTTACCATGCCTATACTTTTGACTTTAGTGTATGGGAAATGTGGGGCGCCCTACTTTATGGCGGTAAACTCTGTATTCCTGACAACAGCCTGATCCGCGATTTTGAGGCCTTTGCAGACTACTGTTCAGACAATCAAGTGACTGTGCTTAATCAGACTCCTGCCGCATTCTATGAATTTAGTGCAGCGGCACTAAGCGCAAAATTGAATTTTGACAAACTGAGGTATGTGATTTTCGGTGGTGACAAACTCAACCCCGAAATGCTCAACCCTTGGTGGAACTGCTACGGCGATGAACAGCCGCTATTGGTCAACATGTATGGGATCACTGAAACCACGGTGCATGTCACCTATAAAGCACTCACGCAACAATCAAGTTCTAAAGCCTCTCATATCGGTAGACCCATATTAGATATGAAAGCGTACGTACTAAATTCCAAATTGCAGTTGGTCGAACCCGGTGCCTGCGGTGAGTTATATATTGGCGGTGCAGGTCTTGCTCGTGGTTATTTAAACCGCGAAGCGCTCAGTCAAGAACGCTTTATTAGCAGCCCGTACGCAAGCGAACAAGATATTCAACAAGGACGAGCCAGACTGTATAAAACCGGTGACTTGGCAAGACGCCTGCCGGATGGTGAGTTGGAGTATATCGGTCGTAACGATAATCAGGTGAAGATCCGTGGCTACCGTATTGAACTGGGTGAAATCGAAAGCGTGATCAACCAATTGCCAGAAGTTGCCCAAGCGGTGGTTATCGACCGTACCCTACAAAGGGTTCCCTACCTAGCCGCTTATATCAAGTTTAAGCCACAACATTACGGCCAAACTGCCCAAGTGAAAGCCCATGTGAGTCAAGCGCTACCCAGTTATATGCAGCCAAAAACGTGGACTGAGCTTGCGGAAATACCTTTGACTGGCAACGGTAAATTAGACCGTAAAGCGTTGCCAGAGCCTGAACTGGTAAGCCAAAGCGAATATGTGGCGCCGCAAGACGAAACGGAAGCGCAACTGTGTGAAGCATTTAAAACTTTGCTTGGTGTTGAGCAAGTGAGCACCAAAGATGATTTCTTTGCTATCGGTGGTGATTCTATTCTCACGATTCAACTCGTTGCTTTGCTCAGAAAGCAAGGCATTGAACTGCAAGTAAAAGATATCTTTGATTGTCCAACTGCAGCGGCGTTAAGTCAGCGTATTGCTAGCGTACAAGCGAATCAACGAGAGATAACACAGGAGCAAGGCCTGCTGAGCGGACGCTTTGATCTACTGCCAATTCAACAATGGTTTTTCAATAAAGCACTACCGGAGGAGAATCATTGGAATCAGGCATTTGCAATCAGGATCCCAAGCGGCCTTAGCCAAATTCAATTACAAGAGGCGCTACACAGTTTAAGTGATCAACATGATATGTTGCGCACAACCTTTATGGAATTTGAAGGCCATATTACGCAAGAATATAACGATGTGAGTACCATGGCGCCACTCAACGTCCTTAACGGCAAGTCACACGATGTACAAGCAGAACTCAACGCGCGACAAAGCCAGTTCGATATTTGTAATGGCCCACTTTGGCAAGTTACACATATCGAAGCGTTTTGCGAAGACTACGACCTGCTTCACTTTGCACTTCACCACTTAATCATCGATGCGGTTTCTTGGCGGATCATCGCGCAAGATCTGCAAACCCTTTTAGCACAAGGAGAGTTGCTGAGTAAACGTACCAGCTATCGACAGTGGGTAGAAATGATGCAAGCGTACCCGGCAGCACACCCGCAGGAAATGGCATTTTGGCAGCGTTTAGCAACCAACTTGCCAAGCTATCCGCCAAGCATGGCTGCAACACCGTCAACCGCTTGGTTAGAGCTAGACGCGCACACCACGGCCCGCTTAATACGTGACGCGAATGCAGGCTTCAATACGCAAGGTGAAGAGTTACTACTGGCTGCTTTGTGCCAAGCATTGAGTAAAACCTTTAAGCAAACTCAGCATGCTATCACGTTGGAAAGTCATGGTCGTGAAATGTGGCGTGATGATGCTGATATCAACCAAACAATTGGCTGGTTCACTTGTTTGTACCCGCTACGCCTGACTCAACAAGCGACACTAAGCGACACCATTATTGATGCCAAAGAAGCGCTACGCCAGATCCCGAATAAAGGTCTTGGTTTTGGTAGTGCACAACTGCAAGACACCAGCTTAACGTTGCCAAGTATCAGCTTTAACTACTTGGGCCAAATGGGTGGGCAAAGCGATGCGCTTTGGCAAATAGACAACCAACTGCAAACCGAGACAAGTTCTGCACAAAACGGCTCGGATCTGATCCTCGATATCAATGCGCTGGTTCAGGGCGAGCAACTTAGGATCAAAGTGGATTCATTACTAGATGGCAATCTTACCGATGCCTTCGCTACTCACTTAACACAAGCGCTGCATGATGTATTGGATACAGCGCTCGAGGCGAAAAAGCGCGGCGGTGTAAGCACCCCTAGCGACTTTGGCGCGGGCTCGCTTTCTCAGGAGCAACTAGCTGCACTGCAATCCCAGTTAAGTGAAACACAACTAGAACAAACCACGACTCAGTCTGAAAAAACACAAGAATTAGAGATTTAAACCATGTTGAATTTATGCCAATCACTTGCAAAGGATAACATTGCGCTTTGGGCCAATGGAGACAAACTTAAAATTGTCCATGGTGAGCAAGGACTCAGCCAACAATGGGTTGATTACCTCAAAGCAAATAAAGCCGCATTATTAGATTACCTTGTATCGCAGCAAGTTTTTTCCGAACAAGACTTTGAACAGTTACTAGCGACTGAGCATAAAAAGGCATCTGAGATCCGTGCCATCTTTGATGCTAACAGTATGCAAAAAGGTTTTGTTTATCATCACCTTGCCCAACCAAATGACGATGCTTACCGCGTTCAGTTAGTCATCGATTACCATCAAGCACTCGATGTCGATGCTTACCAACAGGCTTGGATCTTGGCATCAATGCGTTACCCTGCGCTACGTACCGCGTTCAACTGGGAAAATGAAATCATCCAAGTGATCAAAGGAGGGGCCGGATTTACCCCAAATCACTTCAGTTTTCACGACTTCAGCACGTTAGACCACATTGAACAACAGACACGTATCGATAAGCTCATTCACGACGACCGTAATACGCCTTTCGATTTGACTCAGCCGGGATTAATGCGTTTTGCTATTGTTAAACGCGCCGATGCACATTACACCCTAATTAAAGCAGAACACCACAGCATCAGCGATGGTTGGAGCTTTCCGGTGATGCTGCAAACCGTGCATCAAAACTACGCCAAACTAACCAAAGGCGAGCCGGTCATTGTTGAAGAAGAAACGGCTTACCTACAAACACAAGCACGCTATCAGCAAAATCAAAAATCTAGCGATAGCTATTGGCAAACCCAAAAAGCACAATTTGGTGAGCCCAATGATATCAACCGCTTATTGAGTAAAAATATTGACCAATCTGGCTCGTCACAGATCCAAAAAGCAGCGGCGAGCGAATTAAAGCTCTCTTCAGAGCGCCATCAACAGCTCAAAGCATTTGCTAAACAACACGGACTAACGCTGAACGTCTTAATGCAATTTGCTTGGCATAAAGTACTGCAATATTACTGCGACGCTGAGCAAACCATAGTAGGCACAACGGTCTCGGGTCGTGAACTACCCATTGACGGGATCCATGCCAGTGTTGGTTTATATATCAATACTCTACCTCTTTCCCTTGATTGGCAAGAAACGGCCAGTATTCGCACCCAGCTTACAGCGCTGAAAGAAAAAATTGCAGAACTTAACGGCAACAGCAGTGTTTCACTGTCGCAACTACAAGAGCCGAATACTCGCCTGTTCAACAGTCTATTTGTATTTGAAAACTATCCGACGCCAGCGGGACAAGACGTACTCGAATGGTCGTTCGATAAGATGATTGAAAAAGTAGACTATCCGCTCACCATCAGCATTGTTGAACAACAAGATATCTTGCTACTTAAGTTGAGCTTCTGCGAAACCATGCTGGCACCAAGCAAAGCACAGCGATTGCTCACCCAAATGACATTGGTGTTAGATGCCATTATTGCTGATGAGAACCAGCCGCATAGCCAAATTTCTTTGTTAAGTAATGATGAGCGAGCACCAATGGTTGAGGTAGATGAGCATGCGGATTATTTGCACTCTACTATCCATGAATTGGTTGCTCAGCAAGTACAAAAAACGCCAACTCGAATAGCGCTGGTTGAAGGCGAAATGCAGCTGACCTATCAAGAATTAGAACAAAGCGCGAATAATCTTGCCGCCTACATTAAAGATCATGTGGACGTTGGCAGCCATCGCTTTGTTGGGCTTTTCTGTGAACGCTCTATTGCAATGGTAATCGCAAAACTGGCTATCCTAAAAGCGGGTTGTGCTTATGTACCGCTTAACCCTGATTATCCAGATCAGCGCATAGAGTATATGCTCAACGACACGCAACTTGGTTTGATTTTAACACAAAGCGAGCTGCGCCCGCGTATCGAAACACTCGTTGTAAGTTGTGATGCAGAGCCGCAAATTACCTGCTTAGATAGCTTGTCTTTGTCTGATGCAGCGCCCGTACTATCAGGCGCACATGCGCAAACCGAAGCCTATGTGATCTATACATCCGGTACGACAGGTGAGCCAAAAGGCGTGGTCGTTCCACACCGTGGCGTTGTTTCTTTGGTACAAGATACTGATTTAATAAACACGTCAGAAAACGACGTGTTTATTCACCTATCTAATCCAAATTTTGACGCCGCAACGTTTGAAATTTGGACACCACTGATAAACGGCTGCAAATTGGTTGTAGCAAGTGCGCAACAAGGCGCGGATCCTGACAGCCTATCAAGGTTAATTAAACAACACGGTGTTAGTGTACTTTGGCTAACGCGCACACTGTTTGATTCGCTGTATTTACAACAATCTGATATTTATGACGATGTCCGCTGCGTACTAACAGGCGGTGAGGCAGTCACTCCAAGCATAGTTAAACGCATTCTCGCCAGAGATACGCGACCAGAGTTGGTGATAAACGCATATGGCCCAACTGAAAGCACGACATTTACCACTTTCTATCCATGTGCCAATATTGATGGCCCGGTGCCCATCGGCCAAGCCATTAATCATCGCCAAGTATTATTGCTTGATAAACATCTTAATCCAGTGCCATACGGCGCGACAGGCGAGATATTTATAGCGGGTGCCGGACTTGCCTGTGGCTACCTTAATAAACCAGAAATGAGTGCTGCGCGCTTTATCGATAACCCGTTTGCAAGCGCAAAGGCCAAACAACTCGGGCTAGATAAACTGTATAAAACGGGAGACTTAGGACGTTGGTCCGAGTCTGGCATACTAGAGTTTTTAGGTCGTAACGATCACCAAGTGAAGATCCGCGGGTTCAGGATTGAGCTTGCTGAAATAGAAGCTCAACTCAACGAATTGGCGCAAGTGAAAGTCGCCGCTGTGGTGGTATTCGAACAAGCGGGCAACAAGCAACTTGCCGCATACGTGGTGCCAGAGCACGGCGAGTTAGACCCAAACGCAGTAAAACAGGAACTGGCTCAGGTTTTACCTAGCTATATGATCCCAAGCTACTTTGAAGTGATGTCGGCGTTACCGTTTAACAACAATGGTAAGCTGGATCACAAGCAATTGCCTATTCCAACCGTTGTGGATGAAGACAACTATCAAGCCCCGAGCAGCGAATTAGAAAAACAATTGTGTGGTATTTGGCAGTCAGTATTGGGCCTAGAACAAGTGGGCGTTAATGATGACTTTTTCAAAGTCGGTGGCGATTCTATTGTCAGTATTCAACTTGTGTCTGCGCTGCGTAAAGCTGGTTTTAACCTTCAGGTTAAAGACATCATTGACGCCCCAAGCGTGGCAGCGCAGGCCTATTTAATTCAACACGTTAGCACTGAAACCATTGAACTTATCACGGAGCAAGGTAGGTTAAGTGGTGAGTTTGCACTACTGCCTATCCAACAGTGGTTTTTCGATTTAGGGCTACCAAATCCACACCATTGGAACCAAGCATTTACCCTTAACTTACCTGAACACATTGAACACCCGGGGCTGACTCAAGCTATTCAAGCGCTGAGCGAGCATCATGACATGCTACGTTGTCACTTTGTTCAGACCAGCAACGGGGTAAAACAAGCGTACCAAGCGGCAATAGAGCTTGAAGTCCCATTACTTGATGCAACGGCTCTGAGTAAAGACGCGTTATTTAACGAATTGACCAAACTACAAAGCCAATTTGATTTATTCAATGGCCCCCTGTGGCAGGCAGCGTTGGTGAAAACGGCCGAGGGCAGTCAGGTATTCTTTGCCTTCCATCATGCCATTATTGATGTGGTATCGTGGCGGGTGTTAAGCCAAGACTTACAAACCCTATTAAATGGTGAAGCACTAACAGACAAGCTTACCAGCTATCGTCAGTGGGTGGATGCCATTGCCACCTACCCTTCGGCTCACCCTGAGCAAGCGTACTATTGGCAGCAGGTACAAAAAGGCTTTACTAGCCAACCCACTTACTCAGCACAATCACAATACAGCATCACGTTTGAGCAAGAAACGACCGCTAAATTGCTACGAGATGCCAATCTTGGTTTGAATACTGACATTAACGACTTGCTTTTGGCGGCACTCAATATTGCCCTACACAGCACTTTTGACAGTACCGTTAATCATATTCAACTTGAAGGTCATGGTCGTGAAAATATAGATCCGCGCTTGGATGTGTCGCAAACTTTAGGCTGGTTTACCAGTATGTATCCTGTGCGCCTTGAACACCACGACGACGTTATTGCAACCATCGCAAACACCAAAGAAATGCTGTGCCACATTCCGGACAAAGGCGTGGGCTATGGCGCTTTTGTGCAAGCAGACAAAGTCAGCGCAATTCGCCCTCAGGTGAGCTTTAACTACCTAGGTCAATTGAATCAGCAACAACAGCAAAGCCGAGACTGGCAGCTGGATGATACTCAAGCAGGCTATGTGATGACTGCGGCAAACGCTCAGGCTGACAATGCACTGCTACTCAACATCAATGGCGCAGTTCGCGGTGACAAGCTTCACTTTGATGTGGTTTCGAGGTTGAACCAATCACAGTCGCTGGCATTTGTTGAGCACTTTGAAATGGCGCTTCATCAGGTCATTAATGCAAGCTGCGAACTAGCCGTACAAACACCGCAGCAAACCCCTAGCGATTTGGGGTTAAGCGACTTGTCTTATGGGCATTATCAAGCGCTGAGCAAGCACTATAATATCGAAGCACTTTACCCAGCAAATAGCTTGCAACAAGGCTTTATCTATCATGCTGTTAACTTCCCAACGGATGATGCCTACCGAGTGCAATTGGTCATGGATATTGAACAAGCGCTAGAGGTTGAACACTTTATTCATGCCTGGCGTTTAGCGTCGCTTCGCTTCCCTATTCTACGCACCGCTTTTGATTGGCAAGAATGTCTACTCCAAGTGGTGTGTCGCGACGCCAGTATTGATGACAGTCACTTCACCATAGTAGATCTATCATCCCTTGACGAGCACGGCCAACAGCAAGCCATCAGCAAAGCGCAAGCCGAAGATCGACAAGTTCCGTTTGACCTAAGTCAACCGGGGCTAATTCGCTTCACCTTATTTAAGCGCAGTGAAAACCTCTACACACTTATCAAAACCGAGCACCATGCCATTAATGATGGCTGGAGTGGACCGTTAATGCTGCAAGCTGTCGCGGGATATTATCGCCAGCTTTGTGCTGGGAAAACACCAGAGGTGCAAGCGCAGCAAACCTATTTAGAAGCGCAAGCTTATTACCTTAAAAATGCCAAGCAAACTCAGGCTTACTGGCAGCAGCAACAAGCCGAATTTAACACCGCAAACGATATTAACTTGTTGCTTGGTGGTCAGTATGACTTGTCGCAAAGTCGAATCGTTGAGCAAGTGCAATCGGTACAATTTAGCCTTCAAGGCGAGGCGTTTAGGTCGCTACAACATACTTGTCAACAAGCTGGAGTAACCCTCAACGTTGCATTGCAATTTGCTTGGCATAAGTTACTGCAAACCTATTCTGGTGATAGCCAAACGATTGTTGGTAGCACAGTTTCCGGTCGTGAAATTCCAGTCAATGGGATTGAACAAGCGGTCGGTTTGTTCATCAACACCTTACCTTTAGTGGTGAATTGGCATGCAGAAGCAAGCTGTAATAACATCCTCAAAGCCATTCAAAAAGGCGTAGCTGCACTCAATAGCCACAGCGACATGAGCTTGTCAAAACTGCAACGTGATGGTCAACGCTTGTTCCATACCCTATTTGTATTTGAAAACTACCCGACTCCAGAAAATACCGGCAGTTGGAAGTTCAGAGAATCAATAGAAAAAGGCGACTATCCGCTTTCTGTGGTGGCCCAAAGCGAACAAGACCGCTTAGACTTTGTGATGCATTACAACGGAGAATGGCTTAGTACCGCGCGGGCAGAGTGGATCCTTGACCAAGTACAAGCTATTTTGGTTCAGCTTGGGGAGCGACTGACACAAAGCCATCAAAGCATTAGCTTGGTCAATAACCAAATGCAGACAACGCTTAGCCAATGGCACAACAACGCCGAGTCGTTTGCCACCGACAAAGATCTGGCAAGCTTAGTAGAGCAGCATGCCACTAACACCCCTGAGCAGACGGCCATGTTAACCAGCAGCGGTGAAACGCTGTCTTATGCCGAAGTGAACGGTAAAGCCAATGCCCTTGCACAGCAAATCATCGCTCAGCACCCCAAAACCCAAGCTGGCCTATTGCCTGCCGATACCCCTATCGCCCTCTACTTTTCTCGCAGTAGCGAGATGCTTATTGCTATTTTGGCCGTGCTCAAAGCCGGTGGTGCCTATGTGCCTGTTTCACCAGATTATCCAGAAGCTCGGGTTGAATTTATTTTAACCGACACCAACACCGACTTAGTGCTAACCCAGGAAAGCCACTTGCCATCACTTAACCCTGTGCTTGAAAAAGCGGCGGCGCTCGGCGTGAAGGCGCTCGGCGTAAACACCCGTGCGCTGGCGGTGGAGCACGAGAACCCAGTGCGCCCAACCGCGTTGGCTAACTTGGCTTATATCATCTACACCTCAGGAACAACCGGGCAACCAAAAGGCGTGATGCTCACTCAGCACAATGTGCTTTACTATCTTCACGCCATAACCCGCCAGTTAGGTGACAAGTATCGTAATATCGACTTTTCTTCTAACTACTGTTTTGACCTGTCGGTGACGACCACCTTATGCCCGCTCCTTGCTGGACAAACGGTATGTGTCTATGAAGGCGATATTCTTGATGCCGCCGCTTTTAGAGCTCACCTAAATGCCGCGAACGTTGGCTTTGTGAAAACCACACCGAGTCTTGCCATGGCGCTATTGCCTGGCAGCGATGCACAAGTTGATGCCCTAATGCTCGGTGGTGAAGCGCTGACTGAGCAGGCCATTGATGCGTTAAGCGGCCATGTGAACGCTATTTTCGATGAATATGGCCCAACGGAAGCCACAGTCGGTGCGATGCTCGCGCAGGCCTATCCTCGCCTTCATCAAGGCATAGGTAAAGCCTACCCTAACGTTAATCTTCATGTGTTGTCTGAGTCGCTGCAGCCCATGCCCATTGGTGCGCCGGGTGAGTTATATATTTCAGGCCTTGGGGTTGCCCGGGGTTACTTAAACCGCCCTGAACTCAATGCTGAGCGCTTTATTGATAATCCATTTAGTCACGACCCCGCCCATAGCAAGCTGTACAAAACCGGTGACCTTGCCCGCTTCCTAGACAACGGCGACTTGGTGTATCTCGGTCGTAACGATGAGCAGGTGAAAATTCGTGGTTATCGTGTCGAACTAGGCGAGATTGCCGCTGCTATTGTCGACCAGCAAGGCGTACAAAACGCTGTAGTGATTGATGTGCCTGCACCGCAAGGTAAAGCATTAGCCGCTTATCTTGTCACAGAGCCTGACCTTGAAATTACCGAATTAAAGCTCGCCCTAAGTGCTGCTTTACCTGAGTATATGGTACCCAGTCACTTTACCCTAATCGAGCATATTCCACTCACGGGTAACGGTAAACTTGACCGTAAGGCACTCCCCGCGCCGGAGCTTCAAGCCGACAACCTCTATGTGGCACCGCGTAATGCCTTAGAGACCCAGCTTTGTGAGATTTGGCAGCAGGTACTTGGCCTTGAACAAGTGGGCATTGAAGATAATTTCTTCAGTATCGGGGGGGACTCTATCTCGGCTATCCGGTTGATGAATGCATGTAATAAAGCACTGGATTTAAACATCCCAATTTCAGCCTTGTTTGAACATACCCATATTGCCGCAATCGTCGACAACTTAGAGACGCTGAGCGTGGATATCGAAATTAAAGCAGACTCCGGATCACAACAAGAACAAACTAATAGCATGAGGATTTAACCATGTTGTCATTGCTCGCTGAACTGAAAGATCACAATCTCTCAATCTGGTTGCAAGACGGCGGACTAGAGCTGTCATTTGGCGCGCAAGCGCCAGATGCTGCGCTTGTTGCAAAGTTAAAGTCAAACAAAACGCAGCTAATGGATTACCTTGAAGCAAAAGCAATTTTTTCAAAGGATGCGTTTAATACACTGCCAGAATTAAACCGCTATCCGCTTTCGTTTGCGCAAGAGCGTTTATTATTTATCGAACGCTTAGAAAATGGCACCAACGCTTATCATATTCCGTTTTTGGTTAAACTCTCTGAGCACACCGAGCTTGCACACTTAGAACAAGCGTTGAATATCGTGTTAGATAGGCACGAAGTCCTTCGCAGTGTCTATCGTCAAGACGAGCAAGGCCACGACTATCAAGAAGTGTTGAGCGCTTGTATTGAGATTACGCCTAGCCCTGTGGCTGACTTAGCTGCGCTTAATACGGCTGTTAAACAAGCGATCAGTACACCATTTGACTTAGCCAATGAGCCTATGTTCAAGGTTTGCTGTTGGACATTAGGCGCTGAACGTTACGTGCTATTTATGTGGCACCATATTGCTTTTGATGGCTGGTCCACCGAAATCTTTATGCGTGAACTACACCAAGCCTATTTTATGCTAGCTTCAGGCATAACGCCTGAGCTACCAGCGCTTGAGTTACAGTACCAAGATTACGCAAAATGGCAGCGCGAGTACCTCAGCGGCGATACCTTAACTAAGCTTTTAGACCACTGGACTGATGCACTTGCAGGCGCTGAGCAGCTTGAATTACATTCGCCACTACCAAGGCCAAATGAATATCAATATCACGGTGCCGACCACCGTATTCATTTGGGTCAGGAACGAAGCGAAGCCCTAAAGGCCATAGCCAAAACGCAACAAACCAGTCTTTATGTAGTACTGCTCAGCAGCTGGGCATTGACATTACAAGCAACCAGCGGTCAGTCAGATTTAGTCATAGGTACGCCATCTGACAACCGTCACCTAAGCCAGACACAAAATCTTATTGGCTTTTTGGTCAATAGCTTAGCCCTGCCAGTTCATATTGATAACGCACTCGACTTTAATACCTTAATCCAACAAGTGCACCAAACCCTAAAAGCGGCAAAGGCGCACCAAGATCTGCCATTTGATAAATTGGTCGACGCCCTAAAATTACAACGGGATCCGTCTCGCCACCCGCTATTTCAAATGATGTTTGCGCTTGAGCAATTAAAAAATAACAGCGACGACAGCAGCCAACAGCTGTTTACGCCTGTGGATGAGTCACAAGTAAAAGCGCTCCATAAAGTGGCAAAGTTCGACATTAGTTTGCTGCTACAAAATGGGGACGAAGAAGTATTTGGTGATATTAACTACGCCACTGCGCTATTTCCTAGTGACTGGATCGCAACTCTTGCTGAGCGCTTTATCAATATTATCGATCAAGTGATCGCCAAGACCGCACAGCCACTTGCAAAAGTAGCCCTACAAAATAGAACTGAGACTGACACACTCCGTGCTTGGCACAACAACGCCGAGTCGTTTACCACCGACAAAGATTTGGCCAGCTTAGTAGAGCAGCACGCCGCTAACACCCCTGAGCAGACGGCCATGTTAACCAGCAGTGGTGAAGCACTGTCTTATGCCGAAGTGAACGGTAAAGCCAATGCCCTTGCACAGCAAATCCTTGCTCAGCACCCCAAAGCCCAAGCTGGCCTATTGCCTGCCGATACCCCTATCACCCTCTACTTTTCTCGCAGTAGCGAGATGCTTATTGCTATTTTGGCCGTGCTCAAAGCCGGTGGTGCCTATGTGCCTGTTTCACCAGATTACCCAGAAGCTCGGGTTGAGTTTATTTTAACTGACACCAACACCGACTTAGTGCTAACCCAGGAAAGCCACTTGCCGTCACTTAACCCTGTGCTTGGAAAAGCGGCGGCGCTCGGTGTGAAGGCGCTCGGCGTAAACACCCATGCGCTGGCGGTGGAGCACGAGAACTTAGTGCGTCCAACCGCGTTGGCTAACTTGGCTTATATCATCTACACCTCAGGGACAACCGGACAACCAAAAGGCGTAATGCTCACGCAGCACAATGTGCTTTACTATCTTCACGCCTTAACCCGCCAGTTAGGTGACAAGTATCGTAATATCGACTTTTCTTCTAACTACTGTTTTGACCTGTCGGTGACCACCACCTTATGCCCGCTCCTTGCTGGACAAACGGTATGTGTCTATGAAGGCGATATTCTTGATGCCGCCGCTTTTAGAGCTCACCTAAATGCCGCGAACGTTGGCTTTGTGAAAACCACACCGAGTCTTGCCATGGCGCTATTGCCTGGCAGCGACGCACAAGTCGATGCCCTAATGCTCGGTGGTGAGGCGTTGACCGACCAGGCCATTGCCGCATTAAGCGACCATGTGAACGCTATTTTCGATGAATATGGCCCAACGGAAGCCACAGTCGGTGCGATGCTAGCGCAGGCCTACCCTCGCCTTCATCAAGGCATAGGTAAAGCCTACCCTAACGTTAATCTTCATGTGTTGTCTGAGTCGCTGCAGCCCATGCCCATTGGTGCGCCGGGTGAGTTATATATTTCAGGTCTTGGGGTTGCCCGGGGTTACTTAAACCGCCCTGAACTCAATGCTGAGCGCTTTATTGATAATCCATTTAGTCACGACCCCGCCCATAGCAAGCTGTACAAAACCGGTGACCTTGCCCGCTTCCTAGACAACGGCGACTTGGTGTATCTCGGTCGTAACGATGAGCAGGTGAAAATTCGTGGTTATCGTGTCGAACTAGGCGAGATTGCCGCTGCTATTGTCGACCAACAAGGCGTACAAAACGCTGTGGTGATTGACGTGCCTGCACCGCAAGGCAAAGCGCTGGCCGCTTATCTTGTCGCAGAGCCTGACCTTGAAATTACCGAGTTAAAGCTCGCCCTAAGTGCTGCTTTACCTGAATACATGGTGCCCAGTCACTTTACCCTAATCGAGCATATTCCACTCACGGGTAACGGTAAGCTTGACCGCAAGGCTCTGCCTACGCCAGAGCTTCAAGCCGACAACCTTTATGTGGCACCGCGTAATGCCTTAGAGACCCAGCTTTGTGAGATTTGGCAACAGGTACTTGGCCTAGAACAAGTGGGGATTGAGGATAATTTCTTCCAAATCGGCGGCGATTCAATTGTCAGTATTCAGCTGGTTTCACGCTTAAGAGAAGCAGGATTAACGGTACAAGTTAAAGAAATATTTACCGCCCCAACTCCCGCGCGGCTGGCAAAGCTTATCAGTGCGAATGGCGACAAGAAGGTTACGATAAAAACCGAACAAGGCCAGCTTGAAGGCGAGTTCGATCTACTGCCTATCCAGCAGTGGTTCTTCGCAAATCAGTTTGCTAACCCCGCACACTTTGCCCAAACTTTTGCCACTGTAATGCCAAGCGCAATCAGTGATGAGAGATTAGTTGAGCTATTGTCCGAGCTTGCTGAGCAACATGATGTGCTACGCCTTGTTTTCAATCAAAAGACGGCGCACATTACCCAGCAGTACCAACAAAATAATACCATGGCACCTCTAGTTAAACTTGATGCAGACACACTTAGTGACGACGAGCTTGCCAAGCAATTAACCCGCTTGCAGTCACAGTTTGCGTTAAATTCAGGCCCTCTATGGCAGCCAATTCGTGTCAAACGCCAAAGCCAAGATGTATTGGTACTGGCCTTCCACCACCTGATCATTGACTTTGTCTCTTGGCGGATCCTAATTGAGGACTTAAATAGCCTTTATCAAGGCAAAAAATTGGCGCAAAAAACCTCAAGCTACCGTCAATGGGTTGAGACCTTAAACCAATACGCACATGTTCAAGCCGAACAAATCGATTACTGGCAAGAAGTACTTGATACTTGTCAAACACACTTAACAGCGAATAGTACACCGAGAAACCAAGTAATTAAACTTGACTCTGCATTTACACAAACGCTGCTGTTTGACGCTAATCAAGGCTACCACACAGAGCCTCGAGACCTTGTCGTCGCCGCACTGTCCCTAACTCTCGCTCATATCACTGGTAGTAATGATCAGGTTATTGCGCTTGAAGGACATGGTCGTGAACACATCGCCGAAGATATAGATCATTCACGCACCGTAGGCTGGTTTACGTCATTATATCCACTAGCACTCCATGCGGGTTCTAGTCTCGAAAGCGCTATTGTAAATGCCAAAGAGCAGCTGCGTAAATTGCCAGACAATGGCGTTGGTTTTGGTCAGTTCTACTTTTCCAAACAAGTGACGGGGACTTTACCAACCGTTGCATTCAACTATTTAGGCCAAATCGGTGGCACTAAAACGCAGCAACCTCATGGCGACTTTTACTTGACCGAAGCCATTACAGGTCAACCTGTCGCGAGCGAAAATAATGGGCATTACGTTCTTGATATCAACGCGGCTATTATTCATGGTCAGCTTGTCTTAAATTGCACCACAGCATTGTCTGAAACCGAATTTGCCCTATTCCAAAGTCAGTTCACTGCCAGCCTACAAGCGGTGCTGGACACGGCATTACATACCAAAGCGCTTGGCGCCAAACAAACGCCGAGCGACTATAACCTGACAGGCGTCAGCTTCGCCCACTTAGATGCACTGCGCACACGTTACGACCTAGCCGCGGTTTATCCCGCAACAAACTTGCAGCAAGGTTTTATTTTCCACCAGCTTAATAGTCCAGAAGATACCGCCTATCGGGTGCAGTCACAGATGCAGTATTTCGATAAAATTGACACTGCGCTTTACTGTCGCGCGTGGCAACTAACCTCACTGCAATATCCAGCGCTGCGCTGTGCTTTCGATGTTGAAGAAACCATGCTGCAACTTATCGTGGATCACACCTGTGTTGATGAAGATAACTTTAGCGTGATTGATATCAGTCAATACTCAAAAGCAGAACAACAAGCACACATAGAAAAGCTTGCAAACCAAGTGCTAAATCAGCCCTTTAATTTTGCAAGACCGGGGTTATTTACACTGCATTTGGTAAAACGCGGTGAAGCGCATTATCACCTAATAAAAACAGAGCATCACAGCATTTGTGATGGCTGGAGTGGCCCGTTAGTTATGCAGACCGTTCACCAGAACTATACGCAATTACTACAAGGTCGAGAACCTGTTTTACAGGTGGATAACGCCTATTTAGATGCCCATGCTTACCTAAGAGATAATCAGGCCGCCACCAAAGCATTTTGGCAATATCATGTCGCTGATTTATCACAAGCAAACGATCTTAACACCCTGTTTAGTCACTCAACAGATTTAGAAACGCTCCGTCATAATCATGACCCGCAGGCGCTGCATTTTGTCCTACCAAACGAGATGTTAAGTAAGTTGCAGCAAGCATGTCAGCAACATTCTGTCACGCTCAATGCTGCGGTACAATTTGCCTGGCATAAGCTTATCCAAATCTATACTCGCGACGAATTTACTTTAGTAGGTACAACTATCGCAGGTCGTGACTTACCAATTGACGGCATAGAGCAAAGTGTTGGAGCTTACATCAATACGCTACCGCTTTATCTTGATTGGCCTACAGATGCTACCATCGCGCAACAACTCGAGAAGATCCAAACTGCCATTTTGGACTTAAATAGCCATGCGAATGTGTCACTTGCGTCACTGCAACAAGGCGGTAATCGGCTATTCCAAAGCCTAGTTGTTTTCGAAAACTACCCAAGCCTTGAAAATGAACAAGCAGAGGCACAACAAGCTCGTTGGCAGTTTGACGCCGCACCAGAGCAAGTTGAATACCCACTTGCATTGATAGCAAAGGAGCAAGGAGAGCTGCAACTTGAGCTGATGTACGACGCCAGTTTGCTTTCGCCAGCACGTGCCGTACAACTGCAATCTCAACTGCTACTTATCCTTAAGCAAGTCGCTGACAATACTCACTTACCGCATCAACACATTGAAATTGCCAATACAGTGGAAAAGGCCCGTATTCTCAACGAGTGGAATGAAACCGAGCGCCAGTCATGTGGCTTCGAGAACTTCAACGACTTATTTAGTGAAAAAGTCGCCGTATTCCCGGATGCAACCGCTGTGATCTGGCAAGATGAAGCACTAAGCTATCAAGCACTCAACCGCCAGGCTTGCCTGCTTGCCCAGCAATTATTGGTGATTAAGGCTGAGATTTACGGCAACGAGTATCAAGGTGATTTCCCAGTCTTATTGCTGCATGAAAAACAGTTGGATTCTATCGTTGCGATCCTCGCTATTCTTAAAGCAGGCGGTGGTTATGTTCCTGTATCACCGGAATTTCCTGACTCAAGGATTGAATATATTGCCAAGGACTGTGGTGCGAAAATCGTGGTCACCCAATCGGGATTAATGGATAGAGTTGCGAGTACAACACTTGCCTCACTGACACATGTACTCAGCGATGCACCAATGGAGGAAACAAGCTTAGACCAAGCGGTATCGGTGAGCCCGTCTGATTTGGCTTATATTATCTATACCTCTGGTACCACAGGTAACCCTAAAGGCGTAGAAATCAACCATGAGGCACTATTAAACTATGCCACTGACGACCACTTTATCGATCCCACACAACTGAGCAAAGTCCTTAGCTTATCGAGTATTAGCTTCGACGCGTTTATTTTTGACTGCTTTGTCACACTCAGTAATAGCGCAGCACTACACCTGATAGATAAACAGACTCAACTTGATCCAGAACGACTGATTGAATACTGCCAAGCACAGCAGATTGATACGTGTTTTGTAACCACTGCGCTATTTAATCGTTTAGCTAACGAAGACTTCTTCTTACACGCCGGACTTAAACAGATTAATTTTGGTGGAGAGGCAGTCGACTTAGCTATGGTTGAGCGAGTAAAGCATCAAGCGCCAGAGCTGATGCTTTACCACGCCTATGGCCCAACAGAGACCACCGTTTATGCTACTTGCTGCTTACTCAACACTGTAAATCACGGAGCACCTATTGGCCGTGCCATTGCCAATAAATCTGCCTACGTGTTGTCGCCTGCCGGCAAAATACTTCCACCGGGCGTGGCAGGAGAGCTTTATATTGGCGGCGCGGGTATGGCAAGACGCTATTTACACCGGTCAGATTTAACCGAACAAGCATTCTTAGTTAATCCGTTCGCATCAGATAGGTATCTCGCAAACGGTTGGAACAAAATGTATAAAACGGGAGATTTGGTTAAATGGCGTGAAGATGGCTTATTAGAGTATGTTGGTCGTAATGATTTTCAGGTGAAAATTCGTGGTTACCGCATCGAACTTGGCGAGATTGAAACTGCAATTAAGCAACAACCGCAAATTCATACTGCGTTTGTAAACGTGAATGAACAAGATGGGATCAAACGTATCGTGGCCTACTTGGTCATGGCAAATACTGAGTCACTGGATGAGGCAAAGCTTAAGCAAACACTCTCTCACATGCTGCCGAGTTATATGCTGCCAAGTGCCTACGTCACATTAGACGCCCTACCCGTTACGGTTAATGGCAAGATTGATGCCCGAGCACTACCGCAGCCCGATTTTAGCCAAACTGAGACCCTCCATGCTCCAAACACAGAACTGGAGCGGCATATCGCTAAAATCTGGTGTGCTGTTTTGGGGATTAAGCAGGTTGGCTTGGAAGATAACTTCTTCCATATTGGTGGTGACTCAATTATGAGCATTCAGCTTATGTCGGCTCTCAAACGTGCTGGCTATTCGCTGTCGACCAAAGACATATTTACGTATCCAACCCTAGAAGCGCTTTGTGCATTTTTGGCAAATAATGAACAGGTAGAAATCGAGGCTGAACAAGGTGAGCTCAGCGGAGAAATCAAGTTATTACCTATCCAGCAATGGTTCCTCAACTCCCACTACCGTCATAAAGCGCATTTTAATCAGTCGGTCATGCTCGCACTTCCGCACAATACCGCGCTGGATACTTTGGAGCGTGCACTTGCGCAGCTGCATCAACAACATGACATGTTGCGTGCTCAGTTTAGCAAAACCGAGACTTGGCAATCCCAATATCAAAGTATTGAAGCGTGCCCAGCACCAAAGCTTATCCATCTGGACACCTTGGGGCTTGATGAGCAGCAAACTGGACTGGCGTTGAGCAAAATACACGCCCGTTTTGAACTCGGTTCAGGTGCTTTGTGGCAACCGGTTTTACTCAGCGATGATACGCCGCTAACTAGACTCGTACTTATCGTTCACCACCTTGTGATTGATGGTGTTTCGTGGCGTATTTTGGTCGAAGACTTAAGCCGCTTGCTACAAGGCGATACCTTAAGCGACAAAACCAGCAGTTATCGCCAATGGTCAGACGTTGTGGCCCAGCATCCTTTTGAACAACAAATACCGTATTGGCAAAACGTGCTAAGCACACAACAGAACATACCTTACGGTAAATCACAACAGCGTCTTACGCATCAATTTGATACTCAGCTTACTGAGCAATTGCTACGCCTTGCTCCTGCTGGGTTTAACACAGAAATCAATGATCTCTTAATGAGTGCGTTTACTCGAGCTTGGTGCAATACCTTTGCTACAAACTATTGCCACCTCACGTTAGAAGGCCACGGCCGAGAACATCTGAGTGACCATATTGATACCTCAAGAACACTAGGCTGGTTTACTAGCATGTTTCCGGTTGCCCTGAAAAATGACACGGATTTATCGACGCTGATTATTCAAAGCAAAGAAACGCTTCGTGCCATTCCAGATAAAGGGCTAGGCTTCAGCGAATTGGTCAGACGTGGGGAATTTTCCTTCAGCCAATTACCTAAAGTTAGCTTTAATTACTTGGGACAACTTGATAGCAACAATGATGCACAAGATCAGGGCATACGAATGCTAAATGCACACTCAGGCGATGCCAGCAGCAAGGATAATCAGGATGAAATGGCACTCATCGTTAATGCCGAAGTGCGTCAAATGAAACTGCAAGTGAGCATTGCAAGTCAGTTAGATGAGACGCAAACCACCGCATTCATAGAGCAGTTCGATGCTGCCCTTCGAGCCGTCGTTTCACATTCGATTACAGCAACAAGCCCCCAAGGCATAAAAACCCTAAGCGATATTGAGATCGGCGTATTGGTGAATGAAGCCGATGCACCTATTGAATGGTTTTTCTTCCCTCCGGGTGGCGGTGGTGCTGAGAGTTACTTGCAATCCATTGCTCCCAAGATTTCCGCGCCTTGTTATTGCTTCAATAACATCTACGCCGCACAGGAAAAACCAAAGGGCTCGCTCGCCTATGACTATTATCAGTTCCAAACATTGGCGTTGCAGTATGCTATTCATCTTAAAAAGCTAAAGCCTAGTGGTCCTTATCGGATTTTTGGTTGGAGTTTTGGCGCAACGCTGGCACTTGAGGTTGCCAAACTGCTGCAAAATGAGGGGGACACAGTCGAACACTTGGTGTTCGTCGACCCTTGTTTTGACTATGCCACGATGCATGATGAAGTTTTTGCTCTACACCCAGAGTTCAGTCATCTTGAGCCCGATAGAATTAATTACAACTACCAAAATGATCCGGCATTTTCTAGCACCGCAAAGGTGACGCTATTTAGTGCTGGTTGTGCGGTTGAAGTGGCTCAGTCAGATAGCCTAGAGTTGCAACTTTCCAGTCATATAATCAACCGATACCTTGATAAGAATCAAAATCTTATCGAAGAAGCAATGCAACCCAGTCAGGTTCAAGTGTTCACCATGAAAGGGTCGCACAACAGTTGGGTAAAAACACCGGAAGACTTAATAAAAATGTCAGAAATTATGAACACTCTTTAACATTTTATTCGTTAATATAATGTTAAATTAGCTTTTCTAGAGTGAGGCATTAAAGGGAGCTCCCCTCTTCACTCTAGGATTAATTAATTGCCACATTTTCTCACAATATATGATTAAGGAATTACAAAATGGCTAAGGAAAATGTAGATGTACTTATTATCGGCGCTGGACCTGCTGGGACAATGACCGCTGCAAAGCTAATTCAAGCAGGGTTAACCGTGAAGATCGTTGAACGTAGCCACTTTCCGCGCTATGTCATCGGTGAAAGTCTTCTACCACAAAGTATGCAGCATTTGGAAGATGCTGGATTTATGGATGCGTTAGTCGCACGCAATTACCAAAAGAAAATCGGTGCTAATTTTAAACAAGATGACTTCCAAGAGTTTTTCGATTTCTCTAAAAATTACACCGACGGCTGGACATGGACATGGCAAGTTCCAAGAGATGACTTTGACAATGTACTGGCTGAAGAAGTGCAAAAAATGGGTGCCCCCATCGAATTTGGCACTTCCGTAGTCGATGCCAACATGGATCTAGAAGAACCTATCATTAAGGTAGTCAATGAGGCTGGCGACGAGCAGGAGATCCAAGCCAAATTTGTTGTTGACTCAAGCGGCTATGGCCGAGTACTAGCAAATCTACTTGACTTAAATGAACCTTCGTCAGCACCGACTCGGGCAACTTTGTTCGCGCAATTTAAACCTGCTGATGGCATAGAGACTGGGGCTGAAAACAATAAAGTAACGATTCTGGTTCACGAAGAGGATGTATGGGTTTGGCTAATACCTTTCTCTGACGGTCGTGTTTCAGTCGGTTTTGTTGGTAACCCTGAGTATTTGGAAAGTGCAGAGGGCGATGCTAAAACACGCTTTTTAACCTACCTTGCTCGCGATCAACATGCGTCAGCAATGTTGGAAGGAATGGCACTGTGTATGGAGCCAAAGGAAATTAAAGGCTACTCAAAAGGTATTAAACAACTGTTCGGCAAAAACTTTGTGCTAACCGGTAACGCCAGTGAATTTATTGACCCTGTATTTTCAGCCGGTGTTATGTTTGCGATTGAATCAGGCGCGCGCGCCGCTGATCTCATAGTCGCTCAGTTAAATGGCGAGGAAGCAGATTGGCAGCAAGATTATGAGGCGCATATGCTTAAAGGTATTGCTGTCATGCGCACCTACATTGAAGGCTGGTACGACGGACGTTTGCGCCGCCTATTTTTCTCAAACAACAAGCCTGAAAAAATTAAGAGCCAAATCACTTCTGTGCTTGCGGGCTATGTATGGGATGAGACTAACCCATTTGTAAACCGCAGCGAGAAAACCCTGAACCTGCTATCTGATCTCCATAATAACCCTGAAATGGCGTGATTTTAGCTTTTGAGACCGGCGTGGGAATAGTTTCTCACGCCACATAATATACTAACAAAGATGCGTTTCAGTAGTAGTGAAAGTAGTTGTGTGATGCCTATAGTTTCCCTTATTTGCGATTAAACAAAGTGGGGAGTTTTGTTGTAGGCCGACCATAGATGTGGCACTTGGCGCTTTAAAGGACTTAGACAATGAAAACTAACTTTGTATACACTGCTGCACTTTCAGCGTTATTAACAGGCACTGCACTTGCAACTCCCGCACAGGCCTCAGAATATAAAACAATTCTAATTCATGGCTTTCAAGCGGACCAACTTAACCGCCCTAACAGCACCAATGTCGAACTTGAAGGTGAAGAATACTGGTCATCTTTTTGGATAAACCACGCTGATGAGCGTATTGATTGGCCTTCTTATGAGCGTTTGCAAGGCAAAATCGCAACAGATTATATTTGGCCAAAGCTAAAAGCATTTGCAGAAAATGGCACTTGTAATCCTGGCTGTGTCTTTGTTACCCACTCAACGGGTGATTTAGTCGCGCGCTATATCTTAGATAACCAAGCAACTTGGCTTGAAAATGCGGGCCTTCAACCACTTAATATCGTTGCTACTTTTGACCTTGCTGGCGCGGGTGGCGGAAGCGAACTCGCAGACACAGCTATCAACGCTGCGACTTCTGGTGGTGTAGTAGGTGAACTAACTCGCCAAGCAGTTGAGGCATGGCTGGGCAGCATGCCTGAAGAGTTTGGCATCATGTGGGATTTAAAAGTAAATAATGCGCGACAAGTTGCTCAGTATCCGAGTGACAATGCGCCTCGCCTACGCTTTGTTGCTGATGCAAGCGACTATTACGGCCTAACTTCAGGCTTCTTACCAGGTAACGACGATGGTGTTGTATCAACGCACTCTTCTTGTGGTGCATCAGCAAAAGGTGACTTTGGTAGTTGTAGTACAAGCGTTGCTATCAACGGTCAGTTAGCCTCCCAAGATGATGCAGTAACTAGCTTTATGCCATATCACTATCCACTACTAATGAGCGCGGAATATAGCCACGGTAACCTGCCAGATGCTGGATACCAAGGCAAAGTAACAGCGGCTCGTACTCAGTTTAACGCGGGTTATAAAACGATTAGCTACAACACCTATGAAGAAACAACGGGTAGCTGGTTTTGGAAAAAAACTTACCGTTATGTTAGCGAGTCTAACTCACAAAGTTTTTCACAGTTAATACTAAACTCACTGTAACTTAACAGTTATTTTGCTAATTTCTATACCCAAGGAACTGCTCCATGCAGTTCCTTATATTAACCGAGTATTGCTATGAAAAAGTTTTTGTTGATTAGCGCCATTCTTATTGTGATCTGTATCACTGCAGGATATTTTGCCTTGCAGCGCGAAGCTCTGCCCTCAACTGAGTTAGCAGCAACACCACAAGTCACCACACCTATTTTGACACCACCAACAACACCACCAGTCACACCTAAAACTGCGATAACACAAAAACAATCACTCATCGAATCGCTACCACTGGCACAAGCTGCGCAATCAGCTGCGGCACACTATGAATATACTATTTCTCTAGCGCCTTATTCACAGCCCCTTGGCAAAGGTGATTTTGATAGGCTCAATCCAAATCATTTCTATGCCATCGAAATGCCAATAGAAGAAAACAACGAACAAGTGTCTTTGTCGCTGAATCAATATCGCTTTGTACACCCCGCTACTATCGAGATAAGTTTATCTGGTAGTCAATTTTCTAATGCAACCGCAACGATACTTGACCCTACATCGCAGCAAACCTTATCTACCACCCGCCTCAAAGAGTCTAATGGTATTTGGCTTGGCGCAGTCGATGGCGAGACGACATGGCCTCAAGAGCTGAATGTTGTTGTGCGTGCTAAACCAAGCTCGGCTAAGGCTGTCGCATTAACGGCAAGTATCCGCTATTACCAACCCAGCGCCACACTGCTCGCCATTGCTGAACCTTACCCCGAGCAAGCTGACTTGATAATTCCATTGCAACTTGAAGTAAAGCAAAGTGGTACTTATCGTATCCGTGCAAACCTATTTACTCCCGATGGCACACCAATCAGTCATTTGGTTGAAAAGCAAAAGTTAAGCGAAGGGAAACAGGTATTCAACTTAAAAGCACATCAGTCGGTGCTTGCTCCTTTTTCAGCTAAATCCGGCCCATCCCAATTCACGTTAAAGACATTTGTGATTGAGAGAATGTCGCCAATGCCGGGAGAGCTTGCGCAGTTTGGTGATAGCAAAATAACCGAATACCACATCACTGATTTCTACTTTGACGCACTGGAGAAGCGCCCATATAAGCCCTCGGCTGCCGAGCGTCAACGTCTGGGTTACTTGCAAAAAATGGCAGGTAAGTAAAGTAACTAACCTTTGCTTCGGATAATTAGCATAAAAACAAACGGTGACCCTTTTTAGGTCACCGAGTTAGCTAAGCTATATCGCTTCAGCCGTCGTCTTAGGCTTCAGCTCAGCAATGCGATAAAACCCAAGTGCGGTGATAGATACTAAGGTCATGATGATAAACAGCATCATACCGGAGTAAAAATCTAAAATAAGTCCGCCTAAAATGGGCGCTAATGCATACCCTAATGAACACAAGCCAGCAGCACCAAAATAGCTAGCTTTCAGGTTATCTGGTGCCAACCTGTCAATATAGACATTGATGTTAGTAAACATAATTGCTTCGCTCAGACTCAACACCATCATGGCTGCAATCCATCCCCAAATATTGTGTACATCATTCAAGGCCATCATGACTTGTGAAATGATCAATATCACGCCACCCGCATAGAGCCTATTTTCAATACGCCAATTACGCATCAGATGTAGTAATGGAAACTGACAAACGATGATCACACTAGAATTTGCGATGATTAAGCTAGAAATTAGCCAAGCCAGATCGGGGACCTCTGCACGCGTCAAATACTGCACTAAGCTAGAGTCACATTGCGCATAAACCAAATACACTAAAGTTGTAGCGATGAGCACAATTAAAAAGACTTTATCTTTTCGTAAGATCCCCAGCCATTTTGCAAACTTCGGCACTGACTGAGCGGCAGACTGCAAAGCGAAAGTCTGCGCTTCACTCAGTTTAGGTCTAAAGTAAAGCAGCGCGAGCAACAAACCAATATACGAAATGCCAGTATAGATAAAGCTAAACTGCTCACCATTAAGCCCCGCCCATAGCCCGTACAATGGTCCTAAAGCCGCTCCCACATTCACGAGAAAATAGAGTAAATGCAGTGCAAGCTCTCTGTCTTTTGCGTCGGCAAGTTCTTCAGTAAGCAACGCTTTACTAGGCGCATCCCAAAGCGTCCTAGGTAGACAAGCTAAAAACACTGAGGTTGCAAACAACCACAACGACTCAGCCACAGCCAACAGTGAAAAAGAAATCACACCAACAAACACTGCCGTGTAGAGCATTTTGGTGCGACCAAAGCGATCAGCGAGATTACCCGTATAAAACCCCAAAAATACGGCAAAAGTCGCTGACACCGTCAGCAATAAACCGACCTCTGTTGCACTCAATCCATAATTTTCGTAAAGAATAACAGCCAAAAAAGGCCATACCATGTAGTAACTAGCGCGAACGAAAAAGTTACCAACAAGCATTACCCAAACTAAAGGTGTAAAGCGCTTTAACCGCTCAATTGCAGAGCTATTCTCCATTGATGTTCCTTGATTATTATTGATTTACGCAGAACCCTAATTCCTAAACCTTAGTTTAGGTCAAGCGTTTAACTGCATTCTATTATCTTGGATACTGGAATTTTATGAAGAAAAAATTTCATCCTTGAAATCACAAAGGGAGATAAAACTAACTCAATGAAATTAAGCGTTAAAACCGCTTAACGTAGAACACATTTAAAAAATCAAGACCGGGGTTGTGGTCGCTCAAACCAGCATTAGAATAATGCAGATATCGGATCCCAACTTTAGTACTGGGGTTCAAATTAACACTAAGTCCAATGCGGTCTTCAAACTGATAGTGAACACCAATGTCTTTACCCGCAAATCGAGTATCACTGACGTAGGTCATGCCAATTCCAAACTCAAAATTTACCGGCTTTCCAGCAAACTCGGTCAGTGGAACACTAAGCACTGGTGACAATGCAATGGCAAACGTCGTGTCTGAGCGTTTTGGTTTGCCGTATTCCCAATAGTTGGTGCTCAGCTCAAAATAAACATAGGCACCTTCTCCAAAACCATAATCCGCTAAACTATAATGCAAGGGACGATACCCAAGCCGCAGTCCTTTTACATCCCCCTCTCCCATCACATAATCAACTGCAACTTCACTAGCATGTGAGTAAGTAGACACAAACAACATAAGCAAGAATAAAACTAAGCGCATAACGACTCCTCTACAACGAGGGCAATTTTACGCCGTTATTTAATTCTTAAAAGACACCAAAAGACCATATAATAATTGCCATTTAAGCACCAATATGGAATTTTAATGGGTACATTAATTTAACCAAAACCAATAACAAATTATGAGTTATACTATTAAAAACGATCTTGAGAATGTGGTATGCAGTATATAATTGGGAGCGTTATAGGGATATTTAGTGTATTCAGTGCCTTAGCCGCAGCACCAACAAAAGTAGATATCTATACCGAGCATTTTCCTCCGTACCAGATAGAGCAAAAGAACGGCACCATTACTGGGCTTGCCACTGATATCGTACGCCTCATTATGTGGGAAGCAGAGCTAAGCTATCAAATTTATATGTTGCCTTGGACTCGCGCAAAAGCTTTCTCCAAAAAATCCCCTTATTCATTGCTCTACTCGATCGCCAGAACGGAGCAACGTGAAGAAAACCATATCTGGATTGCGCCACTTTGTGAGCTAAAGGTCGCCTTTTATAAGCGTGCTGATATTGCCGATCAGCAGGTGTGGGAAATATGGAAAATCAAACAACATGTTGTCGCTGTTGCGGCTGATCAACTCTCCGAAAACTATTTAAAAGCACAAGGCTTTGTCGCCGATAAGAATATGCTATCAGTAACCAGTTTTAGTCGTGCAGGTGAGCTGCTTGAAAGAGGCAGAATAGACTTTATTTTTGGTGCCGAAAATTTTGTAGATAGAATGGCTGCTAGAATGGGTTTAGTGGAGCAATGGGACAAAGTGCTAGAAGTCCCTGAGTTAAGTAAAACCCTCTATTTAACCGCCAACCCGAGCGCTCCTCCAGAGTATATAAATCGGCTGCGCGCCGCCGCTGAACGAGTGCAGATGCAACGCAAAAAGGTTGATGTCGGCTGCCCCATTGACGAGTAATTCATCGTTTGCTACTGAACTTTGTACGTCGCTGTGATAGCATTTTCAAAATTGTATACTTTATTCAAAAAACAACAAATGAAAGTACTCACAGGAATGGTATTACTCGTGCTCTTTGTAGCATGCGAAACACACGCAAGCCCAAAAATCATCAACGCGGTTTCACGCTTTGGTCACCCTCAGGTAATGAAGCCCGCAGACAAGTTTGGCCATAGTCCCTATTCACCACTGTTTGATAACGGCGCATGGCATGGTCACTTACTTCCTGATAACGCTGCGGAATATGGTGGTTTCACGGGTAACGCGATTATCACCGAAGAGTATTTAACCTATTTATTTGAACGTATTGAGCGCCTACAGGTTTTTCACGG
The DNA here is from genome assembly GCF_040104525.1 of Pseudoalteromonas sp. XMcav11-Q. Lineage (NCBI taxonomy): Bacteria > Pseudomonadati > Pseudomonadota > Gammaproteobacteria > Alteromonadales > Pseudoalteromonadaceae > Pseudoalteromonas > Pseudoalteromonas sp. XMcav11-Q. Next base: position 335,161 of record NZ_JBECOX010000005.1, read on the forward strand.
TGATATCAAATTGCAATTTGATGCAGCGCAGTACAGCCTGCCCGGAGAGCTGGTGCAAACGCTTAGACATGAGCTCGCGACGGTGACAATCCGCTTACGCTTTGTTAGCGAGCGTGTTTCTCTTATTCAAACCACTATTCATACAAAGCAACAACTTACTTTAAAATTGGACGGCAAATTACTCCACCAACTTAATCAACAACAAGCACTGGACCAACAATACCCTAAGCTCGCTCCAACCATGGTTGCCAGCGAAAGTGGGATCAGTACCACTTTTGGTCGTGTTCGCGATCCGTGGGCGCTTCTGACCTCTGGTAGCAACGAGTACTCAATCACCCGCACAATCCCTTTCAAAAATGTGGTGGCAAACAACCGTTATTATAGCGAGACGCAAACCTCTGGTGATCTGCAGTTTTATACCGCAATAAGTTACGTCCACAATCAACAAGAGCGCATACAAACAGCAAAGGCCGTTGCCAAAATTCTCTCATCCCCTGTTACGTATTGGCAACGCTCTAAAGCTCGCTGGATGGGCTATTTAGCACGCTATCAAACCTTACCACGAGATAAACAAACATTGGCGATAAAAGCCGTTGAAACCCTCATTGGTAACTGGCGTTCTCCCGCAGGGGCAATCGTCTTTGATACCGTATCGCCTTCGGTCACTGCTCGCTGGTTTTCCGGCAATTTAACTTGGCCTTGGGACAGCTGGAAACAAGCGTCAGCGCTGAGACTATTTGCACCAGATTTAGCCAAGGCCAACATTGATGCCGTATTTTCCTATCAAATAGCAGCTAACGATCCTGTGAGACCCCAAGATAAAGGCTTATTACCCGATTTAATTGGTTATAACCTGCCACCAGAGCGTGGTGGCGATGGCGGTAATTGGAGCGAACGGAATTCAAAACCCTCGCTGGCCGCTTGGGCGGTGTTGAATACCTACCATGCCAGCAAAGACAAAGCTTGGCTTGCACAAATTTACCCTAAACTTGTCGCCTATCGTGATTGGTGGCTGCGCAACCGTGATCACAACCAAAATGGTATTCCTGAATTTGGTGCAACCATAGATAAACACCATAATAATCAAGCGGGTGAGTTGTTATTTTATCTACATGAAGGAAAGCAAAAGCATGCCCGCTTTGGGCTAAAAGCCTATCGTGATGCGCAAGCACAAGGTAAACAGATAAGTATTCCCGCACAGACCGCAGCGTCATGGGAGTCTGGAAGAGACGATGCTGCTAACTTTGGTTTTATCTCACCACAGCAGCTTGAGATCTATGTGAAACAAGGTGGCGATGCTAAAGACTGGCAAGTCGAGTTTGCTAGCAATAAGGACGCCCAAGGCCACTTGCTAGGCTACTCTTTGATGCAAGAGTCGGTTGATGGGGCCAGTTATTTTTATTCTGATACCAAAAACTTGAGTGCCATCGCCAATATCTTGGCTAAGCCACAGGAAGCCAAAGCCTTTTCAGCACAAGCAAAGCAGATCGCCGATTATATTAACCGCTGCATGTTCGACGATAACAGCGGATACTACTACGATATTCGTATTGCCCCATCACCGCTTGAAAATGGCTGTGCAGGGAAACCTATCATTGAACGTGGTCGTGGCCCGGAAGGTTGGGCTCCGCTCTTTAATCAGGTCGCAACAGCGTATCATGCTAAACGCGTCTCTGAAGTAATGCTCAGCCCCAGTGAATTCAACACCTATATTCCTCTAGGCTCTGCATCCCAGACCAACCCTGCATTTGGCGCAAACATCTATTGGCGTGGTCGTGTCTGGCTTGACCAATTGTATTTTGGCTTGATGGGACTAAGTTATTATGGTTATGGAACTGAAGCGAACACTTTGCTTGATCGATTTATGCAAAATGCGGATGGTCTGCTGCAAAACGCGCCTATTCGCGAAAACTACAATCCACTCACCGGTGAGCAACAAGGTGCACCGAACTTTTCATGGAGCGCGGCCCATATTTTGCTGATGATAGAAGCACTTGAGATGGACAAGCCCAAAGCACCAATTAAAGAAGAAAAGCCAGTTTCACAGCAAATCACTACAAACTAGCCGAAAATTTGCTAGCAATTCAGTGATGATCCGTCTACATTTTTTAAATGATACAAAAACAAAATTAGACGGATCGCAATGAGTTGGTTTTACCGTATTTACCATTTTGCCCTAAAGTGCATTGTTATTTTTATCGGGATCCCGAATCCCAAATTACATCAGGGAAAAACGGGGCTGTTAGACGCTATTAAGGCGCTGGGGTTAAAAAGTGGAGATAACGTCTTAGTCGTGACCGACCAAGTGCTGCTCAAGCTCAACTTGCATCAGGTTGTGGAAAACACACTACGTGAGTCAGAGTTAGTCACGCATTATTACGCAGATGTTTTACCCAACCCAACCATAACAAACGTTGAAGATGGTCTAAAGGTCTACCAACAGCATCAGTGTAAAGCAATTATCGCGCTTGGCGGTGGCTCGGTACTCGACACGGGCAAGCTGATCGGTGCTCGGGCTGTCAAGCCGAACAAACCGGTGACTAAACTCAAAGGGTTGTTTAAAGTCTTAAAACGCCTACCGCCGAATATCGCGATCCCAACAACCGCAGGAACCGGCTCGGAGACCACCGTTGCCGCCGTTGTAAACGATCCTAGCAATCACGCCAAATATGCCGCGACTGATTTTTGTTTAGTGCCGCACCATGCCGTATTATTACCGGAATTAACCACAAGTATGCCTGCACATATCACCGCGACTACGGCAATTGATGCACTAACCCACGCCATTGAGGCACTACTGAGCATTAACTGTCTTAAGTTTAGCCGCGGCCGTGCTCTTGAGGCCTGTAGAGCCATCTTTGAATATTTACCCAAAGCACAACAAGACCCACAAAATCTAGAAGCAAGGGCGCAACTACTACTCGCTTCCCATTACGCAGGACAAGCTTTTACCAGAACTTCTGTCGGCTACGTACATGCAATTTCACACCAATTGAGCGCTCAATATGGTACGCCACACGGGCTTGCCAATGCGGTGTTACTCATGCCCGTGCTAACCTGGTATGGCGAGCGCATTAACCAGCAACTCGCGCTCATCGCCAGATACTGTGGATTAACCTCGTTAGACTATCCCGTCGAACGCCAAGCGGACGACCTGTTGGAGCACATCAAGCGCTTATTGCTTGATTTACAGATTCAAACCACGCTCGCCGAAGTACTTCCTGATGATGCCGCGCTACTCGCAGAGCTGGCGCTAAAAGAAGCACATCCAGATTATCCGGTGCCCCATTTTATGGATCCCAGCGCCTGCCAACGCATTATAAAAGGTATCGCTCCTACGCCTTAATAAGCACTTTGTTTAGTGTTTTGACTCAAAGAAATTTAAAATAAATACAAACTTTTCAAAATCTTACAAAAAAAACATCAAGTAAAAGCACTAAAAACATAAAGCCTATTAACGAACAGTTAAAAGCCAAAAAACGCAAACAAAAACAATTCTCAATAACGATTTTTAATGCTAGTATGCGCGACTTTTGAAAAGCAAACTGGTGTATTTTGGAACGTTATTACTCAGAAGTATTAAGTTATATCGCTCGTTCAGTGGGGTGCAAAGATAAGGCTCAAAATATAGTCCAAGAGGCGTATACCCGAATACTAAGTTATAAAAGCAGCAATCCAAAGCAGGATAACACGCAAGAGCGCGCGCTGTTTTTTAAAGCCGCAAAAAACATTGTGATTGATCAGTATCGCAAAAATCAAACCGTTGCTGAGCCCGACGACTTCGAATTAGTCGCGCCAAGTTATTATGAGCCTGAGGCTAAGCTTGCAAGTCAACAACAACTGGCATTACTTAATCGAAGTATCGACTCCTTACCCCTAAAAACTAAGCAAGCATTTGTGCTCTATAAATTTAAAAACTTAAGCCAGCCACAAATAGCAGAGCAAATGGGGATATCTGTCAGCATGGTCGAAAAACACTTGGCAACTGCCATGCTCGCTTGCCGTAACGCATTACAAAAACAATAAGAGAATCGCAATGGACCGTCATAATGTATCAATACAGCAGCAAGTAAACCACTGGCTGGAACTCGAAAGGCAAGGGCTCAGTAAAACGCAGCAGCAAGCGCTCAATCGTTGGCTTGGTGAGAACCGTGCGCACCAAACAGCCTATCAAGAAAGTAAACAGATTGAGCGACTGTTATCGCAATTTTCAGATCAAGACATTGCACAATTAGAGAATCCACTTACACACTCGAAGCTTAAATCAAAGACAACTCAGCGGTACTTCGCCATTGCTGCATGCTTTGCACTTTTTGCGTTGAGTTTCTTTGGCTATCAAACGTGGTTCTTTCAAGTAAACAAAGACACCTTTCACGCCAGCTATCAGTCAGCACGAGGCGAATTACGCAATATCTCACTGCCCGACCAATCTCGACTGACCTTAGATGCCAAAACTTCCCTCGCTATTGATTTTGATGGCAATCGGCGTAGTAATAAACTACTCAGTGGACGCGTATTGTTTGACGTTGCCAGTGACAAAAGCCGTCCATTTGTTATCAGCGCCGGTAACACAAAAATTACCGTATTAGGTACCCGCTTTTCTGTTGATAAAAAACCCAATAGCGTTCGCATTGTGGTGGATCATGGCCGTGTAAACGTGCAAAGCCAAAATCAGCAAATAACGCTGACAAAAGGTCAAATGGCGGTCGTGGACAGTGACGGCATTGTCAAGGCTGAGTTTGATCCAAACCTCAATCTCGTTGATGCGTTTAAGCAAGGACGACTCGTGTTCGACAATACACCACTTAACGAAGCACTTGAGGAATTTAAACGACATCATGCGATAAGTTACACCTTAAGCGCTCAATCAACTGAGCAATTGGTTATTTCGGGTACTTTTGTAGCATCAGAGCTCGAAAGCTTTTTAAACTTACTTCCACATGTTCTCCCTGTAGAAGTTAAAGAGTATAACAATCATATAGTTATAGTTAATTCTCGATGATGAGATAAAAATATTCAAATTTTTATTGAGGAGTTCTCATTCTCATTCGTTTTCATCTTAGGTAATTTATTTGGACGCATAACAATGAGAACTCGCTCTGTTTTAAACACAAGACTCACTCCCTTAGCATTTGCACTCGGGCTTAGCCTGAGCCTGCCTGCAACCGCGCAGAGTCATGTTGCTTTATATCAATTTAATCTTACGCAGCAACCTATTAGCCATACCTTAACGCAGGTAGCTGAAGCTGCGAGTATGAATCTAATTGCCGATGCGAAACTATTAAATGGCCTGCAAGCCCCAGCACTTAAAGGAGAGGTAAGTTTAACCGAGGCACTAGAACGCACACTAAAAGGTAGCCAGCTAACAGCGAGCATTATCGACAACAACATCGTTATTAAAGCGGCGATTAACGGGTCAGCGCCTGTAAAAAGCAAAACCAATAATACTCAGGAAAAGGCAAAGCACAGCCAAACACCAAATCCGCAAGATAATATTGAAGTTATCACGGTCAAAGGCGATAAACTCAATCTTAATCGTGAACAGATTGCTCGAACCAAGGGTTTATCTAACTCGGATATTTTCTCAACGTTTTCTGGTATAGAGGCAAACAATATTCGAAACGAAGCTGGCGCACTTGATATTGGTATTCGCGGCGTGCAAGGCGAAGGTCGAGTGCCGATTTTCATCGACGGTAGTTTGCAATCAACGCACACAAACCGCGGCTATATGGGCTCGTCTGACAGAACCTATATCGATTCAAACTTGATAAGCTCGGTTAATGTCGAAAAAGGCGCATCGGCCAAAGCATCACCTTTCGGCTCAGGTGCAATCGGCGGAACAGTCAATATCCGAACATTGGGCACACAAGATATTCTCCAAGACGGTAAGCATTTTGGCGCTTTAGTTAAGGTAAATACGCATAACAACAATAAAACACCTGAAGTACCAGAGAGCTTTGGCCTGCAAAGTTATTATGAAATCAGCAACCACAATGACACACTCGACTTTGCAGGCGGCGGGTTTACGCTAGCAACCGCTTATCAACAGGATAACTTACAAGCAGTACTCGCTTATAGTAAGAAAAAGGTTGGTAACTACTTTGCTGGTAAAAATAGCTTTGACGACTTTGTTGAAACCGTGGAGTATGTACGTTGGGTGCCTTCAACTGATCATGAGGGGCAATATGACGAAGTAACAGTAGTCGACCAGATCCCACCTCCAGTTAACCAAAATGGCGAAGTCGTCAATACAAGCTTTGAAAGCGACTCATATCTTGCCAAACTAACTTATGCGTTTACGGACGAACAATCATTAGAGGTGAATACACGCTACCATAAGCAAGAAGCGGGAGAAATGCTGGCCACCTACTGGTACAAACAACGAGCCGGTGACACCAAGTTTTGGAAGGTGATCGATGAAAATGGCCAAGAACAATGGATGTCCGAAGAAATTCCAGAAGGCGTAGAAACCATGCCGCAGTGGGCTCCAGGCTCTGCTCTGGTAAACAGTGCCAGTGCGTTATACCGTTTTTTACCGAGTAATAACTCATTAGTCGACCTCAGTGTTAACGTTTGGCGTACCAGCGCAAGGTTACAGCAATATAATGCACTTGGCAGTAACCTGGGAGCAAATGCGGGGCAATATTTTCACCGTTATAATAATAAGCGTCATGGGATAAGTGCATTCAATACCTCTGCATTATCGTTGGCAAGTACACCGATTACTTTGACTTATGGTCTATCTTGGCAGGTTGAGAAATTAAGCCCTCATAAAGACTGGAAAGACAATTTTAATCGAGACTGGTACCCTGCTGACTTCAATTTAAAAGCCACTTCACGACATGGCAAACAAACAAAACGTGCATTATTCGCCAATGCCAATATCGATCTTGCGCCTGTAGAGTTTGCACTGAACGTAAACCTTCATGACTCGGTCAACGAGGACTATCAAACAGGCGAAAAACTTACATTTGATGCCAAAGCGGATGTGACTGTACAAGCAAATTATCAACTGCTTGATAATACAGTTATTAAAGCCAAATATAGCAACGCATATCGAATGCCAAACCTGTACGAAACAACAGTTTCTAATGAGGTGTTTTCCTACTCTAGTGACTACCCGATCACCCCTGAAAAAACGAAATCGTATGATATTGGCTTTGAGAGTGACTTTAGCAACTTACTCAGCCACGGGGATAAGCTAATTATCTCGGCGGAGTACTTCTACACGAATATTGAAAGTATGTTGGCAACAGGCTTCTTGCCTAAACCCGACGCACCTTCATGGGATCAAAAGTTCACCTTTACCAACTATGATAAGTTTGAACTGCCTGGCACGGAATTTGGTCTTCATTACCAAAGTGACTTATTTTACAGCAGGTTATCTTACACAAAGTACACCGACGTCAAAATGTGCTCACGCTTAATGGCCGAGGCTGCAGGTGTCGATACTTGTAATACGACCGGCTTTGCGGGGAGTTTAACACCACTTCGTGTGCCTCCTGAAAAAAGCTATATCGCAACGCTTGGTATGACACTCTTTAACGACACAATTGGTACGGGTTTTACTTACAAAAAACACGCTGAGAAACATCACCCGGGCGGCTTTTTGGCAGGGACTGGAGTAACTGCGCTTGAGTATATTCCAGCAGGCTATCAGCTCGACTTTTATCTTGATTATATCTTTAGCGACAGCATCAAAGGCAACCTAGCGATCACCAACTTGACCGATCAGTATAAAGTTTCAAGCGGCTCAATCGTCGCGATGCCAGAACCTGGCCAAACCATTTCGATTGGCTTAGAAATCAAACTTTAATCAACACTTAGGCGCTGTACTTTTGCTTAAAGACAGCGCTATATTTTTACATCACCTTGGAGCATCAATGACTACCGTTACCTCTGCACTTTCTCGAGCGCAAAACTTAAAACATGCAACTGCAGATACCCACGACAATGTAGACAAATCCATTATGGCGCAAGACCCATTCGCCAATACACAAAGCTATCTCGATTTCTTGCGATTACAGTTTTATTTTTTAAAAGATGTGAGCGCTCTTTATGAACACCCAGAATTATTAGCGCTTATTCCTGATTTGGCCGCGCGCCGCCGCTTAGGTTTGCTTGAGCAAGACTTTATCGACCTTGAAACCACCATCCCTACTCCCTACTTAATGCCAGAAGTAACCAATAATACCGACGTCGCCAGAGCGCTCGGCTGGCTATATGTGGTTGAGGGCTCAAAGGTCGGTGCAGCCATGCTGGGTAAACAAGTTGGGGCCAAGCTCAATTTTGATGCGCAGCACGGCGCTCGATATTTAGCAGGCCCAGGAGCCGGTCGCGGCAGCGCTTGGCGAGAGCTTGTGCAAATCATAGACGCAATTGAATTGAGCGAACAGCAAGAACAGGCGCTAATTGAAGGTGCTCGTCAGGCATTCACCCGTTTCCAAGCATTCCAGGCACACGTTTATTCATGATGTTTAAAGCCGCCTTAGCCAACTATAAAAAAATAGCCCTACTGCTATGCGGATATCTATTTGTAGCCCTCGGTGTTATTGGTATTGTTTTGCCCGTCATGCCAACCACTGTGTTTTTTATTCTGGCTTTGGCGTGCTTTTCAAAAGCCTCTCCTAGGCTTGCCTTGTGGCTGCTAAATCACCCAAGGTTTGGCGCTTCATTAACGCAATGGAAGCAATACAGGGTTATTCCGCTCAAGGCCAAAGTCATGGCAACAGTGGGCATGACAGCGAGCTATGCTTTACTTATTTTGCTCTCACCAGCAGCCTGGTTGGCCTGTGTAGTTGGCAGTATAAAGATCGCAGTAATGTCTTATATTTATTCCAGACCATCAAAGCGTGTGTAATACCAGTTTACTTTCTTATAATTTAAAACGCTCAACCAGTGTTGCTAGACGATGCGAGAAGCTACTGAGCGACTCGCTGCCTTTAGCCAAGCTTTGCATCGCCTGAGCATTCTCATTTGCGGTACTTTGTGCATCTAGCATCACCTGCTCAATTTGCTGACAATCCGTCGCTTGGTGATCAGCGGCTTGGCTGACTTCTTCACTCAACTGCGTAACCTGTAAAATAGCGTTGGCAATTTCATCCATGGCACTGGCAAGCGCCTCACTTTGTTTAACACATGAGGCAACATCACGTTGGCCGGAGTTAATGGCCTCAGAGGCGCTATGTGTATCCTGTCTCAGAGCTGCGATCATTTGGTTAATTTCATTAGTCGACTCTTGCGTCCTTGACGCAAGCGTTCTAACCTCATCGGCGACCACCGCAAACCCTCTTCCCTGCTCACCAGCTCGAGCCGCCTCAATTGCTGCGTTTAACGCCAACAGATTGGTTTGCTCAGCAATAGAAACAATGGTATCCAAGATACTGCCGATATTCTCGCTATGTGTGGTCAATTTGGTCATACTCTCTACCGCTTCACTCATGCGCGTGCTGAGCGATAGAATATGTTCTTTATTGTCTTGTGTGTATTTACTGACCTCGGTTTTATGCTGGTTAGCGGTATGGATGCTCGCGAGGCTATCTGACGAGCGTTCGGAAACCGCCAAAGCACTAGCTGAAATACTTTGTGCTAAGCGATTGGCATTATCCATGCGGCGCATTTGCTCAGTCGCATTATTGGCTATTTGTTTACTTTCGCTTAATGATGATTCCGATAGTCCTTCTAACTCATGAACCTGATTATTGATTGACTCTAGCAAAGCACGGAGATTGTCTTTCACCTGATTAATATTATCAATTAACTGACCAAATTCATCATCACTGCGCTTACTCATTTGCTTCGAAAAGTCTCCAGCAGCAAGGTATTTGAGCATTTTATTCACCGCAGCCAACGGCCCAAGCATTGCCCGGCTAGTTGAAACCGAGATAAACGCACCTAAAGCAATAAAGACAATCACCAATAAAATGGCGGTATTTTGCGCTCGCTCGATAAGGGTTTCAGCATTATTTTGAGAACGATTAAACGCCGCATTAGCGCTTTGCTGCATTTTCTCAAGCTCGGTTAAAATGGCAAACGCATGCTGCTCTGATTGCTTATATAACATTGCAGCTTGCTGTTGCTGACGCAGTTTCTCTTGTACCGCGACATAAAGATGACCGGGCTCACCCAGCTTTTCCCTGAGCTTAGTCATGCCCTCACTAAACTGATTTAACAAATCATCTGCATCCATGCCATAGGCTTGGCGCTTCAAAAACGTTAGGTTATTTTCAATATTATCTAACAAAAACAGCATGTCTTGCTGGTGCTGATCTACTTGCTCTAGCGTTAAACCGCTGATCCGCTGACTGTTGTTTTCCAGTGTAAACAACATGTCATCAATACGAACGCCAGTCCCGACCATTTCTTCCAACTGCCGTGTTTTGTCTGTCTCGATTAACTCAAGATCCAGCATGGCATTGCTGGCCTGTTCTTTATCCTGTTTAAGTGCTTGATATTGTGATTGGATCCGTTGCTGCGCTTGTACAACATCAGCCTTAGCCTGCAACATTTGTTCTGCGGCACGACTGAGCTGCTCACCCAGCGCCAGAGTTTGCTTTAATGGTGTGACAAATTCAGGCATGGCTTGCGTCAATGACGTTAAGTGCCGCTGGCGCTCAACATACAGTTGCTGCTGTGTGGTAAATTGCTGTCGAGCCCGATTGATATCTTGCTCGCTTTCGAGGGTATAAGCTTGAGAAACCAACTTGCTGAGCTTAAGCTGCTCAAGTTGCAAGGCGTCAGCACTGCGCTGAATAGGCAAAGTAATTTGCCCCATATTTTGATTAGCGGACTTTATTTGCGCCAATGCTAAATAGGCAAGCACGCACGCAAGTAACAGCAGCACGCCTAATGCACTAAAGCCTAAAGTAATTTTTTGTTTTATTGTTAGTTTACTTAGCATAATGTCATTGCTCTATTTTGAGTAAACAAACTATGTTACAAATGGGATAAAAAACCAAGTAAATACTCTAAAAATTACCAACATACCTTTTAAAAATGTAGCTTCAAATTTGCGGTTTTGCTTACTTAGTTTTTGATTTTATTTTTAGTTTTAGCGATCATTGCAGTTAGGTCTTTTATTATTTAAGAGCATAACAAGATGAGAGAAACCGCAATCAACGAAGCAAAGGCCTTATGCCAAAACCATAAGAGCGCATTTTTATCTACCTTCTCTAACAACCAAAAGGGCTTTCCTTTTTCTTCTATCGCTCAATATGTTTTTCTTGAAGATAATCACTTTTACTTCTTTATTAGTGATATCGCCCAGCACACCAAGAATTTAGCCAAGCACCCGGCACTTTCGTTTATGGTGCTCGGTGATGGTGCGGTTGAAGACGTTGAAAATGCGCGAGTTACTATTCTTGGGCATGCACACAAACTACCAAGAGCGGATAGCGAAAGCCTGATTGCACAATTCGTAATAAAGCACGAAAAAGCTCAGCAATATGCCATGCTCGGTGACTTTCACCTATGGCGAATTGAAGTGGCGAGGGTTCGATATGTAGGCGGTTTTGGCCGTGCATTTTGGCTAGAAAAACAGGAATGGTACTAACGTAGGTGCTACACTGCAAAAGCGTGTTCAAACTCGCTTTCTCGTCTATGCGATTGCGGTTGATTGGTCATCTCAGCCAAGGTTTTGCGCCAAAAACCGCACGAGCTTTCAAGCTTATCTTGCATACGCACTTTCCAACGACCTTTGTATACTGACCAAATGTGTGCCATAAACTCGGTGGCGTAACGCTTTCTGCGCTCGGCAGGAGTAATATAAAGCGCACAGACTTCAAACTCTCGGCGGTTTGAAATACCTATTACGGTAAAGCCAACCAACTTACCATCTGCATAAAAAAGATAAGCGATATTGGTTGCGCTACACAGTTCAAACGAGCCCACTTGCTTTTGATAATGGCTCGCTTCTAGCAAATGTGTAAAAGTCTGCTCGCTGTATTTATCAACTCGAATTAACTCTAGTTCAACCACTTTTTTAATCTCCCGCTTGGTGTACGGTTGATCATGCTTAAAGTTTGTGGGCGAATTGTGAAGTTTTTAGATTGATTTAGTAAATTTTAGCGGCTTGACCTTTAACCAAATTTCCAGCGCAATCACCTTTTCACTTGGCGAGCCTCCATTTTCTTGTGAAATTACTTCAGGATAATGTTCAATTAAGGGCGCATCTTCTGGCTCGTATCCGCTTTGTGGCAGCCACTTTGCGAAAATATCTAATTGGAAACTCAACAAGTCTTTAATTGCTCCACGGTAATCAAAAATTGCGTATATTCCCGCGCTGAGCACATTGAGTTGATATGGCCGAGTCACCGCAGATTTTAACTCGTCGTTAATCACAATTGCGCCATCGTAACGCGCTTTATCTAGTGGTGTAAAAACGGGATTATCATGACCAAAACCAAACTTTTGTACTTGGCTATAATCCAGTCCATGTGCACTAGCCCACGCTGCAAGCTGCTGCCAACAGGCGCTAATTCCTTGCAATTGGTAGCCTTGTGACGCGCGTAATGTACATAAAGGTAGCTGTGAAATGGAGTGTAGTTTAACCGGCTGGATAACACTGTGTCGCTCAGCTCTTAATGCGTGTATTCGGGTAAGTTGTGTCGTGTTAAGGGCCGGCTCAATGTTATTTTTTGTCACCAATTTACGTAGTTGTTCTGTTTTTCGCACACTTGAAGGAGTCACACCAAAATGCTCTTTAAACGCTCGCGAAAAGTTTGCGCTACCAGAAAAACCAAACTGTAGCGCAATATCTGTCACATTGTACTCTTCGGCTAGCAACAACATATTGGCCGCGCGCTCCAACCTCACGCGATTAGTGTACTGGCTCAAAGATTCACCAATCACAGCTGCAAAAATGCGCTGGAAATGAAACTTAGAAAAATGGCTCAGGCTCGCCGCTTGCTGTAACGAAAGCGGCGACTCTGGATTACTATGCACCCACTCAATGACAGGTTGTAACCGCCCTAAATATATCTCTTCAGCGCTTAACTTTTGCTCAGTTGATTGATGCAAGCTGTATCTCTCCCGATTGGCTCTTAGCCTGTTGATAGTGCCGCCAACACAGTATAAGTGTTAACCCTGCCGCTATAAAATCAGCCCCTACAAGTGCCATAAATACACCATTTAAGCCAAAGTAGTGCGGTGCAATAACGATTAATGGAACTAGAATAAACATCACCTTCAAGGCGCTGTAAAAACAAGCGCGTTTGGCATCACCTTTTGCTTGATAAAATCCAGATGCTAAAATTACCACGCCAAATAGCGGCATCCCCCAAAGGGCTGAGCGAAAAACGCGCTCTCCTATTTCGAGAAATTCACTCGCTTCGGTAAACAGGCTCAGCCATAGCCTCGGCAATCCCATCAACCCTAGCGTCAATAACAGTGCAAATCCTGTCATACCCAAAAAAGCAACTCGCGTACACGCTCTTACTCGCCCACTATGTCCTGCCGCTAAGTTATAGCCGACGATAGTTTGAAATGCGATCAACATTGCAATCGCGGGTAGAATTGCAAAATTAATGATACGTCCCAGCATGCCGTGGGCGACTACCCAATTTTCGTTTGCAAAAGACAACAGCTGCCAGTTAACCACCGCAGTTTGCACGCCAAGGCAAAATTGCGTGATCAAGATAGGCATCCCGATTGCGAGGATCGGTAGCCAAGCACGAGGTTTCCAACACACCTTAACCGCAAGCAAGTCAGTACGCTTTCTTTTTAGCTGAAGCGCAATAATCAATGCCCCCAATTGCGCTGCGATTGTCGCATATGCCGCACCTGCAACCCCCAAACCAAATTGCGCGATAAATAGATAATCAAGCAGTATATTGAGCACAGCCGAGACTAATAACAACAGCATCATCAACTGCGGTTTACCCTGACCACGGAACATATCAGCCACGATAGGTAATAAAACTCCGGTAATGGCACAAAGATATAACGGCTGTATGTAGCTAAGCGCATCCTTTACAAAAACCGCTTCCACTTGCAAAAGTGATAAGAGCTCAAGTGGATAAAGCCAACCAAGTACCAAGAATGCCACGCTAACTATACCGCCAATGATCAGTCCATGACCGATAACCTCTGCGGCTTTACCTACTTGCTTTGCTCCGATTAATCTTGTCATTGTGGCCGCCATACCTGCAGATACCATAGCGGTTAGCGCTATCATTAACACCTGCAGCGGGTAAACCATAGCCACGGCACCAAATGCCATCTCTGACACGTAGCGACTAATAAACCAGCCGTCAACCAAGGCATATAAACCCACAACGAGTAAACCGATACAAATGGGAATACAGGTTCGAATAAACAGCACTAATATGGGCATCTCGGCGAGCTGCACGAGCCCTAATTGATTTTTATCTTTCATGTAAACTACTCCTCAGTTGCCATAACATGGCAAAGTAAAACTACTTATCTGGAGAGGTTACAAATTCCAAAGAAAGATAAATATTCAAATATTGCGAAGTTGTTCAAAATTTACTAGAAAAGCAAAGTAACCACAGCTTGAGCCCCTTTATTGTCCGGCAAATTCGCTAAATGCAACTCCCCTTGCTGATTACGAATAAGCTCCCTGCTCAATACCAAGCCGATACCCGATCCCTTTGGTTTAGTAGAATAAAATGGTACAAAAAGGTTATCTGGATTGGCGATACCAGCGCCGTTATCTTCTAGGGTAAAGCGCCAATTTTTTGGTCTATCTATAGTTAGTGTTATGCCATCATTCCCCGCAGATTGATTTGCTTGCTCAGCATTATTGACAAGGTTGATCATAGCCTGCGTTAGCTGAGCTTCATCACAATAAACCAAGCCCTTATTAAGCGCCTTTATCTCAACACTGGGAAATAAAGCTTGCCAGCGCGATACCAGCAACTCTACCTCAATGTTTTGCATATCAACGGGTGGAAGCTGCGCTACTTGTGCGTAGTTTGCAACAAATTGCTGTAAATGTGCGGCACGACTTTCTATTACACCGAGCATAGTTTGCTGCATCTCAGGTGAAATGATATTGCCATCTTGTTGTAGGGATTGCGCCATTGAGTACACCGGAGTTAAGGCGTTTCGCACTTCATGATTGAGTACCGATAGTAGCTTTTTCCATACCTGCTTTTCATTATCTCGCAGCGCTTGCTCCACCGAGAAAAACACCAATAATTGATAGGCTCGCTGCCCCCGATATAGTTTATGAGCCGCAATGCTAAATCGAGAGATGTGCTGCGTATGCTGCCATTGTTCATCCACATACTGAAGCGCCAGAGCTTTAGCATGTGCACCATGTAACACCTGTTCTGGATACACTGTATTCATGGCATGATTGGCAAAATACACATGATGATGCGCATCAAGTACCACAATTGGCAGGGTGAGTTCGCTCATAAAATTAAATACAAAAGCTTCATTCTGACCATATTCTTGACGCTTTTGCTGTAATCGCTTGGCAGCTTCTTTGAGCTCAGCCTTGAGCAATTCAACCCGACCCTTGCGGTATTGCGCTAACTGCCATACACCAAACTCTTCATTGGTTACACCGTCCAACTGGACCGCCAAACTTTCAAGCACCTGCATTACTGATTGATAGCCGTAACTCAGTGCTAATACAGAGGGGATCATCACACCGAGCAACAAAGTGATTGCACTTAACAACGTAAGCTCAAAATAGCAGATCAACCCAAGCGCGAGCATAGCAAGTGTGATTATAGGTATCGCAATGCCAACAAGTAACTTGTGCTCAAGTGATGCCAGCTTAGCCATCAAGCTCTGCCTTTGGGCTAATATCGTACTTTTCTAGGCGTCGATAAATTGCAGATTTACTCAAACCTAAAAATTCTCCAGCGGCCACTACATTGCCATCGAAATGGCGGATCGCTCTTGCAATCATGCGTTTTTCGGCTTCTTCTAGGCTCAAAAGTGGGAGCTCTTGCTCTAGTACACCTTCCTCAAGCTCGATATCATCCGCGGTTACCTCAGGCTGAAGTCCTAAGATCACGGCCCGTTCAATGACATGAGATAGCTCACGAATATTCCCAGGCCAACTGTAACTCAATAATTTGTCTAGCGCCGCAGCAGTTAGCGAGCGCTCCCGTCCAGTATCATTACCATGGCGCTGGGTGTGCTTTGTTAAAAAATGGGCTGCTAAGCTTGGAAGCTCTGCTAATCTCGCTCTGAGTGGTGGCACCCTTAGCACCACCGTATTTAAGCGATAGAGTAAGTCCTGACGAAACTGCCCGGCGTTAATCGCTTCTGACAAATCCGTATTAGTGGCAGAAACAATCCGCGCGTTACTGCGGCGCGTTTCAGAATCTCCCACGACTTCATATTCACCCGTTTCGAGCACGCGTAATAGCTTGCCCTGAAGTGACAACGGCAAACTGCCGATTTCATCTAAAAACAACGTGCCATTTTCAGCCATTTCAAACCGTCCAGTGCGGTTTGCTTTTGCATCGGTAAATGCGCCTTTGCGATGGCCAAATAACTCACTTTCAAATAATTCCGTTGGAATAGCGGCCATATTCACGCTCACAAAAGCGTGCTCAGAGCGACCGCTATTATCATGAATATATTTAGCCAACTGACTTTTTCCGCAGCCATTTTCTCCCAAAATAAGTACGTTGGCATTGGTTTTTGCAACGCGCTGAACTTGCTGAAACAACTGAGTGGTTGCGTTATTGTCTGTGTGTGGTTCATGTGATGACGATAGCGCTTCATCACTTTTGGTGTAACGTCTAACGGTGTTCAGCAGTCGCTGGTTGTGCCAAGGTTTTTCAATGAGGTCACATGCGCCCAACTGCATTGCTTGGACCGCAAGTTCAACTTTGGCCCACGCGGTAATAACAACCACAGGCACACTTATTTGCGCTTGTCTCAGCCAACTAAGAAATTGCAGCCCTTCTTTTCCTGAGGTTGTATCTCTATTGAAGTTCATATCAAGCAAAATAAGCGCAACGGGCTGCTGCGATAAAATAGCTTTAGCTTCATCAGGGTGTGCGGCTTCGAGACTCATAAAACCATGACTTTGTAGCACTATGGTGGCTGACATTCGCACGTCAGGGTTGTCGTCGATGATTAAAACTGGCGTCATCACTTCCTACTTATATTCTGTTTGGGCTTACGCCCAAACTTTAATGTTTTAATGCTCGCATTGGTGTCGAGTTTATTAACTGCCTCATTGGGTAAATCGCCGTGGCTAACGCAAAAGCCAACATGGTAACAATCACTACAAACAACCAGCTGGATTTTGCCAACAACCAATCTGACGAAACACTCATATAAAATCCCGCAACAACCATAATGGCAGCTAACATCGCCACTAGCATGGGTGCGATGGTATCTGACAATAACAACCGATATAAGCGGTGTCGTTTGGCACCAAGTGCCATTCGCATCCCAAACTCGTAGCGTCTTTGTTGAAAGCTATAGTTAAGCACACCGTAAATACCCACCCCAGATAACAACAAACAAAAACCACAAAGCGCAAAGCTTAGCAGTAAAGTCAGGCGCTCCAAATAGGTAATGCTCTGATATGTCTTTGTTAAGTCTAAAAAACGCCATATTCCCGCCTGACCATTCACGACGCTGATGGCATTTTGGATCTGAGCGCGAGTAAGTGATGCTCCCGGTTCCATTTCTATCATAAATGGATAACCCAAAGGCAGCGCGGGTAGCCAAACGGTTTTACCTTGAAGTTCATGATGACGTTTAGGGTAATTGAAGTTTTTTGAAATACCTACGATTTCAGCAGGTACATCTGGGTTAAAAATAAAATACGTTTCACCAATCACATCCCCATCTGGTTTTAACGCCTGTGCCGCAGCCCAAGAAACAATAGCCTCTTCCTTTTCGCCTCGAATTGCAGCTTCGCTAAAAGTGCGCCCGGCAACGAGCTCAAGCCCAGTTAATGCAAAATAATCCGGCCCAACGTTACCTCTAACCATGCTCGGTGTCCATTCACCCGCCATATCTTGCATAGCAACCACAGGGACATCGCTTTGTAATGGACTTTCTCCATGGGCTACGCCTAACACGCCCGGAATGTTAGTCAGCGCGAGTTTGAATCTTTCAATATTGGCGTAACGCGCGGGAAATGGAGTGGGATCTGCGGGAATATGTAGCATCACGCTATACATATTGTCCAACTTTGTTCCGAGCGGTCTAAGCAAGGTATCGGCGCTTTTACACAACACTAAGGTCGCCCCAAGCACCAACACAGTGGTAAAAAACAGCTGTACCGCAACCAGTGTTTTTGTCGTCGCTATGCGTACCGCTTTTACGCTGCCTTTACCTGACGACTGCATGCTTTGCTTAAGCTGGCTAAAATCAATCATGCGTGAAGTTACAAACGCAAACAATAAAGCCAATAACAGTACGGTTAGGATAGCACTGAGCAGTACAGTGGTATCTAAGGTTAAGGTATCAATCAGCGGCAAATAACCACTGGTGAGCGATTTAACTAACCTCAGCTCCCACGCCGCAATAAATAACCCCACCAGCACAGCGCCTGACACCAATAACAGCGCTTCTAGCAAAATTCCACGAAACAACAGCTTACGCTTCGCACCGAGCATAGCTTGTAAGGCCAGTTGCTGCTGGATGGTGTGAGCTCGAGAGATAAACAAATTACTCACATTAAAAATTGCAATGAGTACCAAGCATGACACACTCAACAACACGATAATGGCAAGCTTGTCATGTCCCGCCAGTTCTACGTCACGGTACGAACGTACTATAGGTTCAATATCAAGTAACGCTTCGTCGGCCGATTTCCATTCGCTTTGGTGCAGTTGAGCATTTTGATATAGCTGCTCTACGAGGATATCCTGACCACTATTGACTGGTAATATCGCCAGTAACTTCAAGTTGTTTAGTCTGCTACTCCACGGATGATACTCGCCGCGCTGATCACCAAAAAATCGCTCATCTTCAGAAAAACTAAGCCACAGCGCCCCATTTCCTTCACTTAAAAAGTAAGGATCAATATGCGTACGCGCAGCAACACCGACGATGGTGTACAGTCTGCCAACAATCCGCAAACTCTCCCCAAGCACATTGTCATCACCATTGAAGTATTGTTGCCAAAGTTTATAGGAAATAATGACCTCTGGATTTTTCTGGCTAATGCTTTTCGTCGGCGTTAGGTATCGCCCCAGTGCTAGCGGCATTTTCACCATACTAAAATAATCCGAACTTGCAAAAGTCAGCGTAAGCTTTGGCTTGCCAGCTAGATTTTCAACCACATCGGAAAAGCTACTGATCAAAGCTCGTTTTTCAAATATGGAGGGGATCTGATACCAGTTCAGCATATTTTGAAAGCTTTGCAGCCCTTCAGACGCCCTGTCTTGGTATACGTTTTTTTGTTCGACCACCACAAATCGTGATTCATTTTCAATCTCAAGCGGCTTAATAAAAAAGCCACTAAACAGACTCAATGCGACAAAAAAGCAGCTTAACGCGAGTGCCAACGTCAGTACTAGCGTGATACAAAAATTCGGTACTTGAAGCAAACTTTTGATTGCCAGCCCTAGTTGACGCCGAAGTTGCAAAAACCCCATTACACCACCTCCGCAGTACAAATATCGCGTTTTGCAACGCTTGATGAAACCTGTACACCATCTAAAAGCTGAATTTGCCGCTTGGCATAACCTGCATAGCGAATATCGTGCGTCACCATGCAAATGGTTGTGCCTTGCCTATTCAACTCTCCCAGCAACGCCATTACCGCATCCCCATTTTTAGAATCGAGGTTTCCAGTTGGTTCATCAACTAATAAGATACTTGGCTCGCCTGCAAGCGCACGCGCAATAGCCACTCGCTGCTGCTGTCCACCAGATAGTTGGTTTGGTTTATGTTTTGCTCGGTGAGACATTTCAACTTGCTTAAGCGCGCCCATCACACGGCGCTCAATTTCGTCAGTCACAAGCGCAGGCTCTCGATACTGAAGCGGTAAAGCCACATTATCAAATACCGTTAACCCATCCAGTAGATTAAATGACTGAAAGACAAAACCGATATGCAAATTACGCAGCTCTGCTTGCGTGTCTGCGTCTAGCGTACTGGTTTCTATATCTTGGATGCGATAGCTGCCCGACGTGATGTCATCTAATAGTCCAAGAATGCTCAATAGAGTGGATTTTCCCGATCCTGACGGGCCAGTTATCGCAACATAATCGCCCATTTCAATTTCAAGGTTAATGTTGCTAATGGCGTGAGTTTCAACATCCTCGCCAAAGAACACTTTGCTCACTTGATGTAATGCCAAAATTGTCTTGTCCATTTGTTCTTCCTTTACCGATTGAGTGATTTAATTGTTATTTTTTCTAGGTGCTGGTAGTCAGACATTTCTGACACCACCACTTGCTCACCGGATACACCGCCTTCGAGTACTTCTATGGCATTGCCGGCTAGTTTACCAAACTTGAAACTTTTTTTGATAAGCATGTTGTTTTGTTTATCTAAAACAAATAACTGACTCTGAGATTGTGGAGTTGCACGCGGTGGCTTAATAAGTGAAAGTGCGGCGGTCTTTTTTGCTGTAAAAATTTGCCCTTCAACAGTCAAAAGTGGGCGAGCATTGCTTGGCAGTTCCCCAAGTAATGCCAGCTCTATCGCAATACGCCCGTCTTGTACGATGGGCACAATGCGGCTAACCTTTGCCTCAACCTGACCAACAAAGGTGTCTACTACTGCTCGTTGACCTAAGATAATCTCGCTTGCTTCTCGCTCTGGCACCAGTAAGTCGGCTACCAAAGTTCGCTCACTGCCCACCACGGCTAGCGCCTGCCCGCGTGTAATTGCTTGACCTTGACTAACATGTACTTGCTGCAACATGCCGCTGATCCCCGCAGTGACTTGTAATTGCTCCACCGTCTGAAGCGCGACCTGATAGCTCAGCTCATATTCTTTTAATAGTTCTAGCTCAATCTCAATTCTTTGCTTGTGTAATGCACTGGTTTGGCTAAGTTGCAGCTGAGCGAGCTTTACTCGCTCGCTTAACTGAGCAACAGTTAAGATTGAGCGCTGATGATCTAAGCTTGAAACTATGCCTTGAGTAACTAATTGGCGCTCAGCCTGCTCTCGCAATTTGGCATTTTCAAGCTCACTGCTGAGTAGGGTATTTTGTCCTTTCAATACTAGTCGCTCACTTTCTTGGCTTAGCCTTAACGCTTCAACATTGGCTTTTTGCCTAGCGAGTACTAGTCTTTCTCGGTGGAGCTGCTGAGTTAACTCAGGATTGGTTAACTGTAAAATAACGGTGTCTGGCTCTACCCTACTGCCTGGAAGATGCAGTATGGTTTCAACTTGAGCTGCAAATGCGGTCGTGATCTCTCTACTGATCTTTGAGCGTAACCTTCCATAGCCTTTAACACTAAATTCTATTGGCCCGGATTGAATAGAGGCAAACTTGAGTGTTTCTACATCTAGCTGGTGCTTGTCCGGTAAGAACAACATACCAAAGAGTATAATTAGGGTGACAGTCACAATTAATCGCCACCTAAAAGCCTTGACAGGTGGTTTTGTCAGAGTCGTTTTAATATCCATCGCTTCACTGTATTAATTTTTTATACGTAAAAGCGACATCCATGCCAAAGTTAAGCCATTGAATTATTGTGCTTTTTTATTTTTTGTTTGTGTTTCTTTCCCAACAGTGGGACTGTGGCAGAGCTTTTCTGGGAATTTTTGAAGTAAATAATGAATTGGAAGTCTAGAAAGTAACTCTTAGTTACGCTTTAACTTGGTCATAGTTAGAGGTGTATAACCGATGTAAGCTACACACCTATGATAGGTCGCGAAGTTTACAGCAAACTAGAGTGTCTTCCAGACCAAGATATTGTCCCCACGTCTAACACAACGCTGCACGACATCGCCGATATAGTGTTTTGCGCCTTCAGAGAATTGTTTATCTGCGTAGTAGCAAAACTTTGTTGAGTCGTAAGTTTTTGCTTGTTTGTTATTTACTTCAACATTATTCGCTTCAGCAGCAATTGAAAAAACAGGTGCTAATAGCAAAACTGAAAAAATATATTTTATCATTTTAATTTCCTTTTTATTCAGCCCACAAAGCCTATGGGGTGTTTCATTTACATGTTAAGACGGGTATATCAACCGCAACAGCCAAGCTCTTATTACATTTCAACCTGCGCAGAAATTACCTAAAACAACTTAAAAGCAATAAAAACTGACTAATTTTAAATCGTACCTATTTCAATTCCAATGTCAATTATTTAACACCGACCACCGAATTCTAAAACTCTATAGAAGTCTTTAAGAATGATGCTAATCATATTAACACTGGCCCTATTGAACTATATTTTATGTCTATATACGTGGAGGTATTCTTAGACTCTAATACTATAATCGCCAAATCGCTTTAAAGGTTTTGCTCGCCAAATAGAAAAATAACAGCGGCATCAATACTAACTTCAGTAGCAAAAGCGATACCACGTTTAAGAAGTCGATAAAGAGTGACTCAGCAGCGTCGAGCATATCGTTAATACCACTAGAAACGGCTTTAATTGCTCGACTTAACGTCCCCTCATTACTACCGTGTAGCTGCTCATTGAGCCTTTCTATTTGTTGTTGATGTTGATCTTTCTCTCTATTAATAAGTGCAATTTGAGTATCAATTTTAGCCTTATCACTAGCCAATCGTTGTTGCTTTTCAATCAGTGGTTTTGCCTCTTCACTTTTGGTAAATGTTAACCATTCGGATAAACTTCGGTTCGCTTGAACCGCTTCAATATCACCTTCCAACGCGGTAATTTCAGCATGTAGCTCGGTAGCTTCACCATGAAGACGGATCTGTTGTTTTGTCAATAACGCTATTTGTTCACTATGGCTTTGCTTTTGACCGGTGATTTGGGCCTTTATTTTTGCACTTTGCGCACTGGTCTTTGTTGCTTGAGATTGGAAGAGATCAACACTGCTCGACACAACTTCACTTTGTTTATTTATTTCTTGGTCCAGTAAGAGTTGGCTAGTGAGACCTGTCGATAGAATTACAAAGGGAACCACAAAACGGATCAATAGCATCGTGGCTAATATTTTAGTTCTAACCGTTTGCCAAAACCCTAGATAGCAGCACACGAAATATCCAATGACAGTGACAGTAAAAGCAACACTAAACAATACATGAGTAGAAATGGTGTAGAGAATTCGTTGTATAAACAAAGAGCCAATGGCTAGTTGCATCACATCAGAAATGTATTCAGCTAAATCATTGATAGGATCGAGTAGCTGCGCAGGTTGAATGCTTGCAACACCAATCCCAACCTCGGCAGATTGCAGCAAAGAAATAGCGCCATTTACTGTACGTGCTGAAGCATAGACGAGCGAGGATTGTAGCAGCGCTCCATCAATGAACTCCGTCATGGTGAGATTGAAAGCTGATGACCAACTTAATACCACCAAGATAGTAAGTAATACAAATTTACCTATTTTAGCCCAGACCATCTACATACACACCTAGAATGCTAAAGGTTTAGTATTGATGAACAAAGCTTAACTAAAACTGATCTTACTTGTGATTTTCTGGATAATTGGCTACCACAGATAATGTCCGCTTTACAAATGTATTCAGCGCCCGCTCTGGAAGAAAAGGTTGTCGCCCTTCAAGATTAAACTGTGATAATAAGCGCTTAATCTCTTCATCGTTCTTTATTTGCTCAACCGACTTACCCGCCTGATTCAAAATCTTCACCCGCTCAACCAAAGCGAATGTTTGAATTCTATGTTCTTCGAGTTCTCTTTTCGATGTAGGTTTGCCATGACCTGGCACAATCAACGTATTTTGATCGCCAATCGATAAAAGTAAGTCTACCGCTTTATTAAAACCCGTTAAGCCCCCAGCATAAAATGTTGGATGCCAGTTTGTGGTGTAAATGTCCCCGGTGAACAAAATATTGCTCGTAGGATGATAGAGAATGTTGTCATTGGCGGTATGTGAAACTGCTTGAGTATGCTTTATCACCCCAAGCTCCTTTAACCCTTGTGGGCTGTCAATAAGTGTAAAACCTTGTTGTTGGAAAAAAGCATTACCACTGGTGTGATCCGAATGACTATGCGTATTTAGCAGGTATTTTTTCTCGGTCTGAAAGCTATTCTGTATCAAATCATTGAGCTTTGGCAAATCCGCATCTTCAGCTGTGGGGTCAATGATCACCACTCCCCTTTTCGTTGCAAAGATCCCAATGTTTGTGCCATAACTTTTATCTCTAACGACTTTTGCTGTGTCAGATTGATAAAGCACTTCAAACTCACCGCTATAAGTTGGCTGAGCAACAATTAAGCCCAATAAGACGAACCCCGTAATAGACCGCATTTCACACTCCTTTCTACATTAGACTGTTCACGTTATAGCCATTATGACTTCTTTACAAGCCTATTGCTCCACCAGCCTACTTTCCTCTCGGTTTTATGGAGCGGCCAGGCTTTTCCTCAAGCGGTTTATCTGGCCATCGGTGTTTTGGATATCGACCACGCATTTCTTTGGCCACCTCAAAATAAGAAGTTTGCCAAAAGTTGCTTAAATCACTGGTGGTTTGGATTGGCCTTTTCGCTGGAGATAACAGCTCAAATCGCACTGCGACTTGACCATTGGCGAGCGTTGGCGACGTCAATTGACCAAACATTTCTTGTAACACCACAGAAACGGTTGGCCCTTGGTGCTCATCGTAGCGGATCGCGACTCGCTTATCGCTTGGCGTAACATAAAACTCAGGTGCTTGCGCTTCGAGTTGCTGTTGCTGCTCCCAAGTGAGTGTCGCTTGAAGCAGGTTAAAAATATCCAGTTGCTTCAGTTGTTTGATAGTGTTTACGCCCGTCAAATAGGGCAATAACCAAGTATCAAGCTGCGCTATCAAACTTGACTCAGATATCTGTGGGAAGGTATTCAATTGTTCACTTAACCATTTAGCTCGAGCGAGCCAAGCGTGACTTTTTACCGACCAATTGAGCAAACCAAGTCCTTCCGATGTGAGAATATCCTTCACACATTGGGCAAACGCTTCTTTGGGGATCTGACTCAGGTTTTGCTCTTTTAATACCAGAGCATGATATTTAACTTGTTGCCGGCCCTGAATCGCCTCTTTTTTACTATCCAGTTGATACTGCACCACCTCACTCAAATATGGCGCTAGCTGCTCAAGTAATGTGCTCTTTTCGATTGCGCAGCTTAGAAATACCAAGCCATCCTTATTTTTGCCATCCACATCACAAACAATCAAATAAGCCTGACCTTGCAGCGGATCGCCGTCACGTAATGTCACCCCCCGACCATTCGCAAGTAAGTAGCGATTGTCCCCTAAAGGACGTTTTTGTGCAGCTCTGTCAGGAAAGGCATGGAGCAATAAAGTAGGTGCTAAGGTTTGAATATCTACAAGGGCGATTGCTTCACTCTTGAGACTAATTCCCAGTTTGTGTGCAAATGATTTGGCCAATTTTACGGCCTGCTCTGCGGCAGCTCTGTGCAAGCGATATGCTTTGGCGGCACGGGTACGGTCTTGCACAAACTCTACCAATGCCAATACTCGTTCACATACATCACTTGTGTTAGCTTGTACTACAATATCTCGCTCGCTCAATATTGCCGCCAAAAAACAAGCAAGTTGTTGCGAAATTAGCGTCTCACATCGCAGTAGCATGCTGGCAAGACGAGGCGAAACCCCCAGTTGTAGTGCACGCTGCCCAGCAGTTAACACTTTATTATGCGCATCGACCAAGCCAAGCGACTGATTCAATTGACAGGCCACCGAAAAATGTTGCACCGGTGGCGATGTTAGCCAATTCGCGTCCTTGTATTGTGTCACGCCCCACGCGCTGAGCTCTAACGCTAAGTCAGAAAGGTCAGTGGTGGTTATTTCTTCTGGCTGAAAGTCACTTAAGTTATTATGCTCGCTTTCGCGCCAAAGACGTAAACAATGGCCCGCTTGTAGACGACCCGCACGCCCTGCACGTTGTGTTGCTGATGCCTTTGAGATCATCACCGTATCGAGCCGCGAGAGACCGCTTCTAACGTCATAGGTTAAGCGTTTTTCAAGGCCAGAATCTATAACCATAGTGATCCCGGTTATAGTCAAACTGGTTTCAGCAATATTGGTCGAAAAAATAATACGTCTTGATGCGCTGGCGCTTTTACTGAGTACTTTCTCTTGCTCAGATAAGGGTAACCCGCCGTACAAAGGCAGAAGCTCAATATTACTTTGGTCAAGCACTTGGCACGCCTCAATGCAGCGCTGAATATCAGCCTGTCCGGGAAGAAAAACCAATACATCACCATCGCTTTGTAGAGTGAAAGCGTGACGCAGCACACTTAACACATGATCTGCCAAGTAACGACTCGCTTTACCGACATATTCAATTTCAACAGGATAGGTTTTACCAGGGCAAGATAACCTTGGTGCACCATCCAGATAATTCGATAAAAGCTCGGAGTCTATCGTTGCAGACATCACCAGTAATTTGAGGTCGTCGCGATACGCTTGTTGCACTTCAAACGCGAGCATTAAAGCTAGATCCGCATGAATAGAACGCTCATGGAATTCATCGAAGATAATAAGTGCAACATCACTGAGTTCGGGATCCGCTTGAAGACGGCGAGTCAATACGCCTTCGGTGACGATTTCCAAGCGGGTGTTGGATGAAACACGTTGCTCGTTTCGGATTTGATAACCGACTCGCTCACCGACCGATTCCCCCAGCTGTTTGGCTAAATAAGTCGCGATAGATTTTGCAGCCACACGACGTGGCTCAAGCATAATAATTTTTTTACCGGAAAAAATATCAGCTTGCAGTAAACGCAGCGGCACTAAGGTCGATTTACCTGCGCCGGGCTCGGCTTGTAATACCAGACGGTTATCATTGTTTAAGGTGGAAATAATCTCGGGGATGAAGGCTTCAATCGGCAGCAAAACTATAGCGCTTTATTATTCTATCTTGTTCAATATGATACACCTAAACTGGATGTCTCCAAACAGCAGAATTCGCTTAACGAGTATTACAAGCATAAATAAGATCGGATAGATTTGACCACGTTTTTAGTTTGCCTGCTTGTAAATATGAGCGTAGATTTTGCACCATGTGCTCTGCCGGACTCTGTACTTCCTCGTCTCCAGTGTGCACGCCAACCCAGGCATTACGATGAGATTCTTTCGCAAGATATAAGCCACCGTCGGCTAACTCTAACACATGTTCCCAGTTAAGCTTGTCTGGTTGTGTTGGGTCAAACGGGAATGGAGCAAAGCCAATTGAGCAAGTACAGTTGATAGTTTGATCGTTCACCACAAATGGATAGCTCTCCACTTGGCGACGGATCCGTTCTGTCACTTCGTGCGCAGCCGCTCTGTCCATATCCGGCATCACCAACAAAAACTCTTCCCCACCCCAGCGCACTAATATATCTGACTCTCGTGTGCATTGCTTGAGGATTTCAGCAAAGTCTTGCAACACGATATCTCCTGCGGCATGGCCAAAACTATCATTGATATTTTTAAAGTGGTCGATATCAATAATCACAAAAATTAGATCGGCATTCTGTTGTGTTTGCGGAATTTGCCACTTTTGCCTGTACACTTCAATGGTGCCATCGATCACGCTAAAAAAATGATGCCGATTACTCAGACCGGTCAAGCTATCGGTGAAACTAAGGGTTTGTAACCGCTTATTTCGCTCTGCGAGTTCCTCAGTACGCTGCGCAACCTGACTTTCTAACAGCTTGGTGTAACGGCGATTTTGCCAACGCCAATAAAAGACCAGCGCTAAGGTAAATACAAGCAGGACTATCAATAACCAACGCTGCTGGCTTAATCTTGCATTTTCTATCTGTTGCTGATGCGCCATAATCTGCTTTGCCTGCTGGGCATTGTCTCGCTCAAGCTCATTAAGTGCCTGCTTTTGTTGGGCAAGAGAATATTGCGCTTCTAGCTTAAGTAGTTTGTTATTACGCTTTTGCAAATTCAGTGACTGCTCGGTAACGGCATAGCGTTTTAAATAACGATGCGCTTGCTGATAGTCTCCAAGCTGAGCATAGGCTGAGGCCAGTATCCACTGCAACTGAGATTGAAAAAGTAAAAAACGAGTGCCGAGTGTATCTCTCAGCCCAGCCTGAGCTAAATCAATTGAAGTTGCAAAATCGCCACTTTGTAAAGCCACTCTGGCACGCTGCACTGCCGACATAATCCGCATTCTTTGGTTTTGAACCAAATAATCCGCATTGTCTAACTCATCTAGAATTTGCTTGGCTGGTAAATATTCACCGAGCTGTAAATGAGCCCAAGAACGCGTCAGCTTTAACTGCGCAAGCGTCTCCTGCCGAATGCCTGAAATCTCTGGTACGAAAGAGGACTTAAGCGCTAAACGATAAGCGCCCTTATCCATATTCAAGCGCGACTGCCATAAACTGATATCGGCTTTTACCTGGGCATTATCATCAATTTGCTCAGCCAGCAATGAGGCTTTATCTAAATAGCGCTGCGCTAACTCATAGCTCTCTAAGTCAATATCAAGGTGAGCGATGGCGAGATAGGTGTTTGCCTTTAAAAATGTATTGTTATCGGCTTCGGCCAACTGCAACGCTTGTTGGTGCAAGTCGAGACCATCCTCAAACTCACCAAAGTGTTGAACTATACCACCCTCTAACAGTAATGCTTTGATTTGCAACGGCTTATTACCTTGCGCACGCGCTTGCTCTCGAAGTGCTCTGATGTCCGGTAATAAAGACAAGTCATAATCTTGTTCAGCCGACATTTGTAGCGCATTTAAGTTGCGCTGTATTTGTTCTGATGATTCGTAAGCAAAACCACAAAATGTAATTAGCGCACTTACCAATATGCAAAGCGATACCACAGCTGGCTGCATTAGTCTCCTCCCACCAGCATTTCAGCGTTAGCCACCTGCCAATTCGCCACTTTTTTGTTGATAAAACCAGATTCTGTCAACGCCCGTTTGATCACGCCTCGTCGTTTAAGTATTTTTAACCCACGATTGAGTGCCGCAAATATTTGCACGCCTTCAGGATGATTTTTACTGACGACAAAATGCCGAGAGTCTGGCAAGACAACCTTAATATTTTCGATTGGGACATATTCTTTACCTTCAAAATTTAAAGTTAAAGAATCACTCACGCTAAAATTAATCAACATAGTGTCGACGACATCACTTTCTACCATTGCCAACATGGTTTCCCACGGGCCAATAAAGCTCACCATGTGTAAATCTGTATTCATCAAAGCACGCCAATCCACTTCCCATTGCGGGTTAGATACCACATTCAGCTGCCGAAGCTGTGAAAGCGGCGTTTGCTGCAGTGCGACATTACGCTTGGTGACGTAAAGCCCAGCTTCGTAATCTCCTACTTCAACAAGCGGATCTGAGATAAATAATGAGCCGCGATAGTCCACGATATTTTCATGCCAAACACTGCGAGCAAGGATTAAACTTTCCCCAGCGATCAGATCGGAAAACTCTAAAATATTCACCGAAGGTTTTGGATTAAATACAACTTTGCGCGTCTCACCACCAAGAAACAAGGCCTGCTGTAGTAACACCATTTCGATGATTTCAATATGAGAACCTTTGGTGGTTGGAAAAAAAGAATCAACGTCTAAAACGTCACGACCAGCAAGAAAGTGCTCATAACGCTGACTGAAATTTTCACTACTGATAATGTCAACAACCAGCTGATTGCTCCCCCAACAGAGATTGGAAATAAAAAGGAGTGAAAACAGCCACTTCATCTTCATTGTTGAGTAAAGCCTTATTATTAACAGTTATTCAACTCAGTATACTTGAATTTAGCGTGCTCTGTTAACTACTAAACAACATATTCTAATGAATTTGGATTTGAAATTTATCAGCCCGCCAATAAACGTTAAAACTCAAGAAATGAAAGCAATAAAAAGCCCAGCTAAACTTAATCTCAGATTAGGTTTAGCTGGATGCCAATTCAGCTATTATGCGGTTTCATATCCTAAGTTAGGACCAAGCCAACGCTCCGCTTCTTCCAGCGACATCGCTTGACGCGCAGCATAGTCTTCTACTTGATCTCTTTGAATACTGGCAACGGCAAAGTACTTAGAATCTGGATGTGAGAAATACCAACCCGACACCGCTGCTCCCGGCCACATGGCGTATGAGCTAGTCAGCTTCATACCGATACGGTTTTCGACATCTAACAACTGCCAAATTTTTTGTTTCTCGGTGTGTTCAGGGCACGCTGGATACCCTGGCGCAGGACGGATCCCTTGATAGTTTTCACGGATAAGTTCTTCGTTACTTAGCGCTTCATCCGCTGCAAATCCCCAGTACACTTTACGCACTTGCTCATGTAAATATTCAGCAAATGCCTCGGCTAAGCGATCTGCGACCGCTTTAATCATGATCTTGTTGTAGTCATCTTGCTTGGCATCAAATGCATCTGCTAAGTCATCTTCTTCAAGACCACCAGTGACGGCAAATGCACCGAAATAATCAGGTGTGCCTTTAGGTGCAATATAATCCGACAAACAATAGTTAGGGAAATCGGTTTTTTCGGTTTGCTGACGCAGCTGACATGACGTAACCAAGACTTCGCTGCGCGACTCATCGGTATAAATTTCAATATCATCACCCACGCGGTTAGCAGGGAACAATCCAATCACACCCAGTGGCTGTAAAGTGCCCGCTTGTTCTAACTGATCTAACATGGCATTGGCATCATGAAACAGTTTTTGCGCCTCTTCACCAACCACTTCGTCTTGTAGAATACGTGGATATTTACCGGCCAATGACCAGGTCATAAAAAATGGCGTCCAGTCGATATAATCGCGTAGCGTTTTAATGCTCACGTCTTTAAACTCGGTGATCCCCAACTTATTTGGCACCGGTGGCGTGTAGCTTTGCCAATCAAGTTTTACCGCATTATCGCGCGCACGCGCCAAAGTAACCGGTTTTGAACGTGGTTTTTTACGCGCCTGCTGCTCCCGTACTTTGACGTATTCGTCCGCGGTTTTTGCTAAAAACTCTGGCTTTTGGGTTTTACTTAGCAGGCTAGATACCACACCAACCGCCCGACTGGCGTTATTGACGTAGATCACACCTTTATCGTACTGAGGTTCAATTTTAACCGCAGTATGCGCTTTCGATGTGGTTGCACCACCAATGAGTAGAGGAATATCGAAGCCGCGACGCGTCATTTCTTTCGCAACATGCACCATTTCATCAAGGGATGGCGTAATAAGGCCAGACAGACCAATGACATCAGCGTTTTCGTCAATGGCCGTTTGCAGAATTTTCTCTGCTGGCACCATCACACCCAAGTCCACGACTTCGTAGTTGTTACATTGCAGTACCACGCCCACAATGTTTTTGCCAATGTCGTGTACATCGCCCTTAACCGTGGCCATGATCACTTTACCGTTACTAGAGCCTTCTTCTTTTTCAGCCTCAATGTAAGGGTCAAGATAGGCAACCGCGCGCTTCATCACTCGAGCAGATTTCACCACTTGAGGCAGGAACATTTTGCCCGCGCCAAACAAGTCGCCAACCACGTTCATACCATCCATCAGTGGCCCTTCAATCACTTGAATTGGCTTATCAAACTGTTGCCGACAGGCCTCGGTATCCTCGTCGATAAACTCGGTGATCCCTTTAACTAAGTCGTGCTCCAAGCGTTTTTCAACTGGCCAAGAACGCCACTCTAAATCTTCCTGCTTTTCGGCTTGCGCCATGCCCGAGTATTTAGGCGCGATCTCAACCAATCGTTCGCCAGCACCGGCGTCGGTATTGAGGATCACATCCTCAACGGCATCACGGAGCTCTTTTGGAATATCGTCATACACGGCTAACTGACCGGCATTGACGATCCCCATATCCATGCCTGCTTTAATCGCATGGTAAAGAAACACAGAGTGGATCGCTTCACGCACCGGGTTGTTACCACGGAATGAGAAGGATACGTTAGATACCCCCCCTGACACTTTACAGTGCGGCAGGTTTTGCTTAATTCTGCGCGTGCCCTCTATAAATTCTACGGCATAGTTATCATGCTCTTCGATACCCGTAGCGACCGCAAAAATATTAGGGTCAAAAATAATGTCTTCTGGCGGAAACCCAAGCTCGTCAACCAAGATTTTGTAAGAACGCTGACAGATCTCAAACTTTCGCTCTGCGGTTTCCGCTTGACCAACTTCATCAAATGCCATCACCACCACAGCAGCACCAAAGCGCTTGATGATTTTGGCTTGGTGGATAAATGGTGCCTCACCCTCTTTTAAGGAGATTGAGTTTACAATGGCTTTACCTTGAATACATTTCAGACCCGCTTCAATGACTTCCCATTTAGACGAGTCGACCATGATGGGGACTTTAGAAATATCCGGCTCTGACGCTATCAGATTAAGAAACTTCACCATCGCAGCTTTTGAGTCCAACATGGCTTCATCCATGTTGATATCGATCACTTGCGCGCCGCTTTCAACCTGCTCTCTGGCAACATCCAGCGCGGTTTCGTAATCTTCTTCTAAAATTAAGCGCTTAAATTTTGCCGATCCCGTTACATTGGTACGTTCACCGACATTGGTAAATACTGCTGTTTGTGTCATGGTGAATTCCTAATTTAAGTTACAGGCTTCAAGACCTGCCAAACGCATCCGCACTTCGATGTTAGGCAAGCTACGCGGCTGGGTTTGCTCAAGGCCTCTCGCGAAGGCGCGAATATGTTCGGGCGTGGTGCCACAGCAGCCGCCAACAATATTGATAAACCCTTCATTGCCCCAATCGATAATCTCTTTTGCCATGTCATCGGCTTCTAGGTCGTATTCACCAAACTCGTTAGGAAGCCCTGCGTTTGGATGTACAGAGGTAAAGGTCTCACAAACCCGTGACAGCTCTTCTACATACTGTCTTAATAAATCTGGGCCTAGCGCGCAGTTGAGGCCAATAGAGATTGGCTTAATATGACGAATGGAGTTATAAAACGCCTCGGTGGTTTGCCCTGATAGCGTGCGACCGGAAGCGTCGGTGATCGTGCCCGAGATCATAACAGGCAGAGTGAGGCCCGCTTGCTCGAACGCTTCTTCTACACCGTAAGACGCGGCTTTGGCGTTGAGCGTATCAAAAATAGTCTCAATCAAAATAAGGTGAGCACCGCCTTCAATAAGGGCAAGCGTTGATTCGACATAGGCTGCAACCAACTTGTCAAAAGTGATATTGCGAAAACCAGGGTCGTTTACATCAGGAGAAATCGAACAGGTTTTTGACGTTGGGCCAAGTACACCTGCCACATAGCGAGGCTTGCTGGGATCTTTGGCGGTAAATTCATCACATACCGCACGTGCAAGCTTCGCCGATTCAAGATTAATCTCGCGGCTTAGGCTTGCCATGTCATAATCTTCCATCGAGATGGTGGTGGCGTTAAAAGTATTGGTTTCAATGATATCTGCGCCAGCAGCTAGATAATCGCGATGGATCTGTTTGATTATCTCAGGCTGCGTCAAACTTAGCAGATCGTTGTTGCCTTTGATAAGGACATGCCAATCTTTAAAGCGCTCACCACGATAGTCTTGTTCTTCTAATTTGTGCTTTTGGATCATGGTTCCCATTGCACCATCTAAGATCAGAATACGTTGCTGCATTGCTTGCTTAAGCTGCTCTGCTATTTGCTCACCGTTTACGGCTACATTATTCGGCATAATTGTTAGTCCTTACATCTTGGCTAACTAAGTTAATATCATAAGGTGTGGTTTGGTAAACATAGTAGTTTAACCAATTTGAGAATAACAAGAATGCATGGCTTTGCCATGTCTTAGATGGACGTTTGCTGGTGTCATTCTCAGGAAAATAGTTCTCAGGCTGCGGTGCGTTGGCCATTTTTTCACAATCGCGAAGATATTCTTTTTGTAGCGTATCGGCGTCGTATTCAGGATGACCGGTAATGTATACTTGGCTACCTGAGTGATTTTTAATTAAGTAAGCGCCCACTTTTTCAGAGCCTGCTAACACCACTAGGTCTTTACACGCATTAATTTTATCGATGTCGATGTGGCCATAACGTGAGTGTGGCACCAAAAACTCATCATCAAAACCGCGAGTGAGCGCCCCGTGGTCAAAATAACAGTGGTGCTTAAATACGCCACACAGTTTGTCATTTTTGAGTGCTCGCTTTAACCCATAATGGTGATACAAACCGGCATGTGCGGCCCAACAAGAAAACAGGGTTGAAGTAACATGGTGCTCAGCCCAATCAAAAAACGCCTGTAATTCCTGCCAATACACCACATCGTCATATTCAAGATGCGCCAGCGGCGCACCGGTGACTATCAAAGCATCATAGTTTTGATCTTTCACATCCGAAAAATAGCGGTAAAACATATCTAGATGTTGCTCTGAGTTTTCAGAGCTACGGTGGGTGTCCAGTCGCAACAAATCAACATTCACCTGCAAAGGGGTATTTGCCAGTAATCGGATAAATTGCACCTCAGTCTCCACCTTATTCGGCATCAAGTTTAATATCGCGAGCCGCATTGGGCGGATCTCTTGCGTTGATGCACGACTTTGTGGCATCACGAACACATTTTCATGACGCAATTGGGCAATGGCTGGGAGTTCGTCGGTGACGGTGATTGGCATGCGCTGCTCCAGACTAATCGAATGGCATTATTATGGACAAAAACTGGAAAAATTCAACCTCTAGATGTGTGGACGTCTAAACATTTGTGATAATAATTTGATGCCTAACCTCTCACTGATTATTTCAATTTATGTATACTTGCCATCATATAAATAAACACAAGAAACTTGATATTTATGATTGGTATTGGCGAAGCGGCAGCGATTGCGGCGGCTGGGGTATGGGCTGGCTCAACCATACTGTATAAACGATTTAGCCATCACCTTAGTCCATTTGAGTTGAACGTTAGCAAAGGCGTCATCGCTTCTGCTTTGATGATCTTGTGTTTGCTCATCGCAGGTGATGCTATGTATCCGACCTTACTCTCGAGCTGGGGCTGGCTGATAGCCAGTGGGATACTGGGCATAGCGATTGGTGACAGCGCTTACTTTGCCGCACTCAGAAATATAGGCCCTGCTCGCACTTTGGTTATTGAAAGTCTTGCACCTGCCATCGCGGGGATCTTAAACATTGTGCTCCTTGGTGTTTATCTCAGCGCATCCGCTTGGCTCGGCATTGCAGTGACAACCGTTGGTGTGATGTTGGCGATTAAGCCAAGTAGAAGCCAGCCGGTATTAGACAAAAAACATTATCTCTTGGGAGTCTGTTTTGCACTCACGGCTGCCATTTGCCAAGCTGCGGGTATGGTGCTTTCCAAAGGTGCGCTAAATAACGAAAGCATTAGTAGTTTGTGGGCGGCACTTATTCGCTTGGGATCCGGCACCCTATTTGTGGCCTTTATTGTTGTTTGTTTGAAATCACAAAGCCTGTTTAAAGCACTCACACTTAAACAAATCGACGGTAAAAACTGGTTATTCGTTGCAGTGTTTTTTGGCACCTTTATTGGGCTTTGGCTACAGTTAATTTCCGTTAATCATACTGATCCCGCTATCGCACAAACCATCTTTGCAACGGCACCGCTTATGGTGATGACAATTGGACTACTGCGCAGAGAAGCTATTACTAAGTCTATGATGTTTGGAGGCCTAATTGCTTTAGCTGGGGTGTTTTTATTGCTAAAGGGATAGCCAATATCACACTTAATATGTGTGCATATTGGCCTGAATTTGGGGTTAATTTACCACCGAAACAGAGGCAAAATACAAAAAGTAGTCAACCTAAGATTTATTAAAGGCAGACACGACTTTTTGTTACCACTATATTAATATGTAAAAACAATGTATATAGACTAATATTTATGCCTTTGCTTGCTTTGTTTTTCGCATTACTGCTCGTTGTGTTACCGGCGCATGGTTCAGAATGCCCAGGTGCCAATAATGCTAATCTCACAAGCCAGATTTTGTCTTGTAAGCAACATCTTGAAACGCTTGAACCCAACGGTGCTCAAGCTTTTGATGCACATCTTGAGCTTGTTAGCTTGTATCGTCGAGCGGGTGACATAAAGCTCAGCAATCAAATACTGGATGAGTTGATGGCATGGAAGTTAACCACACTCCAACGCTTTCAGGTGTTAAGACAAAGTGGTATTAATCGTTATCGCCAGCGCAATTATATTCAAGCGCTGGAGAGCTTCCACGAAGCGCAAACGCTTGCGGCTAAGTTGCAACAAAACGAACTCCTGGGTAAATCGGCAAACGATTTAGCTAATGCCTATCAGGCACTCGGAGATTTAGACACCGCCCTTACTTTATTTTTAGAAAGCTACCAAATAGCGAAAGCAACAAATGACCTACAGAGACAAGCGATCACGCTTAACAATTTAGGGAATGTATCGAGGGATATTAATCAGTTGGATGATGCCATCCTCTCGTTTCGTCAAGCCCACGCGCTCCACCAGCAAGCTGGCGACCAAACTAAAGCGAATCACACCTTGCTAAGCATCGCGGAGGTATTTTACAAAAAGCGCGACTACAACAAAGCAACTGAAATAATTGAAGATTTACTTCAACCTTTGACACAAAGCGGTGCCTATACCCAATTGTCTCGAGCCTATTTATTATTGGCCGAAATTGCCATTGCTCAAAATCATATCACTCAGGCACAACAGCAACTTGCTTCATTTAAACGTACTCGGCAACTAATTCAACACGGTAAAGTGGATCAGCGAGCACTGCTTATTGAGGCCAAACTCAAGCAGCTTGAGGGCGATAACCTAACAGCACAAACGATACTTAAACAGGGGCTTGAAGCACATAATCAGCAAAATAGTCAGCTTACGGAGTTATTTTACATTGCCTTATTGCAGTCCCAACTACAAACACACGCTTATAAAGAAGCGGTAGAGACCGCACAGCGTTATAATGACACGCTTAAAACTAGTCGTGTACAAAGTGAAAACCTTTATCAATTTCGCCTTCAAAGCGCTAACGTCTTGACCGCGCCTAAGCGCCAAACAGAGACAAGCATGTTGTCTCATGTACTCGTCGGGTTTATCACATTTTTAGCAGGTGTTTTGGTTACTT
The DNA here is from genome assembly GCF_040104525.1 of Pseudoalteromonas sp. XMcav11-Q. Lineage (NCBI taxonomy): Bacteria > Pseudomonadati > Pseudomonadota > Gammaproteobacteria > Alteromonadales > Pseudoalteromonadaceae > Pseudoalteromonas > Pseudoalteromonas sp. XMcav11-Q. Next base: position 372,220 of record NZ_JBECOX010000005.1, read on the forward strand.
ACTGCTTTATTCGCAATACCGCCCGCGCCGATACTCATGGCGTGCACAGTAAACATACGAGCATTGATGAACAGGCCGCTAGACAATTAATGGTTGAGGTAATGACACTCACTTTGACGCTTTGGGAGCAAAGTAGTGGCAAAACTCGTGTCGAATTAGCGGAAGAAAGCAAAGTGTGGAAAGTGAATATCGATGATGGTCGCTTACGAGTGCGCACTCTTGAACGCTATCTTAATATCAAAACGCTGCCCAAAAAGCCGCGTATTCGAAATATTGTTACCACGGCACAATATGTACTCACTCAATGCCAAGACGCTAATTTCGATACTGCGCCCCTTTCTCAAAAAGTTGCACAACTGGAGCTAATCATAGCGTGCTCCAACGCTACTTGATGTTTACAACAAAGGGGCTTTTGCCCCTTCTCTAGTTATCCGTCGCGGTCTCACATAAATAGCATGCTAAAGTCACGCCCATACCGGCCTCATACTCTTGGTGATGACGGTCTCCTTTGAATTCAAAAGGTCCTTCAAAGCGAGGATACACTGTCATATCAGGCTTTAGGCTATTACTAAAGCCTTTCATATTTTGATGTAGAGATTGACACATTTTATTACCCATATCATAAGCAAGTCGCCAATCATCAAACTGGCCACAATCTAGTCGTGGTGTAATACGACCAGGAATACTCTGCTTAGGACTGGTACAAACGTTACTTCCTTCACTATGTAAATATTTAAAGGTTCCAGCAGTTAATGTCATTTTACCTAGCAGAATCGTTTGCCGCTTTGGACATTTCGCCCCATCAGCAACTTCGAGCTGCGCTATCATTTCTGGGCTATGGGCTTGTACAAAGCTCGCAATCAAAGTTGCTCCCAACACTATTACTCGTCTCATAACTGTCTCCTTATTGGTTATGACACCGTTACTCGATTGCGAATGTACTCACGCTGAGACTCCAATAACGGCGATAGCAAAATCCTGCCTCAAGCGAATATTGATTGCAGCAAAAGTTACGGGGCAATTGGGTAAATTCGGGTAAAAATATAAGCAGACCTTTGATATTTAAGTTTTTATTTACCACAGCTTGATATCAAAACTTACCTAACCCAACGCGTCCGTTTAATATCAAAGGTTTTACCCAAGTTGACCCTAACTGGCCCTACAACCTCCTATTCAATCGCTGAAAAAGTTTCCAACATCACAAGGCAAGTTAACAATGCATGAGGCATGTTGACTCTGCACAACGATGAAGGAATAGAAAAATGAAACAGAGAAATTTCACCCCCAAATTAGTCAGCCTAGTTACCAGCACGTTGTTACTGGGTAGTATTTCGCTACAAGCCGCAGAAGAATATGGAGAAATGGCCCCCTCTCAAGTAAGCCCAGAAGCGTGGCAAGCCATTTCAAACTGGTCTCAAGACCGTGTTTCCTTGCTTGAATATATCTCCGACAACGACGAAGAATATGAATTAGACCGCTATGTCGATAGCTTGATCCGCGACTATCGAGATGGAGAGATGCTAAGCCAAGCAAAAGCTTTAGATCAAAACGTATTATCAGCATGGGAAAATGCTTTTACCGAACAAACGCCTGAAGATAACTTTTTCTTTACTCGATATCTTATTCAATTTAAACCGACGGTATTCGAAAAATGGACACAACAGCAAAAAGTGCCAACGCTCAGCCAACATTTAGAGCGAAATGCATCGCAGCTTTACAGCACTTGGCACATGGAGTACGCAGCTCCTAAACGTAAAGGGCTCTCGGTACTTGAATACGATAGGACGCTACCGTCAGATATTCTTGCCGAATTAAAAGAATTGCTGACTAAAAAACCCATCTTCGGGCCTAAGTCACAATGCTCATGTCAGATGGTGACCCCTTCAACCAGCACAGGCCAAGTAGTCACTAACTACCCATCAACCCAAACGCCTTGGAGCACATCCACCAGCGATGGTAGTGGTTTTTCTAAGCACCATGCTTATGTCAATACCTCAGCCTACGGCGCCTTTCACTCAGCTAAGGGGAAACGTTGGTCAAAAAATAAAGCGCTCAGTTTCGATAACACCTCAGCCCATAACTCGACAGAGTTCCACGTCAAAATGTTGTGTGCAGACACCGGGGGATTTGCATGTAATCAAAGCAATGCCTGTTCGGGCAATTTAGAAGTCAGAGGCACTTATTCAGCTCGCTACCATGTAACTGGGCAAGCTAAAAAAATCTGGTCAAAAGGTACCAACTCACACGCAACCGACGGCGCAAAATTTGCGGTCGATTTGCCAGGAGCTGCACCTGAAGTCATCTTGTTTAATAAAGCCGGTGGCGCAGCCATGGGATATAACACCACATGGAATTTAAACTCCACCATTGGAGTCGTTAAAGCCGCACTTGGCATTACTTCTGCAATCGTCAATGGCAACCCTGGCAGCTTGCTTGATGGTCAATTGGCCGATGCGCTCATCACCAACTTGGCAGGCATGATCACGCGTTCGGGTAATCAAGCCAGTGTTACCACCACAATGCGCGCGCGCTTTGATTCGTCCGACGTCAGCCCTTTCTTGTTGCAACCCAATGAGGTGTATCACTTTACCCTTGATTCAAAAGGTCGGGTGCAAGCCAGAGGCTACGGTGGTTATTCGGACAGTCATTACGAATATGGTAGCTCAGGCGCGGTGATGTATGCGGCAAATCACTTTACCTGCGGCAGCAATGTCAATGCCCCAGCACCAACAGGGTTATGGTTCTATTCGTCACAATCCGGTCCAGATAGCGACGCATCATTACGTAGTGACGTTGAAAACTGGCTCTCTGTGCAGCTCAACAAACCCGTTAATGCAGGCCAACGCCAAGGCATCATTCACTAGGTTTTGCTAAGGGTGGCCATGCGCTGCCCTACTCCAATAAGGAAAGATTATGAATAAGTTCATCGCCACTACGCTTACCTGCTGGGTTTTGTCTTTAAGCGTTAACGCCTCAGCAGAGTCAGGGCACTACGATACATCAACCCTACCGCTATTATTTCACGCAGGACAACAAGGTTATCAAGCCCTTTCACCTTGGTATTCTTTTCAGTATCAGAACCAACGGATCACCTTACAAACATGCGCAGAAGATGCCTGCAAACAAACGCTGCAATTTCCCCAATTAGAGCAAACTGCACCATTCAATAGCGAGACGTATGAGCCCAGCTATCAAGGTGAAGCTGGAAACATGAAAAAGTTAGAGAGTTACTCTCAACTCCAGCTCGGTTATCTAAAAGAAAACAGACTCTATGCCAGCGGCAATCAACGGCGCTTACTGTTCACGTTACAACTCGCGTCGGGTAAAGCTGAGTTACCCTTTGTATTTAATGATAACTATGACGAATCTCTGGCAAAAGATAAGTCATCCCTTACTCGAAGTTTCTCCTCCTGCGCCAAAGCCTGTAATACCACTTGGCAAGCATTTAGCGTGGATAAATCTGGTCAATATAGTCCGGCTATTTTTGTTCGAGATGAAACCGGAAATTGGCTTATTCAAAGTACTCGCGACGCAATTCGCATTGAACTTACCACCTTAATCGGACAATATCAGCCACCGGCGCTGCGTCATCACCACAATGACACCACACAGTCTAGCTATTCGTTGAATGACGATAGTTTAATTGTTACTCGCCAAGCTGATAGCGTATCTCGTCACATACTTAACCAAACTCAGGTTGTGGGTCTAAGTGATAAGCATTGGTTGCTGCTTCAAAATACCGACCTCACCCTCACGGATAACAACTCAAATATACAAGCCAAGCGTCCAATCGCGCAACTTGAGCTATCACGCTTACTGGCAAGCTATCTTGATAATGATCGCTTATATTTATTAGGGTTATCACCAAGAGACGCTGTGATTAAACCATCGCAGCAAACGATTATGACGCAGTATCCAAAGCTTCATGAAGACGCCCTCGTTGCCACCTCTCTACTGGAACTAGATTTAGGACTACAGGTTATTTCGGCCACAACGGTATTTATTCCTGACACCGAGTTTGCTGATATTCGCATTACTCGCAAGGCGTGGGGAATATTGGTTAGCTCCGGCGAAGTTTCGGCACGTTCAACAACACATACATATGAAAGCAACCAATCGGCATCGGCAATGTCTGGCTGCCCGATGATAGCCAGTGGCTATGGTTATGGCTTGCTATGCTGGAAGGCATTAAATAACCCAACACTCGCCTATACTCCCAATGCCGCAAGCACAATGATCCCAACGACGGTGGTTGACAACACAACGCCAAATCTAATGAATCAATTAGAAAACAATCAATATGGGATTATTTTTAAAAATGGGGCAACGCCAACCGATCCGGGTGGAGTGTGGACTCATCCAGATAATGTTGCCACCAGTAAGGAAGATTTAGGATTGGCTGTGGCCATGTACCATTATCGCTGGGGATCACCTGTCGCGGCAAATATCGTCTACCCATCAGGAAGCCCCGCACATCCTGTGATGTTTAGAAAGGCGGAGTATCAAGCGGCGAATAGCAGTAATTTGCCACATAATGTTTGTAATCATTTTGCTGCCAGCTCAGGTTACCCTGAGTATCAGGCGGCTGATGCTTGTATGACACAGCCAGGTTTTGGCCTATTTAGCCTCGAAGATCTTACCTTCGACCGTTGGCAAGGAGGGAATTATTATCCGAACCAAACAGTCAGTGGGCAGGATAATTCTTGGTTTCCTTGGTATACCAACTTTGTTGGCGATCCACCGGTAACAGAAATCTTTGAGCAGGCCTCGAGTGCTGAAATGCTTGCACGATTGCAATATAACCTAGCGCAGTTTGGTAAAATCAACCAAGACACCTATGTTAACGGCACACGCTTTAGCCAAGACACAGTCACCGGCTTCTACCGCTGCAGCCACCAATAACCAGCAGAAGCAAGATATTCGTATTCGAAACTCGCAAATTGTTAACAATGCATTAAACTTCATTCAACTGTTCAAAAAGGAATGAAGTCATGCGCATCATCATCGCCATTGCGACGCTCAATTTAATTGCTTGTAGCAGCACGTTTGCAGTCCAACAAGCGAATACCAAAGTATTAGGCGCTTACTCAATGTTCGCGCCTTCCACTACAGAAGCCCCAAATATCTACGCGCGCGTCGTTGTTGACGGCGTGCTCAGCGACGCCAACCAATGCCCAAGCTTGCTCTTTGGTAAAAAATCCATGCCGATGCAGTTGCGAGCAATGCGTCCAGACCAAACACATTTTCCAGTCTCTGTATGCGAAGCGAAAATCTCCCCAAACACGGCTTATACCGTCAGTGATAGTCAATTCTCGTTAGCGCCCGTGACATTCGATCCGAATAAAATTGCGGTTTTTGGCGACACTGGCTGTAAGTCATCAGTTTGCGAAAACAACACTGCTGCCGAGCCGTTTAAAACCCTCGCAGAGCAAGGGGCAAAGCAACAACCACAATTGTTGCTCCATATGGGGGATTTCAACTATCGAGGTACCGGAGGTGCGATTTCCGGTGATACCTATGCTTATGACGCTGGCGATGGTGGATATGGTGGTACTAGCTGCGGTCTCAACGATACCTACTACAGTCAAAACGCGATAAATAGCCCAAGACCAGATACATGGAGCAACTGGCAAGCCGACTTTTTTGCCGCAACAACCGATCTTTCAGCAACCGCACCATGGATTTTTGCACGAGGCAATCATGAACTTTGTAGCCGCGCAGGAATTGGCTGGTTTTACTTTTTTGGCCCGGGAGCCAGTCTTCCTGATGCCATTGACCAACAGCAATGTCCATCTCAAGGGGATTATAATCAACCGCCACAATCTGCAAGTGCCCATATCATTGTGCAAAACTCCTATACCATCAACTTAAAACCGCTCAGTGTTTGGGTAATGGATAGCGCCAATGCCTGTGATGCCAGTGCAGACAATGGCCTAACAAAAGTCTACCAACAGCAATATCAACGACTCAATGTCAGAAGCGAACTACTCAAAGCCAAACCCATGTGGATTATGAGCCACAGACCTATTTGGGGCGTTGAAGACCCGGCAACCAAAGACACACTAAACGTGATGTTGCAAACCGCGCTGAAGAACACCAGACAAGGTAAGTTGCCTGCTCACGTAACTTTATCACTCGCTGGACATATGCATATTTATCAGTCTTCAACCTTTGCTGCCAGTACCGCGCGTCCTGCGCAAATCGTTGTCGGCAATAGCGGCGTCAGCCTCAGTGATACCAATGCCTTTAGCGAATTTGATTATGCACTTGATAGCCAAAACGCAATCGTTAACGAACAAGGTAAGTTCGGCTTTTTATCCATTAAGCTTGGCAAAGATGGCGCGTGGCAAGGAGAGTTTTTGGATGAAAGTGGTGCCGCTTTTCTAACCTGCAGCAGCGAAACTACAGATAAACAAGCGGTATGTCGGGCGAAGTAAGCGCGACTCTTACATCCTAATCACTGGCAACTTGAGTTGCTCGCCTTGTATCATCGTGTTTTTGATACCAGGCGAGTAACACCACGGTAGCAGCAGCGACCACTGCAACCCCAAATCCAAGATCCACGGTAAAGTGTTCAACGACCCACCCGGTCAACGCAGCCCCACCTGCAATCCCTACACCGAGTCCGGTAATTAGCCAAGTTAAGGCTTCAGTGAGTAAGTGTTTTGGTACGCTTTGCTCAACCAGACCCATGGCAATGATCATCGTTGGAGCAAACGCGAGTCCCGAAATAAACATCACTACCGCCAAGCCATAAACGTGGTTAACACTGAGTAATAGCACGCTCGCGATCAATGTGAACATCGCAAAACGTACAAGCAGTACTGGCATAGACAGACGCCACTTAACGGCTCCAAATCCAAACCCAGCGATACAAGAACCAAGCGCGTACATCGACAATACTAAGCTGGCCGCAATTGGCATACCTTGCTGCTGAGCAAAAGCGATACTTAATACATCGATTGCACCAACAATTACACCGAGTGCCAATAACACTAAACTAAGCAACTTAACCGTGGAATTAGCCAGTGCGGAAGTTCGGGTCTGATTTTCACTTTGTTCTATTTTTGGTTCGGTGTCCTTTTGCGACACTAACCAGATACTGCCTATCACAAACAAAATAACCGCTAGCAACGGACCGGCTTGAGGAAAGAGCAAGCTGCTCAGTGCAATCGCAAGTGGAGGTCCTATCACAAAGGTAATTTCATCCAGTACCGACTCAAAAGAATATGCCGTATTAAGTAAGCCTTGATCTGATTGTATCGCGCTCCACCTGGCCCGAACTAAAGCCGGAACACTTGGCATAATGCCCGCACACATGGCTAAAACATAAAGGCTCCAAAGTGGCGCTTGCAAGTGACTCAGTAGCAACAATGCCAGCGCAGATACAGCACTGAACAAGGTCGCAGGGATCACAACCTTGCGTTGCCCTACCCTATCAATCAGTCGCGACAACTGCGGCGCAGCAAATGCCATGGTGAAGGTAAATAGCGCAGCAATGGAACCTGCAACCCAATATGAGTCATAGAGTTGCGAAAGCATGGTGATTAACCCAATCGCCATCATAGAGAGCGGCATACGAGCAATAAAACCAGCACAGCTAAAATGCTTAGTTCCTTTTATCTTAAAAATTTCGGAGTAAGGATTATTCACTGATCTCTCCTTGAGATTATTTTCACATACAGTGTGTATGTTAAAATAATTGACATACACACTGTATGTCAATTATAAATTGCGTAGTTCTTAATAAGGATCGCAAAATGACAACAAGAAGCAGCATGATGGAGAAAACCCGCAGCGAGCTATTGGCCCAAGCCAGAGTGCTTTTTGCAAGTAAAGGATTTGCAGGGACGGCGTTAGAAGAGCTGACAGCGGACGTAGGACTCACTCGAGGAGCGCTGTATCATCACTTTGGCAACAAAAAAGGGTTGTTTTACGCGGTCGTACAGCAACTAGATAGTGAAATGGATATCCGGCTCCGTGATATTGAACGTAGTGAAACCTCACCTCAGCAAGCGCTTTTGAAACGTGCAGAAACTTACTTGGATATGGCTACGGAGCCCGAGATACAGCGTATCATATTACGTGATGCGCAGTCGGTATTAGAGCCTGAACAACTCGAAAAGGCAGCGTCAGGGTGTGTGGCATCAATCACACAGTTACTAAGTGTAATCGCACCGCAACAGAGTTCTCAAGCGCATAAAACTAGCGCTCAATTTATCAATGGTGGATTAACGAGTCTCGCACTTTGGATTGCAAATCATCAAGTACCCGATCAAGCCGTAGATGATGCAAAACGTACCGCATACGAATTATTAAACCGTATTATGTTAGCTTAGGTTTTACTTAATCAGTAACAACGCGCCGAATCATTCGAACTGTTCTAGCGTATGCATAAGACTAAACGGATGCTGTAAAAACTCGGCTTGGTAGGTTTTATTGCGAACACTTTCTGGTAGCTGGTTAAACTCCAGCTCCGTTTCAACATAATCGAAATAAACGCTGGAGCTTACCGTGTTTAACGTATTCACGAACCTTAAGACTTCTGACTGCTTTTGCACCGCTAAATTCGCGGCAACAAGTCTGGCGAATTCGCCATATTCTTCGGCTTCACATTCCCTTTTTTGGTGAATATAAAAATAAGATAAAACGATACCTCGCTGCTGCGAGGTAATATTAAGACTGCGCAATTGCTCTTCTGTAATAGCACGCTCACTTTCGCATGCCGCTTTTCTATCACCCAGTTGTGTTACTCTATTTAACAGCTCACTAAGCAGCGTCTTTTGAACTGGTTCAAGTTGTTCGACTGGATACTCAATAGTCGGCGTAAGATCTACTGACATTGTTTCAGCGTTAGTTTGCGGCGCGAACGCAAACAATATCAAAACTAATAGCAGGGATTTCACAAATATTCCTTTTATCACTCGTGTCCGTGAACTTGCTCCAAGCTTTGAAACAAATTAAAGTTATCTCGAAGAAAATCCGCTTTTAGCGCGGCCGTTTTAACGGTCTCAGGTAAAGCGTTAAACTCAGCCTCAAACTCAATAAAATTTGCGTAACGCCCAGAAGATAGCACGTTCATTGCTTTCACCAGCTTAAGCTCCCTCGGGCTCTTATGCATCACATAATTTATAGCGACTGTCCTTGTAAAAGCGCCAAACTCCGCAGATTCACACTGATTTTTGTTCAAACCATCAACATAAAAAAGCACAGTGGTGTAGTACTCTACATCCATTTTGAGTGAGTCCAATTGCGACCTTTTCAACACAGTCGCAACGTTGGCACATTCTATCCGTTTGTTGTGTAATCGGTTATAGTCCTTAATTAATTCAGCCATAGCGTGCTGCTCAAGGCCATGTAGTGCTAGGTCATGCAGTAAAGTGGTAAGTTCATTAGGTGGCAGCGGTAGCTGGTTAAGCACATTTTGATAGTCCGGTGTGGCGGACGCTGTACTCATATTTACTATAAAGCCAACGACCAAAAAAGCAGGGGATAAATTCATTGCAAAATTCCTTTTTGACTGTATTGCCTCCAAGCGTACAGTTCTTGCAATAAATAGACAATGAACAAAAGCGTGGCTCACTAGCCACGCTTAGTTAGTTTATAGTCTGCTAAAAATCATAGCTAAAACTTAAGCTGTAATTTCTCGGCGCACCATAGCGATACTGATCAAAGAAGCCTATTTGGCTGTAGTACTTTTCATCGAAGAGGTTTTCTACGTTGAGCTGTAGCGCCATATTGTCTGCCAGAGCGTAGTTTGCCATCAAGCTAACCAGTGCATAAGCATCTTGCTCTAGCCTATCGTTGCCCGTTACTGAATAAGTGTCATCCTGCCAGTTCACGCCACCGCCAATCGTCAACTCAGGTAAAGCATTCACAAATTGGTAAGTCGTATACAACTTAAATTGCTTTCTTGGATTATCCGTATTCACTTCAACGCCGTTGGCATCTTCTGCTTTGTATTGTGAATAACCCAAATGCACATCAAAACCGTCAGTTAACTGACCCACCACTTCAAATTCGAAGCCTTTACTGGTTGTGCCTTCAGCAGCATATTGCGCGACTGTATTTACCGAACCAGGAACTATGTATCCAACATCATCTTGAGCTAGGTTATCTTGTTCGATTTGGAAAATCGCCAATGTTGTTTGCAGCGTGTCGTCTAGATAGGTACTTTTTAGCCCCACTTCGTATGATTTTCCTTTGATTGGCTCAAGGAAATCACCATTACGGTCTTGGGCATTTTGCGGCTGGAATATTTCAGTGTAACTTGCATACACTCGCTGCGTTGTCGACAAGTCGTACAAGGCACCAGCGTAAGGTATAAATACGCCATTGTCGCCAAAATCAGTGATGACGCCATAGCTTTCGCCTTCGCGCTGCCAGCTCGACAACCGACCACCCGCTATTACTTTAAGTTCATCGCTAAGATTTAGCCTTGTTGCGGCGTAGAACCCTTTTTGCTCGGTATCCATATCTTGAGCAACTGAGGTTTCTGTGCCCCACGTCGGCTCAGGAAAATTACCATCCCACTCGTAAAAATTGCCAACTGGCAAAAAGGCATTATCGAGCGTAGCGAAAGTGAGTGTATCGGCGCTTTGCTCACTGTAAAGCGCGCCAGTTACGAAATCATGCTCACGACCGGCGAGTTGATAAAAACCTTTAAGCTGGATATCAAAGCTGTCTTGGTTACTTTCACCTGTACTTTTATAGGGCCAAGACGCTAAGCCCTCACCTGTTGTTTTATCCAATGTGCCAAATAAATACAGCAGCTCTGTATCTTGCTCGTATTTCAGCTTGTTGTAATTGGCGACCAGTTCCCAACCATTTGCAAAGTTGTGGCTAAAGTTCACAAAAGCATTGGTGCCAGTAGTTTGCCACTCAGTCCAATTTGCAGCTGTGGTTTTTTCGACTTCCCAGTCTGTCTTACTTCCATCGGTAAAGAAAGTAGGTAATGCCCCCCAAGTTGGACTGGTAGGGTCGTTACGCTGATAGCTTGCACCAACGCGGATCGTCGAATGCGTGCTTAAATCCGCTTCTAGTACCCCATAAAGCACGGTACTTTCGTCAGAGAAGAGATCTAGATACGAGTCACCTTCTTCATACTTCGCGACCACTCGTCCACGCACACTGCCATCGTTAGTTAATCCATTGGCAACGTCCACCATCACTTCTTTATTGTTCCAGCTTCCCAAAGAGACACTGGCAAAACCTGTGAGGTCGGTGCTATTTGCATGTTTGCGTACTAGGTTAATAGAAGCTGAAGGATCGCCCGCGCCGGTTAATAACCCCGTCGCACCACGCACAAACTCCACGCGCTCATATATCGCAACATCCGCGATGGTTTCACCTGAATCACCTGCCAAACTCCATGACAAAGGAACGCCGTCAATTTGATAATTGGTAATGTCAAAGCCACGTGACTGCAACGTATTACGAACATTATCAACTTCTTTCGCTGACACCCCAATCGCATTTAACACAGTATCGGTTAATGTATCGAGTTTTTGCTCTTTGATCCGTGCTGCGGTAATAACACTAACAGATTGCGGCGTCTCAAGAAGTGATAACCCTAAGCCAGTTGCGGTGTCTATCACTTCATTGACGGTGTATTTTCCCGTCACAACTATTTTTTCAATTTCTTCTTTATCTTGCTGTGCTGCTTGCACCTGTAATGCTGACGTGCCGAGCGCTGCCATAACAGCAAATGAGAGCGTTTTGAGAGGCAGAGTGTTCACTGGGTTCATCCTAATATTGTAAAAATCGAAACGATAATAATGCAGATGATAACCATTAGCAATAACATTAAAGTAAATTACAACCAGTTTCGAACCCGATTTAAGGAACGTTCCCAAAATAAGTAACTAACTAATTTAAAACAACTTTCCTATAAAAGAAACAAGAAAGATAAACCGCTAAACGAATAAAACATGCCATTTAACGCACATCCAAATGAATATAATTGCCATTTACACTTTTAAAAAGATATACTTTATTTACATTTTTGCGCAAATACTCCCTCAGCTTTAATTTGTCGCCGTCATTCAAAGAACTAGGAACACACAATGGCAAAGAAAATAAGCAACAAGTTTTGGTTTCAGTTGCATGGTTGGTTTTCACTGCCAATATGGCTACTGTTTTGCTTTATTTGTATCACAGGTACCATTTCCGTTTTCAGCCATGAACTTACATGGCTTACCAACCCTGATTCTCGGGCATATAACCCCAGTCAGGTAAGTGAGATGTCAGCGGGCTCAGTGTTACGCACGTTTAAAGATGAGTACCCAAGTGCAGATGTCATGGGGCTCAATGTGAGAGAGCCCTATTTGACCTATGTGGTGATGTTTACCGACGTCGACAAGCCCTATGCGCTTGCATACGTAAACCAGTACACAGGGGCTGTTCAGGAAATAAATGACGGCAATACGTTTATTAACTTTATGCGTTCATTACATGGCTGGCTGCTATTTCCATGGCAAAACGGCTACAGTGTTGGTTACTATTTAGTGGCGTTTATGTCACTGATCCTACTGGGCGCGTTGATCACAGGCCTGGTGGTATACAAAAAGTTTTGGTTGGCGTTTTTTCAGTTTAAGCTGCGTAAATCACAAGGAGGTCGTACCCTTGCCGCTGACATCCATAAACTCAGTGGAGTATGGTCGCTTTGGTTTATGACCGTAATGAGCCTCACCGGACTGTGGTATTTAACGCAAGCGGTGCTGTGGCATGCTGGTGTTGAACTAGAACATCATGAAACATTAAATGCTGCGGATATACCCAACTCAACAATAAACGCGAATGCAGTGGAAACCAGTGTTGACCTAGCGCTCGGTGAAATCCAACAGCAGTACACTGACTTTCGCCCAAGTTACATCATGCTACCTGAGCATAACCGCGATACGCTCAAAATCAGTGGCGCAAACGACTACATACTCTATGACGATTACAGCATAAATATCGCCTACAACACTTGGAATGATACTGTCGTTCATCATGCAAACCCTGATTCAATGACAGGCTTACAAACGGTTATGCACATCACAGATCCACTGCATTACGGCACCATAGGAGGGATCTGGACCAAAGTCATCTGGTTTATTTTTGGCTGTATTTTATCCGGGATGTCGGTCACTGGATTTATCATGTATCAGCTTCGGACCAAACGCGCGCGTAGCCAAGAACGGAGCAATGCAAAACAACTAAAAGCACAGCAAGGGTAAATCGCCATGAATGCAGTCAAACGCTTTATACAACACAATAAATATTGGTTAAATGCCCTATTGCTGGTGTTGCCAGCTTGGTTTTATTATCAATCATTACATCCAGAGTTTCCCGCTCCATTGGCGGAGCAAACACTTGGAGAGTACAGCATTACACCAATGCCTTTTGACGACAAGCCACCATACATCCACGATAACTTATACGTCAAAGACTTCTTACTACTGTTCAATAAAGGTGACGTTGAATCTGTGCGCCAAGGCTATCTCAATATCGGCCCCAACGCGATGCCACTTGCACAGCTTATGAAGCATGAGCTCGGGATCCTTCACGGCACAAAACACGGTCAACACGTACATGCTTTAGCAAAGAAAACATTATCAAAAGACGACAAGGTTTGGCTGACGATTGAAACTTGGCAAGGCGAAGTCATCGTCATGAATTGGCCACTGCCAGAGTATTTAATCAAAGAAAGCGCATAGAAAAGGGGCATCTCGCCCCTACTCGAATTAAATTGCACTTAAGACTCAATAGAAATCAGGATATTATACCAGTTGTATTAAGTAAATGATCTATCTTGAAGCGGGGAAATAGCTTTAGTAGCACCGCTCTCGCGTCCTGCTACCGCTAAGGTACCTATATCCATATAGGCAAGGCAAAAGTTATGCTATTTAGTTGTTCTAAATGAGAAATTTTTAACGAAGCTAATATGCTATTTCACCCTTCAAATTGATTAGAGAATTAATTCAATTGGTATTAGTACCCCACCGCAGCGCTATCTGCACGCCTTGGATCTGAGGAGCCAAATAGACCTTTATCGGTAAGCATGATTGACTGGGTTGAGCCCATCGCATTCTGCTCTGAAAGTGTGTGTCCTTTGTTTTCAAGTAGATGTCGAGTATCCACATTTAAGCTACGTTCAATACGAATTTCATCTGGTAACCATTGGTGGTGAATACGCGGAGCCACGGTTGCTTCAGCGATGTTCAAGCCATGATCAATAACATTCATAATGATTTGTAGCGTGGTGGTGATAATACGCGAGCCACCAGGACTACCCGTTACCAAAAAGGGTTTACCCTCTTTCATTACAATCGTAGGTGTCATTGAGCTCAGCGGGCGCTTTTTTCCTTCAACGGCGTTAGCTTCTCCACCAACCAAGCCAAAACCGTTTGGTGTGCCGGGCTTTGCCGAGAAATCATCCATTTCGTTGTTAAGTAGAATGCCTGTGCCAGCCGCGACAATACCTGAGCCATAGCTAAAGTTGAGCGTATAAGTGTTACTCACTGCATTGCCCCACTTATCTACCACAGAATAATGCGTGGTTTGGTTACTCTCATAAGGTAATAATTTACCGGGCTTAATCTCACGACTTGGCGTCGCTTTGTCTGCGTTTATTTGTTTACTGCGCTGCTTTGCATATTGCTTATCCACCAATGCTTTAACAGGTACGTCGTAGAAATCAGGGTCGCCCAAATATTCACTGCGGTCAGCATACGCACGCTTCATGACCTCAGCCATTATATGGACGGTAGCAGCGCTATTATGCCCAAGCTCACCAATAGGGTATTGCTCCAGCATGTTTAGCATCTCTATGATATGCACACCACCAGATGAAGGAGGTGGCATAGAAACGATGTCGTAGCCGCGATATGTACCTTTTACTGGTTCACGTTCTACCGCTTTATAGCCTTTTAAGTCATCCAGCGACATAATGCCACCAGCTGCTTCTACCGCAGCAACAATTTTCTTTGCTGTCTCGCCCTGATAAAAGCCCGCGCTGCCTTTTTCAGCGATCAGCGCTAAAGAGTGGGCAAGATCTGCTTGCACCAGCCATTCATTTGGCTTATAGCTGCTACCATCTTTTTTATAAAACACGGCCTTAGATGCCGGCACATCGAGCATTCGTTCTTTAATATAATTATGAGAAAGCGAGTTAGCTAAGTCAGAGGTCACTTTAATGCCATCACGCGCCAATTTGATTGCAGGCTGGATAACCTGACTAAGTGTCATGGTGCCGTATTTCTCGAGTGCTAACTCCATCCCCATAACCGTTCCGGGAACGCCCACGGCAAGGCCGTGCTGAAGGCTTAGCTTTGGGTTTACCTCGCCGTTTTCATCAATAAAGATGTCTTTGTGCGCACGGCTCGGCGCCATTTCGCGATAATCAATCGCAATGGTTTTATTCTCTTTTGCCAGATGCACTAGCATAAAGCCACCACCGCCGATATTTCCGGCCCTTGGCAAAGTCACGGCCAGACTAAAACCTACTGCGACAGCCGCATCAACGGCATTACCACCTTGCTTTAAAATCTCTACACCAACCTGACTAGCAAGTGCCTCTTGGCTAGATACCATGCCGTGTTCAGCCCATATTGGCTGTGCCGTGGCTTTAGAACTAAATATTGGTGACTCGTCAGCTTGCGCCGTGTTACCAAACGCAACACCCGTACATAAGGAAACAGAGCAAGTCCACACCAAGGCTGTTAATTTACGCATCTTCATCCCGTTTTTTAATTATTCTCATGTTGCAGTGTTGCATGATTAAAAAGACCAAACAATATCGATGCGTTGGGCGACTGACAGTGCAAATTTACGTTACACCATAGTTACTGCACTCAAGGCTAAAAAGCAGCTTGTCATCGAGCATTGAAGTTACACAGGGTTGAAATAAGGCAATTGAGAAAAACACAAATTTAACCTTTAAAAAGCATATTTGACAAATAATTTACGTTAGGTACAGTCAATAATGTAGTTTGTTTTTTGTACGACAATTCAAGCTTTCACAATAAGGAAAATAAGATGAAATTAACACTAACAAAAAGAAAGATAAAACAACTGAACCATACTGCAGGCTTGGAAAAAGCCCAAACACCAAACATCGCGGGAGGTTATTTAACCGCGGTTTGTGACAGAGAAATAACCGAGTTATGCAACACGAAAGCATTTGGTTCTTGCTATAACTGTGGCTCTCTTCGCTGTTAATACGCTTTCTTACCACCCAAAGGGAATGAAAAATGAAAATTAAACTGAATAAAAAGCCGCTTAAAAACTTAAACAATGCTCAAGCTATTGCACCACAAGCAACCCCCCAAATTGGTGGTGGTGTAAACCGTTTGACTGATTTGGACTGTGTACCGACTAACCGCCACGATTGTCGTACAGGTGCTATCTCTTGTTACGGTGATCACGACTGTGCTTTCACAAATAGACAGTATATGTGCGATTAATTCTTTTTAGGCCCGTACTTGGGCCTATTTTGGAGTCTCGACCTGCTTAAAACACTAATCCTAGCTCACGCAACTCGCGCTCAGCTTGAGCCGCATTAAAGAACTGAATGCCATGTAACCCAACCTGCTTTGCACCTTCGACGTTCGCTAAGACATCATCAAGAAAAACACAGTCACCTGCCGCCAGTTGGTAGCGCTCCAGTAAATGAGTAAAAATAGCTTTGCCGGGCTTCATGCAGCCAAGCTCAGCAGAAATAATTTCTCCGTCAAAGTGTTGCCAGAAAGTATGACGCGCTTTTAGGTGGCTCACAATCTCGTGCACATTATCGGTTAGGGCATAAGCACTATATCCAGCCGCCTTTAGGCGCTGCATCAGTGCAAGCGTGCCATAAAGTGGGATCAGTGATTCTTTGATATAAAAGAACAGTTCGTCAGCTTGCTCAGAGGTTAAGTGACAGGTTTGCATAAAAGCGTGCTTGGTGTCTGCTTCAGTCAGTTCGCCTCGATTAATCGCAAACCAAATCTCACTGTGGAACAGCTGCTTAGCTAGACTCTCAACGTCGCATTGGTTGCCAAAGGTAAGCCGAACTATCTCCTCCGGTGACCACCTCACAAATACGTTACCGACGTCAAAAATTACGTGTTTAATATTGCCAATTGCCATCCTTGAACCTCTTTAGTTAGTTTGAATATGAGCGTTTATTATGCATATCTTTATCACTTACGCACGGCTAATTCGGTAGACTCCGATGAAATAAACTCAATTCTGCATTTGTTGTAAATACTCGCTAAAAAAGGCCAGAAATGCTTTGACTTGGCGAGGTTGAAACTGCCTAGATGGATAAATCGCTTGCAGCGCGACTTTGTCTGAGTCCGTTGGACTAAATCCCAATGTTTGAGTTGGCAACAACTCCACCAATCGCCCCGCTTTAATATCTTTGTGAACATCCAGCCATGACTTGATGGTGATCCCAAGTCCTTGAATAGCCCAGTTTCGTAGGACTTCGCCATCTGAACTCACTAAACAAGTAGGCACGGTTTCAATGATGGTTGCTTGCGTGTCTTTATCGAGAAAATACCAATCGTTTAGCGCCTGTCCCGCTCTTTCCAGTACTAAACAGCGATGTTGCTGTAATGCTTGATAGCAATTTGGTGTACCATACTGTTCGAGATAGTTTGGGGCGACCACCAGCACTCTGCGGTTGTTTAACAGAGGCCGAGATATCAAGCTGCTATCATTTAAATTACCATAACGAATGGCGATATCAGTGCCAGACTCAACTAATTTGACTAAGCCCTCCCCTAAGCTCAAGTTAACCACCACCTGTGGATGCTGCGTGGCAAACTCCGCAACGGCGGGAACCACGTACTGACGGCCAAAGTCTGAGCTTGCTGCAATTTTGAGTGTGCCTCTCAAATCGGGATCGGCATCTTGCAGTAGTGCCTCCGCCGCCGCAACCTCCTCAATAACTCGCACACAGCCCTGATAAAACCGCTCTCCCGCTTCGGTCAGTTTGATACTTCTGGTGTTTCGAGTAAGTAAACGGGTTTTATAGTGCGCTTCAAGTGCATTGATCCGTGCGGTCATGCTCGCTGGAGAAAGCCCTAATACTCGCCCTGCCGCAGCCAGGCCATCAGAGCGCACCACTTGAACAAAAAGCGCCATATCGTCTGCTTTGCTTTTCATTATTCACCTTTTACGAAAAGTAATTTTATATAAAAGCCAATTATCAAATATTAATAAACAAATAGACTGTTCTCAACACATAAATCGCTAACACCAATGGAGGTAACACACCATGCAGTTAGATCACTTTTTGTTTAGAGCACATGACATGGCAAAAATGGCGACCTTTTTTGAGCAAGTGCTTAGGCTTAAAGAAGGCTTACGTCCACCTTTTCCATTTCCAGGAAAGTGGTTTTATGGCGACCAACAGCAACCTTTCATTCATCTGGTTGAACAATCACCACATACCCAAGCACAGGCTGAATACCTTGGTTCTGCGCAAACCGCAAGCATGAGTACTAGCAACATAGATCATATTGCATTTCGTGGTGACGATTACCCCGGGTTAATCGCCCGACTAGAGCATTTTGGCGTTCGTTACGTGGAACGAGATGTCCCTATTAGCAATGAGCATCAGGTTTTTATCTTTGCACCTGAATCTCTAAAAATTGAAGTGCTGTTCCCACGCCACATCAACTCACTTGTCCAATAATTAGGAGAATACTATGTCTGATCCATTGTTATTTACGCAGAAAAAACTCGGTAATTTAATCTTACCAAACCGCATTTTGATGGCACCAATGACCCGCTCTCGAACAACACAACCGGGAGATATTCCAAACCAGTTGATGGCAAGGTACTACGCCCAACGCGCTTCGGCAGGGCTTATCATTAGTGAAGCCACACAAATCTCTTGTCAGGGTAAAGGATATTCATTTACTCCCGGAATTTATACTGCTTCGCAGGTTGCTGGATGGAAAGAAATCACCTATGCAGTCCAGCAAAAAGGTGGCCGTATTTTCTGTCAGCTTTGGCATGTCGGTCGTATGTCTCACTCCACTTTTCATGAAGATGGCCAACCCGTCGCCCCCTCAGCATTGGCGCCCGACGCACAAGTGTGGGTGGTCAATGAAAAAGGAGTCGGTGAAATGGTCGATTGCCCAACACCACGTGCACTGGCAACCCAAGAAATACAGAGCATAGTCGAAGATTATGTCCATGCGGCTGAGAATGCCATGATGGCGGGGTTTAATGGCGTCGAGATCCACGCAGGTAATGGCTACTTAATTGACCAGTTTTTACGCCGCAGCTCTAATCAACGTCATGATCAATATGGTGGCTCGAAGGAAAACCGAATTCGCTTTGCGGTTGAAGTTATCACCGCGATTAGCCAAGCAATTGGACCTGAAAAAGTAGGGATCCGATTAGCGCCTTTTATTACCCAACGTGGCATGCAAGACGAACAAGCCATTGATACTATCTTGCTCGCCGCGGAGCACTTTAACCGCTTAGGCATTGCCTATGTGCACTTAGCAGAAGCGGACTGGGATGATGCGCCGGTCGTGACGGAGAGCTTTAGGCAAGCACTAAGAAGAAAATTTCACGGCGCCATTATTGTGGCGGGCAATTACGAACCAGAGCAAGCCGAAGCCCTTATTGAGCAAGGTCTAGTTGACTTTGTGGCTTTTGGTCGCAAGTTTATCTCCAACCCAGACCTCGTATACCGTCTAACTCATCAATTGCCTTTGAGTCCAATCAACCCTGATGCGCCTTTGTTTGGTGGTAGCGAGCAAGGCTACACCGACCATGCAGATTTCCAACAATTAAGAGCAAAAGGTGCAATATGAAGCCATTATTACTGCATTTATCCCTAGCCTCTATGGCATTACTCGGTGCAACCGATGCAATTTCAGCATCTGAGTTTACACTAGAAAGCCCAGATCTTGTTGCCGAAAAATCTATTCGACCATTTCAATACTGGGATCAATTTGG
Organism: Pseudoalteromonas sp. XMcav11-Q; assembly: GCF_040104525.1. Lineage (NCBI taxonomy): Bacteria > Pseudomonadati > Pseudomonadota > Gammaproteobacteria > Alteromonadales > Pseudoalteromonadaceae > Pseudoalteromonas > Pseudoalteromonas sp. XMcav11-Q. Next base: position 392,167 of record NZ_JBECOX010000005.1, read on the forward strand.
CTGCGAGGGAAACAGCACACGGCCAACCTTAGTTTGGTCAAATGCACCTAAACAAACCAAGAGCTTTGCGGTGACGTTTTACGATCAAGACGCGCCAACCGGCAGCGGATTTTGGCACTGGCAAGTGTATAACTTGCCCAAAGACACGACTCGGCTTGCAGAAACTTTACCAAGCCAAGCCATTGAAGGTAATACGGATTTAGGAAAGCCTGGGTACTTTGGCCCGTGCCCGCCTATTGGCCGCAAACATAAATACACCTTTACCGTGCATGCACTAGATGTAGATACACTCCCCGTGCCAGCTGGTGCAACGGCACCACTTACTGGGTTTTTTATCCACCAGCATAGCTTAGCGCAGGCAACACTTTCTGTGTATGCCGGCCCAAGAGCCGCAGGAGAATAACCATGCGTACCACGTTGACCACAAGTATTCGAGCGCTACTAACAGCAACTGCCCTGCTTGCAGGCACAGCCCACGGCGCTGAAATAGAGTCTGGCCATTACTGGCCTGATGATGCTCAATTGGTGATCTCTATCTCCATGCAGTTTGAAGCAACCGCGCAAGACCCAAGCGATCCTGGGCCATTTCCTCAGCAAGAAGCGGGCTACCCCGACACCGTCGCTCCTACTTGGTATCAGTATGGCATGAATGAAGGGATCCCACGATTGCTTAAGCTTTGGGATAAGCACAACATCAAAGTGACGTCCCACATGGTAGGAAAAGCTGCAGAGCTTAATCCTAAGCTTGCCAAAATGGTGGCAGAAAAAGGGCATGAAATTTCAGGTCATGGACAAAACTGGACACCACAATACTCGATGACACCCGAAGAAGAACGTGCATCTTATATTCACAGTGCAGATGTGCTTGAAAAGATCACCGGGCAAAGGCCAAAAGGCTTTAACGCATTTTGGATGCGCCATTCACAGCAAACTCTAACTATTTTGCAGTCCCTTGGTTTTGTCTATCATATTGATGACTTATCTCGGGATGAGCCTTCGTTAACACCGGTCAATGGCAAGCCTTTCGTTGTTGTCCCCTACACCTTTAGAAACAACGATATCGTGCGCTATGGCGGCAGCTCCGCAATGACAGCAAAAGCCTATTTGCAAGAGTTAAAGGACGAGTTTGATGTGCTTTATGAAGAAGGAAAATCCCAGCGCCGCATGATGTCTATTAGTGCACACGACAGACTCGCAGGCAGCCCTGCACGCGTAAAAGCACTTGACGACTTTATTCACTACGCTAAATCGCACCCAAAGGTTAAGTTTATGCGCAAAATAGACATAGCGAAATGGACCCTAAAACAGCAAGACGTACCAACCAACCCAGAACGCGTGTTTTAACAAATAATAACGCTGCAATTCATAGGCTCTATTGATGAGCCTATTTTCTTCTGCGCACTTGCAAATACAATCGAGCTTCCCAAAACCACAATTTTTATTTTCGAAACCGCAAAAAGCACTCCTTCCATGCAAACAGACAAAACAAAAAATCTAATAATTTCAGTAAATTAAATTTTGGCATGCGACTTGTTATCTACTGAGTAATAACAACCTTCATTCCACCAGAGATATCAACATGGATATACAAGTCGAACATAAAAAGCGCAACAAGGTTAACTGGATGTGGGCTGTTGGCGGAACCATTTTCGCCATCGTTATTATATGGCTGCTAATACAGCCCTCAGCGCAGGCATCTTTGCCTATGACAAAAACATGGATTGCGGAGGTCCAGCAAGGAGATTTAGAAGTCAGTGTATCTGGATATGGTCAGCTTAAATCGAAAACGCCGCGTTTGATAAGTGCCGCGAGCGATGCCACGGTTGAAGAAATTGTGTTGCGCCCAGGTGCACAAGTTAACCCCGACAGCATCATCATGAGATTACAAGATGCAAATTTGGCCCAATCTTTAAAAGATGCCAAACGCAGTTTGGCGCAATCGCAAGACCAATATCTACAGCTCGATATCAATCAACAACGAGAACTGCTGTCTCATCAGGCGGATTTAGAAATTCTGAGATCTGAGTTAGAAAGTGCCGAGCTGGAGGTTAGCGCTCAAGGAGAATTGGTTGAAGATGGGGTTGTTTCTAAACTCGACTACCAACGCGCGGTACTTACCCATCGCCAGCTGAAACGTCGCATTAATATAGAGCAACAGCGAATAGCGCAATTACAGACCTTACACAAAGCCAACCTGCAGCTTGCGCAGTCAAATATTGATGCCAGTAATGAAGCATTTTTATTGGTGCAAGATAGGGTGAATAAGCTCACTGTACGGGCTGGGATCAAAGGAGTATTGCAGCAACTTCATGTGGAACTTGGACAAAGTGTCTCTCTTGGCACTCAATTGGTGTTAGTTGGCAGCACCACTGATTTATATGCGCAATTACAGATCCCACAAGCCTATGCCCAGCAAATAAAGCTGGCTCAGCATGTGAGCATCAATACCCGTAACGACTTAATTGAAGGCCAAGTGTCGCGCATTAATCCAATGGTACAAAATGGCAATATTGAAGTTGAGGTGACACTGCCTAAAAGTCTGCCCGCGAGTGCTCGCCCCGAGCTAAATATTGAGGGAAAAGTCTCTATCGACAAATTGAGTTCCGCACTGTTCATCGACAAACCCATCGGTGCAAAACCTTATAGTCAAGCAACCTTATATCTTGTTGATAAAGAAAAACAACAAGCCCATGCAATTCAAGTACACTATGGCGCAGAAACGTCACAGCACATTCAACTGCTCAGTGGCGCTTCGACAAATCAGCAGTTTATTTTGTCGGATATGGCATCTTATGCCGACACACCCTTAGTGACTTTGAGCAAATAACAAACCAAAGGAAGAACAATGAATAATAAACACGTTATTGAACTTAAAAACATCACTAAAAAGTTTGTCCTCGGCGGAATGGAAACACTGGCACTACGTGGCGTAAACCTCAATGTGACTCAGGGCGAATATCTGTCAATTTCAGGCCCATCGGGCTGCGGCAAATCAACACTTCTAAATATTCTTGGTTTATTAGACAGCCAAAGCACCGGCACCTACACAATTGCGGGTAACGATGTCAGTAACCTTGACGTCAACCAAAGAGCCACACTAAGAAATAAACATATTGGCTTTGTGTTTCAGTCATTTAATCTCATTGATGAATTGAACGTCTTTGACAATATCGCCTTACCTATCAAGTACAGTAGCACCGCACTTTCAAGCACTGCGTTAAAAGAAAGAGTAATGACTTGCTTGGAGTTAGTACAAATGACCCACAGAGCAGAACATAAGCCCAATCAACTGTCAGGCGGACAGCAGCAACGTATCGCCATCGCCCGTGCACTCGCCAATCAGCCAGATATTCTGCTTATTGACGAACCTACAGGAAACTTGGACTCAAAAAATGGCGATGCCGTAATGAACATGCTGAGCGACCTAAACGCCCAAGGCACAACCATGTGTATGGTTACCCACGACCCTAGGTATGCAGACATGGCAAAACGTAAACTGTTCTTGTTAGATGGGGTGATGGTGGATGAAATGAATTTGGAGATGGTGGGATGATAAAAGAGGAATTTAAGCTCGCACTGTCAAATCTGAGGAAGCTTCCGGGATTTAGTCTTACCGTACTTGTCACCCTAGCATTAACCTTAGCAGCGCTAACGGTAGTGATTAATATCAACCATAGATTGATCACGCAACCGCTCCCCTACCCTGATGCAGATAAGCTGTGGGTGACCGATCAAAGCGAAACCATTAATGGAGAAACCCAATATGGATTCCAACTGCTCTCCACCCAGTTTCAGCTATATCAAGATAAGCAATTTATCGACAAAATGACGATGATGCACTTGGTATCATCTCGTTTTATGGACATTAAGGATATGCCCACGGTAGACATAATTCGAGTGACTCCCGAATTCTTTGAGTTGTTAGGCACGCCACTGCATCTTGGTCGCGCGCTAAAGCAAGACGAAGGCGTCAGCGATGAACAAAAAGTTTTAGTCCTGAGTTATCATTCTTGGATAACGCACTTTAATGCCGATCCAGATATCGTTGGTAGCTACACCTCCATAGATCGTGAACGCTATCAAATTATCGGAGTAACGGGAGAAGCGTTTGAAGTGCCTGAGATCTTTGGTGGCTTTCCCGTTAGCGGCTTTAGTAGCTTTCCGGAGCCTGTCACCACCACCTCGCACTGGAATAACATCAGTAGCCAGTTTAACGGTATCGCTCGACTGAAAGCGGGTGTAAACATTGAGCAGATGAATCATGCGCTGGGCGAACAGATTAACACGCTTTACCAATCCCGTGAAAACGTAGCGCCTAACACGCGAATTGGCGCTCAGTTTACACCACTGCGCGACAAAATAGTTGCACGAAGTGATGGGCTCGCCATTACCTTGTTGTTCTCAGCTGCGGTTTTGGTGCTCATTGCCCTGACCAATGTTGTTAATTTATTTCTCTCAAGGGCTGCGCAAAAACAGCGCACCATGGCAATTCAAGCGGCACTGGGGGCAAAGCCTACTCACATTTTTGTCAGTATGTTTTGCGAAAGCGTCCTGTTAGTGGGGGCAGCTACTATACTCGGATTATTGCTTGCCGAGTGGTTGAATGTTTGGTTAGCAAACGACTTGAGCTATTTATTTAGTCGCATGCAGGGCTTAACTCTAGATTGGCCGACCATAGTGGTTGCTTGTGCACTGAGTCTGATAATGGCGCTACTCATCGCCTGGTTTACCAGCAAACAAGTAAACTATCATGCCCTAACAGATGCGCTACACAGCAGCGGTAAAGGCACTGGCGCGCAAATTTCCAAGCGTACTCGTCAAGTGTTGGTGGCATTACAAGTATGCTTTGCCAGTATTTTACTCTTTCTTGCAGCCAACAAATTAGTTCCCGCATACGCGCAAATGACCCATCCCACTGGGTTTGATACTGAGCATTTGTACTATGTCCGTATCGACGGCAGTGCCACAGGAATCGATAACTTTGAGCTTGGCAAGCAAATCAAACAGCTTTTAGCCAATCAAGCGAGCATCACATCGATATCGGCAAGTTATGCTTCGCCTTTGCAAATGGGATGGCAAAATTATTTGTATGACCAAAATATTGCGCTGATCGGTATCGTCAGTTTGTCCTTTTACGACGAAGACGGTTTCACTGCGCTTTCACTACCACTTGAGCAAGGAAGCCGGTTTACACCGATCATGGCCTCAGGCTCAGACAACAATGAAATAATTCTCTCGGCCTCACTCGCTAAGCGTTTGTACAAAGATGAAAATCCAATCGGTCAAACCCTCTATGCTGACAGAGAGGTGCCAAGAAAAGTGGTTGGGGTTGTGAGTGATATTTACGTACCTACGGGCAACCGAGGCTATACCTTAGAGCGCTATTACTTGCCTGTCACTGAAGGCAGCACATCTTTTATTATCAAGGGGAATTCTGCACTGTCAAAAGTCCAATTAACTCATGCTCTCAAGGTCATTCATCCGAGTCTAAACTTTGCTTTTTTTGAGCCTGTAGATGGCATGCTAACCCAGAGGTTAAGACAAACTTGGCTGCAAGCAATGTTGACTGTCGCTCTATTAGCCCTTACCTTAAGCCTAGCTGGCGCCGGGATCTACGGCGTGCTCAACTACAGCGTACAAATGCGTCGCTATGAGCTTGGCATTCACTTGTCGTTGGGCGCACATACACACAAACTGATAGCACAAGTGCTCAAGCAGAGTCTAACACCGGTAATGATTGGCCTTGGAGTGAGTGCATTAACCGTTGCAATCGGATATGGGATACTGACAAAGATAAGTACAACAGCTATTTCCGTGAGCTGGTTCGCTGTTATCGTGACAATCCCTATCATGCTGCTGATTGCGCTCATCGCAAGCTATTTACCTGTGCAAAGGGTGATAAGCCAAGATCCCATTAAAGCGCTAAGAGACGAATAAGTTAATAATAACAACAGGAATGCGTAGGCAAAGCGTGGCGTGTAAACGCTCTTTGCCTACAACACACTATGCAAGGTTCAATTTTAATCGTTGATGACAAGGCCGATATCCGCCTTAGCTTACAGTTTTTACTAAAAAACCACGGTTTTACCATTTTCCAAAGTAGTAGTCTTTATTGTGCCGCTAAGCAGCTCAATGCGCACGACATTGATATTGTACTGCTAGACATGAACTATGAGCTCGATACGACATCCGGCGATGAAGGTCTCGCTTTTTTGAGTCAGTATGCAAGCCAAAGTAGCGCAACCTTTATTGCGATGACCGCTTGGTCTAGCGTCGAACTCGCCGTCGAAGCCATGCAGCGCGGCGCCAAAGACTTTTTTGCCAAGCCTTGGGACAACCAAGCCGTAGTAATGATGGTGAAAAAGCATTTAGGGCTAAAGCAAATCGCTGCAAAACAACAACCTGCTCCCCTCCAACAAACTACAGCTAAAATAGTGCCAAATGCAGAACCAGCTGATGCATTACTCTGGTTAAGCCCTACGATGCAAGCGCTAAAAAGCCAACTTGATCGCATTGCCAAAACCAAAGCGAATATATTGCTTAGAGGAGAAAATGGTACGGGAAAATCACAGATTGCCAGCTACATCCACCAGCAAAGTAACATCACAGGCAACTTTGTGAGTACCAATATGGCGGCTATTCCAGAGTCACTGTTTGAAAGCGAAATGTTTGGCCATGTGAAAGGTGCGTTTACTGACGCTAAACAGGATAGACAAGGTCGTTTCTCAATGGCTGAGCAAGGGACTTTGTTTTTGGATGAGGTAGGTACACTCACAGAGCCTCAACAAGCGAAGCTACTACGAGTATTAGAAACAGGGGAATATGAAGCTGTTGGCTCGAGCAAAACGCAGCATGCAAGCTGTAGAATTATTAGCGCAACTAATGCAGATTTAGAGTCGCAACAACAAGCAAGTCAATTTCGTAGTGACCTGTATTTCAGACTAAATACAATGGAGTTTGAGATCCCACCACTGCGCTTGCGTCGTACAGAGATAATTCCGCTGGCCGACTTTTTTATTCAAAAGCACGCAACGACCTACGAACTAGACGTAAAACCCTTGTCTCATGCAGCACAAACAAGACTACAAAGTTACGCATTCCCGGGTAATATCCGTGAACTTAGCCATATAATGGAACGTGCGATTTTGCTGTGTGATGGCACTGAAATTGAAGAAAGCGCGCTTTCTTTAAAATCTGTGGTAACCACAGAGCAGAGTGAGCCCGAAATGATGACGCTAGATCAAGCCGAGCAAAAGTTGATTAAAATGGCGCTGTGCCAATGCCATGATAATGTGGAAGATGCTGCTGTTTTACTTGGGATCAGTAAAAGTGCCCTATATCGTCGCCTTGATAAGTTTGATATCAAAACACGATGAGCTTGCCTATGAAAAAGCCTAACTTTGAACAGACTATCGAGATTTTTTGCCTGGTTATTTGGTTGCTGTTCACCGTGCTCAGCGCTTTTTTTATGGTCATCCTTGAGGCATCAACACTCAGTGTTATCACCTACTTTATCCTTGTCCTTTGTCCGCTCGCACTGCTGCTGTATCATTTTAAACAGCGCGTAATACAACCTTTTTATCACCTCTCAACCACCATAGAGGCGATCAAAAACGAAGAGTATGGGCAGCGCTTTTACACCTCTGACAGCTCAGGCACTCTTCACAGTTTGCAGCAGGAAACACAGCAATTATGTCAGCAGCTGCAATCATTCAAATCAGAGCGAGACCACCAAGCCATATTACTGTTCAGACTCATTGAACAACTGCCCAGCCCCATCGCGATTTTCGATAACAATACTGCACTGGTGCATGCCAATGAAGCCTTCTCAAATTGGATTGGCAAACCATGGCAAAGCCTTCGTTTATTAAAAGCGCATAAGTTTAGCCTTGAGTATCATAGTGGTCATTGGCACTTTAACCACCCCACCTTAGGTGATGAGTGGCAACTTCGCTATAGCGAACTTACCATTGCAGGCATGCAGGCGCACTTAGTGCTCTTAACCGATGTGCAAGCGGTTGTCAGTCAAGCTCAGCGCGACGCTTGGCAAAAAATGATCAGAGTGCTCAGCCACGAAATTCATAATTCTCTCTCGCCGATTAAGTCACTTGCTCAAACCTTGATAGAAATTCCCACCACGCAAGAAAATCAAGCCGATTTTGAACAAGCGCTTGGCGTGATTGTGCAGCGCAGCGATGGCCTGATGTCATTTGTTAATCGCTATGCAAGCGTTGCAAAACAGCATCAACTTCATATAGAAGCGATATCAATAAGTGACTTACTAACGCCGCTCGTAGGGCTTTTTGACAATCGCGTGAGATTAACCATTGAACAGAACTTTACGCTGCAAATTGATCAAAGCTTACTTGAACAGGCACTTGTAAACCTGATTAAAAATGCCTTGGAAGCTGGAGGTGAGCGCAATACTGTTTATGTCAAAGCGTACCACAATCATAAATTCGCAGGTATTGAAGTACTCGATGAAGGTCATGGCATAAAGAACGCTGACAACCTATTTGTACCTTTTTACACCACTAAAGCAGCGGGTAAAGGGATTGGTCTCATCTTAGCTAAAAATATCGTTGAACAGCATAACGGAAAACTGAGCTTAACCAATCGTAAAGATGCGCAAGGCGCAATTGCTCATATTCAGCTTCCACTGGTGGCAGTGAATAAGTGAGTGTTCACCGCCACTTCTAGGCAACATTTATTCAGACATTTTAAGCATCGTAATCAACTGACGGCCAGCAGCAATGGTATTGGTTTCACCACTATAGATGTTGCCGCATTCTTTCGATTCAAACTTTGCTTTAGTCCAAACAAGTAATAATAAGTGTTAACCGATTAACTTTGAGCCCTCGTAAAAGTGCTGCCGATGCTCAAGGTAGCGCATCCACACTCTATCCATTTGCGACTGATATAATTTTGCGCCATGTTTGTAATCCGTACCGTGCAACAGCAGCATATCCGCAAGTTGCATGCTGCTGGTCATGGCATGCAACATACCTTGCGAAGAGAGCGGATCAAAGCTCATGCTCGCATCACCCACCGCATACCAGCCTTTTGCTGCGCAACTATCCAAACGGGCCGAATTTGCACTTACCATTGGGTGCAGGTGTGCTGTTTCTATATTCACCAAGTCCACTAAGGTGTTAAATCCCCTCACCTGCTTTACTTTGGCTAAAAAATCTTGAGCGTTGGTAATGTTGCACTTTTTGATCGCATCAGCGCAAGCCTGCCAAGAAAACACCCGAGGCTGCATATTAGGATCGAGTGAAGAGCATGCCGCGCTCGGCGCACTATACCACCAGCCATTTTCTTCATCGCTTATCACCGCAAACTGTTTCGTCGTGGCAACCTCTGCGGTAAGCCACAGTGCCATTTGCTTATCAAACTGTTGTAGTTTTGCACCGAGTCGCCTCGCCAGATGACAGGCGCGACCGGTGGCATCAATAAGCAGTGTTGTCGTGATAGACATGTCAGTGTCGCAACCTTCAACCCTAACTTGCCACCCTGATTGTGTTTGCACCACATCAGTGAGCTTTGTAGGAGATAATAAAGGGATACCACGAAGCACTAATTGATCACGAAGCTGCTGTTCAAAATGCTGCCTATGAATGTGCCACCCCAAACCATCGGGGTTTTTAACGTTATCCACTATGGTAGGCGATTCACTACCCCAAAACGAAATCATACCGTGACAAGTGAGATGTTCCGGGCTTTGTAGTAAGTGCAACAAGTTAAGCTTTTTGAGAATTCTAGACGCCGCAGGCGGTAAACACTCGCCCACTTTGTCTTTAGCTGCGGCGAGCTTATCGACTACTATCACCTGATAGTGAGGATGCAAGGCAAGTGCAGCAATGCATCCTGCAATGCCTGCACCTACAATTACAATATCCGATTTCCTTTCAGCCATATTAGCCCTTATTATTTGCGATTCCGGCGGTGTGCTTTGTCGGTTTGTGACAAATCAGGACGACAATCTCGCATGCTTTCATTACGACTTGTTGTCAGCAGTTTTTCTGCTTTGTGATCAGCTTTGACTGGTGTTAACCCTACTTGCATGGTGGTTGGAAAACCTGTTACGCCTTTTTCTGTCTTCGGTAATACCACCGCCAATTGACCAAACCCAGTGATCATACTGTTGATCTGCTCAATATAGTTGTTTGAAGGGCCTATCGGCAAATCGTTTAGCCACAGCTCCCGGTCATTAAATGCTGCTTGTCGCTCTGCAAATGGCCTAGTTTCATCAACTACCCTGTGATAATTTTGCTCGCTAAGCATATTATTTGGCACTCGTGCAGGCCAAAAGGTCGGTAAATAAGGGTCGTAAGCTTCATTGTAGCCATCGCGACAACTCGCGGTATCTGTTTGCCAAGGAATGGCCATCCAACGCGTAATGCCACCAGCAACCTGCCCCGTTTTTAATGGGCCGCTCGAATGCAGCGCGATTTCTGATGTCATTTCCACGCCATAATTGGTGCCGTGGGTCGGTGCAGTATCTTCTGAATGCTTAAGACGGAAAGCCTCGCTATACATGCCCGCTGTACGCATTGGCCAAGTCATTTCACATCCAGGATGGAAAGCATCCGCTAAACAGAACTCCATCGCCGCTTTAGTTAACATCTCTGGTTGCTCAGCAACCGGAATTTCATCAATGCTGGTTGGGGGGCGATAACAAGGGTCGTAATCAGAATCAAATTCGCCATTCGACCACTGCTGTAACATATTCAACTGAATTTCTGTCAGGGTGACAAACTGCCTTGGCGAGTCATCGGCATCTACACTCATCGCATCGCCGTACAACCAAGGCCACAGCTGCGGTGCGGTAGCAGCAAATTTAGGGTTCCAACTATGTTTTTCATCCGCTGTGGTGACTTTTTCTATCTGTCTAAAGTTATTAAAGAGATTACGTCTTGCTTCTTGCCATGTGCGTGAGTTGTCATTTAAACGGCTGATCCAAGTCTCTGAAGTAAAATCAAAGGGGCTATTCCAGCCAAACCCTGCGGCAAATCCCGCATTAACCCATTGTAAATCGGTTAACCTTTGGAAAATTGGCAGAATGTCTTTACTAAAGGAGGGGTTACCTTCAGGTGCTGGTAGCATCTTGGCATCAACTGCAACCTGGCGCATTAAATCCCACATGGTTCGCGGAGATTTTTGCACTGGCGCGTAATCTGGTGGCGCACAAATAACCCATGCAGGTTTCACATCAAGTGCTTTGCCTTGATATTTCACCTCAGCAGTTACAGGGCCGTCCGAAGTATCGTCGTACCAGCCTTCATTATTACCGAACGTGATCGCCTCGTGGCCTTGAGGATTTTCTGACACCCCGTGTCCACCAAGCATAAGTAAGCGGCCCTTGTCATCGGTACGCATTTCGCCTAAGTACACTTTTTTACCAGCAAAGCATCCTTCAAAGCGACTACAACCACACCCAGAAGCAATACCACTGATCTGCTGCGCCCCACCATCAATGAGCAAGCTGTCACGGTCATTTACATTGAGGTTGCGCAGTAAACTCGGCTCGGCCTCCATCGCCTCTGGAATATCCAACGCTAATTGAAACTCATACCAAGATGCTTTTTGATTAGCCAAGCGAGCATGCCAAATGATAGAAGCGCCATCGTCGCAAGTGAGTTCTTTAACGATGTTGCCCTCGGCGTCCAATCCATAAATACGAAAACGCGCGGCTTGGCGCTTCAACGCTCCCGTGCTATCGCGATAGTAATTCATATCTCTTGGAATGGCGGTATCGACCTCAGGGCCAATAAAAAATTCTTCAGGGCTGTTACCAACCCGCATTACACCTATGGGTGGGTATATGGCAGCTGAAACAATGGGGTTTTGATTGCAGTGATGTGACATGTTGTAATCCTTTTTACAGTGGTTCAATTCATGAAGCATTACTGCAGTGTAGAAGCTATTTCTGACTTAAACCATTACATCGAATTACAACTTAAACACGAAAATATTTTGCTTAATCTAAGATTTGGATAGGGAATGTTCTAACTCATTGTTGTTAAAGTACAACTTAATTTACCTCCTAGTCTAACCAGAGAATTTTAGGGAAAACACCGCTTCCGCATCCTTCTCTCGCTATGGTGCCAGCTTCCTATAAGCAAGGCGAATTTGCTAACCAATATAGCTATTGGTTAGTAATTAAACACCGTTTGCACTGGAACTGACTGCTAGAAAGGTATTAACTATCCACAACTCAAGTTAATTAGCGAAGGAACTTATATTTTTTATATCATGTAGTCCACAACATTGCAGCACAGGAAGGCTTTCTCTAAAATACATCTAACTTAAAAAAGAGATTGGAAACTCATGGCTCAATATATTTATACCATGTCGCGGGTGAGCAAAGTTGTGCCACCTAAGCGCACTATTCTGAAAGATATTTCTTTATGCTTTTTCCCGGGCGCTAAAATTGGTGTTTTAGGCCTTAATGGTGCAGGTAAATCGACCTTACTTCGCATTATGGCGGGTGTGGATAACGAATTCGAGGGCGAGGCACGTCCGCAACCTGGTACTAAGATCGGTTACCTACCGCAGGAACCTGTACTAGACGAAAGCAAAACCGTTCGTGAAACGATTGAAGAAGCAGTTGGCGAAGTTAAGCGCGCCCTGAATCGATTAGACGAAGTGTACGCAGAGTACGCAATGGAAGACGCTGACTTTGATGCGCTAGCTAAAGAGCAAGGCGAATTAGAAGCTATCATCCAAGCACATGACGGCCACAACCTAGATAATGCGCTTGAGCGCGCTGCCGATGCGCTTCGTTTACCAGAATGGGATGCGAAAATTGAGCACCTATCAGGTGGTGAAAGACGCCGTGTTGCTATCTGCCGCCTGTTACTTGAGAAGCCAGATATGCTGCTTCTTGACGAACCGACTAACCACTTAGATGCCGAGTCGGTTGCGTGGTTGGAGCGCTTCCTTCATGACTACGAGGGCACAGTGGTAGCGATCACCCACGACCGCTACTTCCTAGATAATGTAGCAGGCTGGATTTTAGAGCTTGACCGTGGCCATGGTATTCCGTGGGAAGGTAACTATTCTTCATGGCTTGAGCAAAAAGATGCACGTTTGAAGCAAGAAGAAAAATCAGAGAAAGCACGCCAGAAGTCGATTGAAAAAGAACTTGAATGGGTACGCTCAAATCCAAAAGGTCGTCAAGCTAAGTCTAAAGCACGTATGGCGCAGTTTACCGAGCTTCAGCAAAACGACTATCAAAAGCGTAACGAAACCAACGAGCTATTCATTCCACCTGGTCCTCGCTTAGGCGACCAAGTGATTGAAGTGAGCAACTTACGTAAGAGCTTCGGTGACAGATTGTTGATTGACGATTTGAACTTCAACGTACCTAAAGGTGCAATTGTTGGGATCATCGGTGCAAACGGCGCGGGTAAGTCAACGCTGTTTAGAATGCTAAGCGGTCAAGAGCAGCCAGATAGTGGTAACATCACTATTGGTGAAACGGTTGAAATCGCCACTGTTGAACAGTTCCGTGATGACATGGACGGTAATAACACCGTATTCCAAGAGATCTCTAACGGCCAAGACATTCTTAAAATTGGTAACTTTGAAGTACCAAGCCGCGCCTATGTTGGCCGCTTTAACTTTAAGGGCAATGACCAACAAAAGTTTGTAAAAGAGCTGTCTGGTGGTGAGCGCAATCGTCTGCACTTAGCAAAACTACTAAAAGCAGGCGGTAACGTACTGTTGCTGGATGAACCAACCAACGATCTAGACGTTGAAACGTTACGAGCCCTAGAAAATGCGATTTTAGAATTCCCGGGCTGCGTTATGTGTATCTCGCACGACCGTTGGTTCCTAGACCGTATCGCGACCCACATTCTAGACTACCGTGATGAAGGCCAAATCAACTTCTTTGACGGCAACTACACTGAATACGAAGAATGGTTGAAGAAGACCTTTGGTGCTGAGGCGGCAGAGCCTAAACGTATCAAATATAAGAAGATTGGCTAACAATTAAAACATTAGTCTATCAACGATGATAATCTAAGGCTCTTCGTTAGGAGCCTTTTTTATTTTTTAATACTTGCTTAGCTTTATTCATGCCGCACTGTGGAGGCAAGTCGCAAATCAAATTGCAGTAGCAATCCCATCCAAGCGGCGTAATTTATTGTCATTGTTAGTAGCGAGCACAATGATATAAGCTATTCTTTACCTATACGGACTATTAGGATCAGTAATGAAAGAACGTCGACGTTTTTCCAGAGTTATTTTTTCAAACGAGGCACAGTTTATGGCCTCAAGCGGTGATTTTAGCTGCGAAATCTTGGATTTGTCGCTCAATGGCGCATTACTCACCCTGCCCGATGGCTATGTGCCACTTAAAAACGACCCTGCAAGTTTAAACTTTTATCTACCTGGTAGTGATATTCAAATTACAATGGAGGTAGAGGTTCGTCACGTTGAAGAAGGTCATCTAGGTGTACATTGCCGCCAAATAGATCTCGATAGTGTGACGCATTTAAAGCGCCTTATTGAACTTAACCTGGGAGATGATGATATACTTCATCGCGAGCTAGAGCAGCTCACCTACGATGATGATTAATACCAATTCGCTTAATTAAGCTAATTGATATTAGACGGATCGATTTTACACTTATGTTAAGAATTTCTGTTGATGAACACCCACACTGGCGTGAACAAGCAAAAGCCCACGGCTTTGAGTTTCATACTATGCTTGGTGAAAAGTATTGAGACGAAAGTGCATATTATCAATTTACGTTAAAGCAAATTGAGCAAGACTTGGAAGATCCAAGTGACGAACTCCACCAAATGCGCTTACACCTTGTCGATTTAGTGTGTAATGACGAGTCTCTTCTGCAACCGTTTGCTAATCCTGAGTCTCAATGGGAATTAGTGACTCGCTCATGGCGTCATCGAGACCAAGCGCTCTATGGTCGCTTTGATTTTAGTTACGATGGAAAGTCACCAGCCAAGCTGCTGGAGGCCAATTTCGACACGCCCACCAGCTTATTCGAAACGGATTACTGGTAGTGGCTTGAAGAACAGGTAAAAGCCGGTAAGTTACCACGTAATGCGGATCAATTAAATGACCTTCAAGAAGCGCTGATAGAGCGCTTTTATCAACTGCATAAATGCTACCGTGGTGCTCCCCTACACTTTTCTTGCTGCAAAGAAAGCTTTGACGACTTGGGCACCATTCAATATATGCGCAGTTGCGCGATGGAAGCCGGACTCAAAGCGAAACAAGTTTTTATCGAAGATATCGGATTTGATAACCAACACTTTGTCGACCTTGATGATTCAAAAATCCAATGGATGTTTAAGCTATACCCATGGGAATTTATGTTTCAAGATGAATATAGCGAACAATTATCGGAAGCAAAAGTGCAATGGCTAGAGCCTCCAAGGAAAGCGATTTTATCTAATAAAGTAATCTTACCTTTGCTATGGCAAACCTTTCCAAATCACTCAAATCTGTTACCGGCATACTTTGAACAGGACAAGCATAAAATTGCAAGTAGTGAGTCCGACTATGTGAAGAAGCCATTATTTTCTCGTGAAGGCGCGAATATTGAGATCCGAAAAGATCAACAGCTGCTTGCACAGTCTGCAGGTGGATATGGCGAAGAAGGTTATATTTATCAAGCTTACTCACCTTTACCCAAATTTGCAGGCTTCAATACGCTCATCGGCTCATGGATTGTCGGCGATAAAGCAGTTGGAATTGGTGTCCGTGAAGATAAAAGTCTGATCACCCAAGATCTTAGCCGTTTCTTACCCCATATCATTGTTGGCTAAACTCATTGAACATTAAATAACTTAGTCGGTATGGAACAAATGTGTTCCATCTCTCAAATTAGTGTTCAGCCGAGAATAAAAGCTTATTAAATTCATGCCATTCGTGCTTTTTTAGACAAACACTTGGCAAAACCCGCCGCAAAAATTAACACAAACTTAACCAGTGTACTAAAGTAGTAACTGGGTTTTGCATCAAGTTGAGAAAACAATACCTGGCTTGTTGCAACAAATTTTTGGGAAGTGCACTCAACAGGTTGGAATGCATAGATACGTTATAGATCACTTAGCGAGCTAGGAAGTAATGCCAATTGGTATAAAAGCAGTCAGCCTCAAAAGTGTGAGACATCGTCGACTAAGGAACTCACATGACTCACTACAAAATAGGTACAGACATTAGTCAAAAACCCATTCCAGAAGCGGTCAAAGTCGCAGTGATAGGGGCTGGCATGTCTGGTTTGTATAGCGCTTGGCGATTACAGTGCGAAACAGACGTTGATGACTTCGCCATTTTTGAGCGCAGCAACCGCACAGGTGGAAGATTGGACTCAGATCTTATCCATTTCAGAGATAACCGCGCAGGAGCAAAGCCTGACAGCACCATTACAGTCAAAGAAGAACAAGGTGGTATGCGGTTTCTATTTGAGGGTATGGATGACCTAATGGCCCTCTTTCTAAAGTTAGGCCTAGAAGATCAGATAGTCCCGTTCCCCATGAATAGCGGCGGTAATAACCGGCTCTACTTTCGCGGTACCAGCTTTTCGGTAAACGATGCCGAACAAGACGACTATCATATTTGGTCGGCACTTTATAACCTCGACCCAAACGAACAAGGTGTTAATCCCAAAGACATTATTAATGTTGTTTTTAATCGTATCTTGCAAGTGAATCCACAGTTCGATTCAAGGCCAGAGGTTCGCGGCCCAGAGTTTTGGCAGGATTTCCGTCTGCAATGTCAATGGCAAGGTGAGCCACTATGTAATTGGTCTTTGTGGGATTTACTCACTGATATGGGTTATAGCCAAGAATGTATCACCATGCTGTATCGTGTTTTGGGCTTTAATGGCACCTTCTTATCGAAAATGAATGCGGGGGTTGCCTATCAGCTTTTGGAAGACTTTCCTGCAGATGTCGAATTTAGAACCTTTAAAGACGGCTTTAGCACCCTGCCAAACGCGCTTGTGGATAAAATAGGTAAAGAGAAGATTTACCTGCAAACGAGCATCGATAGCATCGCCTTTGATAAAGCAGACAATCTTTATGTACTTAAGTACACCAAAACCGAGCAAGACGGACAGATAAGCGAAGGAAAATTTAAAGCTGAAAAGCTTATTTTAGGGCTGCCAAGGCTCGCGCTTGAAAAGTTGTTCATAGCGTCAGATGTATTCAAACAGCTACCAAAGCAGCGGCGCGATGCGTTATGGGATACATTGCAAAGCACAAGCAACCAACCGCTCCTGAAGATTAATTTATATTACGACACTGCATGGTGGGGAACCGGCATGACAGGCCGCCCAGCTGTCAGCTTTGGACCTAACTTTGCCGATTTACCAACGGGTTCTGTTTATCCCTTTTATGCTTTAGATGATGAACTCGCAGCCGCGCTTATGTATAACGAGCGTCATGCCGAGCCTAACTCTGAAACCCAACACAAACTCGAAGGGATAGAAGCCGCTAAATACAGTCGCCCAGCCGCATTGACTATTTACTGTGATTATCTAAATATTAATTTTTGGAGTGCACTGCAAAATAAAGGTGAGCTTTATCATCACCCTCGTGAGTCGGAACTCGTTGAATCTATTCCCAGTGATATATTTCCAGCCTCGGAAGCGGTTGTACGACAAGCGACACAATTCTTTAAAGACATTTTTAATACACATTATGTTCCACAGCCCACCCTCACAAGCGCTCGAATTTGGGAAGGGAACGTGAATTTCAATGTCCCTGAAAATCTTCAATTTGGTTTTGGTGTACATCAATGGGCGATTGGAGCGAATGATAAAGACGTCATCGAAGATTTAGTAGAGCCGTTGCCAAATCTGTTTACCTGCGGTGAAGCTTACTCTGATTATCAGGGCTGGGTAGAAGGCGCATTACGTTCGACAGATTTAGTGCTACAAAAAGGGTTTGGCTTAGCGCCACTAAGCGAAGTCTTTGAAACAGACCAAGGCTGTAGCTCGTCAGAAGCAATACAAATCGCCTATCGAAAAATTGCTAATGAAATGATTATGGAATATATCGATCCTAATTTTTCGCCAAATACTAAAGACAAAGTAACGCTTGCTGATGCCAATAGTGTGCTTGGCGTCAACCTCAGTTATTTCGATAAGCCCTAACCCGCCTCTCTAGTAACGAGGAGTTTTTTACTCCTCATTATCCCTACCTTGCAGAACTAATTGATAGTTTTCGATCAACTAAAACCGTTCCGGCGTATTTCAAGTTAGTCCAAGCTCCGCTGATCTGAGCCCTGTGATAAGTATTCTACGCTTTTGTGATAAAAACGTGATAACTCCGTGAGCCTATCTCAATATCTTGCAGCCATGATAAGGAGACTGTTAATCCTAATAAGAAGAGTACATCATGAAAGCAAAAATCCTGACAACATTAGTCGCAACGTGTTTATCAAGCGCTGCGTTGGCACAAGACCTTGAAGTAAAAATCACTAACCTCACTCACGGTATTTACTATACGCCTTTACTGGTGGCTGCTCATAATCAAGATACCGCTCTTTTCAAACTCGGTGAGCAAGCTTCTGAAGCATTGCAAGCCATGGCCGAAGGCGGTGACATTTCAGCTTTAGGACAAATCCTCGAAAGCTCAAACGCCAATATGGTCGCCAACCCAGCTGAGGGGCTACTTGCACCCGCAGGCTCTACAATGGCGATGATATCTACCAGTGAGGGAAATACGCATCTTTCAATTGTGGCAATGCTACTTCCTACCAATGATGGATTTGTAGGATTAAATGCGTGGCCTATTCCAAGCGCTGCCGGCACCTATGAAGTTTACCTTAATGCCTATGATGCGGGTACTGAAGCGAATAATGAATTGGTTGTCGAAGGCTCTGGTGCACCCGGTATTTTAGGGATCCCGGCATCGCCAGGTGCAGCTCCTGGAACTCAAGGTGCTAGCGTCACAGCAAGTGAAGAAAACACCATGGTCCATATTCACAGAGGCAACGTAGGTGACAACGAGCAAGTCGGCGGTAATAGCGATCTGCATAACACCGTGCACCGTTGGTTAAATCCCGTAGCTAAAGTAACAGTAACCGTAAAATAAGGGGGAGCTATGAAAGCGAAATTAGCATTAATTGCCATGTCTGCGCTCCTGCTCAGTGCATGTGGAGACAATGACAATAATATGGTGATGCCAGAGCCTCCGGTTGAGCCAGAGCCAGTTGAGTATGAGTTTGCCATCACTATCACGAACCTTACACATGCACAGCCTATGTCACCAATTGCAGCGCTGCTTCATCAGTCTGGTCATTACTTTACTGTCGGCATGCCAGCGAGTGAAGCATTAGAGCAACTTGCAGAGGGCGGAAATAACAGCGACATCATAGCCGAAGAGATGACACAAGCATCCGTCTCAACGGATGGACCTTTAGGCCCCGGTGCGACAACCAACCTTTCCATCAAAACTACAGACCTTTCTGAGCTTAAGTTATCGCTATTAACCATGATGGTGAATACCAATGATGGATTCTCCGGTCTAAATGCTATAGACGTCTCTGCGCTGCTAGTAGGCGAGATGCAAATGTATCGAACACTTGCCTACGATGCTGGCACTGAGCTGAATAGCGAAGCCGCGGGAACCATACCAGGCCCAGCAGATAGCGGTGAGGGCTTTAACGCAGAGCGCAACGATAATCACAACATGGTGACGATGCACAGTGGTGTAGTTGGTAGTGATGATGGACTCCAAAGTTCAACGCTCACTAGTGTCCATAAATTTGATAACCCACTGCTTGCAGTCACTATCGAGAGAGTTAAATAGCCTATGCGCAAACGTCTGCCATAGGCGTTTGCGCTTTCATAAAGGGCTATTTATGTTAGAAAACGTGTTGCTAGTTGAAGATGACTTAGACATAGCGAGATTACTCCAAGTGCATTTAGAGGAGTTAGCTTTAGAGGTCACGCATGTTGCCGACGGCAGTCAAGTATTGTCGGCTGCTAAAGCGAACGATTTTGCCGTGATTTTACTGGATTTAATGCTACCTAATATGGATGGACTAACCCTTTGTCGAGAGCTTAAGGCGCTTTACCCTATGAGTAGTGTCATCATCGTCACCTCAAAAAGTAGCGATATCGATAGGATCATTGGACTAGAAGTTGGTGCGGACGACTATATATGCAAGCCTTTTAATACGAGAGAGTTGCAAGCAAGAGTGAAAGCGCAGCTACGCCATGTAAGGCAACTTAAGCAACCAATACAGACTGAAAATGCGGACTTCCCAAACGATAAAATTGCAGTTGGGAGCCTAGTTATCGATGCCTGTTGTCATGAAATTTCGTTGGCTAATGTTAGATTAGACCTTACCGCAACTGAATTTGAGCTGCTGCAGTTTTTTGCTAAACACCCAAATCACGTGTTTTCTCGAACCCAGCTATTAGAATCAGTATGGGGCTACCAACACTCAGGATACGAGCATACCGTTAACTCCCATATTAATCGTCTGAGGGCAAAGCTTGAAGCTATTTCAAATAATACGGTGATAGAAACAGTATGGGGTGTTGGTTACAAATTAAATTCAGCCTCTCTTTACGGGCAAAGCGTATGAAGCTCTCACTCTACAAAAAACTCGCACTGATCTTATTTGTCACTTTCGTTGTCATTGCAGCGATTTTTGTGTGGTGGACCCAAGCGCTATCTCAAGTCTCTAAGTCTCAAGCAGAACAACAATTACACCTCGCACTTGCGACCCATCTTGTTGACGATAATCCCCTAATAAAAGAGGGAGTGTACGACTATGACGGTTTGAGTAATCTATTTCACACCTTGATGATCTTAGGCCCCTCATTCGAGTTTTACTTCGTCTCCCCTGAAGGTAAGTTATTAACTTACTCTGCCGCCCCTGGAGAGGTTAAACGTCAGCAAATTGATGTTACCCCTTTAAAAAAACTCCTAAAGAGCGATAGCCAACTACCTGTATTTGGAGATGATCCGAGGAGCGTTAACGGCAGTAAAATTTTCTCTGTAGCCCCTGTATTTAATCAAGATATTTTGCAGGGTTATCTATATATCATCATCGGCTCATCAAAATACGATAGTATTATTGAGCAACTAAAAAATTCAGACAAGGTGATGCTTGGTGTAAGTTGGTTATTAGGCACTTTGTTCTTTTTGCTGGTTGTCGTCCTGCTACTGCTTAATAAAATCACTAAGCCCGTGTCCAGATTGACTCAATATATAGATCAAGTCAGCCAAAACCAGTTTAATATTAGTCGTGATGCCCAAATAAATTGGCCCGAAGAACATGACGAGATCCATCAGCTGGGTCGCAGCGTCAATGCTATGCTGGATAAAATTCAGCAGCAATTAACTACACTTAACCTCAAAGATGAACAACGTAAAGAACTACTTTCACAGCTAAGCCACGATCTCCGCACACCACTTGCCTCGCTTAAAGGTTACATTGAACTGATAGAAAAACAAACAAGTGACACAAATATCGTTTCGCACATCGAAATTGCCAGTAAAAATATAAATCAACTCAATCATCTTATCGCGCAAATTTTTGAACTCGCCCACCTAGAAGCAGGACATACCAAACTTCATATTGAGCCCTTTAATCTACTTGAACTTATGTATGACGTTGCGGCTAAATTTACATTGCAAGCTAAACAGCGCGGAATAACCATCTCAATAAGCCCGAAAGCAAGCGAAGTTAGTGTATACAGTGATATCGGGAAATTAGACAGGATTTTATCAAACCTCATCGATAACGCTATCAGACACACTGATGCTGGTGGCGAAATACAGCTCACATTACAGCAGCAACAAGATATTGCTTTAGTGAGTGTTAATGATACTGGCACTGGGATAAGCGCCGCTGATCTTCCCTATATATTCGACGCTAGCTTTCAGGCCAAAAATAGCCTAAGTAACCGCAAACACAATGCAGGGCTAGGCCTTGCGATCACAAACGAGCTCGTTAAATTATTAAAAGGAAATATTAGCGTATCAAGCAAGCTAAACCGAGGTTGTAAATTTACAATTACACTGCCACTTTGATTTGCTAATTCTCCTTCTTTAGGTACCTACAGGAAAGTAGCATATTCTAGACGTATAGATATACAAATCGGTGGATAAACCACCTCCTACCATATTGCACTTTGCTTATGCTGTAGTGAGAGCGAGTTTATCTCGAGAAGGTGATCACTTTGTAGATTGGGAAAGCCTTCAGCGTTTTCGACTTGGATGTGTATGCATACAAATCGGCGGGTAAACCGCCTACCACGTCGCACTGTGCTTATGCAGAGGTTGGAGCGAGTTTATCTCGCGATGTATTGAACTAAAAATGCAAAAAACCCATTACATTAATGTAATGGGTTTCTTTAATTGGGCCCTGACGATGTTCTACTTTCACATGGGTAATCCACACTATCATCGACGCTGTTTTGTTTCACTTCTGAGTTCGGCATGGGGTCAGGTGGTTCCAAAACGCTATGGTCATCAGGAAAATACTGTTTTTTAGTTCTTATTTTTATATTAAATTTGGCCCTGGCGATGTTCTACTTTCACATGGGTAATCCACACTATCATCGACGCTGTTTTGTTTCACTTCTGAGTTCGGCATGGGGTCAGGTGGGTCCAAAACGCTATAGTCACCAGGAAAACTGGGTGCAAATGTCTAATGACATCGTGCCTCGCACGAGCATTCCATTTGCGCAAGGTGAACCGATTTCGCGATACCGCTTAGGTTGGTCACCTTGTTTAATTCTTAAATCCGGAAAAGCTATTAAATTCTTTTGTCTACTTTAGTCTATTAACTTCTGTTAGCTAAGGCCTCCATGGATGGAGGTCATGCTAGGAATTGTCTGGAACAATTCTAGTAAACCACTTTGGCGTTGTATGGTTAAGCCTCACGGGTAATTAGTACGAGTTAGCTTAATGCCTCACAGCACTTCCACATCTCGCCTATCAACGTTGTAGTCTTCAACGGCCCTTCAGTTGACTCTAAGTCAAAGTGAGAACTCATCTCGAGGCCTGCTT